>JAURMI010000022.1 GCA_030830785.1 Crocinitomicaceae bacterium
AATTAAGCAGCAAGTGCGTATGACGTGTTGTCATTTATTGTTCGTAGCACGAGATTTAAGAGGAGCACTACAAGCCTCTGCATGCTGACACCTGACTACCGCTATCGCTGTCAAATCCAATGTCGACCCCAAAGAACGTTTTTACAAAGTTACAAAGAAAGGTGTCAATAAGCTAAAATGTTCTATTTCTCTATTGTTTTGCCTTAGAAATATTCTAATCCAAGGACAATTTATCAATGAAAAGTAATTTTATTTCGCGTTTTTAAACATTTGTTTAAAAAGAGTGTTTAAATTTGCAGCGATTTTTACCTAGATATATTTTGAAAGGAGACAATTCAACAGAAGAAAAGATCAAGCAGGCGGCTAAAAAAGTATTCATGACCAAAGGTTTTGAAGGCTCTTCTGTACGCGACATTGCCAACGAAGTAGGTAGTAATGTGGCTTTGCTCAATTATTATTTTAGATCGAAAGAAAATCTATTTGAGCTCATCTTTCAAGGCGCAATGACAGACTTTTTGCAATCTATGCTTGAAGTTTTTAGTGCTGACATGAGCCTTAAAGAAAAAACATCCCTGCTCATTGAAAAAGAGTTTGATTTTTTCATGGCCCACCCCGAATTGCCCATGTTCATCTTACAGGCCATTCATCAAACGAAAGGTGAAATCCCAATTTCGAGTCATTTTTTTGAGCCTATAGCTGAAACAGGAATTTTTGAACAAATCGCTGCTGCGCAAATTAATGGCGAAATGCGCAACATCAGTTTAAGAAATGTGACAATATTGCTTATGTCTAATGTGCATTATCCATTCATGTCAAAAAAGTTAACCCAAGAATTTCATGGTGTAGATCAAGAGACTTTAGAACAGGATCTTTTGCGCCATAAAGAATATGTCAAAGAGATGTTAATTGATTATTTATTTGTTGAAAATCATAAAATATGAAAATGAATTACAGGATTACTTTTGCTTTAATGCTTATCGCATTAAGCCCTGTCTATTGGGGGCAAGCTTTTGATTTAGCTACTTGTTTACGCATGGCAGATAGTGCAAATGTTCAAATTAGAAGTGCACAGTTGGAAGTGGCAATAAATGAAAGTCAACGCGCAGCATATCTCTCGAGTAGGATGCCCACTTTAAATTTTGTCGCAGATTATAAGTACAATGCTGTAATACCCGGACAAGTGGTACCTGCCCAATTTTTTGGTGGTGCACCAGGTACCTTTGCCGAGGTTAAATTTGGCGTACCCTATGTTTTAGGCAATACTGTTCAACTTAATCAAATCTTGTTTAATTCTCAAGTGAATTATGGACTAGCTGCTCTTCGCATTAACCGTGAGATTGTCAAAATTCAAAAGGACATTACCATTCAAGAGGTAAAATATCAAGTTGCCAATACCTTTTTTATTTTACAAGGCATTTATGAGCAAATTGAATTTATTCAAAGCAATTTATCCTATAATGATCAAATGCTCAAGAATTTGGAGCTTATGGTTAAAGAAGGATTACTCATTCAAACAGAAGCCGATAAGTTAAGGATCAATCACCTGAATTTAGAGAATTCAAAAAGTAACTTGGATGCCACTAAAATTCAGCTTGAAGAAATTCTCAAGATTCTTATTGGTATCGATAAAGATGCTTCTTTGAATCTTCAACGCGATCAGATGGTACAGCAAACGCTTTTAGTAGATAAAAACGCTGCCAATCTTTTTGCACTACAGCTTATCGAACAACAAAAACTCATGGCAGAGGAGGAGGCCAAAGGCATTAAAATGGGCTATCTACCAAATGTTAATTTATATGGGATTTATCAATATAACTACAACATGAACCCAGAGACCAATTTTAAAACAGGGATTGATGGTGCATTTGTAGGCTTGCGTGTTGATTGGAATTTATTTGACGGTTTAGATAAACACCATAAAGCCGCCATGAATGCATTAAAACAAGAGCAATTAGACTTACAAAGCTACCTTGTTCAGCAGCAATTAGCACAGCAAATAGATCAAAATAAGCGTTTAATCGAAGTCAAAGCCAGTGCACTTGAAATGGCTAAGGAACAATTAGCACTTGCCCAATCTGTCCATCAAAATGCAGATTTGAAATTTTTAGAAGGTCTTATAAGTACAAATGATTTACTACAAGCACAAACAGCTCTTGAACAAGCGCAAACTGGTGTGATTGCCGCATATGTGGCATTGCGACAAGCGGAATTAGACTATTTAAAATCAAACGGAAATATCAAATAATAAAAAATGAAAAGAATTATCTTTATTTCAATTGGTGTATTGGCCTTGCTAGCACTTACAATTACGAAACTATTTTCAAACGCCAAGGAGGCAAAAAAGAAAATCTACATTCACGATATGCAGGCCGCAGTATTGGTTGAGACTAGCCATCCACAGATGCATACGTTCGAAAGTGCATTTTCATATCTAGGCAGTTTTGAGGCCATGCATCAAAATAATATTTGTTCGGAAGGCTCCGGAAAGCTAACCGAATTATTGGTTAAAGACGGAGATCATGTTTCAAGAGGACAAGTTATTGCCAAACTAGATAATGAACTTATTTTATTGCAAATTGAAACTGCCAAACTTAATATTGCACAATTAAAGAATGACAATTCACGCTTTTCAAATTTGAGAAAAGAACAAGCTGTTTCTTCTATGGAAGCAGAAAAGATGGAGTTGGCGCTTAAAACAGCGGAGGTCCAACTCAAACAATTACAAAAACAGCTGAAGTCTACGCTCGTACTTGCACCTTTTTCAGGTGTAGTTACAAAAAAAATAGCAGATTTAGGTTCGATGGTAATGCCTGGTTCGCCAATTATTGAACTTACCGATATTTCTCAGCTAAAATTGAGTATTTCAGTTCCAGAAAGGGATATCACTAAAATTACAAGGGGTCAGAATGTCAATGTATATGTTGATGCCTTAAGTACATCAATTCCAGGTTCGATTTACAGTATTTCTGTTCAGGCAGATGCACTGCATAATTTTAAGGTACAAGTCATCGTAAAAAACCAATCAAATCAAATATTGGCTGGCATGTATGGTACGGCGAGTATTGATAATAATCAAAAACAAAGTGCTTTGTCGGTGCCGAGAAAAGCGATTATTGGATCGACTAAAAATCCGCAAGTCTTTGTTGTGCGCAATGGCAAGGCTCATTTAAGTGCTTTTAGCCCTGGAATTGCCGATGGGAATTATTTAGAGGTAGTTTCGGGCCTCACAGCTAAGGACGAAATTGTCATTAAAGGTCAAGTGAACTTGGAGGATAAAATGAATATTAAACGCAATAAATAAGCCCTATGACTCTTACAGAATTGGCCATTAAACGGCCATCGTTTATCATTGTCATTTTTACCATATTGGTCGGTGGCGGACTTATAAGTTATAAGGCTTTGTCTTATGAATTGATGCCTGACTTTTCGGCGCCATTATTGACAATTACCACGGCATATCCAGGTGCTTCGCCATCTACGGTTGAAAATCAAGTTTCCAAACCGCTAGAGGATATGTTGAGCGGAATGGAAAATGTTGATGAAGTAACTTCATTTTCCTTTGACAATGCTTCATTTGTATTATTAGAATTTAAGGCTTCTGCCAATATTGATGATGCCCTGCAAGATGCACAGCGGAAAATCAATAATAATCTTAATAAACTACCAGACGATGCTCAAAATCCGATGGTAGCTAAAATAGAACCAAATGCCACCCCAGTTTTACAAATGAGTGCGGTTGCAAAAAATCTTTCTGATGCCGAGTTGATGCGTTTGATGGATGAGCATTTACTTCCCGCCATAAAGCAAGTTAAAGGGGTAGCCGAGGTTCAAGTAATTGGGGGTGAGCGAAGGGCATTTAGAGTGAATGTTGATAAAGAGAAAATGAGAAATTTGGGTCTTTCAATGTCCCAAATTAACCAAGCCATTGCAATGGCTAATTTAGATTTTCCAACAGGCAAGTTAAAAAGCTCAGAAGAGCAAATTACTGTTAGACTGACAGGGAAATTTCAAGATATCGAAGAGCTTCAAGATTTAATCCTTTTTTCAAAAGGTACAAGTTCAATTAAATTAAAAGATGTAGCGGAAGTTATTGACGCAAGTGAAGATCAAATTACAATTTCACGTTTAAATGGTGTAAATGGAATTGGGCTTCGAATAAAAAAACAAAGTGATGCCAATGCTGTGGATGTTGCAAACACGACCAAAGCAAAATTAAAAGAACTCGAACAAAAATATAAAAAAGAGGAGCTTAGTTTTACCATTGCCACAGACACATCCATTCCAACTATCGATTCAGTAGATGCCGTAATACATGATTTGGAATTGGCCGTATTTTTAGTGGCACTAGTAATGCTATTATTCTTGCATACGGTTCGCAACGCCTTTATTGTTTTAGTCTCAATACCAGCTTCATTGATTTCGACATTTGTTGCAATGTATTTATTAGGCTATACATTAAATCTCATGACACTTCTTGCCATGTCCTTGGTGATAGGAATCTTGGTTGATGATTCTATTGTTGTCTTAGAAAATATTTACAGACACCTTCAAATGGGCAAAAAGCGCCGGCAAGCAGCCTTGGATGGTCGAAATGAAATTGGATTCACAGCACTTGCCATTACATTAGTTGATGTGGTTGTATTTTCACCGGTTGTTTTTATTGAAGGAACGATTTCTGACATTCTTCATCAATTCTCAATCGTTGTTGTAGTTTCAACGCTTATGTCGCTTTTTGTGTGTTTTACCTTAACGCCATGGCTCGCTTCTCGTTTTGCCAAAGAAATAAAACTTAATCCCAAGAAGCCAATTCAAGCAGTTTTGTTATGGTTTGAACGTCGCATAACAATATTTACGGAATCTTATGTTAAAATCGTTGGTTGGGCACTAAGGCACAAAATTTCTATGGGCTTAATAGTGATTGCCATTTTCATTGCTTCGTTTGCCACAATGGGCCTTGGAATTGTAGGACAAGAATTTGTTTCTCAAGGCGATCAGGGTAAGTTCATGCTTAAACTCAAATATGAAAAAAGTGCCACTTTTTCTGAAAATAACCTTACCACTTTAAAAATTGAACAATTTTTATTGGCACAAAAGGATATGGTCGATATAGTTTTTTCCAACGTTGGTGGGCCAAGTGCCGGTTTAGGGGCAGCTGCATTTGGAGCAGAAAATCGATCTGAAATCACGGTGATGATGCATAAGGGGAAGCAAGAAGAAATACCAACGATTCAATATATGAACCTTATAAGGGCTAAAATACAAAATCAATTTCCAGGGGTGGAAGTTAAAGCCCTGAATATGGGTCTGATCGATTCAGAACAAGCGCCAATAGAAATTTTCCTTTCAAGTAATGATAAGGAACTAATGAACCAGGAGGCGAGACGCTTAAAGAATGCAATAAAAGCAATGAAAGGAGCAAAAGATCCATACTTGAGTACAGAAGATGTTACTCCTGAAGTAAAAATTGCCTTAGATCGTCAAAAAATGGGTCAATTGGGTGTAAATGTTGCTACAATTGGAATGCAATTACAAGGTGCATTATCCGGAAACAACGATAGCCAGCTCGATATAGAAAATACCGACTATGACATTCGCGTTATGATGGATGCTTCTAATAGAATGGATGCAGAGGATATTGAAAATATGACTGTATTAAATAATAGCGGAAAACAAGTTTTACTCAGCGAATTTGCTTCAATTTCAGTTGATAACGCTGCGGGGACTCTTGAAAGAAAAAATCGCATAGGCAACACTACTTTGCGTTGTTATGTATTGGGTACTGCCCCCGGAACACTGGCTTCAGAAATAGAAAAATACCTTAAAACTAATCCTCTGGATCCAGGTGTAAGGCTAACTTGGGGAGGAGAAATAAAAAGACAAAAAGAGTCCTTTGGTGCATTGGGCACAGCAATGGGTATAGGCGTTATTTTGGTTTATTTAATTATGGTGGCTTTATACGATAATTTTGTCTATCCTTTTGTAGTATTATTTTCTATTTTGGTGGCTTTGGTTGGTGCAATTCTGGCATTGGCATTAAGTTCATCTAATATGGGGATATTTACTATGTTGGGTATGCTCATGCTATTGGGATTGGTAGCAAAAAATGCAATTCTCATTGTAGATTTCACGAATCATTTAAAGCAAAAGGGATTGTCTACCTATACGGCATTATTAGAATCTGTACGTGAACGCATGCGTCCAATTTTAATGACAACAATTGCCATGGTTATAGGAATGATTCCAATTGCAACAGCAACAGGATCAGGAGCAGAATGGAAAAATGGTTTGGCCTGGGTGCTAATAGGTGGTTTAACGAGTTCAATGTTTTTGACCATCATCGTAGTACCTATGATGTATTATGTGGTAGATCGTATTCAAGCTAAAATTCAGTTTAAAAAACTGGCGAAAATGGCTGATATTGATATAAATGAGGAGGTTTAGTTTCAGCTAAGTTTGTGATTGCACATATTTGTATACCCTGTGCGTGAGAAAAATATTGATAAGTATCACACAAATTACAACCCAGCCCAAAAGTCTAAAGTTCATCAGCGGGCTCTCCGGACTGGCTTGCCAGACTATTTTACCACCGATGAGTGCTGCAATTCCACCGGCAATTTGTTGAAGTGAGGAATTGATGCTCATAAATGCACCGCGGTCATGAAGACTCGGCACAGCGCTTGTTAAAGCTTGCGATGGAACCATTCGGGCCATAATCCCACACATCATTAAAGCATTGACCAATAATAATGTTAAAAAACTTGTTTGATCGAGCCTTACATATATGACCACGGATAAGGTCATAATCAATGAAGCCCCCATAAATAATTGGAATTTATTTATTTTGTCGGCCAACCAACCGATGAAAGGCATGATTAAAAAGGTAGAGGTGCCAACTATCATAAATAATAAAGGCAATTGTTCCTGCGTAATTCCGACATTATTTACTGCAAAAGCGCTGCCCCAAGGCATCATTAAATAGCCACCCAATGACATGAAGGCAGTTGCTAAAAATCCAATTCTATAATTTCGATTTTGAATAGTTTTAAGCAAATGTCCAAATGCTGACTGTTCGCGATTGTTCTTAAGATGATTACCAATTGGATTAAGCCCAAAAATAATTGTCGTCAACATGATTAAAGATAAAAAGACAATTAAGTAGAAAGGCATTTGCCAATTTGATTTTCCCGCAATGAATAAGGCAATTGGTATTCCTAGAATTTGGCTCAATCCAAAACCCATCTGAATGAACCCCATAACCCTACCACGCTGTTGCAAACTAAACAAATCGGCAACAATGGCCATTGAAATAGAAGACATTACCCCACCAAAAATTCCAGTAAAAATTCTTGCACCAACAAGTTGGTAATAGGATTGCGCTAAACCACAAAATAAAGTGCCGATAATAAACCCAGAGTAAAAAAATACAAGTAGACGTTTACGATCGAAACGATCGGCAAAACCTGCAGTAAAAAATCCCGAAACACCGGCAGCTAAAGCATAGCTTGAAACAACTATACCAAATTGTGTTGGTTGGACCTTTAAATCTTTCATTAGTAAATCGCCAAGTGGCGACATAACCATAAAATCCAATACCACAGTAAATTGTGTAAGTGCAAGAATTGCAACTACAAGCCATTGGTTTTTACTTAGCGGAATTTTGTTTTTCACAGTGCGAAATTACGCTAAATTTCTAATCAGAACATGATGAATTTTTTAAGATGATTTGATGAAAGTAACCTTTTTGATTCTCCAATATAATTTGATAGAATCCATCGGCGATCATACTTAAATCGATGCTTGATTTTGGCTTATTAATTTCTTGTTGGAGTATGACTTTACCCATAAAATCACATACTTTAAAAGTTGATTTTAGCCAAGAATCATTGAACTCCAATTGAAGATCTCCAGCTGTTGGATTTGGATATATAAGCGGTGTCTCAAGGGTGTTAATTAATAAACCATTCAATGGTAATTCAATCCAAAAAGTGTCGGACTCGGCCATACAACCGTATATATTATAAACTACAAGTTGATAAGACCCATTTTGATCAATTTGTAGGCAATTTGAATCGGAATCCTGAATTATAGTGTTATTTAAATACCATTGGTTTTCAAATTCCAATTCAGCACTACAAAGCTCTTGGTCTATATCGTTATAGGTAAGCACAGGTGTATTAGGTAATGGATATATTTCAATACTATCCAGGCTGTAAAATAGTGGTGAAGGTTCAATTATCTGATTTTGAACAGTATAATTAACTACTGAATTGCCAATGCTACAAGAAGAACAACCATTTATATTTAATTGAATACTTCCAATGTAATCATCATCTCCAAGAAACAATTCACCACAACTTTGATCGGCCTCCCAAATTTCAATGGTATAATTCTGATTGGGATTTAAAATGACATTCACTAACCATTGTATAGGAGGATTTTGATTTAATACAATGTTTGACTGGTAATAGGGTTGCCCATTTTCTAAAATCTTAAAATAGGCATCGGCAAGTTCAAAGGAGGGAAAACCTCCTCCAAAGTTACCTAGCTCATCTATATTAAGGCCGGTAAAAGTAATAAGGTAATTGGTATCAATGGATTCATACGCTGCATATTCAATCCAATAAATCCCTGATAATTCGAAATACTGTGATGGAGGTTGTTCAACATAGGATATATTTCCATTTCCAAAATTCCAATAATAGTATTCAAGTCCGGGATGCAGGTTGTTAAAATTAACTATGGTTGGAGCGCAAGCAGGCGCTCCTGTAACGGTGTAGTTGGACGAGGAATTAGGAATTTCAATGGCCAACACTTCAAATGAAATTTGAAAATTAATAGGGTAGCCAGATACAATACTCAGGTCTGCTAATAAAAAAGCATCCATAGTATAAGAGCCTGCTACGAGGGGAATACCATAAATTTGTATGCAGCCCTTGGGCGTGTTTTGTGGATTATAATTACAGTTGTTGGCTTCATTGTTGCATTGCCAATCTAAACCGGGAGGGAGATTTATTGAAACAATTTGAAAATTAGTAAAATTATAACCTAAGGTATCTAAGGGAAAAACAAAAGTAATATCTTGATTATAGGGTTGTCCGACTGTAGCGGATGGTAAGTTGGATGGATGTATACCAATTTCGGTTTGTGCAAAATCAATAGTGCAATATTGACAGTGAAAAACAAAAATATTGGCAATGGAAAAAAACAAAAATAAGACTTTCATAAGCTTGGAATTACATATAAAATTAGGCTCTCCAAGTGCTAAGAAATTCAGTAATAAATACCGATTTTTAAGTTTTTTTATATCATTCTGTAATTTTACTCACTCTCGGGCCAAGCTCGATGCACTCTAAGTTTTCAATATTTTTTCCATCGATAGTAAATCTAAAAATTGTTTTGATTTGATGAAATCCTTTATATCCACAGGCTCCAGGATTTAACCACAACATATTGAATCGTTTATCAAATTGTGCAAGGGCAATGTGAGAATGTCCACATATAAAAAGTTGGGGTGAATTATATTTTGTTAATTCCTCCAATGCTTTTTTTGCATACTTTGAAGGCCTTCCGCCAATGTGCATCATAAGTACCTGTATTTCTTCAACTTGAAAGCGTAAAATTTCAGTACAACTTGCTCTTATTTGATGATCATCGATATTGCCGTATACGACGCGAAGTGGTTTCCATTTTTCAAGTTTTTCTAGCGTTTGAAGATTACCAATATCGCCAGCATGCCATATTTCATCAACTTCTGAAAAATATTTTTTAATTTTTGGATCTAAATATCCATGTGTATCTGAGAGTAAGCCGATTCGCCTCATGGGTTAAATTTAAGTGGAACAATTTAATTACTAAATTTATCGATGCGAAATATTCTAGTTGCATTTATTTTATTTTCATTTCCTTATTTTTCTCAAGTCAGTTTTCCCTATGATCGGTTTTCGCAATGGCAACACTCAGGTCTTTTACAATCATTTGATACCAATTATGAAGTAATACATTTAGAGGACTACAATGTAGATCCTAATGGGATTTTGGATTGCTCGTCGATTCTCCAAGGTTTGTTAAATCAATATGATCATGCGATTTTTGAATTTCCGGAAGGCACCTTTAGACTTAATCAGCCCATCGAATTACATTCACATCAGGTCATTGTAGGAAAAGGTCCAGATCTCACTCATTTTTTAGCGGATTTAAATGGCTTAGGTCATGTATTTTCCATCAATGGGGGGCTTGGTCAACTTACTTTTGAAATCGATAGTGCAATTCAAAAGAATCAAGCATTTATCGTATGCCCACAACACAACCTCAACATTGGCGAATGGATTTACTTGCAAAATGACGATACGAGTTTAGTTTATTCCACTTGGGCAATTGGTACAACCGGACAAGTTCTTAAAATTCAACAAATCAATGGTGATTCAATTTGGTTAGATGAACCCATTCGGCGCGACTATAGCGGTGCATGTTGGCTGCGCAAAATAACTCCTGCCAGAGAAATTGGATTTCGTTGTTTCTCGGTTGAACGTCAAGATGATACAGCGCCATCTCAAACAAGTACGTTTCGTTTTTATGCCACGGTAGATGCATTTATAGAATCTATTTATTCTCGCAACTGCACCTTTGCTCATGTCGATATTTCTTGTTCGTCTAGAATAACAGTAAGAAAGAATTTCTTTACAGAAGGTTTCTCCTATGGTGGAGGTGGACGAGCCTATGGGGTGGTGCTGCAACAATCCGCTGGCACGTGCCTCATAGAAGATAACATTTTCAAACATCTTCGCCATTCAATTTTACTGCAATCCGGAGCCAATGGAAATGTATGTACCCTTAATTATTCACTAGATCCATTCTGGCAAGAAAGTTTACTTACAAATAATTCAGCCGGTGAAATTGTCCTACATGGTAATTATCCGTATTCAAATTTATTTGAACAAAATTGTGTAGGAAATATTGTTATCGATAATTCGCATGGATCCAATGGTCCAGACAATTTATTTTATAGAAATAGGGCCAATTTATATGGAATATTTTTTAGTGATCAGTCTTCACCAAATCAGCTTTTCATTGGAAATCACGTAACTAACCTAACATTTCCTTATAATCTTGTAAATTGGACTATTTCTGGAAGCGGTCATTATTTATTTGCCAATAATAACAAGGGGACGATTGTTCCGGCAGAAACGCAACTCATTTCAGATACCTCATTTGCCTATATTGAGAAGCCTGAATTTGTCAATACTGATGTTTGGTTGCATATCGGTGACCAACCCGCAATAAACTACCCAATACCAGCAGAAAATCGCTGGTTGAATCAAGCTATTTTTTCAACTTCTTGTGGCCAAACAGACTTATCTTTAGTGGAAGATTCTATTGTTATTGAGTATTTCCCAAATCCAGTAGAGAATAACCTAAAAGTTTGGTGTTCAACAGCCTATTTTGGTCCAGTAAAGTTAGTGGATGCTTATGGAAGATATTTTAATATAGAGCAAATGGTGGGCCAAGATTTAAATATACATGTAGAAAATCTGCCTTGTGGAGTTTATTTTTTAGAATTTTCTTTTCTAAATCGCGCCATAAAATTTATAAAGTCTTGTTAATACAGCATATAAATTGGCAATTGCATAAAAGTTTGTTCAAAATAGGGGCTTCGCTGATAAATAAAAAATAATTGATCCCATTCGCTATTGGCAAAAGTTGGGTCTTCGGATTTTTTTTGTTCATATTGCTTATTTAATTCAGGATTTGCCTCTAATATTTTGCCAAGCGATTCTTTAAATACATAGCTAGAAAAATATTCCTTTTGCTGTAAGTAACTATCAAAGAAATTCCAAGTAAGATAGCTGTCTTCTGCTCCTGCTTGAAGCACTGAATGTATATACATAGCGCGTTCTTGCTTGCTTGGAATAAGTACATCTCCAGGTTTGATTTGAACGGATTTATCAATTTGTTCAAGTTCAATTGAAGATAGCTTGAAATGGCCTTCATAGGGTCGGGCAGGGGCTTTGAAATCTTTAACGTATGTACATGTCACTTTTTGATGATAAAATGAGTCAATTACTTGGTAATGAACACCATTTATTTTTAATAATTCAAGGATGCGTTTTTCTTGTCCACCAATGATGTAGTACGTAGGAATTTTGATAGAATCAGAGGGGTAATATTGATTGAAGTAAGGGATGTATTTTTGGAAAGGTTGGTTTTGGTCGTATTCAAGCTGTGCAAGTCCTGTAATTGGATGAATTGGATAAATAGGAGTGTAACCCTTAAAGAAGATGCTATCTGTAGAATTATTCTGAAGCTTAAAATTGTATTTGAAAAAAGTTTGTTCTTCGTCCCATTTTTTGGCTTCTTTACGTGCTTTTTCAATAGTTGAAGCGTTTTCAATTGCATAAGCAATAGTACTTTCCATAAATTGTAAGGTGGCTTGAACGCGCTGAGGAAACGCTTTTAACATATGTGTCTCAACAGTAAACGAAAGGCTATTAAATAAACTTGCATAACCCATGGCATATCGCGGTAAATCATTAAAAGCAATAATTCCCTCTTCGGGTGTCTTACCCTTAAGTTCTACGTATGGAAATAGTTCAAATCCTCCTAAACAAGTTTCCTCTAAAAAAGGAATACAACTTGAGTAAGTGAGTTCTTTCATCGTTGGCGAAAGTCTTGCCTTGTTTGAACTTATATAGGTCAAGGTATAGGGGTAGTCGGCACCATTCGAAACATGATTATCTATAAAAATATCGGGATCTAAGGTTTGATAAATCTTAACAAAAGTCTTGGTGTTTTCGGCATCTAATTTTGTGAAATCTCTATTGAGATCTAGGTTTTTTGCCGAACCACGAAAACCATATTCTTCAGGTCCGTTTTGATTTGCTCTGCTCGTTGAGGAGCGGTTGTGCATGCCGCCAACGTTGTATGCTGGAATAATAGCAATTAACGGTAGTGATTTCCCATTTTTACTACTTGTGGGTTTACCATCCTTAATCCAATTTTCAATCCAAATTAAACATGCATTAACGCCGTCTGGCTCTCCTGGGTGAATGGCGTTATTGATCAGTATTGTAGTACTATTTCGGGCTTTTAAAAATGTTTTAGTTGAATCTTTATCCCCATTTACAACACATAAATAGATGGGTTGGCCATGATCCGAAGCCCCCATGTTGTAGAGTGAGATTTCTTGGTTTTCACGATCTAACTTTTGAAGATAAGTGATTAGTTCTCCATAAGTTGGAGTGGTATTTCCTTTCCAATCGGTTTGTCCATAGGTGAGTAGGTGAATGAAGAAAAAAGTAAGGATTATTAGTCTTGTCATGAGGCAAAATTACAAATTGCCTTATTGCAAAAATGAAATATTCGCTAAAAAGAAGGACAACTTAATCTACGAAAATCTCGCACTGGCTTCTTGCACTTAAGATTTATTCCCAAAGAAACTTCATGGGAACCTCCACTAACGCCATTTCCTAATTGAGAAACCGTTAAATCATAGCTATAGCCAATTCTGTACTTATCGGTAGTTAGCCCCAGAGTTAATATAAACGCATCCTTATTTCTATACCAAGCTCCAATGGTAAAACTTTCATATTTTAAATAGGCACCAATATTGAGTTGTTGGAAGCCATTTTGGTATTGATATATGACATTGGGAGAGAGCGAAGTAGTGCTTGAATAACGTCCTCGTTGGCCCAGTTTTATGGTTGCACCCATATGTCCTGTCAATTTAATAGGTAGTTTGGAAACGCCCAAAATTAAAGATTCATCGGGTTGGTTGAGGTGATGGGCAGCTGCACCGAAATAAAAGTTTTTACTAAATCCTACTAGACCGGCAGAAACATCGAAGAATCCTCGGCTGCCATTGCCTCTAGGAACATCTCCTGTTTGATAAATAAAACCCCTACGTGGGTCTATCATGTCGCCAAAAGTTAATTTACTCCAATCTAGAAATTTTTGGTAATATGCTGCTTGGGTCCCAAACATGAGTCGAAATTTTCGGTTAACTTTTAAATAATAGGAATAGCTAGCACCAATCATAGATGTTTGTATTGTTCCTTGACCTTGCATATCGTGCATAGCTACTAGTCCAACACCTCCTGAAATGTTTTTAAAATAACTGTCATAGGCAGCAGCATAAGTGATGTAGTTGCCTGTTAGTTGTGGCCATTCATTACGGTAGTTTAGAGCGATTCTCGGACAGCCACTAGAACCCGATAATGCAGGATTCAGATAGGAAGGATTGGCATAAAATTGAGTAAAGGTAGGATCTTGAGCAAGGAAATTCCACCCAAAGGCAACGAATAAAATTGTAAAGCAAATGTTTTTCATGTCAAATTTTGATATAATGTCTGGCCTGGCGGCTTTGTTGTGAATAAATACGTAATGAAATTTGATGTAAATAGCTCGGCGTGTTCATCGAAAGGAGTTGTTGCTGACAACTTTGAAGCAGCAGCGCAGCGTTTTTGCCAACATAACCAATAGAAGCCTGATATAAATTATTTTGCGCTACATTCAAACCAAATTGCCATTTATTAATATTTAATTGCATTCCAGCATGAAATTGGCTGTTCAATGGATTTTGAGTGTATAAAAAATAAGGGGAGAAACGCATTTTTTCATTACGTGACGCAAATTGGGTTCCAAGTGCAACTGTGATCAAATGTGATGCCCGACTATTTTTTGGTTGTAATTGATTGCCCATTACATAGTCGAAATGTTTGAAAACATTTTCTATTTGCGCACTTGCAAATAAAATTGGAGTTTGAATAGCAAAGCCCAAATCAAGATCGCGATATAAAAGTCGTCTGCCTATACCTTGAGTACTATCAAAATTGACCTCACGTACATCGGCATTCTGAAATTCGATGAAGTCGAGATTACTTAGTTTTTCGGCATTGACTTCTCTAGAGCCCATACGCAAACGTGCTGCAGGTTCTATTATCACATGACGTGAAATTAGAAGTTTCGGCGAAGCAATCAATCCAATTTCATAATCGCAAATTGCTGCTCCACCATGCTGCATATATTTGCCTTGCAAACCAAAACCAGCACGAAGATTTCTCGAATAACCATCCAAACTAAACTGCTGACCTAAAAGTGCTTGTTGGTGATTGATACCACTACGCCCTAAACTCAGGGTTTGAAAACGGGTTTGAGATTTTGATCCAACACTACTTAAATTCGCATCTATAGCGCTCTTTGCTGGTAACAGTAAATCATAGCTTTGATTGTTGGTCAGCCCCAGCTCTTTTTGGGCAAAATTATTTAATTTTTGAAGATTGGGTAAACGAACTTTTTTATTGCCATTGTTTTCAAGAGCAATTCCTGAAAGATGCTCAAATTGTAGATTTGTACGGTAGCCATCTATTAATCTTGGAAAAGCCGGTTTTAAAGTATGTATAGCTTGAACATGCGTCTGAAGATTAGATTTTTCATCCTTAAGAAATAATTCTTTGTTTGATAAAAGGGTATTTGAAGTCAACAGTTCAATATTTCTTCGATGATTGCTCAAAGGGTTGTTGGCATTTATGTTATCAAGGGGTTTTAAATTGTTATTTGAATTTAAATGAACCGTTTTTATTTGAGGAATGCTAGATTTTAACTTTGCAATTTGTTCGGGATTGTTCTCAAAAGGTATTGAATTTCTTGGCCTAAGAAAATAGCTACCGCCTAGAATTAACAGTAGAATTATGGCAGCAGCATAATAATGCAACTTGGCGAACCTTTTTTGACGATACAACTCACTTTTAGGTTCATAAGTGATAGGAGCAGCGTCGAATTTGGTGGTTTCCCAAGCTTCTTGTTCTAAACTAAGTTCTGGATGATTATCAAGAAAACTGTCAAGTTGTGCTTGCTGTTCTGGGCTTAAATTTCCTTCTAAGGAATCAAATAGCCATTGATCTAGATTTTCAAATGTTGGTTTCATGAAGCCAGTACAAATTGTCCTTTAATGCGTTTTTTGACTTTGAGCCTTGCTCTGAAAAGATATACTTTTACTTGGGCTTCTGATAACGACAAAAGCCCACCAATTTCTTGGTAAGTGTATCCTTCCAAGTCTCTAAGTAACAAGATGCTCTTTTGTAACGGAGGTAAACCTTCAACCAACAATTGAATAAGTTGTTGATTTTCGAAAGAATTTGCATTACTCGAGTGCTGATTCAAATAGAGAGATTCCAAATGTTGCTGTTTTACTTTCTGGCGTTTTATCTGATTTAACATCAGATGATTTGCGCAGGTAAACAACCAAGATTTAGATTTTTCTAAAGGTATCTGCTTCTTGTTGACCCACAATTTTTCAAAGCAATCTTGTACAGTATCGCGCGCTGAGTCCACATCTCTTGTAAAATGCAGGCAAAACCGGTACAGCGCATCGCTGTTTTGGTCCACGCAGATATTGTAGTCGTTGCGATTCAAAATTGTGTCTTGCAATAGAACAATTTACTTTTAGTAAAAGTTACAACCAAATAACTTTTACACATAGCAAAGTACAATTATTTTAAGAAATTTCAAAATGAAATTTAAAACCCAAAGTTGTCGAAACCTGTTTGTGTTAGTTCCTGATATTTTTCTTCATTGAATTCATATAGAAGAGAAGGTTTGTGTGGAACACCGCGTTGTTTTTCTCTAAGGCTAGATAAAATATTGATTTTTAATATTTTTCGTCTAAAATTTCGCTTGTCCAAGGGCTTGTCTAGGATAGATTCATAAAGCCTATGCAATTGACTCAAAGTAAATTTTGTTGGTAAGAGGTTGAATCCGATAGGTTGAATTTTTATCTTTTGTTTGAGTTTGCCTTTTGCAGCTTGTAAAATCTCATAATGATCAAAAGCAAGCTCATTAATTTGGCTGACAGGTACCCAATAAGCATTCTTGGCAAAAGAGGAGGCCTGTGGTTTGTATTTTGACATCGGGACCAGCGAATAGTAGGCGACGGTAATCACGCGCGCTTCGGGCTCTGCGCGAATACTTTTGAGCCACGCTTGATCTGATTGCTTATGAATTCTATCGGGATCCCCGAAGGCTCCAACTTGTTCTAAATAAATACTTTTAAGTCCTGTAAGTTCGTCCAAAACCCTATTTGCCGCCATGTCAAGATTTTCATTATCGTAAATTAGGTTTCCTGGAAGAGCAAGGCGCGGGCCAAACCCAGAAGAAATTTCACCTCGGTCAATGAGTAAGACGGTCAATTGTTCAAGATCAAAACCAAAGATAACACAGTCAACAGAAACGTTAGGATTGAGTTCTAAACTGAAATTATTTGTATTGTTAGGCACGAATGAAGGATTATCTATATATTTGGAAAGTGTAAAATTGACACAAAGATATAATTTACTCTATTTATCAGTATGTATTTCATTATAGAAAGCGGCTCAACCAAGAGCGATTGGGTCTTAGTCGATAACAAAAATAACCAAAGTTTTTTTTCAACAATGGGCTTCAATCCATATTTTCATTCCTCAGACTTAATAGAGGCCGAATTGAAAAATAATAAAGATATCATGCAATTGGCGCCATCCATTAAAGGAATTTATTTTTATGGTGCTGGCTGTTCAAGTCCTGAACTCAATCAAATCGTTCTAGAAGGGCTTAGCCGCATATTTACCCATTCATCTATTCATGTAGATCATGATTTATTAGCGTGCGCCTATTCAACCTTTAAAGGAAACCCAGCTATTTCCTGTATCATAGGGACCGGAAGTAATTCTTGTTTTTTCGATGGTCAGAATTTGATTGAAGAAGTTCCAGCACTTGGTTATGTTCTAGGTGATGAAGGCAGCGGAAGTTACTTTGGCAAGCAATTATTGTCTGCATTTTTATATCATCATTTACCTCAAGAAATTGAAAACGACTTTTTAGCCACTTATCAATTAGATAAAGATATGATTGTTGATCGTGTATATCGAGAACAAAATGCAAATGTTTTTATTGCCTCGTTTATGCCATTCATTGCAAAACATAAAGAGCACCCATTTTTCTCTCAAATGGTAATCAATGGATTACGACAGTTCATGAAAGTACATGTGTGCTGTTATGATAATTATAAAAATACAGAAGTGCATTTTGTTGGTTCGTTATCGAAAATTTTTGAAAAAGAACTCCATAAAGCGGCTGAAGAACTCGATATTAAAGTGACCTCAATTATTCAAAAACCAGTAATAGGTCTTGTAAATTATCATCTCCAATATATTCTTAAATCTGAAATTGTTTAAAATGAAAAATGTAATTGCCATTTTCACTATTACTCTATTGAGCTTTAATTCATTGAGTCAACTCAAAACACCAGATTGGGTTAAAAATGCGACTATATACGAAGTGAATGTTCGTCAGTTTTCTCCCCAAGGTACGTTTGCAGAAGTGGAAAAACAATTGCCTCGTTTGGAAAAAATGGGCATAGATATAATTTGGTTAATGCCAATTCATCCCATTGGACAATTGAATAGAAAAGGCAGTTTAGGCAGTTATTATGCGGTTCAGGATTATCGCGATATCAATCCTGAATTTGGTTCCCATGAGGATTTGATGAATTTGGTTCAAACAGCCCATAAGTTACAAATGAAGGTGATTATAGATTGGGTCGCCAACCATACATCTCCAGATAATATTTGGGTTCAGGAGGGTAAACTTGATTGGTATACCTTAGACTCGTTGGGGAAAATACAACCTACCATTGGAACAGACTGGTGGGATGTAGCAGATTTGAATTACGACAATCAGGAATTGAGAAAAGAAATGATCTCCTGTATGGAATACTGGGTGAGAGAATTTGATATTGATGGGTTTCGATGTGATGTTGCAGGTTGGGTGCCCATGGACTTTTGGAATGATGCACGTGCAGCCTTGAATCAAATAAAACCAATTTTTATGCTGGCTGAGGCAGAAGGTAAAGAATTTCACTCAGCTTTTGAGATGACTTATGGTTGGGAGTTTCATCATATTATGAACGAGGTGGCTCAGGGTAAAAAAAATGCAGCTGATATTTTAGATTATTTTGAAAGAGTGAAATTACCAACCGGAACTTTTAGTATGCACTTTACTTCAAATCACGACGAGAATTCATGGAATGGAACAGAAATGGAGCGGATGGGTGAGGCAAGATTGGCGATGGCCGTATTGGCCTCAACAATCCAAGGCATGCCTCTTGTTTATAATGGACAAGAAACATCATTAGACAGAAGGCTGAAGTTTTTCGATAAGGATTCAATCAATTGGGAAAAAATGGATCTCGTTGACTTTTATTCAAAATTACTTCACTTACATCAAACACATCCTGCGCTTATTGCGGGTCTAGGTCAGCAGGAACCGATTTTTTTAACCACAAAAGAACAAAAGGATATTCTTGTATATTCAAGACAATCTGGCGATGACAGGGTTTTGGTAATGCTCAATTTGAGTAATAAGGCAAAAAAAATCACCATAAATGCAAAAATGCTTGGTGCGTATTACAATTTATTTACTCAGAGCAAAGAAATACTTGAAGATAAGCAAGTTATTACCCTAGATCCTTGGGGTTATAGGGTTTACTACCGTTAAACTATAAATTTTAGTATTCCGCCATGCAAAATAAACCCACGCTTTCGTTTTGGCAAATTTGGAATATGAGTTTTGGCTTCTTGGGCATTCAGTTTGGGTTTGCCCTACAGGGAGGTTACATGTCTCGTATTTTCCAATCTCTAGGAGCTTCTCCGGAAGATATTCCTGGTCTTTGGATTGCAGCACCATTAACAGGATTGATCGTTCAGCCTATAATTGGTTTTCTTTCCGATCGCACTTGGCTTAGTATAAAAAATGAATCTTCCAATAGGAGTTGGACAATCATTTTTGGTAGACGAAAGCCTTATTTTTTATTAGGTGCCATTTTGAGTTCCTTGGCTTTATTTTTTGCGCCTTATTCTCCAACGCTCTGGATGGCGGCTGGTTTTCTATGGGTTTTAGATGCTTCGATTAATATTAGTATGGAACCATTTAGGGCACTGGTGGCCGATAAACTGCCAGAAAATCAAAGGTCCTATGGTTTTGTGCTTCAGACCTTAATCATCGGAATTGGTACTTGGGTCGCTTCTAACTTGCCTTGGATGGTTACTAAATTAGGCTTCCATGATGATGTTCATAGTAAAGGTATTCCAATGAATGTCAAGGTTGCCTTTGGGATTGGCGCCGCTGTATTTTTTCTAAGTATTCTTTATACTATTTTCACCACAAAGGAATATCCTCCCTCTGACCAAGAACCTGTTGAAACCAAGAGAAAAAGCACCAATTTTTTAAAAGATTTTTGGTCCTCAGTGACGACAATGTCATCCACCATGCTAAAATTGGGCCTCATTCAGTTTTTTAGTTGGTTTTCATTTTTCACAATGTGGAGTATGGCCACACCAGCTTTAACATCTTTTGTTTACAAATCGCCAGCCCCAACCGAAATGATGTTTAAAATGGACAAAGTAAACTATGACTTAATGAATCAAAACTACCAAGCAGCCGCAGATTCAGTAGGAGCCAATATGGGGGTTTATGGCCTTACCTCAATGCTTTTCGCGCTTGTTTTAACCTTTTATGCTTCTAGATTTCGTATCAATCGCAAATGGGTACATTTAGCTTCATTGGTTGTAGGTGGTATCGGATTTATATCAATGAGATTCATACCTAATCCAGATTATTTATGGCTTTGCTTCGCTCTAATTGGATTTTCATGGGGAAGTATATTATCCATGCCCTATGCAATGTTATCGAGTACGGTAGATGAAAAAAAGATGGGACTTATGATGGGCCTATTCAATATGTTCATTGTTATCCCTCAAATCATTGCCGCATTAGGAGGCGTGAATTTATTATCCAAGCTTTTTGGCGATAACCCAATTGCACCTATGCTTCTGGCCGGATCCTCATTGATTGTAGCGGGTTTGTTGAATTTAATTTTAACCGATAAGCAAATTACTCGTGGATAAAATTCAGGCCTTTTTATTTGACTTAGACGGGGTTTTGGTGAGCACCGAACACAATCATTTTGTTTCTTGGCAACACTGCGCTCACTTGCTTGGTATCCCATTTTCTCAAAAGGAAAATGAGTTATTGAAAGGCGTAAGTAGGATTGATTCTCTAAAAAATATTTTAGCACTAGGTAATAAACAAATTTCAACAGATGAATTTGAATCCTTGCTTAAGATTAAAAATGATTTTTATCTGGATTCCATAAAACATATTAACCAAAGTAATTTGCTGCCTGGAGTGTTAAACGTGTTAACTGTAGCCACTAAAAAGGGCATACTTCTTGGGGTGGGTTCTTCGAGTAAAAACGCAAATCTTATTCTTGAAAAATTACAAATCAAGGATTTTTTTAAAGTGATTATTGATGGCAATGGCGTAAAAAACCCTAAGCCCGATCCAGAAGTTTTTTTAAATGGAGCTTCTGCACTAGGGGTTGAACCGGCAAAGACTTTAGTCTTTGAAGATGCTGCATCGGGAATTACCGCAGCTAAAAATGGTGGATTTAATACAATAGGTGTAGGAAATCCTCATATAGCTCATTTGTCAGATATTTATTTAGACGACCTGACCCAATTTAAGTTGGAAACTTATGCGTAATTTATTTGAAATTGATCCTTGGAAGATCATTGAAACCAATTTTGACCCCAATAAGCAAAAACAAGCTGAAAGTATTTTTAGTATAGGAAATGGATCCTTTGGTCAGCGCGCAAATTTTGAAGAAAAATACAGTGGTCCTTCCTTACAAGGCAGTTATGTTGGCGGGGTTTATTACCCGGATAAAACGCGTGTTGGGTGGTGGAAAAATGGCTATCCTGAATATTTCGCCAAGGTATTAAATGCCACAAATTGGATTGGCATAGATATTAAAATTGATGGTGAGCATCTGGATTTAAATAGTCAAAAAATAAAGCATTTTCATCGAGAACTTGACATGAAAAATGGTTTGTTGAAAAGAACCGTGCGCATTGAATTTAATAATGGTAAAGAGTTGGAGATTGATAGTATCCGTTTTTGCTCTATGGCTAGGGAAGAAGTAGCAGCTATCGCTTATAGTGTAACACCAATAAATTTCAGTGGAAATGTAAAATTTACGCCATACTTAGATGCAAATGTACATAACCACGATGCAAATTATGATGAGTTTTTTTGGATTGAAGATTCGAAAAAAGTCGATATGCAAAAAGCAATACTTTGTACGCGAACCAAAAAGACAAATTTTGCCATTTCAACTGCCATGCGCTATAGTTTTTGGGAAGATGACGAATTATTACAGATACACCCAAATATTGCTCAAAGTGATTTTTATGTCGAAAATAATTTTGAACATTTCTTAACAAAAGGTAAAAAATACACGCTTAAAAAGTATGTGGCCATTACCTCAACAATAAATCATTCAGAATTTGATCTTGTACCCAAGGCGATTAAGCGAGTTCGCGAAGCCTACATAACAGGATTTGATAAATTAAAGCAAGAACACCAGGCAGCTTGGGCCAACATTTGGAAAAGTGCCGATATTACCATCGAAGGTGATAGCGCCTCACAACAAGGAATCCGATTCAATATTTTTCATTTATATCAAACCTATACCGGAAAAAATGCCAAGTTAAATATAGGTCCTAAAGGATTTACAGGTGAAAAATATGGAGGTGCAACTTATTGGGATACAGAAGCATATTGCTTGCCGTTTTATTTAAAAACAGCGGATCCAAGTGTAGCACGTCAATTATTGATTTATCGTTTTAACCATTTGGATCGGGCAATTGAAAATGCAGAAAAATTGGGATTCAAAGAAGGTGCTGCATTATTTCCAATGGTAACAATGAATGGGGAGGAATGTCATAATGAATGGGAAATTACTTTTGAAGAAATTCATCGCAATGGTGCCATCGCATTTGCCATTTATAACTATATCAGACATACTGGAGATACTGATTATTTAACAACATATGGATTTCCAGTAATTGCCGCTATTGCAAGATTTTGGGCGCAACGATTTAATTGGTCTGAAGACAAACTTGCATATGTCATGCTCGGTGTAACTGGCCCTAATGAATATGAAAACAATGTCAATAATAATTGGTATACCAATTACATTGCTAGATGGTGTATTGCCTATTGTTTAGAGGTTAACGAAATGTCGGAAATTAAAACGGCGCATAAATTAGATGAACGAGAAATTAATAAATTTAAGCATATTGTAGAAAATGTCTACTTCCCGAAACTAAAAAGTACGCAAATCTTTTTGCAGCAAGATGGGTTTATGGACAAAGAACAACTCAATGCCTCAGATATTCCAAGAGCTCAAAGGCCTATTAATCAGCATTGGTCTTGGGATAGAATTTTACGTTCAATTTTTATTAAGCAGGCCGATGTTTTACAAGGATTGTATCTTTTTGAAGACCATTTTTCGACAGAACTCATTAAAGAAAACTTTGACTTTTACGAGCCTAAAACGGTTCATGAATCTTCGTTATCGCCTTGCGTGCATGTTATTCTAGCTGCTAAAATCAATAAACTTGAAAAGGCCTTAGAATTGTACTTGCGCACAAGTCGTCTAGATTTAGACGATTATAATCATGAGGCTGATGAAGGATTGCACATTACTTCAATGGCTGGAACTTGGATGTCAATAGTGGAAGGCTTGGCAGGGGTTCGGATTTTAAAAGAAGGGCTCTATATTGATCCTAAAATACCTCAACCGTGGGAAAGCTATTCCTTTCAAATTCGCTATCAAAATAGGCCCTTGGCAATTTCAGTTAGCCAGAAAAATGTGAAGATTACTAACTTAGGCAAAGAATTACTCAAGTGTCAGCTTAAAGGAATAGATATTGAAATATTGGCAGACGACACCTATACTTTAGAATTAAACCAAGCACAATGATGTTTAGAAATTTTTATTTTCTCATTATTTTTTTTCTAGGATATCAAAACTTAAATGGACAAATAAACCCTACCAACAGGCAAGTTGTACTGCAGGCCTATTGGTGGGATTATTGGAATTCAAATTTTCCAAACGGATGGGCAAACTATTTAACAGAATTGGCACCCCGACTTTCTGCTTTAGGAATAGATGCAATTTGGATTCCACCCAGTATAAAAAATTCAGGAACTAATAGTGTTGGCTATTCTCCTTTTGACCATTATGATCTTGGCGATAAATTTCAAAAAAATAGTACCAAAACCCGTTTAGGCGATAAAGATGAATTGCTGCGAATGGTCGCCGTTATGCATGCCAATGGAATTGATGTAATACAAGACGTAGTCTTGAATCATGTAAGTAGTGCTGGCAGCTCGAACGGATCGGGAGGGCAAGATCCTGCTGCTTTGGACGACGGACAAAATAACAGGTATAAAAATTTTCGTTATGTGAGTTTTAAAACACCCGCTAGTGCCGAAACAGCAAATAATTATCTTTCAAGAGAAGGGCGCTTTTCAAAGAATTGGCAAAATTTTTATCCCAACAATAATAATATTTGTTGCACAAATGACATCAATTCGCCTTATTGGGGGCCCGATATTTCTTATGAAAGCAATGCCAATGGGCTTTCTTCAAATGCCATCTACAACCCAATTCAGGGTTCAGATTACATGCGTTCAAATATGCGCAATTGGTTAATTTGGTATAAAAAACAAGTGGGTTTTGATGGTGTGCGTTTTGATGCAGTAAAACATTTCCCAACTTATGTTTCAGAAGACGTACTTTGGAATTTGCAATATGGAGCTCTATGGGCGAGCGGTGGCCCTGAAATGTTTGCAGTAGGTGAATGGGTCGGCAATTCAGCACAACTAGATGCATGGGCAGATGCAGTTCAGAATAGAGCTGGTACCTTCGATTTTAATTTGCGTTTTGCGCTTTCGGAAATGGTTGGAGGTAATGGTAATTATAATTTAGGATTTATCCCATCACAACAACAGCAAAATAGGCAGCGCACAGTCCCTTTTGTAAATAATCACGATACTTTTCGCCCTCAACTTTCTAGCCAAGGGAACTACACAGGTTGGAATACTGGCTCAGAATTAAGTTTGCATATCGAACCCAATGATCCAAGAAGTAGTATAGCACATGCCATTGTGATGGCCATTGACGGTGCACCGCAATTATTTTTTGAAGATTTATTCAATATTGGCTATAATTCTAATCGATTTACACATCAACCAACTGATTTACTGCAATTGCCAGTAAATAGCGATGTCGCTAATTTGCTTTGGTGTCATCAAAATTTACATTTTAAGGAGGGTGCATATTTTGTTAGATGGCAGGCTCCAGATGCTTTGGTAATAGAGCGCGAGGCAAAGGCATTGATCTGTGTAAATGATCAATGGAATCAATGGCAATATTTGAGTGGAGTGCAAACGAGTTGGCCTGATGGCACAGAATTAAAAGACTATTCAGGAGCAAATAGCAATGCGATTTTTGTGTATGGAGGAGGAAAGGTAGATATGGCTATTCCGCCATGTGATGGGAGTGCAAATTATGGCAGACGAGGTTATTGCGTATGGGGGCCTACAAATATAGATACCAATTATTTTCGACCGTCTAAAAACATTATACAAGAATGGGAAATGAACGATGACCTTGGAGATCGACATGCAAATTCATTGCAACAAGGTGGGAAATTGCCAAACAATAGTTTGGATTGTAGGGTAGTGGGAAGAATATACGCCCAACAAGGACAAGAAGTTCAGATAGAATGGTATCCAAGCGCGCCAAGTTTGCCTTTGACTTTATCAATCCTAGATAATAATTGTGTGTCAATCGATTCGCTTACGCTATCGGGAAATGGTGTTTATAATTTTGTGCCTACCTACAGCGGATGGCACACAATCAGAATTGGAAATGCAACCCAAACACAAGCAGCACAGCATTGTTGGGTGAAAGCAATTTACACGGCTCCTCAAGTTGTTCAAACTAATGAGATAAAAAATAAATGTGCCTGTAATTTTACAGATCCAAATGCGTCTTTATCACAATTCCAATCCATTCAAAATCTTATTGTTTATCCCAATCCAAATAATGGATCTTTCGAAATTGTTGGTGCAGAAGGTTTAAACATTAAGTCCTTGCAATTAATGGACATTTCAGGTGTTTGCCATCCCATAGAATATTCAATTTTGAATAATCGAATTATTCAGGTTAGTATCAATAAAAATTCAAAAGGTATTTATTGGCTAAAGCTTGAAACCGATAAAGGAAGCGTGGTAAAAATGATTTCAGTCCTCGATTGATTAATCCAAGCTCAATTGTCCTTTCGCATAGCTAAATAGACGTTTAATTTGGGCAACTTCACCTCTGAAATAGGCATCTTGTTGTTTAGGAATATAGCGTTTTTTGTGCTGACCAACTAAAATAATATTGATTAATTTTTTACCGAAATTATATGTTGGAATGTAATTTTGGTCAATAGGAGCTGCTTGTTCAAGACTTAAATGAAGGTCAGCGCGTAAGCCCATTTGTAACAATTGCTCGCGGACTTGCTCGGCGCGCAAAATAAATTTATAAAGCTGCTCAGGGTCTATTTTTTTTGACTTGGCAATGCGGTTTGCTTGAAAGTCAATATCTAAAAAGGCGCGCTCCAATTCATCAATTCCCATTGCCATGCCACAAAAATAGCTTAAATCTTTTCACAGAAGGCTAAAAATTCCACATTACCATCTCCTCCGAGAATTGGCGAATCTATGCTACCTATCCACTCGAGTTGATTACACAATGTCATTTTTCGAATTGAATCAATTAACTGAGGGTAAAGACTTGCATCTTTTACAACTCCCGCTTTATTTAATGCTCCAGGCCCAAGTTCAAATTGAGGCTTAATTAGTAAAACGACTTTTGCCCCTGATTTTAAGAAAGGAATTGCAAAAGGAAGTACCTTTTCTAATGAAATAAAAGAAACATCAACAACGATTCCGTCAATGGGTTCTTTAATTATTTTATCTGTTAGGTCTCTTGCATGGGTTTTCTCTAGATTGATAACACGCTCGTCATTGATTAATTTTTCGTGTAATTGATTCTGACCAACGTCAATGCAATAACACCGTTTAATCCCTCTACTTAACAAGACCTGAGTAAACCCTCCTGTACTTGCGCCCAAATCCATAAACACTTTATTAGAAACCTCTATATCCCAAAAATCCAGTGCAGCAAGAAGTTTGTATGCAGCGCGTGAAACCCAAGGAATTTCTTCAGCCATTAATTCAATTTGCGCTTCTATTGATACTTTCTTGCCGGGCTTAGCTATAAGTTTACCATTGACTTTAACCCCATATTTTCTTATCAATTCCTCGGCTCTCACTCGGGAACTTACTAATCGGCGAAGAAGTAATATCTTATCTAAGCGTTCCTCCATTATTCACTATATAGGTACAAGATTTTTTCGGGCCATCCTTCAATTTGAAGGTAAGTAGGTGATCCACTTGTTCTTTTTGTAGTTAATATTTGTACATCGCAATGAAGTTCAACAGGGAAGTTTAGTAATGTTTTCGCTTCTCTATTTTTAGGCCCAATTTCAATGAGTTTGCAGTGTCTGATTGGAGGAAATGATTTGGCAATTGATGTACTACCGACAAGTTGCATTTCCACTTTAGGAGTGCTAGTGCGGTATTGGATTTTTAATAAGTTGCCTTCGAGCAATACAGTATCAATTTGAATTGGGGCTTGTGCTTCTTCGAACAGAACATCATCTAGAAGAGCGATAGAATTTTGAATCATGGTTTCATTTGGGGTAGAATTGGTGTGCAATGTGCTAGCACAGGCAGCTAATAATATACAAGAGAGGATAAGATTAGTGAATTTCATGGCTTCTTTTTTACTTACTATAATCAAAATTAATACCATTTAGCTAAAGAGCCCTATTTTTGTACCCACATGAAGACCAAAACGCTTAAAAAGAACAAAGTCAATGTTGTCACACTAGGCTGTTCAAAAAATACTTTTGATTCTGAGGTGTTGATGGCACAATTAAAAGCAAATCAATTCGATGTTGAACATGAATCCATGAAAGATGATGCTCAGATAGTTATCATTAATACCTGTGGATTTATAGATAATGCGAAGCAAGAGTCTATTGATACCATTTTAAGATATGCAGAAGCAAAGCAAGATGGGTTAGTTGAAAAAGTGTATGTGACGGGATGTTTGTCCGAGCGCTATAGAGACGATTTAGAAAAGGAAATACCAGAGGTCGACGCCTATTTTGGTACTAGAGAATTACCCCGTTTGCTTAAAACCCTCAAGGCAGACTACAAGCAAGAACTAATCGGTGAACGCATATTAACAACACCTAGTCATTATGCATACCTAAAAATAGCAGAAGGTTGTGATCGCCCTTGTTCTTTCTGTGCGATACCATTAATGAGAGGTGGCCACAAGTCCACATCTATTGAAGATTTAGTCATACAGTCCAAAGGCTTAGTTAAAAATGGCGTGAAAGAGCTCATTCTAATTGCTCAGGATCTTACCTACTATGGTCTTGATTTGTATAAAAAAAGAGCCTTATCTGATTTATTGAAACATCTTTCTGATATTGAAGGTTTGGATTGGATTCGTTTGCACTATGCTTATCCGTCGGGATTTCCTATGGATGTGCTAGAGGTTATTGCTGAGCGTGATAATATTTGTAAATATCTTGATATGCCTTTGCAACATGGTTCATCAAAAATATTAAAGGCAATGCGCAGAGGAATCACGAGAGAAAAAACACAGGATCTTGTAGATAGTATTCGTTCAAGAATTCCAGATTTGGCCTTACGCACCACCTTAATTGCTGGTTATCCAGGAGAAACTGAGGCAGATTTTCAAGAAATGTACAACTTCGTTGAGCAAACTCGCTTTGATCGTTTAGGTATATTTACTTATTCACACGAAGAAAATACGCATGCTTATCAATTTGAAGACAATGTTTCAGATCAACTAAAAAAAGAGCGAGCAGATGCCATTATGGAATTGCAAAGTGGGATTTCCTTCGAGCTTAATCAGTCTAAGATTGGCAAGGAATATAAGGTTCTTTTTGATAGAGCCGAGGGAGATTATTTTATTGGACGTACTCAATACGATTCTCCAGAAGTGGATAATGAGGTGCTTGTAAAAAAAGCAGAAGGCTATGTTCGTTTGGGTGATTTTTCGCGTGTTAAAATTGTTAGTGCAGATCATTACGATTTGTACGGTTCAATAATTGTTTGATGTTTAAGTTTACTTTAATTGCCATTCTGTGTAGTTTGATTTTTGCTTGCGGTAGAGAAAATAAAATCCGCAATACACAATTTGATATACTTGAGAAAAGCGCAACAGCCAAGCAAATTAAATACAGCTATCTTGACATAAACGGTGCTATTACTTCTATTAATTATCCAAACTTTGGGACACATCCATTTTCTAGAGTAATGGACAAATTAATAAAATTAGATACCACGGGGGTATTTTGCATTGAACAACGTCAAGTTAAAATTCAATACAAGGTTTTATGGGCCACTGAAAATGTTTTGAGTTTGGATCAAGAAGTTTGGATGGATTGCCCAATGTCTCAGATGCCGCGAAAAACTGTTATACATTTGCTTTTTACCCGTCGTGAAAATCAAATTGCCCGGATTCAATTACAGGGGTCTATAGGTCTTCTCAAAGAAATAAATGCAGCACTCCGAAAGCGTCGGGCTCCTTATTGCAGTGCTCCAAAAATTGAAGAAGTAATTCCTATAGTGCGTGGGGGTCGAATTGAGGTAACTCCGCACTATGCAAGTTCACTATGCGACACAACTTTTTGTAGAAAAGGAATTGTTAGGTCTGACCTTCGGATAACTAAAAATCAACGCTTTATAGACTTGAATTAATCCGGTTTTTAGCGCTTCTTTCTTTTTTTAGAAAAGCTTATCTTTGAGGACATTTTCAAATAATATTTATATGGGATTACTCGACAATAAAGTAGTACTTATTACAGGAGCATCACGAGGAATTGGTAAATCTATAGCGGAAACATGTGTAAAACAAGGGGCTATTGTTGCATTTACATATTTATCCTCAGAAGAAAAAGCGCGAGCGCTTGAGTCAGAATTAACTGCTAATGGAGGCATTGCCAAGGGCTTTCGTTCGGATGCTTCAAAATTTGATGAAGCGCAATCTTTAGTTGATCAAGTTGTTGAGTCTTTTGGAACGGTTGATGTCTTAGTAAATAATGCAGGTATTACGCGTGATACACTTTTGATGCGCATGACTGAAGAGCAATGGGATGAGGTAATCACTACAAACTTGAAATCTGCTTTTAACCTGACCAAAGCAGTTCAAAAGCCAATGTTAAAAGCCAGAATGGGTTCTATTATTAATATGAGTTCTGTAGTTGGCGTAAAAGGAAATGCAGGGCAATCAAATTATGCAGCTTCAAAGGCAGGTTTGATTGGATTTACTAAGTCAATTGCTGCCGAATTAGGTTCGAGAAATATTCGTTGTAATGCAATCGCTCCAGGATTTATTGAAACTGAAATGACAGAAGTTTTAGATCAAGATGTTGTGGCTTCTTGGCGAAATAGTATTCCTTTAAAGAGAGGTGGGCAGCCAGAAGATGTGGCAAATGCCACGGTTTTTTTAGCTTCTGATTTATCGGCCTATATTACTGGTCAAACACTCCATGTATGTGGGGGTATGTTGATGTAAAATGAACGAAATTCGCCCTAGACGCAATAGAAAGCATAGCGCCATTCGCCAAATGGTAGAAGAAACTCAATTGGGTTCGCAGCATTTAATTTATCCTATTTTTTTGAAGGATGGGAAAAATATTAAGCAAGAAGTAGCTTCTTTGCCAAATAATTTCAGGTGGTCCTTGGATTTATTGTTGCCTGAAATTGAATCATGTTTGGAACTTGGCATAAAAACTTTTGATATTTTTCCAGCTATAGACGAGACATTAAAGGATAAGGTGGCAAGTTATAGTTTTGCTTCAGATAATTTTTATTTAGATGCAATTAGACAAATCAAAGAAAGGTTTGCAGAGGCTATAATAATGACTGATGTTGCCATGGATCCATATTCATCAGATGGTCATGATGGCTTGGTTGAAAATGGAATTATATTAAACGATGAAACACTGCCTATTTTAGCGAAGATGGCAATTGCCCAAGCCCAAGCGGGGGCTGATATTATTGGGCCTTCTGATATGATGGATGGTCGCGTTGGTTTTATTCGGGAAGCTTTGGATAATTCAGGTTTTGAGGAAGTTTCTATTATGTCCTATACGGCAAAATATGCAAGTGCTTTTTATGGTCCATTTAGAGACGCATTGAATTCAGCACCCAAAATGGGAGATAAAAAAACCTATCAAATGAATCCAGCAAATAAGCGAGAGGCTTTGCTTGAGGCTCAATTGGATTTTGAAGAAGGAGCAGATATGCTGATGGTAAAGCCAGCGCTTTGTTATTTAGATGTGATTGCCTTGCTTAAAGAAAATTTCCCCATCCCAATTACAGCATATAACGTAAGTGGTGAGTGTGCCATGGTGTATGCTGCTGCTCAAAAAGGATGGATTGATTATCAAAGGGTCGTTTCGGAGATGCTACTTAGTATCCGTAGGGCAGGTGCCTCAGCAATACTAACTTATTTTGCAAAAGATTTCGCCCAATTCACGCGATAAAAATATGATTTATGTCCATTGAACTCTCTTCAAATTTTCTGAGTTATGAGCAATTTGAAAGTCTATTACAAAGCAACGAGCTGCTCGTTTTATCAGATGAATTAAAATCTAAGATACGAGCATGCCGGAACTATTTGGATGAGAAAGTAAATGATAACACTCAATTGATTTATGGCATAAACACTGGTTTTGGTTCATTATGTGATACGGCAATAGATGGGGCAGATCTTGAAACTTTGCAGCGAAATCTCGTTTGTTCACATGCTTGTGGAATGGGTGAGGAGGTGCCCCAAGCAATTGTGCGGCGCATGCTGTTGCTAAAAGTTTTAGGGCTTTCTAAAGGCGCATCGGGTGTGCAATTAGAAACAGTAGAACGTTTACTTTTTTATTATAATAATGCCATTTATCCGGTTGTTTATCAGCAAGGCAGTTTAGGTGCTTCAGGAGATTTAGCGCCCTTGGCACATTTGAGTTTGCCTTTGTTAGGTGAGGGTGAAGTTTATTTTGATAATCAAAGACTTAGTGGTAATGAATTAAATAAAAAGTTTAATTTAAAACCAATTGTTTTAAAGTCTAAAGAAGGTCTTGCTTTACTTAATGGCACACAGTTTATGTCTGCCTATGCGACATTCGCCTTAGATTGGTCTTATCGACTTTTCGACGGATTCAATCAAGTTGCTGCCTTATCATTAGAGGCTTATGATGCGCGCATTGAGCCTTTTGGAGCTAGAGTGAATGAAATACGAAATCAATTGGGTCAAGTTAAAGTGGCCACTTGGTTTAGAGAACATCTTAAGGGCAGCGAAATTATGTCTCAATCAAAGTCCCATGTTCAAGATCCATATTCATTTCGTTGTATTCCACAAGTGCATGGTGCCAGTCTGGATACTTTGAATTATGCCGTGCAAATAATTACGCGTGAAATTAATGCTGTAACAGACAATCCAACTGTTTTTGTAGACGAGAATAATGTTGTTTCAGCCGGCAATTTTCATGGGCAGCCTTTGGCTTATATTTTAGATTTCTTGGGAATAGCTATGGCAGAAATGGGGAGTATTTCAGAGCGAAGAACGTATAAATTAATTTCTGGAAGTAGAGGATTACCAGCATTTTTAGTAAAAAATCCGGGCCTAAATTCAGGGTTAATGATTACTCAATATACATGTGCCTCGATTGTGAGTCAAAACAAACAATTGTGCACACCGGCTTCCATCGATAGTATTGATAGCAGTAATGGACAAGAAGATCACGTTAGTATGGGTGCAAACGCAGCCACTAAATTGTATCGTATTTTAGATAATTGCCAAAAAATTCTTGCCATAGAATTAATGCATGCATCACAGGCTTTGGAATTCAGAAGGCCTTTGCAAGCTTCGGTTTGGTCAGAGTCACTATATTCGGCCTATCGCCAAGAAGTCCCTGCTTTAGATTCCGATCGTATTTTGGCTACAGATTTGGCTAAAAGTGTTTCATTTATTCAAGAATTAATAAAGCATGAGTAATTCAGGGTTTTTGAATCAAGATTTAGAACCAAAAAAAAGTCGTCCAAAGTTTTTATTAGTCTTGGTAGTTCTTTCTACAATAAATATTGTTTTTAGTACCATAGGAACTTTAGGTGCAGTTTTTGGTGTAAAGCCTGATCAACAACTAATCGACAAACTTGAAAAGGATTTTGCCACTATGCGTGAACAATTTAGTGCAATAGGTGGTGATCAATTCATTGGATTAATCAATCAAATGGAAGAGATGGCAATGAATTTATTTGACCACTTTCAAAGTTATAACACCTTACAGCTATTGTTTTTGATCTTAGGTTTATATGGTGTTAGACTGATGTATCTTGCAAAAAGATTGGGCTTCCATTTTTACATTTTGTATTGTTTAGGCTTGCTGCTCATGCCATATTTATTCAATCCTTTTTCAACGGTACCTGTCATTTTTACAATCTTTGGGATTTTGTATAGCGGATTATGGGTGTTCCTATATAGTAGAAATTTGCATTGGATGAAAGACTAAAATATTTTTCCCGGGTTGAGTATACCTTTTGGATCAAAAATAGATTTTATTCCACGCATCAAATCGAGTCCTTTAGTGTCAAATGCAATATCCATGTATGGCTTTTGCACTAAGCCAATGCCATGTTCTCCAGATATAGTTCCTCCCATTTGAACAACAGCAGTAAAAAGCGCTCGAATTGCTACTGAAAGTTCTTTGTTCCAAAAATCATCACTTAGATCGCCCTTAATAATATTTACATGAAGATTTCCGTCACCGGCGTGTCCGTAACAAACAGTTTCAAAACCAAATTGCTCACCTATTTTTTTAATTGTTTGCAATAAGCGCGGTAATTCAAATCTCGGAACCACCGTATCTTCTTCTTTATAAACGGATTGCACTTTTACAGCTTCACCAACCTTTCGCCTCAAATTCCAGAGGGTGTTTTTTTGTGCCTCGGATTCGGCAAATAAAATTTCGTCGGTTTCAAACTGTTCCAAAACGCCCATAATAGCCTCACAGTCTTTAATTAATTGCTCGGCATCAAATCCATCCACTTCTATAAGCAAATGAGCAGCATGGGTCTTTTTAATCTCAATCGAGTAATCTTCTGTAAACAATTGTGCCCATTTGAGTGCATTATGCTCCATAAATTCCATGCCACTTGGCGTAATACCTTGATTGAAAATTGATGCCACCGCTTCACATGCACTTGTTGCATCAAAGAATGGTACAAGCATCAGCATGGTGTGTGTAGGATGAGGGATAAGCTTTAAAACTATTTTTGTAACCACGGCCAGTGTTCCTTCTGATCCGACAATAAGTTGGGTTAGATTGTAACCTGTTGCATTTTTAAGCACGTTTGCTCCAGTCCACATGATGGTGCCATCGGGTAAAACAATTTCAAGATTTAACACGTAATCTTTTGTGACGCCATATTTTACTGCTTTCGGTCCACCGGAGTTTTCGGCAATGTTCCCTCCAATAAAGCAAGATCCTTTGCTTGCTGGATCTGGAGGATAGAATAGTCCTTTTTCCTTTACAGCATTTTGAAGAATTTCTGTAATTACACCAGGTTCAGTAGTCACTTGGGAATTCTTTTGATCAATTTCTATGATTTTATTTAGTTTTTCACAACTGAGCAATACACCGCCATAAATTGGTAAACTGCCGCCGCTTAATCCTGTTCTTGCACCAGCAGGAGTAACGCAAATTTGGTGCTTATTGCAATGAGCGAGAATTTCTGATACTTCATTAGTTGTCTGAGGAAATAAGACCACATGAGGGGTGAATTTTAAATCTTCTGTGTGGTCATGGTTATAAGCCTCGCGGGTTTGAATATCATCCTTGCATCTATCGCCAAGGATGGATTTAAAAAAGGAGAGGTCTTCTTGGTTAATTTGATGATACATGCGTTAATCAATTTTTTTTGCTCCAATAAAAAATATATCAAAAGAGTTGAATGGAATGATCGCCTTAGATGGAATTTTCCCATAGAGCCAACTATGGAATTTTGAAGATTTTTTATTGAGAATGAAAAGGGCATAATAAATGAGCCCCATTGATCTATGAATTGTTGGGTATTTAATAAAAATGGGTTCAAATCCATGCTGCCTTAGCAACCTATAAATAGATTTTTTTGTAAAGTAATGCAAGTGGGTAGGAGGGTGTATCATGCGCCATTTCTTGCCTTGAATCCTTGACATCAAGGATCCAAAATCTCCAGTTGTCAAATAAATCATGGCCCCTTTATTACATTGAGTATTGGCTTTTTTTAAAAATGCACTTGGATCGGAAAGATGTTCTATAACATCCCACATAAAAATTGCATCTACCTTTTTTTGGGATGCCGTTTCTAAAAAATTATTGGCAGAGAAATTCGGGCCATAATTCGCTGTGGCATAATCAATTGCGTCTGCAGAAATATCGAATCCCTGATAGTTTATGTTTGGAAATACTTCTTGGAGATTTTGATAAAAAAAACCATAGGCACAACCGATTTCAATTGCACTTTGAAGATTTGGATTTTGACTAACTATTTTTTTTAATCTTTTTTTAAAATTAAGTTGAAGAATTTCCTTGTCCGCTAAATAATCTGCATATTCTTCACCTTTGAAATAATTTGAGGCATAAAGATTTTGCAAGAATTCATGGTCGAGTTTGAGATTTGCCCAACCATGTTGACAACTACTGCATTTAATTAAGGTGTCTTCAAAAATGGCTTTGGTATCCTTAGAATGGCAAATTGGACAATTGTTTTCTTCCATAAATACGAACATAACTATAATTGGTGAATTCTTGTCGTCGGTACATTTTATTTATATTTGAATAGAAAATATTGAGAATGTCCGAAGATGTATATTTAATCGATGGAATCCGAAGCCCAATAGGTAATTTTGGAGGAAGTTTGGCCACATTACGTGCCGATGATTTAGCAGCAATTATTTTAAAAGAATTGCTTCAACGAAATCCTCAAATAGATCCCTATGCCATAGAAGATGTCTTATTGGGTTGTGCCAATCAGGCTGGTGAAGACAACAGAAATATTGCGCGAATGGCTTCTTTATTAGCAGGCTTACCCTTTGAGGTGCCAGGTGAAACAGTCAATCGACTTTGTGCATCGGGTTTGGCTTCTGCTATAAATGCAACGCGTGCTTTGCGCTGCGGCGAAGGAAATTTCTACATTGCAGGAGGAATTGAACATATGACGCGTGGCCCATGGGTTATTTCAAAAACTTCTACAGCCTTTGGCCGTGATGCAAACATGTATGATTCGAGTTTTGGTTGGCGTTTTATTAATCCAAAGATGGAAGCCGCTTATGGTGTGGATAGCATGGGCATGACGGCAGAAAATCTGGCAGAGAAATTTAAGATATCTCGTTTGGATCAAGACGCGTTTGCATGTTGGAGTCAAGAAAAAACACAGGCAGCAAAACTTGCCGGTTTCTACGATGATGAAATCGTGCCCATTGCCATTGCCCAAAAAAGGGGGGATGCCCTTGTTTTTAGTGAAGATGAGTTTGCACGCCCAAATACCACGCTAGAGACTTTATCTAAATTGCGCCCAGCCTTTAGAAATGACGGCACAGTAACCGCAGGCAATGCTTCTGGCCTTAATGATGGAGCCGCTGCTCTTCTACTTGCAAATACATCTGGTCTAGCGCAGTTTAATTTAAAACCAATGGCCAGAATTGTTTCTTCTGCTGTTTGTGGCGTAGAACCTCGAATAATGGGAATTGGTCCGGTTGAGGCCAGTCTCAAAGCTTTAAAACGAGCCCAGCTTTCACTTGACGACATGGATGTGATTGAAATAAATGAAGCCTTTGCTGCCCAAGTTTTAGCTTGCACACGTTCTTTAGGTCTTGCAGATCGCGATCTAAGATTAAATCCTAATGGTGGCGCCATATCTATTGGTCATCCGTTGGGAATGTCTGGGGCAAGATTGCTATTAACTGCCGCCCGACAATTAAAACGTAGTAATAAACGTTTTGCATTAGTTTCAATGTGTATAGGGGTAGGTCAGGGCTATGCTGCAATTATAGAAAATGTATAAAATGCGTTACGTTTATCTAATGATACTCTGCATGCTCATGGTGGCATGTAAAAAAGAAGCTACACGTTGGCAAACAGATTGGCTTGTTCCAATTGTCGAGGATACACTTAGTTTAAATCATTTATATAACGATTCTACGCTAAGCCTTAATGCAAGTCAAATTGAGATTAATTTAACACGTGAATTATTAAATCTAGGTCTTTCAGAATTAATCGAAATTCCCGATACAACAATTTCGCAATCCTTTCAATCAAATTTTACGATCTCAAATGTATCGCCAGGATTTGTTTTCGTGAACAGTCTAAAAACTCACCAATTCGACCTTTTAGACATTCAACTCAAAAAAGTGCGTGTTAAAACCGGTCAAATTGATTTAAAAGTTTTCAATCCACTAAATACAGCAGTAATATACACTATTGAATTCCCCTCAGTGAGTCTGAATGGTCAATCTTTTAATCAAAGTTTCACAGTTGCCTCTGGAAGCGTTCAGAATCCTACTGTTTCCTCGCAAATCATTGATTTAAGTGGTTATGACATTGCCTTAGGTGGAACCCAAGATATGGAGTTTAATAAAATTCAGTCAAAGCTCACACTTCAAACTGACCCCAATGGCCCGAGTGTATCTATTTTTAATAATCAAAATTTTCATTTTGAAGCTAGCTTTGAAAATTTAACATTTGATTTTGCCAAAGGATATTTTGGGTCGAGCACAATTTTCCAGAGCAGTCAATTTAACATTCCATATTTAAATAAGATTTCAGATGGATCTCTATCATTGCCTGATATGCAACTCTCGTTTGAAGTTGAAAATGGATTTAAAATGGGCCTTCGCGCTCAAATTGAACAGCTCAGTACAACCAATAATCAGGGTCAAATGGTTTCATTAATTGCGCCGAGTATAGGGCCAAGCATGTTTTTGGCAGGCGCATCTGGAAGTTTTAATTCTTTGCAGCCCAGTCATTTGGACATAGAATTCAATAATAACAATTCGAACATTCAAGACTACATTGAAAATTTAGGAGCTTTACAACAAATAAGCTATCAATTACAACCCAATCCTTGGGGGAATGTAAATGCCGGGCATGATGAGGCTTTTGCCAACAGTCGATTAAAGGTAAAGGTTCATGCCCAAATGCCATTGTCTTTGTGTGCAGATGGACTTTCTTTACAAGATACCTTTAATATTAATCTTTCACAAGATTTTAATAAAACTCACATCAGCAGTGGAAACATTATTCTCGAGGCTACCAATGCCTTTCCATTGGCTTGTGATTTGATTTTGTACTTTTTAAAAGACGGCCAAATTTGGCATACCTTAGTTGCCGATGCCCAGATTGCATCTGCTGCCTTAGGACAAATAGACCCAATAGATGGATTGTTAAAAAAGAATAGTAAAATAAATATATCGTTGCCTGATCAAATAGTTGCTGATCTTAAGGATTTAAATCAACTTATTGTAAGGGCCACATTGGCAACAACAGATCCCAACACTGGCTTAGCGATTTGGCAACAAGTACAAGCCAATGCTTTTCTAGCTTTACAAATGAAGCTTCGGCTTAAAACTCAAATGATGCCCTAATGCACCGCGTACTTTTGTATTTTTTATTTTGTCATGGCCTGGTCTTCTCTCAACAGAGCGTTGAGTTTGAAGGTTTTGGTGCATATAATAGTACAGGAATTCATCGAGACATCCCTTCGGCATTTTTTTATGGTGGTTTTATTGATTCTTTGTCGATTGAAAAGTCATTGATAAAGCTCAAGGAGCGCAATTTATTTGGGATGCAAACAGGGGGCAATATTTTATGGAAAAGCAATATAGGTCTTTGTAAGGATAGCAGTAAAAGATTTGCAGACTTTAATTGGGTGTTGGGAGCTGGCACACAACAATATGTTGGCATGCAATTTTCTAAAGATGCGTTTGGTTTGTTATTTCAAGGGGGGTATCCTTATATTGGTGACACCATGGCATTAAGCGGTTTAAGATTGGAATCAACTTCTTTTTCGAAGTTGGGTATTGGCATGGTTAATAAGCATACTTTATCTTCTATTATCATCAACTTGGTTCGAATTCAAAATCAAATCAGCGCAAAAACAAATCATTCATATTGGTATCAAGATGAGCAAAGTGCCGCTATAAATCTTGAATTAAATGGTGAAGCGAATTTTGGAAAACCTTCCAATTCTTTTGGAGTTGCCATCGATTTGGATTATCGTTTTGGCTCTATGCAAGAGGAGCAAAACGAACAGCAATTTCAATTAATCGTGCAAAACTTTGGTATAGCCAGAAATTTTGCTTACCAAAAATATGTCCTAGACGGGCCCCTGCAATTTTCTGGCCTTTCGATTATGGACTTGCAAAATAATAATTTAGATACCTTGGCGCAAGATTTCCTAGACACCTTGGGTTTTCAAAAAATTAGCCAAAATGGTTGGGTAATTTTGCCAACAACAGTGCATCTTGCTAAAATTATTGATTGGCACGCGAGTGCTAGGATTCAAGGATATTATGGGGCTCAATTTTTGTTTCGTCAAACCTATACGCCATTGGTATATGCTGGATCACATATTAAAATCACTGATTGGTGGCAGGCTGGTGTGGGGTTGGCCTATGGCGGTTTTGGTGGACTTAGGGTACAGTCATATTCTACACTAAGGTTTAAAACCACACAATTGATAATTCGGTCTGATAATGTTGCTTTTCAAAATGGAGCTTCAATCATTTTACAATTAAAATGCGAATTCTAAAAATACTTGTTTTATTGGTTCCTGTCCTCAATATTGTGGCCCAATCGCGATTTTACAAATTGTATTCGGGAACGGGTTTTGATAGAGGTGAAGATATTATAGAACTTCCAGATTCGTCTTTTTTGGTTGCTGGTACTAGCGGAAGTTGGGAAGATAATGCACAAGGGTTTTTAATGAAATTGGATTCCCTCGGGAATTATCAATGGAGTCATGCATACGGTGCAGAAGAGGCCGAAGAAATTAAGCGTGTATTTTATCGACCGGGACTTGGTTATTATCTGGCAGGAATGTCTAGTTCTTGGAATCCAAGTAACTATGATCCTATGCTGATTTTTACTGATCTCTCGGGTAATCAACAATGGATAAAGACATATGAAAGTCCAGATTGGGAGCGCATTAATGACGGCGTACAAACCTTAGATACAGGTTTAATATTAGTTGGAGAGCGCCAACCGGTTCTTGGAACTGCTTCACAGGTCTTGGTGATGCGATTGGACAAGAATGGAGATACCATCTGGACTCAATCATTCGGCACCGAAGGTGCAGATTGTGCCAATAGTATAATTCGCCTTAGCGATACAACATATGCTATTGGTGGTAAGTGGTTTGTCTCTGATTCGAGTGCCACAAAGGGGTTTGTTGCATTAATACATGAGGATGGCCAACTAATTTGGCTCGATACTTTGGGGCACTTAAGTGGGGATTTTGAAGTGCTCGACATCACTAAGAATTTATATGGAATACAATTTGCAGGCTATCATTTAAATCAAACATCTGACTATGACAAGTTTAGTGGATCGATCGATTTAGATGGTATTATTTTAACGCAAGTTGCTCCTTTTGATGGTCTTAATTCTGATGAAATTATTCAACAACTAGCCTATATTGCGCAGCAAGATGTAACAATTTTGGGCATTCAAGAACTTAATGACTTTACATTCGACCAACCCTATGACTTGTATTTTGGATATGGAGATGCATACTTCGGTTATTGGTTAACTGGTTGGCCTTCTACGACAATTCTAAACCAAGGAAATGATCAAGTAGGTAATATTTGTGCAACCATGGATGGTGGTTTTGCAGCCGTGGGAATGAATTCTGTCATAGTGGATGGTCAAAATCAGCTCAACGGTGGCAGCAATGTATTTGTCCTGAAATTAAATGGCGATGGTTCGGCGTATATACAAACTGATACAGTATTCACAACACAGCAACTTGTTGGTTTAAAACCAATTTTCAATGGAAGTGGAATTCGTTATTTTCCAAATCCTAGTTCCCATTTTATACATTTTCAATGGGATGGAAATGAACAAAAGCAAGTGTCTTTATACGATTGCCAAGGGAATATAATTTTTTACAAATACCTTGCATCAGATCAATCTATAGATGTGTCTTTTTGGTCAAATGGTCTGTATTTGTTGCGGATAGATGGTAAATCCTATCCGATAATAAAAAACTAAAGGCGCTTTCTTCGTGACTTTTCTTTTATAATAAGAGCCAATTCGCGACTGGTTTGTCCGCCCACCGATGTATTTTCATCTGCTCTCCTTAGTAAATAAGGAAGGACTTCATTCACTGGTCCAAATGGCACATATTTTGCCACTTGATAACCGGCATCGGATAAATTATAAGATATATGATCTGACATGCCTAGTAATTGGGCAAAGTAGAAATCTTTATTTTGAGATGCAATAGAATTGAGCTGCATTAAATTGACCATGTGCAATGAACTTTGTTCGTTGTGTGTTCCAGCACAAACACAAAAAACTTCCTTGTGGTTTATTAAAAATTCTAATGCCAAATCAAAGTCTTTGTCCGTACTTGCTTTATTAGGCTGAATAGGTGAAGGATATCCTTTTGATTGTGCGCGTGCCCTTTCTTTTTCCATGTAGGCTCCTCTAACCAATTTTACACCATAAAAAATTCCAGCCTCACGTGCCCTAATCAATTCGTTGTGTAAAAATTCCAAACGGTCGTGACGGTACATCTGAACGGTGTTGTAAACAATACACTGCTTACTATTGTATTTACACATCATTTCAAAACACCATTGATCTATAGCTGTTTGTATCCAAGTTTCCTCAGCGTCTATAAATAATCGCGTGTTACATGTTGCAGCTGCTTTGCAAATTCTATCAATGCGGTCTTTAATAGCCTCTATACCTGCCAATTGTACATCGCTAAAAGCATTAAAATGATTTGAAGATCTTTGGGCTCGAATTTGATTTGAAACCAATTCAAGCAATTCGTGTTGTGCAATTCCAGTTATTTTAAAAACTGCAAAAGGAATTCTCGGATCGTTTGCCGCACGTTCAATGGTTTGTATAATGATTTGTGTAGTATGTTCCAAATCTTCCTCTTTGGTTTTTCCTTCTACAGAATAATCAAGTATGGTTCCGATGCCGTATTTATCTAAATTTTCAATGGTTGAATCACATTCTTGGATATTCTCCCCACCACAAAATTGTTTAAAAATAGTGCTCTTTATAATTCCTTTTATTGGCAGCCTCATTTTAAGAGAGAAGGGTGTTAGCCACTTACCAATTTTAACAATCGCTGGCGCACCAATTATTTTAAAAAGAAAATAAGCGCGTTGAAGGTCTTTTTTATTTTTTGAACGAAAAGCTATTTCGGTGTTGTCAAAAGAAATCATGCCTCAAAATTAAGTGCTTTTCGTAAATTTGAACCATGGGTGAGGTTTCTTTTTCTTATCAGCAGTTTGGTATCGAAATAGGCCATTTAGAATCCACGTCATTTTCAGGAATTCTTCAGAGCTATAGCAACTCAAAAATAGCCATCCTAACAGATGAAAATACCCATAAACATTGCTTGGATTTTTTAATTACAGGTTTTCAAGGGCTAAATAGCGCCGAAATAATTGTAGTGCCTGCTTTGGAAGAAAGTAAAGATCTAGATATTTGTGTCTATATATTAGAAACCTTAAGCGAAGCAGGATTTGGACGTAAAGATTTGTTAATTAATCTCGGTGGTGGAATGATCACTGATTTAGGTGGTTTTGTTGCATCTATATATAAAAGGGGTATGCCATTTATTCAAATCCCAACGAGTTTATTGGCAATGGTTGATGCTTCAATTGGATCGAAGACAGGAATCAATTTTATGGGTTTAAAAAATCAACTTGGTACTTTTTCATCTGCCCGAAATACTTACATTGATAAGAAATGGCTCCAAACATTACCCACTTGCCAATGGAACAATGGTTTTGCTGAAATACTAAAAAATGCGCTCATTGCTGATGAAAAATTTTGGACAACCCTTATGGAAATTAGCAATTTAAAAGAGCAGCTCAATGATTCGGTTATCCAAAAGGCAATTGATATAAAATGTGAGATTGTAAGACAAGATCCCAAAGAACTTGGATTAAGGAAAATATTAAATTTTGGACACACAATTGGTCATGCTCTTGAGTCCTATTATTTTAATTCAAAGATGCCACTTTCGCATGGTCATGCCGTTGCAATTGGGATACTTGTCGAAAGTGAGATTTCTTTAATTAAACTAGGCTTACCAAAATTTGAATTTGAACAAATAAAAAAAGTAATTCTCAAAAATTATTCATTGCAAATTCCCGATGATTATTTGGCGATTTGGCAACTTATGCAACACGATAAAAAGAACGATTTAGGAAAAGTTAAAATGAGTTTGTTATCTCGAATTGGTTCATGCGCTTTTGATCAAATCGTTGATCTCGAAGAATTTAAAATGGCTTTCGAAAAAAGTGTAGAATTAATACGCTAATAAAAGAAGTGTAATAAAAAAGGCCTCTTTTGGAGGCCTTTTTTATTCGCTATACAATTGGTATTATTTGACAATAGTCATTTCATCTACTATGTGTTTCGCCCCAGCATACTTATCAATGATAAATAATACATATCGGATATCAACATTGATTGTTTTTTGAAGTTTATCATCGAATATGACATCTCCTGCCATTGCCTCGATATTTCCATCAAAAGCTAATCCAATGAGTTCACCTTTACCATTGAGAACTGGAGATCCTGAATTCCCTCCAGTAATATCATTATTGGTTAAGAAATTTACAGGCATGTAGCCAGCTTTGTCTGCGTAAGGGCCAAAATCTTTTGCTTTATTCAGCTCTATAAGACGCTGTGGTAAATCAAATTCTTCATCATTTGGCTTGTATTTATTGATTGCACCTTGAAGCGTTGTGTAATTATTTATTTTCGCATCATTACTCTTGTCAGCTGGCAATGCACTTACCGAACCATAAGTTAAGCGAAGTGTACTGTTTGCATCGGGGTAAAGAACTGTACTCATTTTAGATTCTCTCAATCCCGCCACCAATAGTCGATATGCCTTATTGTAGTCATATGTAAGTTGGGTGAGTTCATCAGTTCGTTCCATTAATTTGGCAAGAATATCAGAGGATAATTTGTAAAGAGGGTCGCTACTGAGTTGAGCTTCACTTGGCATTTCAAGAAATGCCAGCATGCGATTTTTAGAAGCCAATATACTCATAGCATACATGGCACGGATTTCATTGGCGCAATTTCCATCGGCATACATTTCTGCTGCACCTTCAAACAAGGAATAGTTTGCTTTAGCAGCGTAAAGGTTTAGTCCATTAATGAGAATGTCCATTTCTGCCGGACCATAAGTAGTTTCAAAAAATTCATTGATTGCTGCAATAAGATTGGTTTTCATATCAGCACGCTTGCTTGCATCTGCTTTGGCATATTCCATTAGTTGCCCACCTAATTTGCGAGAAATTGATGCGTATTCAGCATTTCTAAATAAGATACCTAGATAGTTATCATGACGTGCTTTATCATTGGTAAGCGCATAATAATTATTAATAGTGCTTATGACACTTCCATATTTAGCTTTGTTTCCAGATTTATTTGCCCATTCATTAAATTTAGCTTCGTTTTTAGCTTTAGAAGCTGCCGTTTGAAATTTAGTCAAAGCTTCAATCATGCCTTGGCGGTTTTTCCAATAGTTGGCTGTGCGAGCATATTTCGATGCATAGTTTAAGCGTACATTGGCATCTTGATCCATGTAAACTTTCATGGCATCCATTGCTGTTTTTGATGCTTCCACCCATGCAGGATATGCATAGTTTACATTTTGATCAATTCCACCCGCCGGCGACCAACGATTTGTTCGTCCTGGGTAACCTAAAATCATGGCAAAGTCACCTTCTTTAACTCCGTTAAGATTAATTGGAAGGTGATGTTTTGGATTCAGTGGTACATTCGAAGTGCTGTATTCTGCCGGATTTCCGTTGGCATCAGCGTAAACGCGAAACATTGAGAAGTCTCCAGTATGTCTTGGCCATTCCCAGTTATCTGTATCGCCACCAAATTTACCGATATTATTTGGCGGCGTACCAACCAAGCGGACATCCTTGTAATCTTGATAAACAAAATAATAAAATTCATTGCCTTCAAAGAAAGATTTAACCGAAACTACATACTTTCCACCTTCGTTATTTTCAGCTTCTATGAGCGCAATTTCATCTTTAATGGCCTTGTTGCGTTCTATTTCAGTCATATTATCGTTGACGTTGGCCAAAATTCTTTTTGTACAATCATCCATGCGAACAAAGAATCTAACATACAAGGATTTAGGTTTCATTTCTTGGCTTCTATCTGCTGCCCACCAACCATTGGTTAAATAATCGTTTTCTGGTGTAGAAAGCTCAGCTATGGCATCGTATCCACAATGGTGATTTGTCAAAATCAAACCGTCTTTAGAAATGAGCTCTGCAGTACATCCTCCATTGAATTGAACAACCGCGTCTTTTAAAGAGGAGTGATTTATACTATATATCTCATCTGCAGTAAGTTGCAGCCCCATTTTTTGCATATCACGGTGGTTGAGCCGATCAATGAACATCAAAAACCACATGCCTTCATCGGCATGTACAAAAAGGCCAATAAATAAAAAGATGGCCAAAGAAATACGTTTGAATTTTTTCATAATTTTTTTATTGAATCACGAAGATACGATGAAACAAGTAAAATCCCATTTAAAAATTGATTATTTGGGAAGATGTCTTATGCGCCAGTGTAGCGGATGTAAGTTATTAAAACGTCGACCTAATTGTTTGATCATCGAAATAGCCTGATTCTTATAAGTGACAATATAATAGTTTGGCGGTGCATCCCATAGTTGACTTTGGCCATTTAAAATGAGAATGGCAGTTTGAAGATCTACTTCTTTGATTGGAAGATTCCATTTGATGTTTAAACTGTAAACTAAATCAAAGGCCGGTGTCCATCCTTTTTTTTGAAAATTTGCTACATGAATACCTTTTTTAAGAAGTTTAAGTCTTTTAATGAGTGAATAAAAAGAGAAGGCAAAGGGAGTAGTTGCAAAAAGTTTGTCTTCTTCTTGCCAATATTTGATTTCGCTAGGGCCAATAAGGTATTGCGCTATTTGAGAGGGGCGTCCTACCTTTAAATTAGGATGGTTCAATGCGACCTTGTAATTTGAAGGCCTCGTTTTTTGAATACAGGCAATATAAAACCCTTCACTTTTAATTTGATTTGGAAAAAAATAGTAGCCACACTTAATTCTATCTTTTTTCATACCCACAAATTCAATGAGTTCAACAGGCCTAGCGCTGTTGTCATTTAAAAAAGGTGAAATCTGTGCTTCATTTTCATTGGAATTAAAAGTGCAGGTGGAATAAATTAAATATCCACCTTCCTTAATAAGAGGCCAAACATCTTCAAGGATTTGAGTTTGCCTTAGAGCGCATTGTTGCGTATTGTTTATCGACCATTCCATACGTGAGTTTGGATCTTTTCTAAACATGCCTTCCCCGGAACAGGGAGCGTCTATCACTAAAACATCTATTTGACCTTCCAAAAAACTAAATTCTGAAGGATTGTTGTTGCAAACAAAGGTATTTTCATAACCCCATTTACTCATATTTTCACTTAAAATATGCGCCCTAGATCTATTTATTTCGTTGGCAATCAAAATCCCTTTATGATCAAGCATACTGGCCAAGAGCGTGCTTTTGCCACCTGGTGCAGCACAGAGATCTAGCACAATGGGATTTTCTGGTAGTGTTAATCCTTTAAAGACTTGCTCTAAATACATCGATCCTGCTTCTTGTGGATAATATGCTCCAGCATGAAAATGTGGGTCGTAGGTAAATGCAGGACGATCCATTAAGTAATGCCCAAAAGAACTCCAGGGAACAGATTCCATTTTTTCAAATAATACTTCTCTATTGGGATGTTTCCGAATAGAGGTTGGGGTTGGGCTTTGTAAAGCAAATAGGAGCTCTGTTGAAATAAAGTCATCACTTTGAACCCTCGAAATAAATTCCTTTGGAAGCTCAATCATAACCAAAAGTAAAGCTTTTTTCAAATTGAATTATGCCAATTTTTTTGCTGTTTGGCTCTGCCTTGATAAGCTCGTTTATAACAAAAGGAGGAATTGCAAGTACTTTTTTTTCATCGCAAAGAAGCATTTGATTTGTTCTAATTGGCAAGGGCAGGCCTTGTTCTTTTAAAATTTGCATCACCTTTTTGGATCCTTTTAGTCCTGCAACCTTGATTTTATCCTGTGCCATTGCTTTTCTGAAGTAGGGTTTTCCTTCAATCTTTTCTAAGTCTATGGCATTTGTTATTAAAGGTTTTGCAATTTGATGAATTTCAAATCTCCAAAACGTGGGAATGTCGTCAACGAGCTGCAATTGTTTGTCTATTTTAACTAGGTAAGATTTATGCTTACGGTCCTTTCTTTTCCAGACTAGATATTTTCCATTTGGTGCGTTAAATAATTCACTTATTCGTTTGATAATATAGCTGGGTATATCTTTGGATTTAAATAATTCAATATATTGATAAGCAGATAGTTGAGAAATATCATATAAACTAAAAGTTTCATATATTTTATATTGGTCTATCAATGATTTTAGTTGCTTTTCTTGATCGTCCATTTCACGATTTAGGCACCCTTGTAAATAATAAACTTGATCATCAATGTGGGGTATGTTTTCTCGTAAAAAAGGGAGCAAGTTATGTCGCCATAAATTTCTCCGATACTTAATATTAATATTGCTACTATCTTCTCTAAATTTAATATTCAAAGCACTTACCAGCAAATCAATTTCATTTCGACTCAAATTTAAAAGCGGTCTTAAAATAGCATTATTGGTTTTTTTCATTGCCCCCAAACCCTTCATTCCAGAACCTCTAAAAAGTTGAAGCCAAAAGGTTTCAACTTGATCATCTTTATGATGTGCCGTACAAATTAAACACCCAGGCCTTAAATTAAGAACTTCATTAAAAAAGTCGTAGCGGATTGCCCTAGCTTCTGCTTGAAGATTTCCAATATTTTCTTTCTGTATTTGTCTTTTTGAAATACGCTTTAAATGTAATTTTATGTGGTTTTCAATGCAAAATTCTTCAACGTGCTTTTGATCTAAATCGCTTTCACTTGATCTCAACCCGTAATTTATATGCATTATTTCAACAGGGATTTTTAATTGAAGCATTAAATGACAAAGCAGCATTGAGTCTCTTCCGCCACTGACAGCTAATAAATAGGTCGTTGCAGAGTGCCCTTGTAAAAAGCTCTTCAATTCACCTAGGACATTTTTCAAAAGCGTTTTTTCACTTGAGCCCATGAGTCAGTTTTTGGGCCTTAAGCATACATTCATTAAATTCATCTTCGGCATTTGCATTAATGGTAATTGCACTTCCAACTGAACAAGATAAATAATTGTTTTGCCTATTGTAGAGTAGGCTTCGAATGACCACATTAAAATCAAAATCACCATTTGGATCAAAAAGACCAATGCTTCCAGAATACAAACCACGTTTAAAATCTTCATGCGCTTCAATAAGTTCCATAGATGCTAGTTTTGGCGCCCCAGTCATACTTCCCATTGGGAACAATGCACCTATAATTTCCCAGAAAGTACGATCTTCATCAAGTTTGCAACTAATTGATGAAATCATTTGGTGAACACTTTCAAAACTATAAATCTCACAAAGTTCTTCCACTTTTACACTATTTTTTTGAGCAATTCGAGAGAGGTCATTGCGTACTAAATCTACAATCATAATGTTTTCAGCACGTTCCTTAGGATTGTTTTTTAAGTTTTGTGCATTTTGTCTATCCTTCTCACGGTTCGTATTTCTCGGCGCTGTTCCTTTTATAGGTTGGGAAAGTAGGGTGTTTGCTTTTTTTTGAATAAATCGCTCTGGGCTGGCACAAAACACATAATGATCCTTTGTTTGAATAAATGCAGCGTGAGGAGCTTTTGTACACGTATTTAAGCGGCCAAATAAAGCATAGGGCCTGTCGATTGAATAAGCGGGCACATAGAGTTCTTGACAATAATTGACTTCATAAATTTCACCGAGCTGAAGTGATTTCTTTAGCTGTGAAAAATGATTAAAATACTCGTCTTTTGACGTGCGTGCTTCAAAATTTGCTGCTATACTAGCATTTGCATTTAAAATTTCATGATGAATGTTTTTAGCTATTTTAAAGTTCGTTTCGCTACTGTCTCCCCAGAACAAAGAGGTTTGCTCATCGAGTTTATAAATGCTTTGAGGAATCCAAAAATGAAGGGTAGGGAAGTTTAATAAATCAGAATTATTTGATTTTAAATTCTCAAGATGGTTTTTAACCTCATAGCTTAAATAACCAAAAATATATGCACCTTTATTTTCTTTAAAAAAAGAATCAATTTCAGAAGGAATCATTTCGTGGACTTCCTCATATTTCAGATACGCTCTTTGACCAATTCCTAAAATCGGCCCATGTTGATGATGATTCCAATAAAAACATGAGGTTTCCACGATTCAAATGTACAACATCAAAAACAATTTTAATTGAGCTGCAACCTTTTGGAGTAATTTGTTGTTATAACGGTATTAACTTTGCGCTTCAGGATTATAGGGTCCAATTATCGATTATGAAATTTATCTTAACGCTATTTCTATTTCTTATTCCACTACTTTCTCAGGCACAGACAAAAGCAACACTAAGTGGTTATATAACAGATAGCAGAAGTGGAGAGGCTCTCGGTACGGCTCGTGTTTATGTAAAAGAGTTACAACTCGGAACCATAGTAAACAACTATGGTTTTTACAGCATTACTGTTCCAATCGGAGCCTACTCAGTTGAATTTCGTTGTGATGGTTTTCAAACAATAAATGAAAATATCGACTTGCAAGCTAACATGTCGTTACAGATTGAACTTCAAATGGCTATTCAAGAAACTCAAGACGTTCGTGTAACTGCCAAGCGTTCGGAAAATGTTAATTCTGCAAAATTGGGTCAGATGGAACTCAAGATGGATCAAGTGAAAACTTTGCCTGCTTTTATGGGCGAAGTAGATGTTGTTAAAACCCTACAGCTTTTACCGGGAGTATCCTCCGTATCTGAAGGAGGGCAGGGCTTCTATGTACGCGGTGGTGGCCCTGATCAAAACTTGGTTTTATTAGATGAAGGTGTAGTATATAATGCCGCCCATCTTTTTGGATTCTTCTCAGTTTTTAACGCAGATGCGATAAATAGTGTCAATTTGATAAAGGGTGGTATGCCTGCTAACTATGGGGGTAGACTTTCATCAGTTTTAGAAGTAAAAATGAATGAAGGAAATCTTAAGCAATTTAAAGTTAAAGGGGGTATTGGAGCTATTTCTTCTCGTTTAACGCTTGAAGGTCCTATTAAAAAAGATCGCGGTTCATTTATTGTTTCAGCGAGAAGAACTTACATTGATCTTTTAATTAAAGCCGCTATTGCAGATACATCTCCTTTTGCAGGGTCTGGGTATTATTTTTACGATTTGAATGCAAAATTGAACTATAAATTAACCGATAAGGATAGAATTTATTTAAGCGGTTATTTTGGAGAGGATATATTTTCATTTAAAGACAATCAAGGTGGTTTTAAAGTTGAAATGCCATGGGGAAATTCCATAGCTGCACTTCGGTGGAATCATTTGTTTACTAGTAAATTATTCTTAAACACAACGCTTACTTATTCCGATTATAAATTTCAATTTTCATCATCTCAAGATGAATTTCGAGTGGCCTTAAGCTCGGGAATTAAAGACTATACTGCAAAGGTCGATTTTTCATATTTTCCCAACCCTATGCACCGCATTAAATGGGGAGGGGCATATACTTATCACGATTTTACACCCACGAGTCTATCGGCACAAAATGATACTATTGTATTTAATACCGGGTCGGTGCAGCATCTATTTTCTCATGAAACTGGGCTGTATGTCTTGGACGAATTTGATGCAAATGAGGCTCTTAAAGTCAATGCAGGATTGCGGTTAAGTTCTTTTGCTCATGTTGGGCCTTTTGATCGCTTTATAAAGGGCGATGGAATTTCCACCTTGGATAGTGTCGTGCATTATAACCCAAATGAAAATATTGCTACTTATTTTGGCCTTGAACCAAGATTGTCATTTAGATATCTGTTGCCCAATAACAGTTCCATTAAAGCGGGATATGCCTATAATTTTCAGTACGTGCATCTTGTAACGCTTAGTGCAGTTTCTCTGCCTACAGACATTTGGTTTCCAACAACCGACTTGGCCAAGCCTGAAAGAGGTTTTCAAACCTCTATCGGTTATTTTAAAAATTTTCTAAAAGACCAATATGAGGCCTCTTTTGAGTTGTATTACAAAGGGATGAAAAATCTCATAGAATTTAAAGAGGGTGCCTTACCCGGAGATAATGTAAATGACAATACAGATAATTTGTTAGTTTACGGCGTTGGTTGGGCTTATGGAGCCGAGTTTTTCTTAAAAAAAACCCAGGGGCCTTTTACAGGGTGGGTGGGTTACACTTGGGCAAAAACCAATCGTAGGTTTGATGAGATAAATCAAGGCGATGTTTACCCAGCTAAATACGATCGTCGTCATGATTTGTCGCTGGTGGCCACCTATAAACTAAATGAAACCTGGACTTTTGGTTCGAGCTTTATCTACGCAACTGGAAATACGCTTACGCTACCCGCAAGTTGGTATATTCAAGGTCAGGATTTGCTTTTTCAATATGGGCCAAGAAATTCCACACGAATGGCTCCTTATCACCGGCTAGATATTAGCGCCACGCGCTTTGGCAAACAGTACAAAACCAAATTTGATGTGAACACAGGATTAGAGATAAAACAAAAAAAAGCTTACAGAAGCAATTGGTCTTTTTCAATTTATAACGTTTACAACAGATTAAATCCATTTTTTCTTTATGTGGATAACGATGGCGATTTGCTGAGTGGTAATTTTTCTTTAACTATTAAACAAGTTTCATTATTTCCTATTATACCGAGCGTAACATGGAATTTCGAATTTTAAACCGTATACTTTTCATTGTTTTATTACTTGCTGTATTTAGTTGCACTAAGGAGGTGCAAATTGTTCTGCCAGGTTATCAAGAACAACTCGTTGTGGATGGTCGAATTGAGACAGGTCAGCCAGCTATCGTTTTATTGTCTAAGAGCAATAATGTTTATACCAATACAAATTACCAAGCCTACCTCAATAGTTTTGTTGACGATGCCATTATTACCATCTCAAATGGAACACAAATAGATACGCTGACCCAAATTTGCACCGATGATTTGCCTCCAGGGTTTGAAGACATTGCCAGTGCTATTTTTGGAATACCTGCCGAGATCCTTGTAAATCTTCATCTATGTGCCTATGTAAGTCTAAATATGTTAGGAGAAGTAAATAAAACCTATACTTTACAAATATTCCATCAAGGAAAACAATACAGTTCCTCGTCAAAAATTTTTAATCCTTTGCCATTAGATTCAGTATATTGGAAACCAGAGGGCATCTTCAATGATCGCGGTTTTTCTTGGGCAAAATTATCTGATCCTGCCCAAACAGCCGATGCCTATTTGTGGGAGGTTAAATATCTTCAAGATTTTCAGTTTACTAAAACCTTCAATCCCTATTTCAACGATAAGTTTTTCAATGGAATTCCCTTTGACTTTGCCTACGAAAATCCCATGAGTTTTCAAGATACTAGTGTCAATGATGCCTACAGAGGTTTTTATAAAGTTGGCGACACGGTAGTGATTAAATTTTCAAAATTAGGGCTCAAAGAATACAATTATTTTGAAAAAAAATACAATCAAATTTATTCAGGGGGAAGCCCTTTTGCTGTTCCTACAAATATTCCAACCAATGTTGAAGGTGGTGCCTTAGGAATTTGGGTAGCTTATTCTCCCTGGTTCGATACCCTAATTTGCCAATAAGCAAAATTGCTACTTAAAGGTATAATTGCGTTGAAGTAAATAGGAGAGAAGTACAACGGCCAAACTAGAGCAGACATTTGCAATTGAAGGGTAGAAGTTTAAAAATTCAATGAGTATTTTAAGCAAAAGATAATTGCCAATCCAAGCAAATCCAGCACTAACTGCATAGCGAAATAACTGAATGCGCCCAATTAATTTGCTCGCTGTAAAAACCACATATTTGTTAAGAAGAAAGCCCAACCCAAAAGCTATTAAAAAACACAAAATAGAGCTAAGTGTATAAGCCGAAACAATATAAGTGGTTGATAAAACTTGGATATTGAAAATGCGTTTTTCGAATAAAAATTGATAAAAAACGAAAAAAAGAACCCAACTCGATACCAAATTGACGCCGCCACATGCTGCATAATAGAAAGTTTGCTTGTCAAAAATGCGCGCAAAAAGCGGATAAAAAATATCTAGAAAATGTCGAATTAACTTTCCCATCTTATCTGATAACCAGTATGTCTACGCATATTAATTACTTGCGTTTCATTGAGATATAAATATTGGCCTCTGATGCCACTAAGTGTGCCATTTATTTTATTTACTTGATCTAATGATATAGATTTGACAAGGTTCGGGTACTTGAGAACTGGGTAATTAAAGTTCCAAAGAATTTGATCGTCTGTCCAATATTGCGTAAGGTCAGTTGGTAGAGATTCCTCCATTTCCCATTTTAGATCGCGTAAATCAGGTCCCAAATAAGGCGTGTTTTTGAGCATATGTTGCCAATTGGTTTTGTCTGAAAAAAAATCTTTAAGTGCAACTTCCAACACCCCCGATAAATATCTATTTGGAACCTCAGCCAAGACTATTGCTGCGCTTGCGCCTTGGTCTATCCACCGGGTAGGCATTTGTGTTTTTCTCGTGATTCCAACTTTGGCTTTGTCAGTTTGTGCTAAATATACCAGATGTGGTTGATTGTGGTTATTTTGCTCATAAATAGGATCGCGTCCCAACCCTAAATGGGCCTGGCAAAGTTCGGGGTGCAAAATGCAAGGGCTTGCTGCTGCTGCCGTCGAGAAACAATCAAAGCAAAACCCTTCGCCGAAGGTTTTCTTTATTGCTTTAGTACAAATGCAGCAATTGATTTGTCCTGTAAATTCGAAACAGACCTCTTTTCCCAGATAGGAATTGAGATCAATAGAACCATCGTGAAATTTCAATTTATATTGTATTGGATCCTCAAATTGAGTGTCCATTTTAGTTATGTGGAGCTCCATTATTCGGGCATTATTTGCATTTTTTCAGCAAAATGATAACAGTAATCTCTGAGATCTTCACATATTAAGTGTTCTGCCGTAGCTTTTTCGAATGTATCTGCAAGCGTTAGCAATGTTTGATGAAAAAATTGCTTCATTTCTTCAATGGTCATATCTTTTGTCCATAGATCAATTTTCATCGTGTTTTTATTTTTAGCATCCCAAATTGATAGTAAAAAGGCAGCGGCCTCTTGCTTTTCAATTTGACTGTCACTGGCAGACCACAACATGCGCACTGGGAGTTGGTTGTCATTTAATCCAACTTGAATGTTAATTTGGGAGGTTTTTGTTATCTGATCGCTCATTTGGGTACTTCGTATTTTTTAAGAATTTGATGATAGGGTGTGTTTATTAGCTGCTTTAGGGTAGGTTTTTGCGCAACAATATATTGCTTTACGATACGATATCCTAAGAATCTTCCCATCCGATCAGGGCTCTCTTTGGGTAATCCGATGGTATATGGTCCTTCATTGAGCAAATTCATATTGAGCTCTTGATCAGTTTTAAATAGAAACTGTTGTTCGACGATATATTCCCAAAAACCACGCTCAGCTTGTAGGGCCCATTTTAAATCTGTTGGAGAATATCTTAATACTTTATGTAATTGAATTTCTGGGGCACATATTTCAACAATGGCCAATAATTTCCCCCATCGGATCATTTCACTGGCCAAATTCTCGTCAGATGATTTTAATACATTGGTGCTTAGCCAAACCAGCAATCCATCAGTCGATGCAAACTCTGGTTCCATGCCTTTTTTAATCCAATCAAAAAATTGTTGCGATGGGAGGGCTTTAATCATGGGATGATTGTAGCCTAAATATCTTTCTTGACCTATGACAATTGATTTAGAGGAGGCATAGGCACTTGCTGCAAATTGCGTATATGTAAAGCATATGGTTGAAGGAATTTTAGCGTCTGGTAAAAGGATTTGAAAGCGTTTTAATGCTGTTTCAATTTGATTGAATGTTTTTAGTCGCCATTTATGCTGCTTGTCAATACTTTGGATAATTTGTTTGGTGTATGGATGCTGAAATGTTGTGTTTAGACCATTATAAAAAGAGCTGTCTGTTTCAATAGAAATATTAAGTGCATATGGAAAGCTGAATTCTACAAGGTCAAGATCAGTTTTAAGTAACTTTTGAAATTCTTTGCGTTGTTGTCCCTGTGTGCTGAATCGAAATGTAGAGTCTAAATTTAAATAATTAACATGCAGCTTTGAGCGATTAATATCGACCTTATATGGATCATGACCACAACTTGTAATCACTGCTAGAAGAAGAAGAAAACCAAGCTTTTGTATCATGAATATTATTATTTTTGTTCAAATTTAATACTAAAAAGGCAACATGAATTCAACTAAATTTTCTTATCTGTTTATTTTGTCTCTTGTTTGGTTACAATCTCAAAATGCATTTAGCCAAGCTGTTGCCGAAAAAAGACTTCAAGGAGGCATCACAGGTGCAGTTGGGCTGAATTTCCCAAAAATGGGCACAAACATGCTTGAAAGTTCGGTTGGCTTTTCCTCTTGTTTTGGCGTTAATTTTACCCGATCTACAAAAGAGTCGCAGAATATTGCATTTAATGCTGGCCTAGAATTTGATATTGATCAAATAAATTATAAGGTTACAGGAACAGATGTGTTTTATCGCTTTACAGACAAACAAATCAAAACAAAGGATCAAACGGTTTCGACCGATAAGTATTTCAATTTATTGGAAAGAACCTATGAGCCTCTGTATTTAACGTTGCCACTAGGGTTGACATTTCGAACAGATTTCATTGGTGACTATCGAGGTGTGTTTAAATTTGGATTACGTAACCGTTTATTATTGACAAGTAGTGTAAACGATAAAGGGTCGGTGGTTGATGTTTCAGGAGGGTTGCCCACAGATTTAACTGAAAATATTGGGATGAATGTTGATAAAGATTTATTCTTTTATAATGGTAATTTGGGTTTGAGTGCTGGTGTAGAATGGAATTTTTCAGGATCGACGTGTTTGCTGATCGAGGCTGGATTTAATTATGGATTCATGCCACTACATTTAACGGGCAAAGAACAAAATTATACCTTGTTCAACCTAGATCCCAACACGCTTACAGCATCTTATTTTAGAAATCAAGCTACCTTAAATCAAACCCATTTAAAATTCACCTTATTGTTCTAAACATGCATCCTGTTGCACAACATATTGTTGATTGGTTGGCATCGTATCATGAAAAATCTGGGTGTAAAGGCTTTGTAATTGGTGTTTCAGGCGGAATAGATTCAGCTTTGAGCTCTACTTTGTGCGCACTAACTGGTATTCCGACTATATGTCTTAGTATGCCCATACGTCAAAGTTCGGCAGAGTTTAAACGTGCCAATGAACACTTGGAGGATCTTACTGCCCGATTCGAAAATGTAAGTTGTCAAATCATTGAATTAACTGATGCATTTGCAGCCCTCGAGGCTTGTTTGCCATTAGATTCTCAATCACATCCTTTGGCAATGGCCAATACAAGATCTAGATTGCGAATGACTACGCTTTATGCTATAGCTCAAAAGCATCATTCTCTTGTGGTTGGCACTGGCAATAAAGTGGAAGATTTTGGAGTGGGGTTCTATACAAAATACGGCGATGGTGGTGTTGATTTAAGTCCAATCGCTGACCTCATGAAGACGGAAGTTTTTGCACTGGCTAAATCTTTGAATATTGTCGATTCGATTCAAAAAGCAGCGCCTACCGATGGCCTTTGGGAGGATGGTCGCTCGGATGAAGATCAAATAGGTGCAAGTTACCCTGAATTAGAATGGGCAATGCTTTATAATGGCGATTCATCTAAGCTTAGTTCAAGGCAAAATCAAGTGTTAAAAATTTACAGGCATTTTCATCAGGCCAATGTCCATAAAATGAAGCCAATACCAGTTTGCACAATTCCAGATCAGTTAAAGGGAAATTTTCATTGATGAAAAATTTAAAAATCTTTTTTTTTATTTTCATTCCTATCAGTGGGCATCTATGGGCTCAAAAAAATACGCAAAAAGGACTTGAAGCACTTTCTGCTCAAAATTTTGGATTGGCCCTTAACTTCTTTTACAAGGATTTAAATAAAGACAGTTTGTCTGCAAGCTTTGGTTTATCAAATTATTATTTGAACAACTATTGTTTTAATGCAGACAGCGCTTATTTATATATTAATTCTTGTCTCGCATCCTGGGACCAAGCAAATTCAAAAAATAAAATAGCCATACAACAAAGATTGCCAATATCAGATAGTTCAATTTTTCTGTTATTGCAACATTTGGCGGATAAAGAATTTTATTTGGCCAAACAAAAAGAGAACATAGCGGATTTGCAACAAGTTATTTTGCGCTATGGTAGAGAATTTGAAAAAATTGAACAAGAGGCCATATTGATTCGCGATTCAATCGCATTTAAGGATGCTGCTAATGCGAACACCTCTCAATCCTTTTATAACTTTATATCAAAGTACCCAGCGTCTAGACAATTTGTTTTGGCCCAGGATCGATATCAAAAACTGCTCTATAGCGAACAAACTTCTCTAGGTACAGAATTGGCATTTTATAACTTTATTGAAAAAAATCAAAATAGCCCTTTTGTAGATGAGGCTTGGCAAAGAATTTATGTTTTTTACGAGGATACAAATAGCGTTGCCCAATTTCAAAATTTCATACTTCGTTATCCCGACGCACCTGAACAATTAATTGTCAAGGCATGGGAGGGTATATATAGATGCTACATGCAGCCCTTTTCATCGGAAAAATTAGCGCAATTTAGAATTGAATTTCCAAACTACCCATTTTCCCAAAAGATCAAAGGTGATTTAGAATTACTATCAAAAAAATTATACCCATTTAACCTAAATGGGCACTTTGGTTATATGGATGAAAATGGCACAAAAATAATTGTGGCCCAATACGATGATGCAAATCCATTCATTGAAGACTTGGCTATTGTTTCCAATAGAGAATTGTATGGAATCATAAACAAAAAAAATGATATTATCTTGCCATTTATCTATGTGGATATTTCAAGGATTAATAAGGGTTTTTTACTTGAAGATGAAAACGGTTATTACCTCCTTGATTCATCATTGAATTTTATAAATTCCAAACCCGAACAATGGGAGGACATTCAACAGTATTTATCTACATTAAATCCGAGCGTAGAGCCAGAAATTTCCAATTCAGCGGTCTTTGATTTAATAGAACAAAATGGAAAATATGGATTAAATTTTAATTCGAAGAAAATCATAGAAGTTAAATACGATCAAATTCTCTTTGAAAGTCCGTTGCAAATAATTTCAGTAAGACAAGGTCAATCTTTGTTATACTTTGATAATACAGGTAAAAAACTAGCAATCAATGGAATGGAATGGTTTTTGGAAGCACCTGAATTGACATTATTTAATGAGGATGGAATAGCTGTGTTTTTCAAAGCGGGAAAACTTGGTTTGATCAATAGCAAAGGTAAAGAACTTATAAAGAGTAAATACGAAATGGCTTTGCCTGAATATAAGGGCTTGTGGCCTGTTAAATTTAATGGGCAATGGGGGGTGGTTGACCTTTCACAAAAAAATATTTTGCCATTTCAATATAAGAGTATTGTTTCATTTCAACCCATTGGATTTTTAATTGAAGACAATACGGGTATTGGCCTTATAGACTCCCTTGGAAATTGGATATTAACACCTAGCTTTAAAACTATAAAATCTTTGGATTCAAACTGTCTATTGGTTGAGAACGAGAAAGGGCTTGGAATTTATTCAAGTAGTGGCGAGCAATTAGTAGAATGTGCATTTAATCGGATTATACCTTTTGATAATGATTGTCTGCAACTTTTCTCATCAGAGGGATTGTCTTATTTTGTGTTGTCCAAGAGAAAATATATTTCTTTTACGCCATGAGGCCATTTAAAATTCAGTCTGAGCATTATTTTAAAGCCTTAATTATCGTTTTAAGTGTTTATGTGGGCTCTTTTGTCTATTTGGAACTCACCACGGTAAAAAAAGAAGACATGCTTTCCACTGAAGGACTTTATGAAGTCGCCTTACAAGAGCTAAGTCCTGAAGAGAAGGATCTAATGCGGGAGCAAATGAATATTGAAAGAGCGGAGCAATTACGAAATATTGCTCGAGATGCAAACGACCAAAGGATGCAATCCTATGAAAATTGGTCTGCTCAGACATCCAAGGCTGCACAAGGTGATCCAGAACAAGCTGCACGCGATTATGAAGCAGAAGTATTTGCCCAAACTGGAGGTGAGCAAACGCGCGCCAACATGATTAATCAAAGTAAAAAGAGAATTGAGCAGTTAAAACAAAAAAATACAACGAATTCAACATCGCATTCAAATAATGCTGCTCCAAATCAATATGCCGGGGCAGTTATGGTTGATTTTAGCGTAAATAGACGCACTGCTTTGGATGGCAACACTTGGTATGTTCGCAACCCAGGGTATACCTGTGGTTTTAATGCCTCTGGTTTAGTTTATGTTCAAATTCAAGTCAATTCATCAGGAAAAGTTAGTGCAGCAAATTATCAAGAGGCTAAAAGTATAAATGCATCTCCTTGCATGATTGAACAAGCGATCAAATATGCTAAAATGTCTAGATTTAGCCCAGGAGATGGGAGTGAAAACGGTTGGATTTCTTATCAATTTGAATCACAATAGATTTAAGATGTTTGCGAGAAAACAACTTGATTAAAAAATAATCAAAACAATGACGAGATACTGATAATTTAATTATATTTGACAAAATTATCTGTATGTTTATCGCTCAGAATCTAAAATTTTTACGCAAAAGAAAAGGACTTTCTCAGGAAGAAATGGCATCAATTTTAGGGCTTAATCGTTCGACTTATAGTGGATACGAAAATGAAGTGGCGCAACCAAATTTGGAAATATTATTACAACTTGCTAAATCTGAGAATATTCCTCTTGAAGTAATCCTCTCTAAGCAGCTTGATCAACTTTCAAGTGTTGGTCTTGATCAATTACAAGGAACTTGGAAGGCAGATGCAAGAGGTCAAAATTTGCGCGTATTAGCCACTGTTGTCAATTCAGAAAATGAAGAAGAAATTGAATTGATTCCTCAAAAGGTAAGTGCAGGGTATTCTAGTGGCTATGCAGATCCAAATTATTTAGAAAAGCTTCCCACGATGCGCTTGCCTTTTTTATCCAAAGATCGTAAATACCGGGCGTTTCCTATCAGTGGTGATTCTATGCCTCCTGTTGTTCACGGTTCTTATGTAGTAGGGGAGTTTGTACAAGATTGGTTGAGTTTACCCTCAAATATACCTTGTATTGTAGTGACAAAAGAGGACGGCATTGTTTTTAAATATCTTCAAAATCGATTACAAGAAGACCAAATGCTTCGACTTAGTTCGACAAATCCAATCTATGCGCCATTTAATGTCCCAGTTTCAGAAATTCTCGAAATTTGGCGTTTTGTTTCCTATATATCTAAAGAGTTACCAGACGTGCAATTGGATCATACTTCACTAAGTGAACAAATTAGAGCCATGCAATCTGATTTACATTCTGCTTTAGGACTTAAAAACAAATAGGTAAGAACCACTTTTTTATGTAATTTTGCGCTTCATTTGTTCAATACATGACCATTAACGTTACCTTTCCGGACGGCAACATTCGTAAGTTTGACGCCGGAACCACTGCCTACCAAGTTGCTTTATCCATCTCAGAGGGTTTGGCACGAAATGTCTTAGCTGCAAATATTGATGATCAAATCAAGGATGCTTCAACCCCTTTGATTGCTGATTGTCGTCTTCAATTGCTAACTTGGTCCGACAAAGATGGAAAATCTACGATGTGGCATTCATCAGCTCACTTGATGGCCGAAGCCCTTGAATTTTATTATCCAGGAATTAAATTGGCGATAGGGCCACCTGTAGCAAACGGATTTTACTATGATGTTGATTTAATGGATTATACCATTTCTGAAAAAGACCTCGAAAAAATCGAACTCAAAATGAAGGAATTGGCCAAGCTTAAAAACCCCTTTGTTCGAAAAGAAATTTCTAAAGCAGAGGCTATCCATTATTTTGAGCAAAAAAAAGATCCCTATAAACTTGAACTTCTTGAAGAATTACAAGATGGTACTATAACATTCTACACGCAGGGAAATTTTACGGACCTATGCCGTGGACCGCATTTACCTGACACAGGATTCATTAAAGCAATTAAACTAACTGCAATTGCTGGAGCCTATTGGCGTGGAGATGAAAAAAATAAACAGCTTACTAGAATCTACGGCATTACCTTTCCCAAACAAGCTGAATTAACTGAATATTTAGAAAGAGTTGAAGAGGCCAAGCGTCGTGATCACCGAAAACTAGGAAAGGAACTCGAATTGTTTACTTTCAGTCAAAAAGTAGGGCAGGGCTTACCGATGTGGTTACCTAAAGGAGCGGCCTTGAGAGAACGCCTAGAAAATTTTCTTAAGAACGCCCAGCGGAAAGCTGGTTATCAACAAGTAATAACCCCTCACATAGGAAATAAAGAGCTCTATGTTACTTCAGGGCATTATGAAAAATACGGTGCCGATTCATTTCAGCCCATCAAAACACCAGACCCAAACGAAGAGTTCTATTTAAAGCCAATGAACTGCCCGCATCATTGTGAAATTTTTAAAAGTAGACCAAGATCTTACAAAGATTTACCGGCACGTTTTGCAGAATTTGGAACTGTTTATCGTTATGAACAATCAGGTGAGTTGCATGGCCTAACAAGAGTGCGTGGTTTTACTCAGGATGATGCGCATATATTTTGTTCACAAGATCAAGTCAAGGAAGAATTTAAAAATGTTATTGATATCGTACTTTACGTCCTTAAGACGCTAAAATTTGAAAACTTCAAGGCTCAAATATCGCTTCGAGACAAAGAGAATCGTGCCAAGTACATTGGTTCAGAGCAAAATTGGCAGCTTGCAGAGCAAGCAATAATTGAAGCGGCAGCTGAAAAAGAATTGCCAACAATAGTCGAGTATGGAGAGGCAGCATTCTACGGCCCAAAACTAGATTTTATGGTTCAAGATGCCTTAGGACGCGAATGGCAATTAGGGACTATTCAAGTAGATTATAATCTTCCAGAACGATTCGAATTGGAATATATAGGTTCTGATAATTTAAAGCACCGACCTGTAATGATCCACAGGGCTCCGTTTGGTTCTATGGAAAGATTCGTTGCTGTCCTTCTTGAACACTGCGCCGGAGACTTTCCTTTGTGGCTTTCTACCGAGCAATTTGCTATCTTACCCATTTCCGATAAATACAATTCCTACGCAGAAAAAGTTTTAGAATTCCTAAATAATTCCGATATTCGCGGACTTATTGATGACCGCAATGAAAAAATTGGCAAAAAAATTCGAGATGCGGAACTCAAAAAAGTACCTTTCATGCTCATTGTTGGAGAGAAAGAGGCCGAATCTGAAACCATAGCGGTACGTCAGCGAGGCATTGGAGACCACGGAAGTATGAATCTGGATCAATTTGCGGTATTGATTCAGGGAGCAATTACCGCTGAATTAGCTTAAGTTGAACTAAAATTTGAATGAGAAGAAATTCTAAACCGTTTGTAAAAAGAGAGGAGGCAGCACAGCACCGCATCAACGACAAAATTTTTGCGTCTGAAATTCGCTTAGTGATTGAAGGACAAGAACCTCAAGTTATGACAGTAGTTAAAGCAATCGCTTTGGCTGAAGAACAAGAGCTTGATTTGGTTGAAATTTCTCCCAATGCAACCCCGCCTGTTTGTAAGATAATGGATTACAAAAAATTCATTTACAATCAGAAGCGAAAACAAAAAGAACTTAAGGCAAAACAAAGTAAAGTTATTTTGAAAGAGATTCGTTTTGGTCCAAATACAGATGATCACGACTTTGCTTTCAAATTGGCTCATGCCAAGAAATTTTTAGAGGAAGGTAGTAAGGTCAAAGCATTTGTTTTTTTCAAAGGAAGAACAATTGTTTTTAAAGATCGTGGCGAAATCCTCTTATTAAAATTTGCTCAGGAACTAGCCGAATTAGGTACAGTTGAACAATTGCCTAAGCTAGAAGGTAAAAAAATGATCTTATTGATCAACCCAAAAAAGAAATAAAAACGCTGATATAAAAGTATAACTATCAAAAAGCAGAACAAATGCCTAAAATGAAAACAAAATCCAGTGCAAAGAAGCGATTCACCATCACTGGTAGTGGCAAAATCAAGCGCAAGCATGCATTCAAGAGCCACATCTTAACCAAAAAGGCTACAAAACGTAAGCGCAACCTTACGCATGCCGGAATGGTTCATGATGCTGACCTTTCGAATGTTAAATTGCAATTGTGCATGAAGTAGTCAATTAATGGTTAATAAATTGTAGAACCCGGTATTGAGTTTCAAAGACTTCCAAGAAGCACTCCCTACCAAAAAATTTAAAAAATATGCCAAGATCAGTAAATCACGTTGCATCAAGAGCAAAAAGAAAAAACTTGATGAAACTAGCCAAAGGTTACTTTGGTCGTCGTAAAAATGTTTGGACAGTTGCTAAAAATGCCATTGAAAAAGGATTGGTTTATGCCTACGCAGGTCGCAAACAAAAGAAAAGAAATTTCCGTTCTCTTTGGATTACACGTATCAATGCCGGTGCTCGCCAGCATGGTATGAGTTATTCTCAATTTATGGGAGCAGTCCACAAAAGTGGTGTAGCGTTAAATCGCAAGGTTCTTGCAGATTTGGCGATGAATCATCCAGAGGCCTTTAAAGCGGTCGTGGATTCAGTAAAAAAATAAGTATAAACTTATATCAGCTAAGAGCCATTAGTCATAGATTAATGGCTTTCTTTTTATATGAAAAACCGATTATAAAACTAATGTAAACTACAATAAATATTCAGTTTTTTCGTTTATTAAATATGGTCTATAAATACCTGTTACTACTACTATTACTACCTTTACTGAATGCTTGTGTGAAGAACAATCCCGATCCGTCATGGTTGGTTGTTAATGAATGGTCACTTGAAGCAAATCCCACCCTTAACGGTGAAGAAGGACAGCTTACTCATAATATTACTGATGCCTGGGTTTATGTAGACAATCAGTTGATTGGTGTTTTTGAAGTCCCGTTTAAAATTCCAATTTTGCATCATGGGCTCTCTAAAATAAGGTTGTATCCAACGATCCGTGTCAATGGAATATCGGCAACAAAAATGCGAAATGAACATTTAGAACCTTTTGAAATTGAAGGATTATTGGTCCAAAATGAAATATTAGAGGTTTGGCCTACTACACATTATAAATCTGATGTAAATTTCTGGGTAGAAGATTTTGAGGATATCAATATAAATCTCAATGATGATCCAAACACCTCCTCTGCACATTTGATTCTAGCCAATGATTCGCTACAGTGGTTTAATGGTAATTATTACGGAAAGGTGATTCTTGATTCTCAAGATTCAATATGGGTTTCTTATACCAATCAAGATGCGCAATTGAGTATACCCAAAAATAAACAGGCAATGCTCGAATTGGATTATTGTAATTCCGTACCCTTTACCCACTATTTATTGTTTGTCAATTCCAATGGAATAACAGAAAATCCAATGATAACAATGAATAAAAATGCCTTGAACGCCTTGCGCTGGAAAAAAATATATATTCTATTAAATGAAGTGATTACTGCTGGGCCAAATAATTCAAACTATGTGCAGGCTTTTAGATCATTTTATGATGCAAATATTGCAAATAACCTTATTCTAATAGATAATATTAAAGTGGTTTATTTCTGATGAAAGATCGTTTTTGGATAGCGCTTTTGTTCTCTATGGACTTTATTACCGCCGGGACATCTTGGGGTTTGTTTTTTTATATTCGACAAGTCTATATAGAAAGAAAATCATTTCATATCGATCATAATTTTTGGTTAGGCGTTTTATTGTTACCGATCTTTTGGTTGCTTTTTTATTTATTACAAGGAACCTATCATGAAATACGCAGGCTTTTCAGATTAAAGGTGCTCACTTTGAGTTTAGCAGCTACTTTTTTTGGCACACTAGTTTTGTTTTTTACCTTATTACTTGACGATCAAGTAAGAAGCTATCAGAACTATTATCAGCTCACAATTTGGCTTTTTATTATTCATTTATCCTTGACATCTTTAGGGCGATTAATTTTCACGACAATTCTCATTAATTATATCAAGGCAGCAGGGCGTGGATTTAAAACACTCATTGTGGGTGGAAATGACCGTGCCATTGAAATCTATCAAGAACTGCTAGCTGCCCCCAAAATGATTAACGATTTTGTAGGATTTATTCAAGTGAATGGTCGTGATAACTTACTTAGTGTTCATTTACCGCATTTAGGTAAAGTACGCGACATCGATACTGTCTTAAACACACTTGGTGTCGAAGAGGTAATTATAGCCATTGAGAGTTCAGATCATGACCGTTTACAGAATATTATATCACGCATAGATGATGGTAAAATTAGAATTAAAGTACTGCCAGATATGTATAGTATTTTGGCAGGGTCTATAGAGATGACAAACATCTATGGTGCATTATTGATTGAAATAAATCCAGACGTGATGCCATTCTGGCAACGTACAATAAAGCGCATGATTGACATCATATTTTCAGCTTTAGCCCTCGTTTGTTTGTTGCCCGTTTTTATTTTTTCTGCCATTGCTGTGAAGTTATCATCTCCAGGGGCCGTATTTTATTTACAAGACAGGGTGGGTAAAGGAGGTAAATCTTTTAAAATAATCAAATTTAGAACCATGTACCTTGATGCGGAAAGTAGTGGTCCGCAACTTTCAACCTCAGGTGATCCGCGTATAACGCCAATTGGTAGATTTATGCGCAAGACACGTTTGGATGAATTCCCACAATTTTTTAATGTACTCATGGGGCAAATGTCCTTGGTTGGTCCAAGACCTGAAAGGCAGTTTTATATTGATCAAATTATTGAAATTGAACCGCAATATATTCATTTAACAAGAGTGAGGCCCGGCATTACTTCATGGGGTCAAGTTAAATTTGGGTACGCAGAAAATGTAGATCAAATGCTGCAACGCATGAAGTTTGATCTCATTTATATGAAAAATAGAAGTTTGGCCCTAGACCTTAAAATCATGTTTTACACATTGATTATCGTTTTCAAGGCACAAGGGAAATAAATTTTTGTTGCTTTTAATAAAATAACTATCTTTGCACCCTTAATTAATCATTTATTAACCTGGGTTTCGCACCCAAAATTGTAAAGTACAATGGCAACACGCATTCGTCTTCAAAGACACGGTAAAAAAGGCAAACCATTTTTTCATTTAGTAGCGGCCGATAGCCGCGCAAAACGAGATGGTAAATTCATCGAAAAATTAGGCACCTACAATCCAACTGCTAACCCTGCGGTAATTGACATTAATTTTGATGCTACCCTGGCTTGGGTACAATCAGGAGCAGAAATGACTGATACGGCAAGGGCTATTCTTTCTTATAAAGGTGTATTGTATAAAAATCATTTGTTGAATGGCGTAAAAAAAGGCGCGCTTACAGCAGAACAAGTAGAAGAGCGATTTAATCAATGGATTACTGAAAAATCTGTAAAAATCGATTCAAAGATTTCTAGTTTGGCAAAAAATGCGGATAAAGAAAAAGCGGCTCGTCTTGCTGCTGAAAAAACTGCGAATGAAACCAAAGCCGCCGAAATTTTAGCAAAAAACAATCCAGTGGAAGAAGAAGTTGTTGCTGAAGAAGCACCGGTAGCTGAAGAAACGTTAGCCGAAGAAGCACCAACAACTGAAGAAGCGGTAGCCGAAGAAGCACCAGCAACTGAAGAAGCGGTGGCCGAAGAAGCACCAGCAACTGAAGAAGCGGTGGCCGAAGAAGCACCAGCAACTGAAGAAGCGGTGGCCGAAGAAGCACCAGCAACTGAAGAAGCGGTGGCCAAAGAAGTACCAGCAACTGAAGAAGCGGTGGCCGAAGAAGCACCAGCAACTGAAGAAGCATCCACTGAAGAGGCTTCAGAAGACCAGGAAGCTGGCCAATAAGCATATGCTCATACAAGATTGTTATTACTTAGGAATAATAGCGAAACTTCACGGATTTAAAGGTGAAGTTTCGTTGTTTTTAGACGTTACCAATCCCAAAGAATATAAAGATTTGAGTAGTCTTTACCTAGAAATTGATGGGGGGCTAACCCCATTTTTTATTGAGGGTTTTAAGCTTAAAAATAAAGGGTTTGCAGCAATAAAATTTGAAGGCATCGATTCTGAATTAGCCGCCAAGCGACTACTAAAGAAAAAGGCCTATTTACCCTTAAGGGTATTGCCTCAATTAGATCAATCTTCTTTTTATGATCATGAAGTTATCGACTATCAAGTAGTAGATAATTTAAAGGGATCAATTGGCAACGTTATCAATATAATAGATTTAAGTTCTAACCCCCTTTTGCAAATAGAATTTAATGGAAAAGAAGTTCTTATTCCAATTTTTAATGGTCTGATTGAAAAAGTAGATCGGAAAAATAAAGTCCTCTATATTTTGGCTCCAGAAGGATTAATTGATCTCTATTTAAATTAATTTACATCAATTAGACCCAAGGCAATTTTCATGCGAATGACTTTTTTTGCCGCTAAGTCAACTTGAGATTTAAACGCTGCATCTTTTCGATATTTTGTGAGAATTTGATCATGAGTTACTTTGGCATTTACTGGCATTAATATTATGTCACATCCAGCCTCAATTGCTTTTAGGGCAGCTTCTGGCACTGCAACAACACCGCCCATATTCATGGCATCTGTAACAATCAGGCCCTTGAACCCAAATTGTTCTTTTAATAAGTTGGTGACGATCGATTTTGAACAAGTAGATGGCAACCCGTTGGTATTAAATTCTGGGTTATTTTCAACTGCGATGTGCGCAACCATTATTGAGAGTAAACCTTCGGCAATTAATGGTGGATAATTTTCTATTTCTTTAAGCTGACCATTTATTACTTGCAATGATTTGTGTGTGTCTCCACTCACCAAACCATGTCCGGGAAAATGTTTGGCAGTTGCAATAATCCCGTTTGTTTGGGTTTCAGAAATAAAAACAGCAGACCATGGAATAATATTTCTACTATCTGCACCAAAACCTCGATATCCTACTGTACTATTGCTTGACATATCAACTACCGGAGCAAAATTATAATTGATGCCGATGTCATTGAGGTCTTTGGAAATTGTATTTGCGCATTGTCGAACCTCATCATCTGTTTTTAATTCATTAGCCTTTTTTACAAGGGTAGAGCCTAATATCTTTCTATTGACTAAACTTGGTTCGGCATCTGCACTGTATAAAAACGGTAGATTTTCAAGGTGTTTATTTTGTTGCTCAAAATCTGTAATCCAAGCCTTAAATTCATCTTTGGTGCCATTTAGCATAAGCACTCCACCAATAACTCGGTCTTGGATGTGTTGATCAATGGTAGATTTTGCTTGCCCCAATCGGCCTACAGCAGGCATAATTAATTGTGCCACAATGGCGGTGTCATCTAGAGTGGCATATATTTTTTCCACTGCAGCATCCAAATCTTTGTTATCAAGTAAAAAATCATTCAACTCGAAATGGGTCTGCTTTTGATGACCATATTTTTCAATAACCGGTCCCTGAGCACATGCGTTAAACAATAAACCTGCACTCAATAGGCTAAAAAGCGTTAATTTCATACCTCAAAGTTAATTTTTTACATATAAAGAGTACTCATTATCAAATTATTTCTAATGAATTTTAATTCAGACAAGTTCTTCATTATTTTCTTATTTCTTTTGTTTGATTCACAACTATATTCACAAAACTTTTATAATCGCGATACCATCCAAAATATTGAGATTTTTTTCTCATTTTCTAATTGGGATGCCCAACTTGATGCCAATGCGGCTTCTGAAACGTATATTATTGCCGATTCAGTGAGGGTAAATTCAATCACTTTTGATTCATGTGGGGTGCGCTATAAAGGCAATAGTTCATATAATCCCAATAATCAAAAAAACCCTTTGCATATTGAATTGAATACGATTAAATCAAATCAGGATTATCACGGTATAACAGATATCAAACTTTCAAACTGTTATAAGGATCCTTCAATGGTAAGAGAAATTTTATCTTATCAGATTTTAGAACAATATATGGATTGCCCATCATCTAATTTTGCTAGAATTTATATCAATGGGGTATATAGGGGTATTTATACAAATAATGAATCCATTAAGAGTAGTTTTAATGAAACTCATTATTTTGCAAATGACACTTATTTTAAATGTAATCCAGTAGGTGGCGCTGGCCCGGGAGGCGGCACAAGCCCCGATCTTAAATATTTAGGCACAGATAGTAGTGCCTATCAAAACGGATATGAACTCAAGAAAGATATTGGATGGAACCGTTTGGTTGAGCTTTGCACGGTTTTAAATAATGATTTTTCTAATATTGAAAATATTTTAGATATCGATAGGGCAATCTGGATGCTTGCATTCAATAATGTTTTGGTGAATCTCGATTCCTATAATGGCGCATTTAGGCAAAATTATTATTTAAGTTGGGATAACAACGCCCGTTTTGTGCCAACTGTTTGGGATTTGAATATGAGTTTTGGAGGCTTTCCTGGGGGTACTGGTACAGGTTCTATTACACCTTCAAATTTAGATCCTTATTCAAATGCAACTTCTTCAAACCATCCTTTAATCAAACAAATATTGGCAAATCCCATGTATAAACGAATGTACATGGCCCATGTTCGGACAATGGTTCAAGAAATTTTTGCAAGTGGCCAATATGAAATTTGGGCAGAATCATTAATGTCACTGGCAGATTCTTCAATACAGGTTGATAATTATAAATTTTACACCTATCCACAATTCTTAAATAGCCTAACCACAGCGGTAAATGGTGGAGGGCCAGGTGGAGGAGGTAGTATTCCCGGTATAAAGGCCTTAATGGATGCGCGGGCACAGTTTTTTAGTACCAATACAGCTTATCAACAACAGGCGCCCACCATTTCGGCTCACGGTGCTTTGAGCACTCCGCTTCAGTATGGCTCAACCGTTACACTTAATGCTACAACGAGCAATGAATCAACTGTCTATTTAGGATATAGAACAGATACGCATATTAAATTCAATCGTATAGAGATGTATGATGATGGCGCCCACAACGACGGTTTGGCAAATGATCATGTCTATGGTGTCGAGGTACCAGTAAATGGCTTAAGCTTTGAATATTATATTTATGCCGAAAATACGAATGCGGGCCTTTTTTCTCCTCAACGTGCCGAACATGAATTTCATACTTTGGCTGTCCAATTCTCTGCACCTGACGTAGGTTCAGTTTTAATTAACGAAGTCTTGGCTTCAAATGATTCACTTTTATTCGATGAAAATGGAGAAGACGACGATTGGATAGAGTTAATTAATACAACCAATACGCCTATTGACTTGACAGGTTTTTATCTTTCCGATGATCCTCTAGATTTAATGGCTTGGCCCATACCGTCTGGAACCATTATACCGGCAAATGGTTATATTTTAGTTTGGGCTGATAAAGATATTTTACAACCTGGGTTGCATGCCAACTTCAAATTAAATAGTTCTGGAGACTATGTTTTTCTCTCACATGGTTTAAATATTCACGACCAAGTAGCCTTTGGTCCTCAACTGACTAATATATCCTTTGCTAGGTGTCCAGATGCGGGTATAGATTTTGCCACAATAATTCCAACTCCTCTAGCCAACAACAATTGTAATATAGGTATTGATGAATGGTCAAATGCGCAAATATTAGTTTACCCTAATCCGTTTAATGAGGTTTTAAATTTAGAAACCAATCAAAAAGATGTACAAGTCAGTGTACAAAATTTGAGGGGTCAAAATATTCTAAATATGAAGTTGAATAAAGGCCAAAATCAAATTAATACCCAAACATGGTCAAGAGGTGTATACTTTATTAGCATTGATCAGGGTGGATTTAATCAATTAAATAAATACATCAAGTATTAATTTCATAAGAGATTCAATAAAAAAGGCCTCGTAAGAGGCCTTTTTAGTATGATGTTAATGTTTCTCTAAATGTTCTCGACCACCTTCTGGACGGTGCTCTTTAAAGTTTTCTCTCATTTTTTCAAATTGAGCAGCAGTTAAGACATTTTTAAGCATTTCAATTTGTGCCTCTCTGTTAGATTTAATGATACTGCGTTTTTCCTCTTCAGAAAAATTACTCGTACGAATACCTTCATTTTTTTGAGCAATACCAAGATTGATGGTATAAACTTGTTCTTTTTGGGTATCGCTTAATTGTAATTCGCTAGCCATTTTTTCTGTTTGGAAAGCTGCGCGTTCCTCTGGAGATTTTGGCTCTGTTTTGTTCGGATTAGGTTGCTGGGCAAATAAACTTGCTCCAATAAATAAATTGAATGCTACAAAAAGAAGATTTTTCATCATTATATCAATTAATTAAAATAGTTTAAGCGTTAAACGAAAATACGTAAAAAAGTTACACGATTTATTGTTGGCAATGTAGCTTTATTTAACTTCGTGTTACCATGCGTATTGTTGCTGAACTTCCAGAATTAAGACGTCAATATGAGCAAATAGTTGCTTCTAAACCAAATCACAGCTTTTTTAGTTTAATATGGGTTCAGGATATTTTACATCCATATTGGAAGTATGTGTTAGATGAGCAAGGAACATTATTAATCAGGATTCCAGTTGCAAAGAAATTTGGGGTAAAGGCTTATTTGCAACCATTATTTATAAGATCAATTCCTATGCTCTTTGACGAGCAAAGTTTCCAAACAGAAAAGCTTGTGGCATTTTTAAAGAAACAAAAATTACTGCATATAAATTTGAATGGTTATTTAAATAAGGACTTAAAAATAAAATACGGAAAATTCCAAACACTCTCAAATATAGAAGGGCCGCATACTTTTCGCAAAGGGTATACTGAAAATATAAAAAGGAGCTTGAAAAAAGCAAATCAATTATTTGCAAAAGAAATTGACTACACAGATTTTCACACTTTTTTTACCAAACAAAAAGGAGAAAATATAGGTAGTTTAAATGCTGCTGCGTGGTCACGCTTAGAAATTCTAGCGGATTCTGCAAAATCAAAGAATGCACTTTATTGTTGTGGAGCATTTTTGGAAGGTCAACTCTTGGCCGTTGCGCTCTTCTTTAATTGGAACAAAACGCTTTATTTTATGAAGGGAACCCTTAACGATGAAGGTAAAAAGGTTGGTGCCTTGATTTTTTTAATTGATGGCGTTCTTGAAAAGTTTGAAGATACTTGTAATACCATTGATTTCATAGGTTCAAATCAAGAGAGTATAGCTGCCTTTTACCGCAAATTTGGAGCGAAAGATAGGTTTTACAGCATTATAAAGGGTAGGATACGAGTTGTCTGAGAGCTTCATTTAAATTACTCGTAGTAAAGCTCATCAATAAATAACCAGGTCGGATTACCCGCCCCTAGATGCCAAGAAGGCAGCAAGCCTGGATTTTTAATTGTGTATCTTAAAGACTTGTAATTCATGAATTTATTGCTATTTAATTGAAGTATTACTTCTTTTCTTGTAGAATTTTTATCCATCGGACTCGCCAGAGGTAAATCCTTTTCTAAGAGCGGGGTAAAGTTGATTCCATCGACACTTCCCTCAACAAGTATTTTACTTGGACTAAAAATCCAAGATTTTTGGTCATCAATAAATGATACCCCGACTTTTAGTATTGGTCTCGATGACGCAAACTCTATAAGCGCAACCACATCTTGATTATAAAATCCCTGATAATCACCAGTTCTAAACTCATTGCCTCCAAGTAATCCGTCGATAAGTGCATTTTTACCTGAGGCAGCATATTGATTGGAGTAATTACTTTTTAATTCGAGTTTTACATGAGGATCTATTTTCATGAATTCTGAACTTACTACTGTGCTCCATGTTTTACTTTGGCTATCCTGATTATAAAAATAAGCTGCTTTAATTGCTATTGAACACTTTGAATTGATGTAAAATGGATGCTTATATTCTTTCCATTTGCCACCGTTGAGTTGATAATAATAGTCGACTTTTTGTATCGCGGGTAATTCAATACTACCAATTTCAATTTGCAATGAGTCATTAAATACTCGTTCTTCAGTTATTATGTAGGGTACGGGTGCAATGAGTTGTTGGTTTTCTAAATTAAATACAGCTGTCGGTGTGGAAATAATGGGTTTTGGTCCCATTTCAATGGTTAGAATTCCTCCTTGCATCAATGTTTCATGATCAATTTGAAGTTTTGTCAAGCGTTGGTTATTCCACCATGCATATTGTATATATTTATTGTCATTGGATTGATTATTACAGTTGATTTGGATCTTTTTTAAGTTTTCTAATTGAATTTCTGCATGGCTTATTAGTGGTCTACCTATTTGATAAACTAGATTACCCGGAGCAACCGGATAAATCCCTAATGCACTAAGTACATACCAAGCACTCATTTGTCCACAGTCTTCGTTGCCAGCAAGGCCATCGGGATCATTATGATACATTTCATTTAAAATACGGTCTACATAAAATTGCGTTTTGTGAGGTGCATTCGTGAAATTATATAAGTAGGCCATGTGATGTGATGGTTCATTACCATGTGCATATTGTCCAATTAGTCCAGTAATATCGGCCTGCTCGCGACCGCTGAGCCTCATGTCGGTTGTAAAAAGTTTGTCTAGCCATCTTTCCAATGAGTCTGGGCCACCAATTAAATGAGTTAGCACGTCCATTCGATGTGGGGCATACAAGGAATATTGCCATGAATTGGCCTCAGTATAGTTAAAATTTACTTCCGATGGATCAAAAGGCCCATACCATTGTGCTCCTCTTCTAGCACGCATAAATTTTGTTTTTGGGTCGTATAGGTTAACAAAGTTGTAACTGCGTTTCTCAAATTCTTGCGCAACTTTTTTATTTCCCAATGCATTTGCCATCATCGAAATACAAAAATCATCATAGGCATATTCCAAAGTTCTCGAAACAGATTCAGGTTCATCGGATGAACTAATCAGCCCATTTTTAATATAGGCTAGTTTACCAAACTCATCTGCATTGGCTGTGCTCACCATTGCTTTGAGCGCTTTTTGTGCATCGAAATCTCGAATGCCTTTTATGTACGCATCTGCAATCACACTTACACTATGATAGCCAATCATGCATTCTGTTTCGCAGGCAGAAAGTTCCCAAACTGGTAAGTCGCCACCTTGCTCATATTGTCTTAAAAATGTACGAATGTAAGCCGAAGTACGATTTTGATCAATTAAAGTGAATAGGGGGTGGTTTGCGCGGTAAGTGTCCCACAATGAAAAAACAGTATATTGACGGTCTTTGAGATTTTCCAATTGGTGTATTTTGCCATCTCTTCCTCTGTATCGACCATCAATGTCACTAATTAGGTTAGGTGCAACCATTGTATGATACAAAGCACTATAAAAAGTAATTTGGGTCTTGCTATCGGCTTGGATATTTATTTTTGCCAGTTCCTTATTCCAAAGTTGCATGTTATAATTATAGACCTGATTCAATGAAAAATGCGGAATTTCCGTTTCTAAATTTAATTTGGCGCCATCTACGTCTACATGTGACATTCCGACTTTGATGGTTAATTCTTTGGTTTGGCTCGGGAATTCTAAAAGCAATTTGAGCATTCCATTTTCATCTGTAACTTCATGACTAATAAAAGGAATAGAGGTGCAGAGATGAAAGTAAAAATGTTGTCTATTTGCCCAACCTTGAGAAATTCGAAATCCACTAACATTTTGATTGTCATTGATTTGAAAATTTCCATCAAGGATTTTATCACGATAATTTAAATCGAGTAGTAGGTACTTTTTTTCATCTTCTTCTAAAAATGTGTATTGATGAATGCCAGAGCGTTCGGTACTCGATAAATTGACCCGAATTTGTTCATCTTTCAGAAATACTTCATAAAATCCAAGTCTGGCTACCTCTTGTTGATGTTCAAAAGTTGAACCATAGCCATTTGGATCTTCAAACTTCCCTTTCCATTTTGCTTCACCACTTTGCGGTACAATTAAAAGATCTCCATAGTCTGGTACTCCTGTACCACTTAAATGGGTGTGGCTAAATCCAAAAATTATTGAGTCTGAGTAATGGTATCCACCACAGCCATCCCATCCTTCATAGCGCGTATCGGGGCTAAGTTGCATCATACCAAAAGGTGCACAAACCCCCGGAAAAGTGTGTCCATGTCCGCCTGTTCCAATTAATGGATCGACAAGCATTGCAGGCAGCATCTTTTTAGATACTTCTTGGCTGTTTTTTGAGTTTTCAAATTTTATTTGGGCTTTATCGCTAGCATCTTGAATTATAGATATTTGGGCAAAACATTGAAAAGCCAAGATAGTTATCAGAATTAGGGAATATATTTTTTTTATCATGAGAATTTTCTTTTGTTAAGTGCGCTGAATTGTTTTATGCCTTTAATGTAGTAATCCCAAATAATTAAACTTGAATACCTATATGGTTTTACATTGGTTTTAGTGCGCATTTTATAAAACTTTTTGAAATGGGAATACAAGGACATATGCGCTAAAAAAATTTGCCATGTTAATTTAGGTTTACCCTTAATTAAAAACACTAAGGCCGCAAGACCATCCAATAACATTCTTACAAACAGCAAAGGCAGCAAATAGCGCCCATGATTTTTAACAATCATCCAAAGACTGTTTCTAAAATTTAAATAGACTTTTTTAGGATTGTCATATTGCAAGGTGCCACCACCTAAATGATAAACTCTAGATACACCTATACAATATAGTTTTTTTCCTTGTTTAGCCAGGCGCAGACACAAATCAATTTCTTCCATATGGGCAAAAAAAGTGTTGTCAAAACCACCTGCTTGCTCAAAACAATTAGCGCGTATTAGCATAGCAGCTCCAGAAACCCATGACACTTCTTGAGGGCTGTCATATTGAAGTGCATCAATTTCTATATCATCAAAAATTCTACCTCGGCAAAAAGGATAATAAAATAAATCCAAATACCCTCCAGCCGCTCCAGCATGTTCAAATTTGTCTTGATTCTTGTCGGAGAGCACTTTAGGTTGTACTGCTGCAACATCTTCATGAAGCCCTAAAAAATCTAAAAGTGGTGTATCCCAATTGGGTGTAAGTCTTACGTCACTATTGAGAATAAAATATAATTCGTATTTTCCTTGAATTTGGGCTAATGCCCGGTTGTATCCTTCCGAAAAGCCAAAATTGCGTTCTAACGCTATGACTTCTATTTGAGCGAAATTATCTTTGATATACGATACTGATGTGTCTGAACTGGCATTGTCTACAATAATAATTTTCCAATTCGGACTACAATCGACTACACTTCCAAGATAGGTTTGAAGATGTTGTAAACCATTATAATTAAGGATAACTATGGCCTTGGTGCAATGCATTATGATTTAATATTGACGGTAAAAATCATTAGAATTGCCTCCAAAATGTTTAGTATTTAGCATATTAGGGTCATCTACAGTGCCGTTAATGGTGTTTCGCCGGACCAAAATCTGCTGCCAAGCCGGGTTGCGCAATTCACCTATCATATCTGAATGCAGTAAGCGATGATTATTTGTTACAAGATCTGGATTGTAAAAAACGAACCTCTTATTGCTGTAAATACCAATTTTATTATAGGTCCATATTTCATATGGATATTCGCTTGGCGAGGATTCTTTAACAACAATTGAATTGGGTTGTCCGTATTTCAGGTAAACGCGGCCACGGTCTGTTTCAAAACCTTCCATATAATTATTGGAATAGTTTTTTTCTACAGAACGCACTTGTTGTTGGTAGCGCAACCATTCTTCATACGCTTTGCTACCAGATGTCTCAAACCAAAAAGCTTGCAGATGTTTTCTCATCTGTTCGCTGTCATTAGCTTTTAAAACCTCTATTATTGTTCGGATTTCTCCAGGTTTTGCAATTGGCAGTAAACTTTCGAGATAATAGGCAATGCTATCAGAAGCAATTGACTCTTGAAATGCAGGATCTAAAAGCATTGAGGACATATCAAAGGCAATTTCATCGTCATTGAATCGCTCAATGTCGAATACTTGAGTGCAAACCTCGGATGTTAAAAGATCCTTTGCACTTAATTGCAATTGATAGGTACCCGTTTGTAAAATACTGATGTCAACTTGTTGCAATAAGGCAATTACTGTTTCTGATTGAAGCGTATCGGCTAAAGATAATGCTGGGTATATTTGACCATTTGTAGAATTAATTATTTTTCTTTCAAAATAAATAGGCCCCTTGGACCCGTATAGTTCCACATAGTAGGGTAGGTTGTTATCTCCTTGGAAAAAATAATTTTTTAAAAGTGGAATAAGGTAATAATTGGACTTGGTAAATCGGTTATTTTCTTCACTCGTAAAAGCCAAATCAATGGCTTCTATAGAGGAAAAACTTAAATGTTCGCCCATCTTTAAGATTTCTACGGCTAAGTTGCCTGAAATTAAACTATTGGTTTTGTTGGCGTCTTCTAGCTGAACTGCTAGGGAGTAATTCCCATAACTCAATGGAATTCGAATAACTTCAATAAAATTGTTTTGCGTTGAATCTGTTGAAATAGGCGAGTCTAATGCGTAGAAATCATTAAAAACCGTTTCGTTTAAAGAATCTATAACTGCAATATCTACAATAACAGTAGCTTTTTGACCACCTGGACACTGTACAAATTGTGTAGTGTAGCCTGCAAATTCGATATAGATTTCTAGATAGGGGCCAATCTCGGGAGAATAAAATTGTTTGGTATCTAAGTAGGCTTTTATTTTTGTTTGGGCCTGGGCGCTAAAAACGAGTAGAAAAAATAAGAAGAGAACAGGCTTTTTCATTGTTCTCAAATTTACAAAAAAGTGACTAATCCTCGATATGTAGTCGTATTTTCTGACTGAGTTGACGATTATACGTCTCAAGGAGATATTTAAAATAATTCTCTGTGCATTTTGAGATGCATTTTGTATAATGCTTTACGCGATGTTCAATGTGGTCTTGCAGTATTTGTTGTAATTCTAATGCGTGGTCGAGGTTATTAGCAGATGCATGAATAGCATCAAAGTGATTATTTATCGATAATTCAATTGCTTGTTTGCCTTTTGCGCCATTTTCAATACAATTAAAATAACAATCCTTTATTGAAAAATCCTCGAGAATTTGTGTATTGATTAATTTTTCAAAGCCTTTTGGATATTCGTATTCAACTTCGAATTCCATGTCTTCTAATTCCGAAATTCTAGATTCTAAAAATCTATCGGGAAAACGAAAAGCATCGTGCCAATTTATATAGTCTTGCCAGAATCCAAAACGTCGGACATTATTTCCTAAATCAATTATTTTAAATTCTGATTTATTGGGTATCCTTCGCGACCCTCTTCCAATCATCTGATGGTAGAGCGTAAGAGAACGAGTTGCCCTGTTGATGATAATTGTTTTTACAGAAGGTTCATCAAAACCTGTGGTTAAAATTCCTACCGAAGTAAGAATTGCATTTGGTGTTTCTTTAAACCATTGAATGACATCTTTTCGGTCTTTATCTGAAAAAGTTGAATCAAGATGACGAATGTTGTACTTAAGTTTTTTGAAGGATTCTTCTACGCGTCTTGAAGTTTCAATTCCTGCGTTGAAAATAAGTGTTTTTTCGCCAAGTGCCACTTCTTCATAAGCAAAGATGAGTTTCTCTTGCATGAAATAGTTTGAATACAGCAAATCGCTTGAGCTCACTGTAAAATCGCCATTTGACCCTATTTTAAGCCCATGCAAATTCACATCATAAGAATAGGTTTCGGCATCCGATAAATAGCCTTCATTAATTAGATTGGCTATAGATTCACCTACCAATAGTTTATTGTAATGATCTTTAAGTGGTAGATTTCGATTGCTACTTAAAGGTGTTGCAGTAACACCCAAAATATTGGCATCTTCGTAAAATTGAAAAATCTTTCTAAAACTATTGTAGTGCGCTTCGTCAACAATGACTAAGCCTATGTTTTCAATAAATTGATCATTCTCGTTTAAACGATTATTTAATGTTTCAACCATGGCAATAAAACAAGTATATTCGTTCTGATCTTCAAGTGTTTTAACCTCAGAATTAATTATTTTATTGGGTACCTTAATGGCAGAAAGTTGTTTTGATGTTTGAATTGAAAGTTCTATTCTGTGCGTCAAGATCAGGACTTTTTTTCCAGTTTGTTCAATATAGCGTTTGGCTATGGCTGAAAAAATGACTGTTTTACCACCACCTGTTGGCAATTGATAAAGGAGATTGAAATTGCTCCCATTCTTTTGAATTTCTTCGAGTACTTGATTGACGGTCTTTTCTTGAAAAGGATAAAGTTTCTTGGCTTCGTATAAATCGAGATCTAGCATCGTAAAGTGAGAATTTTGCAAAGATACGTCCTTTTGTTTGATCTTGCTAATCTTCTCGTTACTTAGTCATGTGTTGCAGTAAAATTCCTGCAGCAACAGCAACATTTAACGATTCTCCACTTCCTTTTCTAGCAATCCCAATTCTATTTTTAATGACAGCCTCTAGCGCTGGGCTTATCCCGGTGCCTTCATTTCCGAGCAAAACAAAATCGATATCATCGGGGTTTATTTTTTGAAAATCAGTTCCATCCATAAAAGCCCCAAAAGTGCTATCTAAATGACCTTTAATAAAGAACTCTAAATTTTGATATGAAACATTAACCCTAAACGAAGAAATCATGGAAGCATGAATTACTTTTGGGTTTAAATAATCGACAGTATTTGGTGCGCAAATAAGGTGTTTTATTCCAAACCAATCTGCAGCCCTAATTATGGTACCAAGGTTACCTGGGTCTTGAATTTGATCGATAAGCAAAGCCTTTTGTCCTTTCTCCCAAGGTTGATTGCTTGGGAAATGCACCACTGCATTAACCTTCTTTGGCGTCTTAAGCGACGTGAGTTTTTCTAATTGATTTTGCGCTGCAATAAAAAGAGGAATTTCTAACTGTTCAAATTCGAGCGCCTTATTATTTTCGATAATTAATTCTTCTATTAAATGCGGGAAGTGTTTTATTAAATCTTTAATCAGCGTCTCTCCTTCTATGTAAAGGCGCTTTTGGGCATCTCGATACTTTTTGAGGTGTAATTTTTTTAGGTCCTTGATCTTTTGAAGACTGAGCTTTTCCAAAATGATAATTCTTTACTTTTGTATTCAATGCGCAGAAGTTCAAAATTACAATTTATTGTTTTAGCCGCACTGTTTTTAGCTGGTTGTCATTTATCAAAAAATGTTCCCGCTGAAAACTTTCTTTTGCGCAGAACCACCATTTCGATTGATAATCCACTCGGGACTAAATTAGATCGCTATGAGTTATTTGATGTTCTCCGTCAGCAACCAAATGCACGATTTTTTGGTTTACCATGGAAACTTTGGCTCTACAATTCTATCGACTCAGCTAAGGTGGCAGATAAAAAAAATATGGCGATTCAAAAATTTGAGTTTGAATTAGAATCAAAAAGAAAAAAGACACAAAGCGTTAATGAACGCCGTAATGCTAGGGCGATTGCCCGAAATAAAATAGATTACAGGTATCGAAGTGCTCCCGATAGTGTATATAAAAAGTCGATTTGGTCTGAGCGTTTAAAATATAAATATGGACAAAAACCCGTCGTTTTTGATTCTATTTTACATCGTAAAAATATAGAGCAACTCGAACGCTATCTTATAAAGAAAGGATATTATTTTTCAAATATTGAGGCTGAATTAACTTTGAATAAGAACAAGCGAACAATTCAAGCTACTTATCATATTGATGAAGGCCCACAATTTATAATAGATTCTGTGCGATATGCAGGGCCAAGAAAACTCCGCGATTTACACAATGCATATATCAAGAAGGAATATACCCCTTTGGGTGAGCACCCGCTAATTGGCCATGCTTTTGATTTGGATTATTTAGCGGCCTATAGAGATCGCGTTGCCAAATTCATGCGAGATGAAAGCATTTATAAATTTAATAGTGGGAGTATTCAGTTTTTAGCAGATACCAATACCAAAACGATGAAGGTGAATCTTTTGGTTCAATTTGAAGATCGTTTGGTTCCTTCATTAGAAAACCCAGATAGCTTGATTTCGATTCCTTACGCCGATACAAAAATAAATAGGGTCTATTTTCATTTATCGGATTCATTGCAACAAGAAGGTGTTTTTTCCTCCTATTTGGCTGATTTGGGTCATAGCATATATGATTCATTGCAACCCCAATATTTGAGAACTACTCAAAGTCAATTGTATCAAGAATTGCAGTATACAAAAAAGCAAGCTACAGATTTAGGTGTGCCTTTTGGCACTTTGAGTCAATGGCGAACCATGACGCTTTTATACAATGGTCAAAGTCCTTGGATAAAAGCAGAAGTACTCGAGATGCAAAATTATCTCGAACAAGCAAACCCATATAAAGAATATTATTTAGAACGATCCTATCGTTCCTTGGTTCAACTTGGAGTTTTTTCCTCAGTAAAACCATATTTAGAGGAAATCCCAGGGAAGAATTTGTTGAATGTTCATTACTACCTTGAACCGGCTAAAAAACAATCCTGGGCGATTGATCCGCGTTTTACTTCAAGTTTTGGTTTACTTGGTGCAGCAGCATCTTTAAATTATACCAATAAGAATTTATTTGGTGGCGCTCAAAGATTGACCTTTTCGTTGGGTGGTGGTTTCGAATCTCAACCTCCTGTTTTTGATGCCAATTCCTCCGATCAGTTAATTTTAATTGGTAGAACATTTAACACTTTTGAATTAGGCCCTAGCTTAAAATTAGATATGCCTGGCCTTTTTCCTAGCCCGGTAACGCTTTTGGGTAAGCGTCAGAAACCGAGAACCGTCATTAGCGCAGCGCTAAATTTTGAAAAGAGAAATATCTTCGATAGACGCGTTTTTCAGCTAAATTATTCTTGGAAATTTTTGGTTGGTAAAACCCAAGTATTTCAACTTGGATTGCCAGGAGCTTCAGTTATCAAATTTGTGAATATTCAAAAATCTCCGACTTTTGAAGCTCAGCTCAATCAAATCAATGATTTGTTCTTATTCAATACCTATAGCAATCAATTTATTTGGCAAGATTTAAAATTTGCATTTGAATATTCCAATAAAGAGAAAGACGATAAACCTGGAAAAGTAAAGCGATTTAATGGTTTGATTTATGTAAACAGTTCTATAGATGCTGCAGGAAACGTTTTGTATTGTTTTAAAAATCGACAAGACACCCTAAATGGTCAATATTTGTTAAGAAAGCAACCGTATTCTCAATTTTTGCGCATAGACAACCAAATGATTGTTTCAAAGCGATTGGTAAACAAAGCTTCATTGCATATGCGCATGCATGCTGGTGCAGGAGTCTCTTATGGAAATTCTAAGACGGCTATGCCTTATGACTACAGTTTTTTTGGAGGAGGTTCAAACGATAATAGAGGTTGGCGGGCAAGGGCGCTGGGTCCTGGTGCCTACAAATACCATCTCGATACGAGTCGGTTGGCTACACAAATTGGCGATATCCGTTTTGGCGGTTCGCTTGAGTATCGGTTTGATATAAATGCAACTTTGAAAGCTGCTTTTTTTACAGATTTTGGAAATATATGGACCTACCGAGAAGATGCCTCTAGGCTAGGTTCCAAATTTGGTTTTCAAACATTTATACCCCAACTAGCCATATCATCAGGTCTTGGAATGCGCCTGGACTTAGATTACTTTATCTTGAGATTAGATGTTGGGTTTCCAATTTTCGATCCTGCCTTTAATAAAGGAGCGCGATGGGTTTTTGAAGATTTTAAAACGAGAGAGACATACTATCAGGAGGGTATGGAGTATTTTAATATGAGTTTAGACCAAGTAAAAACCTTAATGCCAAGACCGTTTTTGCCAAATTACTTGAATTTTGGCATAGGCTATCCTTTTTAATATGAAAAAGACCATCTATATTATTTTTTGCTTTTTGGTACTCTGTGCTTGTATGAAATCACAAAAGGTTGATCTTATAATTCATAATGCACAAATTCATACGCTAGATCCAAACAACACCATTTATGAGGCTATTGCAATTAAAGATGGAAAAATCTTAGAGCTTGGCCCTCAAAGACAAATTTTGAACAAGTACAGCGCAAAAGAATCAATAGATGCTCAAGGTAAGGAGGTCTATCCTGGTTTTATTGATGCCCATGGACACATGCTCATGTATGCAAAGCAATTGTTAGGCGTTGATTTGAGAGGCGTTCGTTCTCAAGAAGAGTTGGTTCTTCGCTGTGAACAATATAAAGCGACTCATCCAAACTTAAAGTTTTTAATTGGACGTGGATGGGACCAAACGCTTTGGGCAGATTGGCAAATGCCAACCAATCATAAATTAAATGCTTTATTTAAAGATATTCCTGTTTGCTTATACCGCATAGATGGCCATGCGGCGCTAGTCAATGAATATTTAATCCAACAAAGTGCTATCGTAGATCAGCTTAATCATATTCAAGGAGGGGCAGTTGTATTTGCCAAAACGAATTTAGATGAAACTACAAATGCAGCAGCGATTAATATTACCTCACAACTCGTCAAACAAAAAAAAATAAATCTTCAAGATTACAAGCCTACAGGAGTTCTCATTGACAACGCAGTAGATTTTGTTCAAGCCTATTTACCAAATTATTCCAAATCAGAATACCTAGAAGCGCTCGTGCAGGTTCAAGACGAATTATTGCAATATGGAATAACTGGGGTACACGAAGCCGGAATTGATTTTGAACACATTGCTTGGTTTAAAGAACTGATATCTAAAAACAAACTCTCAATTAATATTTATGCCATGTTAATGGATTCTCCCAAAAACAGGGCTTTTGCGGCAGAACATGGTCCTTTTGAATATAAAAATTTGAGTATTCAAAGTTTTAAATGTTTTGCCGATGGAGCGCTAGGTTCACGAGGCGCATTATTAAAAGCGCCCTATGAAGATCATCAAAATGATTATGGTTTATTGCTTACTGATGTTCAAAAGATGAACGATTTGGCAAAATTTTGTCTTGAACATGGATATCAAATGAACACGCATAGTATTGGTGATTCTGCCAATGCGCTGGTATTGTCAATTTATGAACAGGTGTTTAACGAAAAACCAGACCATCGCTTTCGTATAGAACATGCCCAAATTCTCGATCCGAAAGATTTTTTAAAATTTTCTCAATTTGCAGTTTTCCCATCTGTACAGCCTACACATGCTATTTCAGATGCAGATTGGGCAGAAAAACGATTGGGCATACACAGATTAAAGGGGGCCTATGCATATAGAACATTGTTGGAAAAATTTGGAATGCTCGCCTTGGGAACCGATTTCCCTGTTGAGCAAATCAATCCATTTGCAACAATTGAAGCAGCCTTGTATAACCCTTTTGGAGAAACTCTCGAATTAGAAGCAATTTTACGGGGTATGACAATTCATGCCGCTTTTGCCGCTTTTCAAGAAAATAGAATCGGCTCTTTAGAAAAAGGAAAAGAGGCAACATTGGCAATTTTAAATAATCCCATAAGTGAACAAAGAAGTCAGGTCCAAAATTATGCTTGGCGTACTTTTATCAAAGGTAAATGCGTATTTAAATTGGATGAGTTGTAATCAAATTATTGAACACTATGAAATGGAAATTCTTTTTGATTGTATTGCCTTATTTTCAAGGATATTGCCAAATCATTGATTGGGATGAGCTCACAATTGAGGTTTTAAAATACGATACAAATAATTTGAATGATTTGCTCGATAACTGGCACCTTGCTGCTGCAAGTGCCAGCTTCGAAGCCTATTTTGAAGCCACTACTGATAAATTTATTTTCTTAGGCACAGCACCTGCAGAACGTTGGACTAAAACTGAGTTCATGGCTTTTAGTAAGCCTTACTTCGATAAGGGTAAGGCATGGGACTTTAAGCCCAGTAATCGAAATTGGCAATTTGTAGATAATTCAAATGTGGCATATTTTGATGAAGACTTGCAAACCTGGATGGAGGGGTGTAGAGGAAGTGGTATTTGCGTTATTGAAAATGGCATGTGGAAAATTGCTTATTACAATTTGACTGTGCTTATCGAAAATGAGAAAATTCAACCCTTTATTGAATTAAGAAAAGCGAACTGATGTTTGTGGCAGATAATCGCTTGAGTAGCGCTAAAAGCTATTTTTTCAATGAGCTTATTGGTTCTTTTTCCAAAAGCGAGTGCAAAACAATGTGGAATGCCTTTTTGAGCCAAAAATTTGGTTGGTCTGCTAGTGATGTCCTATTAAATAGCGATTTGCGATTAAGTGAATCAGATTTATTGGAGATTCGATCTTTTGTAAAGCGCTTGCAGAATAATGAACCCTTTCAATATATCTTAGGTGAGGTGCTTTTCCATGGTTTGCACCTTAAAGTTGACTACAGGGCTTTAATTCCAAGGCCAGAAACTGAAGAATTGATAACATTAATTATTAATCAGCAAATAAACTTTAAAAATATAATTGATTTTTGCACAGGCAGTGGCTGTATTGCCCTTGCACTCAAAAAACATTTTTTAGAAGCAAAAGTTTATGCAAATGATCTTTCATCTCAAGCTCTTGAATTAGCCCAAGAAAATGCCCAAAGTAACGTCATAGACATACAATTGGAATGTATCGATTTGTTTAATTGGAATTCGAAACTTGGTTTTGATTTAATGGTTTCTAACCCACCTTATATTCCTCAATATCAAGCCATTGAGATGCATGAAAACGTGCTCAATTTTGAACCGCATTTGGCGTTATTTGTAGATGATCAAGATCCGTTGGTATTCTACAAACAGTTAGTTAAAATTGCTAATTCTAATTTAAATTCAAATGGATTAATGGCCTTAGAAATTCATGAAAATTATTCCCAAGAAATTATTACACTCTTTGATTCTATACTTTTCAATCGTTTAGAAATTCATAAAGATTTGCAAGGTAAAAACCGAATGATTTTGGCGCAAAAAGCTTAAATTTAAAAAATGGATAATCTTGAAATTCAGACAAAAATTGAACAGTTAAGAAAAGACTTGAACGATCATAATTATGCTTATTATGTGCTGAATACACCTACAATTTCAGATTATAATTTTGACATTCTTTTAAAAGAACTTGAGGCATTAGAGGAGCAATATCCTCAATTTGCAGATTCCAATAGCCCTACAAAGCGCGTTGGAGGCGATTTAACCAAGAAATTTCAAACACAAAAGCACAGTTCGCCAATGTTGTCCTTGGCCAACAGTTATTCTCAAGAAGAAATAATAGAATGGGTGGCCCGTTGTCAAAAAATACTTGGTGAAAGCTCCGAGTTTGTTTGTGAGTTAAAATATGACGGTGTAGCTATTGCCATTCAATATAGAAATGGTCAACTATTTCAAGCCTTGACCAGGGGAGATGGTGAAAAAGGTGAAGATGTAACTATCAATGTACGAACTATACGCTCAATTCCTTTGACGCTCAAAGGTGATTTCCCTTTAAATTTTGAAATTCGAGGTGAGATTTTTATGCCAAAGAAACGCTTTGAAGAACTAAATAAGATTAGAGAATTACAAGGTGAAGGGCTTTTTGCCAATCCGCGAAATACGGCTTCTGGAACCTTGAAAATGTTGGATTCAAGAGAAGTTGCCTCTAGAGGTTTGGATTGCTATCTTTATGGCATTCAGGGTTTTCAATCAAGTGAAAAAGGTCATTACCAAACGGTATTCTTGGCCAAAAATTGGGGTTTTAAAGTTCCGGACTATGCCAAAAGAATGATAGAAAAAACCACAAATATTGAGGGTGTAATGGACTTCATAGATTATTGGAGTCATAATAAATTTCATTTACCCTTTGAAATTGATGGGGTTGTTTTAAAAGTAAATGACTATGCTCAACAACAATTGCTTGGGATTACGGCAAAATCTCCGCGTTGGGCAATTGCTTATAAATTTAAAACCGAACGCGTTGAAACATTACTTAACTCTGTCAGTTTTCAAGTTGGTCGGACAGGAGCAATAACTCCTGTTGCAAATCTAGCGCCCGTGCAGCTTGGTGGTACAACTGTAAAACGCGCATCATTGCACAACGCCGATCAGATTGAAAAATTAGATTTATGTCAAGGCGACGTGGTTCTGGTTGAAAAAGGTGGTGAAATCATTCCAAAAATTGTCGGAGTAAATACTTCTTTGAGGAAAAGTCAAATAAGAATTCCCTTCATCGAAAATTGCCCCCAGTGTAATACATTATTAATTCGAAAAGAGGGAGAAGCACAGCATTATTGTCCTAATGAACTGGGTTGTCCTACACAACTTAAAGGTAAAATCATGCATTTTATTAGTCGGATGGCATTGAATATTGATGGCTTGGGTGAAGAAACAGTTGAATTGATGTTTGATAAACAACTCATTAAAAATCCCTTGGATTTATATTCTTTGCGCTTTGATCAAATTATTTCATTGGATAGAATGGCAGAAAAATCAGCCAATAATCTTTTAAAATCAATAGAACTCTCTAAAAAAATACCCTTTGAACGTGTGCTCTTTGGTATGGGAATTCGCTATGTTGGGCAAACAGTTGCAAAAAAATTGGCTAAGGCATTTCAAAACATTGAATCATTGAAAGATGCCGATCTCGAACAGCTCCTAGCAGTTGAAGAAATAGGAGAGAAGATTGCACACTCTATTTTGAATTATTTTGAACAAGCACATCATATTGAATTAATCCGAGGCTTACAAAAAGAAGGTTTACAATTTGAATTAGAAGAAAAATCAAAAGATTCTAATAAATTAGAGGGAAAAAGTTGCGTAATTTCAGGAACTTTTGAGACATTTAGCCGCGAGGAAATCAAAGAGCTAATCGAACGAAATGGCGGAAAATTGGCGTCGTCAGTTAGCTCTAAAACGGACTATCTAGTGGCTGGATCAAATATTGGCCCATCAAAAATGCAAAAAGCTACGGACTTAGGTGTAACTTTACTATCAGAAAACCAATTTATACAATTGATATCGCAGTGAGTAAAAATAGTATATGGCAACAAACAAACAGCCTTGTCATCTATTGGGATTACGAGGATCTTTCGCAAATCAATGTGTTTGTTAAAGCTGTTGATCAATTTCTATCGCTTAAAAAGTTCAAAAGTGTATTAATTGTGGTATCTATTCCCAAGGATTTAGACAAAAAAACTTTACCACCGCATTTTTTAATTTATTACAATTCGCCTGCTGATTATTCAATGTTTGGCAAACTAAAAGATGTTCAACTAGAGTCAGAACTTGTTAAAAAGTATGACTTACTGATTTATAATGGCAATCTTAAATCAAAGTTTTTTCCGCTCCTTAAAAATGTTTCTATTAAACGACGCTTGTTGCTAAACGACATGCACCCACATTTTGATCTACAAATTGCTAGCACACAGACCGACACAGCTGCTCAATTTAATTACATACATCAAACCTTAGAAAAAATAGCTCAATGACAACTTTCAAAGGCGCAGGTGTGGCCTTGGTTACGCCATTTAATCGCGATTTTTCAATAGATTACAAGGGGCTTATTGACCTAGTAAATTATCAAATTGAAGAAGGTACCGACTTTTTAGTGGTTCAAGGCACAACCGGTGAGTCGCCAACATTGAGTGTCGATGAGAAGAGGAAAGTTTTGGAAACAGTTTTGGAAGCAAATAACGCAAGGCTACCTATAATTTATGGTATCGGCGGAAATAATACAATGGCCTTGGAAAAAAGCTTGAGTGCACTTCCAAAAGGCGTTGATGGTATTCTTTCTGTTTCACCTTATTATAACAAACCAATTCAAAAAGGCATAGTAGCTCATTTTAAAATGGTGGCTTCCTATACAGATTTACCAATAATTCTTTATAATGTTCCGGGCAGAACTAGTTCAAATATGAGCGTAGAAACGACTTTGGAATTGGCTGAGATTGAAAATATTGTTGCTGTTAAAGAAGCATCAGGAAACATGGAACAAATTATGGATATTATCCGACTTCGAAAATCGGGTTTTGGTGTTTTATCCGGAGACGACAACCTTACAATGCCGCTTTTGGCAGCTGGCGCAGACGGTGTGATTTCAGTAGTAGCCAATGCATTTCCAAGGAAATTTAAACAAATGGTTAAAGCCTCTTTAGTAGGTGATCTCTCTTTGGCAAGAGAAGCCCATTACGATTTGTTTTCCGTTACTAAAATGTTTTTTGAACAAGGCAATCCGGGCGGTGTAAAAGTCGCACTAGCAAAACTTGGTCTTATTCAAGCAACGATGCGCTTGCCATTATATGAAGTATCTGAAGATTTAAAAAATCGTATCGAAGTAGAAACCCAAAGATTGATCCAGCGCTGATTTAGATGAAAAAAACAGCAATTTTTTTATTTCTTCTAACTACTTTAAGTTGTTCGACAGATATAAAAAAAACTCAGCAGAAGCTTGATCAAAACATTGCCTCTAACTATGTTCAAAAGGTTGAGAATGGTGATATTTCAGTAGAAGAAGAAAATCCTTATCATTTAGTGGATGTTCAAAGTCTTAATGCCAACATTTTAATTGATCTTAAGTATACGGGAACCGATAATTTTCTAGGGGAACGACTTTATTACATTATAGACAAAGCCTATTTGCAGCGAGATGTTGCCCAACGATTATCGCGTGTACAAGAATTCTTGTCAAAGACGCACCCAGGTTTTAGACTTTTAATTTACGATGCACTCAGGCCCGTTTCAGTTCAAAAAAAAATGTGGGATGCACTAGACACCTTGCCTATTTCTCAGCGTGTAAAGTTCGTGTCTAACCCTAAAAATTTAAGTTTACATAATTTGGGAGCGGCAATTGATTTAACGATTGTTAATCAACAAGGCTTACCTTTAGATATGGGGGCAGGTTTTGATGACATTCGCCAAATTGCATACCCTAGTATGGAACAATCTTTTTTAAAAAGTGGGCAATTAAGTGTGCAACAAATAGAAAATAGAAAAATACTGCGCACAGCCATGCAATCACAAAGTTTTAGGCAATTACAAACTGAATGGTGGCACTATAATGCCTGTAGTAGAGAAGAGGCCAAACAAAAATATACAGTGATTTATAACGAAAGCCAATTGAAACAAATAAATTCAAAAAATTAAATATGAAATCTGCATTATTGTCTTTAGCCGGACTACTTTTAGGATCCTTAACAATTTTTACAATAGAACAGCTTGGCCATATACTTGTAAAAGCTCCAGAGGGCTTTGATTTATCTACAAAAAAAGGTCTCATTGAAGCAATGCCATTTATGGGGATGTGGCATTTCATGGTGCCATTTTTGGGCCATGCTATTGGAACCTTTGTTGGTGCATATTTTGTGTGTAAATTAAAAGTTGATCAACCACTTATCAAATCAATGGCCATTGGATTTGCATTTTTAGCAGGGGGTGTTTTGATGGTTGTGATGTTACCTCAAACGCCACTATGGTTTATTTTACTCGATTTAATTGTAGCTTATTTGCCGATGGCCTATTTAGGATATAAACTTGGAACAAGGAAGTCTATTCAATAGGGCCCTGTTGAAATATAAGTCGGCCTGGTCTCTTGTAAGCAATAAAGTATTTAAAATCAAGTCCGAATCCAGAAGCATTGACATCGCCAACGGCCGCTTGCTTAAAATTCTCATACTGGTATCTCGATAGGAGCACAAAGGCAGGTTGTAGCTGAACAAAAGCTGTTGCACCGAGAATAAATACACCCGCTCTCTTATTGCGATATTCAAATCCGAAACCCATGCGGAGGTCTAGTCCTACTTTTTTATTGATATCAACAAGTCCGACTTGCCTAAATTCATGTTTGTCATAGGGGTTAATGTAGGTTGCTACACTTGTTGGTTTGTAAAGTATCGCGCTTCCCAAATATGCATTGGCGTAAATGTTACGACTGAGTTGAATACCTATATTACCCTGAATTGGCACTTCAAATTGTACAAAGCGCAAGCGTTGATCTACAGTGAGCGCGCTATCAATGCGTGTACTTTGAATTGAAAAGTTTCGCTGATTATAATAAAGCCCAGTTTCCAAGGAAATAAGATCCGTTAAGCCATAGCGTAAAACACCGCCGAAGGTATAGCCCAAAGCGGGTGTTATATTTGTTTTAAGCAAGCTGTCTTCAAAGTATTGTATTCCGGATTGCATTTGTTGCATTGGAAGTATCTGGCGGTATTGAAATCCAAAAAAATTTGGTTTACCCAATTGATTAAGTGCTTGAGAAAAAGCAATGTTAGGGATAAGAAATACAATAGCTAATAAATAGCGCATATGCAAAGTAACAAAAAATGTATAGATTTAATGGCTTATTGTTCTATCCAGGAACAATTGTACTCTAAAGGCCTGCGGTGCTGATTCTTAGGCCAATCAATATTGGGATAGCCTATATAAAACAAGCCCAAACATTTATCTTTTTCTTCAAGGCCTAAAAATGTTTTCATAGCGGGGCTGTAAATGAGTTTAGGAGTGGCCCAGAAACCACCAAGCCCATAGGCCGTACAACTTAAATGTAGGTTTTGAATAGCACAGGCTACAGCTTCAATTTCTTCTATTTCAAGTATTTTTTCAGTTTCTTGTCTTTTCATGCAAATTGCAACTACAGCTGAAGCGAGTAGGGGCCTTCGCAATAGTTTGGCTAGTTTGGCATCGTCTTGTTGTTCTACTGGTGTCAAATTCAAATAGGTTTCGCCAAGAAAAGTGCTCAATTTTTGACGGCCGTCTTCAATAAAAACATGAAAGCGCCAAGGTTGCGTATTGCCATGGGTGGGTGCCCATTGGGCATTGTTGAGTAGTAGTTCAATCTGTTCTTTATGGACTTTCCTCTGTGAGAATTGTTCAGGATATATAGTTCTTCTAGATCGTATTAGGTCGTTTATTTCTGAAAGATTGAAGCGCATAAGAAATATTTATACGCAAAAGTAATAGATTAACCTTGATAATTTTATTTCAATTGACCATTATATGCCATAAGCCTAGCAGAAATATTGGTTTATTTTTCGTAAAAAAAAGCGCCTATTTAGGCGCTTTTTAGGTTATTTCGTTAATTATTCCATTGATTTTTGCATTTCTTTAAATGAATCACATTTTTCAAGTTCTTCTTGCATTTTCTTCCTCTCTTCATCTGATTTATTTTCATAAAGTTTTTCACATGCTTTAGATTCATCCTTATATTTTTCTTCAATTTCTTTGAGTTTCGTTTGGTCATCATTTGCAGCCATAACCTCTTTCATCATTTCAACTCCCATATCCGCACAACCGCAAACTGTGGTTCCTCCACAAGAAGTTAATAACAACATTGAAAATGCTGCAACTGGTAAGATTAATTTTTTCATAATAGTTATTAAGATTTTATTTTAAATTATAATTTTTCTAATTCTTTATATGCATCACATTTTTTTGCTTCTTCCTGCATTTTCTCTTTCTCTTCACTAGTTTTCCCTTCATCTAATTTCTTACATGCTTCTTCTTCGTCCTTATATTTTTCTTGAATTTCTTTCATTTTTGTTTCATCACCATTTGCTGCTTTCATTTCTTTGGACATTTCCAAATAAGAATCCATGCAACCGCAAACTGAAGTGCCGCCACAAGAAGTTAAAAATAACATCGAAAATGCAGCAACTGGTAAGATTAATTTTTTCATAATAGTTATTTAAAGATTTTCTCTAAACTAATGAAAATTTAATAATGAATCGCTAAATGAAGAAATAAAAATCCCATTTATGAATATTTATATCTTAGACCAAAGTCGTATTTTCATAATAAAAAAAATGAATTTTTATCAACTTCCATACACTTGGTCTTATCCTCAATTAAAGTGCTACTTAAAAATCATGTTTTGCTCAGAGGTGAATTTCAATTATATGTCTAATGATGGTATGCTTTTTTTAACGCAGTGGGCCTCTTTATGTGCTCAATTTAAAGTATTTAAATTGCAAGAACATTTTCTCGAATTAAATGAAGAATTGAAAAAAGATCAATCTACTTTTTTTCAAAATTGTTTTAAAGAGAGTTTAGAAGTTGGATATACGAAAGATCAAAAAGAATTTATAATTCAAGGGTTGTTGAATTCTCCCGAGAATTTAATGCAATTATATTTCACTTTTCTTTTACATGATTATTTATTTACTAATGATGTAAGTCAATGTACAATTGATGTCAATATGAAATTTCATCAAATTACAAACCAAGGAGCTCCATATCATTTACTTCCTCATGGCATTGCCTTACCGGGATATGCATTTCTAAGCATTGAAAGCTTTCAGAGTTATCTTTCAAGGGTCTGTGATCATTGGATGAATAAGGGGGATTTTATTTTAGGAATTGACCAGCGTAACATGAATTAATTGTAAATATTAAAAAACAAAAAACCCAACATCATCGTGCTGGGTTTAACTAGACAGGAACATAAATTCTTAAAATGTTTACGGTTTCCCTTTTATTTTAATTTTTGTAACTTTTATGGTTTCAATTACCTCAACTATTTGACCATTAGCCAAAACCGAAACCTTGAATTTCTCCTTCTTTTGAACTTCGTTTTGAGAAACGGACTCATCAAATGTAAATTTTAAATCTGGTAAGTCATTAGCGCTTTTAAAAATTTCATCTCCTTTGTAGAATAACAATTTCTTGTACCCAGAAACATATTCAGAATTAATTAATTCAATTTTTCTGTCTATAACTAAATCCATTTTGCTTTTAAAAGGTATTTCAAAACCATAGACATTTTTCATAAATATTTCAGGGTTTAATTTTGGAAGGTCTAATTCAGTGTTTATAGCCGTCCCATCGATATCAAAGCTTAAGAGATAATTACCATTTTCAAGCTTTATGATTTCTTGTTTATTCTCTTGGATGTAAGTGTTTGAATTTGAATCATCTATAATTATAACTTCACCTAATTTTTTTTCTTTAAGAGCAGTCATTATAAGATCTTCCGTTATTGCGTCTTTGAAGTACATTTGACTGCTATATAATTTTGCCGCCTGCTCAACTTCTTTGGACCTCATTAAATCACTAATTCTTTCTCCGACTCTTTTACGTAATTCTCTATTTTTATGTTCAAATAAAAAACTCACAGATGGGAATTGTGATTGTTGTTCAGAAGTGAGGTCTTCCCATTTAGGACTTTCGACGCCTTTTACACACCTACAAGGCATTGCCGTAATACTAGATGTTAACTGAGGATATATATCATGACATTGATACTGGGTTATATGAACCAAATACAATATGTTATTTTCAAGATCACGGTCTCCTGCCCAAGATTTAAAATCATCGGCTGCTTCTAGTGTACCGTAGGGGCTCAAAACGTTATTTGGTTTTGCACTAAATCCTGTTGAATTGCTTTGAGAAAACGCCCAAGATTTTTGGGCCTTTAATTTGTCATTAATGCTTTTTTCGCATGGTATATCCTGATCCTCATGCCAGCCTCCATTATGGATCATCAGAAGGTGCCAATCAATTATGGTTGGTATGCGCCAACCTTCTGGGCATACACCTCTAGTATCTTTAACAGCAGATCCATTGTATAATATATTTGGAATACCTGATTTCACTGAAAAATAGCCAGGCTGATTCTCACCCTCGTCAATAATGAAGTCAAGATATTTGTCTCTGGTATCTCTCCCCCAATATTTCTCTCCAGACCCAGGCATCTGCATGATTGGATCACCATTTCTGAATTTGGTAGTTTTCAAATTTTCGGTCATCCATATTTGAGTACCGATTTTTTTGGTTGGGTAGACATTACCTTCAATATCAGTTACTTGAGCATTAAAAGAATAGAGAGAATAAAATGTTGCTAAAGTGAGTTGAAAAATCTTATACATGTCCTAAAGATAATGAAAAACATTATTTTTTACAATCTTCTGTGAATAAATTTTTTGATTTTTCATATCTTCTTTTGATCATTGCAATGCATTCAAAATGGCATTTATTCTTCGTCTAATTTTAAACCAAATTTATTTATCTAAAATTTACTATTGTTATATTATTTATAACCGTTGACTGAAACTTGTATAAACTTTGGTTTAGGACATTTTACAACTAATTATTTTGAAGCAAAAAAAAAGCTCCTCGATTTAGCTGAGGAGCTTTTTTTTTGTAGTCAAATGATTACATAGCTTTTAATGCAGCGTTCAACATTTTTGTCTGAATTTTAATGAAACGTGAAATTTGTTTTGAGGTTAATTTATCATTGTTTCTAGCTTTGTCCATTTCACTATCTAGTTTTTTCGCTTTCTCGAGCAGCTTAGGGTATCTAGATATTGCGTTTATGTCACCGCTCATCGATTTTTTGAATAAAACAATGTATTCTTCAACAAAATCTTCATAATCGTTGAGCATTTCATCGTACTCATCTTCACTTAATGATTCTCCGTGTCCTTCAGAATCCAAATCAGCATCTATTTCAGTATCATTTGACTCTTTTCTGAATCCAACTTTGGAGCCTACTTTAAATTTACTCCAATTTTTGATAATATCCTCTTCAGGGTAATCTCCTAACTCGATTTGGAAGGTAACCCAACCATCTTCACCAGCATCCAGAGAAAGGCCATCGTCTATCAAGCGGTGACCATTGCATGAAATCGGACGTAGACCTGGAATTGGTTGACCTTTCGAATCAAATATTGTCATTTCAAGCCCTGTATAATTACCGTTTAACGTTTCGATATCCCATTCCAACTCTTTGGAAGTCCTTTCTACGTTCAACTTGATTTCCCAGACTTGTTTGTGTGTATTTTTTACCCACTCTGCATTTGTAAGCTCTAAAAAGTTGACAGTTACTTCCTTGTTTTTTATTGTTAAATAGTCTCCCAATTCACCGTTAATTTCTTTTCCATCTGAAAGAATAGAAGCCGTTGATAATTTAGGCGAAAAAGCCATTAAGTCTTCTTTAGTAATTTCATCCCCTCCGCAGCTTGTTAAAAATACAGATATTAACAGCGTAGTCATTCCTTTTTTCATAGTAATAAAATATTGTGATTTTAATCAAATGTAATGATTTTTTAAGTGTTTAATTAATGTCAATACAAAAAGATGCCGTCCGCATTCATGCTCCTTCCTCCCTGCGTGCAGTGGACAAAACGTCATTATTTGCTTCACTCATTTGGATTTTTTTAATTTATTACTCCTCTTGTGAATGAAATTAAAAGGGCGTATGGGATTCCATACCCTGGAAAACATATCCAGCAGTTCATCTATGACACTTCATGTTTATGCACACCCAATTGATATATGCGAAGTTTACAACGAAAAGATCGGATGCTTCGAAACTGTCAAATTTGAACATGACTCGATTGCAAAAATTAAAGATGTTACCAATATCAGTTGATAAATTAAAACTTATGCTAATTAGCATCAATCAAATAAAATCAAATGCCTGAAACCTATAACAAAAAAGGAAGAGAGAAAAAAAAACGCAAAAAAGAAGTTAAAACATTTAAAGCGTGAAGCAAAAAAAGAAACTAAACCAATGGGGAAGCTTGAAGATATGATTGCATATGTTGACGAAAATGGTAACATCTCAGTTACGCCCCATAATCAAGATTGAATTAAAAGCATTAGAGAAATATCAAAATAAATTTTCTTGTTTCTAAAAACAAGAAACCCTGATGCATTACATCAGGGTTTCTTTTTGTGACCTCGTCAGGATTCAAACCTGAAACCTTCAGAGCCGTAATCTGATGCTCTATTCAGTTGAGCTACGAGGCCATTGCAGAGTGCAAATCTACGAACTTTTTTATAAATGATTTGTTTTTAACATAAAATCGATATGAAAAAGCTTGTGCTAGTCTTAATGGGCTTTGGCTTATTATTTATTTTATTTGTGTCATTTATGCGTTCCTCGATAGAAACTCCCAATTATGAAGTACTGCGCGTACTCGATAAAAAAACTGAAATTAGGCTTTATCCAGAACTCATTTTAGCCGAAACGCACATGGAGGCTTCATCCTATAAAGAAAATAGTAGTTTGGGTTTTCGTCGGGTGGCTGGTTATATTTTCGGAGGAAATGATAATGAACAAAAAATTTCTATGACTGCCCCTGTAATGATGGAAATGGGAGAGCAAACGGAGCTTTCATTTGTTATGCCCAAACAATACCACTTAGAGCAATTGCCAACTCCAAATAACCAAAAAGTTCAAATTATTAAAAAAGCATCCCGCACTTTGGCGGTATTGCGCTTTGGAGGTTATGCCGATGATCATAAAATAAATTCCAAGGCATTTGAATTGAAAGAAACCTTAGACAAGGAAGGGATAGCTTTTAAAGCCAAACTAATTTACATGGGCTACAATGCTCCATGGGATTTTATTGCCCGTCGCAATGAGGTGGCTTTTGAGCTTGAATGATAATTGTTTAATTTTAGCTTAAATGAGCTAAAATGAATTATCCCTATCAAATTCAAACTTTTGAAGCCTATAAGGCGCAATATCAAAAGAGTATAGAAAATCCCCAAGATTTTTGGAGACAAATTGCAGAGCATTTTACTTGGCAAAGAAAGTGGGATACGGTTTTGGAATGGAATTTTAAGGAACCTAAAGTCGAATGGTTTAAAGGTGCTTTGGTCAATATTACCGAAAATTGTTTGGATAGACACTTGGATACTAAGGCAAATGAGGCTGCAATTATTTGGGAGCCCAACGATCCAAAAGAAGCGCATCGCATTATCACCTACAAGGAGTTACATTTTAGAGTGCAACAATTCGCTAATGTGTTGCTCAACAATGGGGTAAAGAAAGGAGATAGGGTTTGTATCTACATGGGTATGGTGCCAGAATTGGCGATTGCTACTTTGGCCTGTGCACGAATAGGTGCCATTCATTCAGTAATATTTGGTGGTTTTTCTGCTCAAGCAATTGCAGATAGAATTCAAGATGCCGATGCTAGATTTGTTGTTACCTGTGATGGTGCCTGCAGGGGTGCAAAGGAAATTGCCTTGAAAAGTGTTATTGATGAAGCATTGCAGTCTGAAAATAATGTCAAACATGTTTTTGTTTTAGAACGGACCAAGACGCCAGTAAAGATGCAAAATAATCGAGATTTATGGTGGGCCGATGAAATAAAAAAAGTAGAGCAAATGGGCAATCCTGTGGTGCCCCCAGTTGCCATGGGTGCAGAAGACATCCTATTCATTCTTTACACGTCTGGCTCTACCGGAAAGCCTAAAGGGGTGGTGCATACGACAGCTGGCTACATGGTTTGGGCCAATTATACTTTTGTAAATGTTTTTCAATACCAACCAGGTCAGATACATTTTTGTACGGCTGATATTGGTTGGATAACTGGTCATAGTTATATTATTTACGGACCACTGAGTGCAGGTGCAACTACAGTAATGTTTGAAGGCATACCAACCTGGCCCGATGCAGGCCGATTCTGGGACATTATTCATAAATACAAGGTGGATATTTTCTATACTGCACCCACAGCCATACGGAGTTTGATGAGTTTTGGTCTTGAACCTATGGATTCTAAAGATTTAAGTTCTTTAAAGGTATTAGGCACTGTAGGAGAACCTATTAATGAAGAAGCTTGGCACTGGTACGACGAACATATAGGAAATAAAAATTGCCCCATTGTTGACACGTGGTGGCAAACCGAAACTGGGGGTGCTATGATTTCCAACCTGGCTGGTGTAACGCCTTCAAAACCATCTTATGCCACCTTACCTTTGCCGGGTATACAGCCCTGTTTGATAGATGAAAACGGTAAAGAAATTCATGGCAATGGGGTGAGTGGCAATTTATGTATCAAATATCCTTGGCCTGGAATTATTCGAAGTACTTATAATGACCATGAACGCTGCCGTCAGACCTATTTCTCTACTTATGAACATTTATATTTTACGGGCGACGGTTGCTTGCGCGATGCAGATGGCATGTACCGCATAACGGGTAGGGTAGATGACGTTTTGAATGTCAGTGGGCACCGCATTGGTACAGCAGAGGTAGAAAATGCCATTAACATGCATCCTTCGGTAATAGAAAGTGCAGTGGTTGGATACCCTCATGAAATTAAAGGTCAAGGAATTTTTGCATATATCATTTTAGATCAAGAGTTTGATAATCAATCCTCATTAATTCAAGAAATTTTAAAAACGGTTTCAACTGTCATTGGTCCAATTGCCAAACCTGATCAACTTTTGTTTGTTCCAGGTTTACCCAAAACGCGCAGTGGTAAAATCATGCGCCGAATCTTAAGAAAGATTGCAGAAGGGGATACCAATAATTTAGGTGACACCTCTACATTACTAGATCCAAGTTTGGTAGATATATTAATAGAAAAGAAAAAGCTACATTAACCTTATCTTAAAAAAAAAGCCCTGTTGAATTTCAACAGGGCTCTTAGTTGTATTAACTTCTTTGGACTAGAAAGTGAATTTAGCCATGAAGTTAAAGTTACGACCAAAACCAGGGAAACCATAAGCAAAAGTAGTACCATCTGCTGTAGAAGTAGCATCAGATAAATACTTTACATCTGTAAGGTTGAAACCTTGGATGCCTAAGTTAAGTGTGCGGTCACCCATTTTAAGCTCATAACCCAAACGAGCGTCTAAGTTATAGTAAGATGGGATTTGGTAAGAGTCAATTCTGTCTGCTTCTGTTGTTTTAGAGGATGGGTCGAAATTAGCGTAAAAACGATCGTTGTATACCCACGTTGCACCTACATAGAATCCTTTTGCAATTTGGTAACGCGCTTGAATTCCATATTGAGATTGCGGAGCATCACCAACATGTACGCCATCTACATAAGAAGTAACTGTAGTAGATTGCGTTGGATCAATTTCAGAGTAAACTGTGGCATTAACATCGCCAATCCAACGCCAGTCACCTAGTGAAATGATTCCGCCAAGCTCTAGACCTTCCATTGGGCGTGTATTAAATTCAACCTCTACACCTTTGTGTTGAGCGTTTGCTCCTGTCATTAAAGCACGTGTGATTGTTCCGTTAGGCCCAGTGATATTTCCTGATAATAAAGATTTATCTCTCCAGTTAGTCATGTAGGCATTCACCTTAACGGCCAATTTATTTGAACGGTATCCATAACCCAATTCAAAAGACTCCGCTTTTTCATTCAAAAGGTTTTGAACTACATCGTTTTTGTTGTTCACAAATACAAATGAGAAGAACGGTGCACGAGAGAATTTACCAGCGTTGAAGTAAACGTTGTGGTTTTCATTGATGTTGTAGTTAGCACCACCTTTGAAAGAGTAACCCATAATTTTAACAATTTCCGACATTTCTCCACGGCCAGTAGTATCATTTACGTATGACATTCGATCTACTCGCTGATTTGACGTATTGTTGATTGCACCTGTTACAAATGCTGAAAGGTTGTCTTTGCTGTATTCTAATTGGCCAAACAAACCTGCATATTTAACCAAGCCGTCGTTGTCATAAGAAACGCGCTGATCAGCTGGAGTCACGTGAAATACGTTTCCGTAGTTAGAAGCATATTCGTGTACGCCTACAAGGCCATTAACTCCATCATAGCGAGCCGAACCACCAAGTAAGTCGCGAACTTCACGGAAGTGCTCACCGCGGTATGAACGTGCATCAAGACCTAAAGTAAGGTCCATATTTGCATTGATTTTGTGGTTAACTGTAGATATTAAACCTGTCCAGTAGTGGTTGTTTACTGAGTTTCGCTGTGCATATTTTACACCACCGTTGTTAACATCTGGATTTGCCATATTGTAGTCATATGCCGCTTGAATATCAAGTAACCCTTCGGCAGTTCTGGTATAAGATGAACCCAAACGACCAGATCCACCACCATGGCCAATTGAGTAGTAAAGTGAACTATTTACAGATGTTTTTTCAGAAACATTCCAGTAGTGGTTCAATGAGAATTGTGGTTTGTGATAGTAGTTCACGCGATCGTTGAATAAATCACCATTACTATAATAACCAATATCTCCATTAAAACGACGATCTAAGGTGTCATACTGACTAGGATTTAATCCTGAACTTCTTTGACCATGCGATTGTGGTGCGCCAATACCTGTTAAAACAAGTTTGTGACGCTCATTTAATTTTTTGGCTAAAGTCAAGAAGTATGAATACCCATTGATCCATGTACCATCGACATATGAACTGCCTGCTGTCTTAGATAAAACTGTGGTTAAAGCAAAACCGTTATCCATCAAACCTGTTGAAGCATAGCCCATGATTTTATACTGCCCGTAATCAGTAAGTGAAGTCATTACAGAAGCACCAGGTTTGGCATCTGTAGACTTTGTTATGATATTCATAGTACCACCTACAGAATTGATTGCAAGCTTAGAAGCACCTAGACCGCGCTGAACCTGAATTGTTGAAACAGCGTCACCTAAACCAGCCCAGTTTGACCAATATACCCAACCGTTTTCCATGTCATTTACAGGAATACCATTGATGGTAACGGCTACGTTACGCTGGTCAAAACCACGAATGTTAATGCGAGAGTCACCTACACCGCCTCCTTGTTTGGTAGCATAGACACCAGGAGTAACTTTAAGTACCTCTGGAAGTTCTGTTGATCCGCCGTATACTTCTGAAATTTGACGTGCATTTACAGTAGACATGGCTACTGGCGTTTTACGGTCTTTACCATAACTGGAAATGACACGTATTTCCTTAATGTTTTGTTCACGAGTAGTATCATCGTCCATACCAACTTGTGCAAAACTAGGACTTGCCGCTAAGGTCAGCAAAGTTCCCCAAAGTAATTTTTTCTTCATCATAAAAAGTAGTTTATTGATTAGGACAAATATGTCAATCATTGTCAAGAAATCAAATCTTTTAAGGTTAAATTTTTATAAACAAAAAATGAACTTTTTATTCTCAATAATGCTTTAAACGCAGTAGAGGTTTAATTTACAGGTATATAATGTATTGTTGAAAACTTGTTTTAAGAAAAATAAAAAACCCAGTAACTTGAAGGAACTGGGTTTTAAAAGTGGGGGTTGACGGGTTCGAACCGCCGACCCTCTGCTTGTAAGGCAGATGCTCTGAACCAGCTGAGCTAAACCCCCTTAATTTTGGAAGAGTGCAAAGATATATATTAAATCATTAGTAATGAAATTTATCGTTCTTTTTTTATTTTTTCAGAGGCATGTCATTCTCTTTCAATTCGTTGTATGCTGAAACTTTTATTTAATCCAAACGTATGTTAGATAATATGTTAAAAAATTCGTTTTTGAAAATAGCTTTTTTGTTTGCACTTTGTTTATTGATGCTTTCCTGTAAGGACAAATTAGTATCTAAGGTAGAAGTTAAGGATTGGAAACAAATCAAGCAGAAAGGGAAGCTCACTGTCTTGACAGAAAACTCAACGCTTTCTTTTTATGAATTGAAAGGAAAAAAAATGGGTTTTGAATACGAGATATTGGATACATTTTGTAAAGCCCATAATCTTGAGTTGGAAGTGAAGGTGATAGACAAAATAGAGCAATTTAATCACTTATTAAATAAAGGGGAGGGGGATGTAGTAGCAGCGAATCTACCGATTGAACTCAATAGACAAAAAATTTTAAGCTATTCCATTCCTTATTATCACACTTATCAGGTTTTGGTGCAGCGCAAATCTGATTCTGTAATCAAAGAACCCGCCCATCTTGCCTCTAAAACTTTATATGTAGATAAGCACTCTGCATATGAAAAAAGACTTGTTGCTCTTCAAAAAGAAATAGGAGCAACTTTAGATGTCAGATACAAAAGATCTTTACACCTGGCCGAAGATTTAATTGAAGAGGTGGCAAAAGGAAGAATACGTTTCACACTCGCTCATGAAAATCAAGCTAGGTTAGCCAAAGAAACGCATCCTCAATTGGATATAAAAACTCGCATGTCATTTGAGCAAAAAATTGCATTTGGATTTCGACCAAAAAGTGTGGAATTAAAAAAGAAAATGGATACATTCTTAAGATCTTACACGGCATCGGAAGAATTTTCTCAATTGAAAAAAAAATATTTCGATTACATAGAAAACGAGACAATTGAAATATTTTTAACCCCTAAAGGCGCCATTTCTCCATTCGATGAACTTTTTAAAGCTGCGGCATTAAAGTACAATTGGGATTGGAAATTGCTTGCTGCTGTTGCGTTTAGAGAGTCTAGATTTAATCCCCATGCGCGCGGATCAAAGGGGGCTTATGGTATGATGCAATTTATGCCAGGGACAGGCCCTAGCTTTGGTGTTTATCCGAATTCTAGCCCTGAAGTTCAAATTAATGGAGGAATGAAGTATTTAGCCTACATTGGTAAAAGATGGAATTCCATTGTTGATGAGCGCGCGCGAATGCAATTTGTTTTGGCATCCTATAATGCTGGAGTTGGACACATCGAAGATGCACAGCGCTTGGCCAAAGCTGCAGGATTAGATCCTAATATGTGGGAAAACAACGTTGAACTCATGGTTACAAAACTAAGTGAACCAGAGTTTTATCGCTCCGAACTAGTGCGCTGTGGTGCATACAGAGGACATGCGCCACAGTATACCACCTCCGTAATAAACTTGTATGATAGTTGGAAGTAATGTTAGAAGGGCAAACAACAATTCATGTCGTTCACGGTCCTACAGCATCAGGTAAAACTAGTCTGGCTATTGATTTAGCACTATGCTTAAATACGGAGGTTATTTCATTTGATTCTAGACAGTTTTATAAAGAACTAAACATCGGCGTTGCACGACCTACAATTTTGCAATTAAATAGTGTTAAGCATCATTTCATAGCAACAAATTCAATTAAAACTCCATTGAATGCATTCGAATTTGCAACACTTGCCAAACCTTTGATGGATAATTTAATAGAAAAAAACGGAGCAGTTGTGCTGGTTGGTGGTTCGGCTTTATTTGCAGATGCGCTACTCCTTGGATTAGATTCATTACCACACAATAAATCGGTTCAAGCTAAGTGGAATACCTATTTTGAAAACCATGGTCTGAGAGCTTTACAGGAGCAATTAAAATCAATAGACCCTAAATATTATGAGCAAATAGATCAAATGAATCCTATGCGATTAATTCGGGCGCTAGAAATCGGCGAATTAACGGGAAAATCTAATCTTGAACTTCGCACTGGTGAGCGAAAGGATCCTCCTTATATAAAGCGTTACTTTATAGATTGGCCCAGAGCCGAATTATATCAACGCATAAATGAACGCGTTGATACTATGATAGCCGAGGGTTTAGAAAATGAGGCCAAAAAATTCTACCCAAATAAACTCGATTACAAATCATTGAAAACGGTAGGGTATCAAGAATTTTTTTCTCTATTTTCAAAACAATGGACCCGTGAACAGGCTATCGATAAAATTAAACAACATAGTCGAAATTATGCCAAAAGGCAGTTAACATGGCTGGGTAAATATGCTGATATTCAATCCTTGAACCCAAATGGTGCTCAATCTTTAGTTGTTCAAGCATTGAATTTAAAAGGTTAAAGAAATGTTAAAAACGCATTGAGAATGCTTATTTAAAGCATTTTCGTAACAAACTACAAATAATATGAAACCGTTATTGCTCCTCTTTTCTCTTTTTTTGATACAACATCTATCGGCACAAAAAATTAGAATTAAAGTTGAAGATCAAAAAGATACAACAGTTTATCTCATTAAATACTTTGGTTCAAAATTGTTTTATGCAGATACAGCACAAATAACAAAAGGCTTCGTTGAATTTGATGGTTCAAAGCAAAAACCGGGTATTGTAGGCTTGCTTTTACCAGGACAGCGTTATTTTGAATTTATTTTCAACAACGAGGATGTAATTCTTGAAACTAAAGGGCCGGATTTCATGGGAAATTTAGTGGTGAAAAAATCTGAAGAAAATACCGTATTTATTCCTTATGTTAAGTTTATTTCAAGTAAAAAAGGTGACATTGCCAAATTAGCAGAAGAGCGGTCAAAACTAAAGATAGACGACGCCATTTATGAAACATTATCTGCGCGAATTGATGAACTAAACAATGAAGTTGCAGATTATCAATCTAATATTGTAGCAAAGTTTCCAGAGCTTTTAGTTGGAAAAATTGTGCACATGTCAATGGAAGTCGATGTCCAAGACCCGCCAAAGGATGAAAATGGAAATATACTGGATTCAAACTTTAGATATAAGTATTATTTTTCTCATTTTTGGGAAAATGTCGATCTTAATACTGAAGCACTGGTAAATAATCCCATTTTTGCCAACAAATTAGAATTCTACTTTGGCAAACAAATGATGATTCAGCATTGGGATACCATTATTAAGTATGCTTTTCAATTTTGCGATGCGCTTGACCCAAAATCTAGAATTTATGAATATTCAGTTGGTTGGATAGCTTCTACTTATGGTAAAAGTGAAATTATGGGAATGGATAAAGTCTACTATTCTATGTTAAAGCGCTATTTCTGTACTAAAAATGAAAGTGGAAAGTCGCCTGCTTTTTGGGTGGCAGAAGATAAATTCGAAGATTTATGTGAAAATCTTGACAATAAATTAAATACGGTTATGGGTGTGAAACCCCCAAATCTTATCATGCGAGACACATCCGATACCAAATGGCTCGATTTTTACAGTTTAAATTCAGAGTACACCATTCTTTATTTCTGGGATCCTGAGTGTGGGCATTGCAAGAAGGTAACCCCAAAAATTCAAACACTTTATTCCCAGAAGTGGCAAAATCGAAATATTGAGGTTTTTGCCATTGGAAAAGGTGTAGGAAAGGATTTCGAAGCTTGGAAGAAATATATTCGCGATAATAATCTAAGCTTTATCAATGTAGCAATAACAAATTCTATTTATGAAATTGCAAAGGCTACCCCTGAGAAATTAGTTCCACTTTATGTAGGGGAGAAAGGTAAGCCCACTACGCTTGCTAGTTTGAATTACCAACAAACTTACGATATCTACTCTACACCAAAAGTTTTTGTTTTGGATAAGGATAAAAAGATTATTGCCAAAAATTTATCTGTTTCTCAACTTGAAGATTTGCTGGATAAACTTCAAAATATGAATGACGCAACAAAATTGTTCCCGCCAGATCCAGAGGAGGATGAACATATGCAAAAAGACTAAATGATCAATAATACGTTAGCTTCCTTGCTTGAGCAGCATGACAAATGGCTAATTACCACTCACAAAGGGCCAGATGGCGATGCAATCGGAAGCGTGGTTGCTTGGGCTGAATATGCCAGGCAAAATAATAAAGAGTATCTGATATTATTAGCCGATCAGCCCCCATCTTTTTTACTGCCATTTTTAAGTGATTATCATTGGGAAGTTTATGTACCAAATACAGACTACATTTATGAGCTAATCTTTGCCCTTGATTACAATGCACCCCAGAGGGTAGGAGAGCAGATGTCAAATTTTATTGAGCATACATCCGGAGTTAAAATAATGATTGATCACCATCCAGATCCAATTAACTTCTGCCAAATCATGATTTCTGATGTAGATGCTTGTTCTACCACAGAAGTTATTTACAAAACACTAGATTCATTAGATAAACTTGGCAAGATAAATGAAGCTATGGCGAAAGGCTTATATCTTGGTCTTGTAACTGATACGGGTTCTTTTCGTTATTCGTCTGTGAGCGCTTTTACACATCAAATGGTGGCTAAGTTATTTTTAACTGGATTTAAGCATGAGCTTATTCATCAAGCAGTTTTTGATAACAACAGCATTTCACGTTTGCAATTAAGGGGCTTTGCGCTTAGTCAAAAACTAAAGTTATTTCCTCAATATGGCATTGGATTAATTAGTCTGAGTAGAGGAGAATTACAACAATTTGATTATCAAAAAGGAGACACAGAAGGATTAGTAAACGAAATCTTGTCTATAAAAGGATACACCATTGGTATTTTTCTTATGGAAATTGAAGATGGTGTTAAACTATCCTTTAGATCCAAGGGGGAAAGATATGTCAATGAATTTGCAAAGATTTATTTTAATGGTGGAGGACATAAAAATGCTGCAGGTGGATTTTATGCCGACTCTCTCAGTTCTGTATTAACGCGATTAGAAGGCTTGTTAAACAAGCTGTAAGAAACTATGATGAGATTTCTGTTTACCGGTATGCTAATTCTTTGTGCTTGTCTCTTGTCTTGTAGAAGAAATGATATGCCAAAACAGAATGATCAAAAATGGGATAAAACGTATTCTGTGGATTTTAATCAGGAGTTAAGTATTCGCGAAAACCTTAAAATAGAAACCTTTTTGGCTCATTATACATCCTTAAAAATGACCCAAACATCATCTGGTTTGCGCTATTATATTTATCAAAAGGAGGATTCAAAACTACCCAATGCAGAAGAAGGACAGCAAGCGCTTGTTCGTTTGACTATTGGTTTGCTCGACGGCACAATCTGCTACCAAACCGAAGATGACCAAATCGAACGAATTGTTATTGAACATTCTCAAAAAGAATCTGGTATTCATGAGGCTCTTCAATATTTAAAGAAAGGAGAAAAAGCCAAATTAATCTTACCGAGCTACTTAGGACATGGACTGCTAGGCGATCGTTTAAAAATTCCGCCACAAAGTATATTATATGTCGATATTCATTTAATTGATTTAATATGAAAAATCTAGTTTTTCTGCTTTTTAGTTTTTTACTATTGGCTTGTAGTAATAACAGTTCGACAAAAGTCAAGCCTACGGATAAGAAGATTATTAAAGGGTCTTCAAATGATTTTCAATCCATTGATACCAGTGTCAATGGTTCAAAAAAGAATTTCATAAACTTTGACAAAGGTAAAGTGAATGCCGCCAAGAAATTACCGAGCGGTGTGACCATTAAATGGATTGAGAAAGGCGATGGCCCTGGATTTAAAAGAGGAGAAATGGCTTTAATTGATTACCGTCTCGGGACTCCTGATGGCAAGATTATTGATGGTAACAACCGTATTAATATGCCTTTTATTCCATTCGTTACTGGCTTTAGCATGCAAACTCCTGGTTGGGATATTGCCTTTGAGCATCTTAAAGTAGGCGATTTTGTCAAAATTGAGATTCCTGCGCCTTTGGCATATGGTACAAAAGGCATTAAAGATGTATTGGCGCCCAATACACCCAATTGGCTTTATGTTAAAATATTGTCTAAAATTAAACCCAGTATAGATAGTGGGGGTATTCGTGCTTGGAAACTTGCAGACGGAGAACCGAATTCTATCGATAAAAATTCCCAAAAAGAAATTGCCTATGAATTTGTAGCCTCTACGCCAAATAAATCTAATGCAATTGTTGCTAGGAAATTTCCACTTCGCTTTGTTTCTGGTCAAAAAAACGTGGTGCCAGGGCTTCGAAAAATTCTAATCAACGCTTTGCAAGGAGAGCGCTATTATTTGATTTTAGAACCTGAACAAGCCTATGGATCGAAGGGATTTGCCAATGCCATTGCCCCTAATGAATCTGTTTTCTTTTTGCTAGATATAGTAGGGGTGCGCTCTATTTCTTAGGAATTAATTAATTTTGCTTCCTTATGTTTTTTAGATTACAATATCTTATTGGTTTAGTATTATTGATTTTAACAATACACCCCAAAGCGCAAAAGGCATTAGATACAATTCAAACCGATTTAGGTCAAATAGTATTGTATAGCAATAAATCATGGGCTTTTTTACACATCTCTGATTTTGATGGCGTTATGAATCCAAGGATTGATGCTTTCATGAAAGCCCAAGATAAAAGTTTCTCCCAACCATGGAGCAATGATGTTTGTTTCACAAGTCGAAATGATATGTCAAAGCTAAAAGATACTGTTTGGCTTTGGGAAAATGAAGATTACGATAGACAATTTGTTATGCCCGTTATTGGGGTAATTACTTCGCGATATGGCTACAGAAAAGGTGGTAAACATACAGGTATTGATATTGATCTTGAGACAGGCGATACGGTCTATGCAGCGTGGACGGGAAAAGTCCGCTTTGCTAAATATCACAGTGGTGGTTATGGCAATCTAGTGATTATTCGCCATCCAAATGGCATGGAAACGCTTTATGGGCATTTGAGCAAACATTTGGTATATCCAGATCAAGATATAGTTGCTGGAGAACCCATTGGTCTTGGCGGAAATACTGGGCATTCATTTGGCTCTCATTTGCATTTTGAAACTAGGTTTTATGATGTGCCGATGAATCCTGAAATTTTAATCGACTTCGACAAAGGTCAACTTAAAAATGAGAATTTATTTTTATTAGCTAGCTTTTTTGAACCAGGTGCAAATACCAATATTTTAAATGAAGAAACTCAGGGTGAGGTGGTTCAAAAACCAGTGGTGTTAAAAACTTCACAAGCCAAATATTATAAGGTTCGTCCGGGTGATACTTTGACAAAAATAGCAGCGAGAAATTCAACCACTGTTTCGAAACTATGTCAATTAAATGGAATTAAACCAACATCTGTACTTCAAATTGGTCGGAGTTTAAGAATTAAATAATATGAAGCGAATCATTATTCTGTTGCTAGGTTTTACTTTAATTGCAAGTTGCACGCAATATGCAAAACTGGTTAAAGGTTCTGACTACGATCAAAAATATGTAACTGCCAATAAACTTTACGACCAAAAAGAATTCAATAAAGCCATTGTTCTCTACGAACAAATCTATCAACATGCGCCCAAATCGCTGCAAGGTGAATTATCTTATTACCGCATGGCACAGAGCTACTTCGAAATCGAAGATTATTACATGGCGCAATATTATTACAGCTCCTATATGCAAAGGTTTCCATACAGCGATAAATCTGAAGAAGTACTTTTCAATATTGCCATGTGTTCGGTAAGAAATTCCCCAGAACATTCATTAGATCAAACAGAAACGCTTTTGGCTATTAGCAATGTGCAACAATTTGTAGATCGTTATCCCGATTCATATTTAGTAGATACATGTAATGATATTATTGATCAACTGCACTTTAAATTAGAATTGAAGTCATTTGAAGCGGTGGAATTATATGACAGGACTGAGAATTTCAAAGCTGCGGTAGCTTCTGCCGAGGTATTCTTAGAAAATTATAGTCGATCCCAGTTTGTGGAAAAAGCGCACTATATCTTGGTGAAAAATTCATATTTTCTAACAATAAACAGTGTTGCCAGTAAAAAAAGTGAGCGTAGCGCTCAAACTAATGAAAGATTCCGTAACTTTGCGCTTCGCTATGAAAGTTCGCCTTATTTGAAAGAATTGGCATCTTACATTGCAGCACTTGAAAAAAATCTTTAAAGTCAATAAAAATGAGCTTCAAAAACACCTCAGCTGAACGTACAACAGTAACACGTGATACCATCTTGGTTGAAGAAAAAACTGGCAACATCTACGAATCATTGGTTATTATTTCTAAAAGAGCCAATCAAATTTCTACTGAACTCAAAGAAGAATTGACTTCAAAATTGCAAGAATTTGCTACGCATACAGATAATTTGGAAGAAATATTTGAAAATCGCGAGCAGATTGAGATATCGAAGCATTACGAAAAAATGCCAAAACCAACGGCCATCGCAACTCAAGAGCTGTTAGAAGAAAAAATATATCTTCGTCAACCAGAGTCATTGATATAAAAATGCTTGGCAAGCGAGTCCTTCTTGGTATTACAGGAGGTATTGCTGCCTACAAAATCCCTTTTCTTGTTCGTATTCTCAAGAAGCAAGGTGCAGAAGTGCGCTGCTTATTGAGCCCGTCTGCCATAGATTTCGTAAGTCCCTTAGTTTTAGCAACGCTTTCAAAGGAGCAGGTTTATTTTGAATTTTGGGATAAGAAAACCGGAAAATGGACCAACCACGTTGAATTAGCACTATGGGCAGATGTCATGCTCATTGCTCCTGCAACTGCCAATTCAATAGCAAAAATGGCCTATGGCTTATCGGATAATCTCTTGTTGGCAACATATCTTTCTTTAAAATGCCCATGTATCGTAGCGCCAGCAATGGATCTCGATATGTATAAACACCCAAGTGTTGAACGCAATTTAGCCCAACTTCAAATGGATGGCGTCTCTATTATACCAGCCACTTTCGGAGAATTAGCCAGTGGTCTAGAAGGTCAAGGCCGAATGGAAGAACCGGAAGCAATAGCCGAGTATCTCTCAAGTTTTTTTCGGGATGTAAAAACTACAAATAGCGCATCAAAGAGAATATTAATTACTGCAGGTCCAACGCGTGAACCTCTTGATCCTGTGCGTTTTATTTCAAATCATTCTTCAGGGAAAATGGGATATGCTTTGGCCCAAGCAGCCTTAAACAAAGGCCATGAAGTGGTTTTAATCACCGGGCCTACAGCGTATACTTTATCGCATCCAAATTTGAAAATATTTCCAATCGAGACAGCGTCGCAACTTTTAGAAGCGGTTAAAGCAAATTGGAATTGGGCTTCTCATGGTATATTTAGTGCTGCTGTAGCCGATTACAGACCAAAAGAAACATTGGTCAATAAATTAAAGAAACATGCCGACCAAATGCGTTTAGAATTGGTAAAAAACGAGGATATACTCCTATGGGCATCTGAAAACAAATCCGATAAAATTGTAGTAGGATTTGCTTTAGAAACCAATAATAGTGAAGAAAACGCGTTAATAAAATTGCGGACTAAAAAACTCGATCTTATTGTACTCAACGAACAACATAATGGCATTAGTGGCTTTGGGTCTGAAACCAATAAAATTACTATCTTCGATAAGGATGAACGCAAAACAGAAATGCCTTTACAAAGTAAACGCGATGCGGCATTCGCTATAATTCAACACCTTGATAAAATCTCATGATAAAATTTCTTTGTCTATTTAGTTTTTCAATCCTCTGCCGGGTGCTTTGGGCCCAAGAGTTAAATTGTCAAGTGAATATCGTCGTAGACAATAAGGTTGAAGTAAGTTCCACCGAACTTGAGATCATCAATCAAATGAAGCAAAGTATAACCGAGATTATGAACAACACAGTTTGGACCAAAGATAAGTTCAAAATCGAGGAGCGAATCAATTGTAATTTACAAATTCAAATTAGAGAGATCCCTGCAACGGGAGCATACAAAGGTGATATTCAGGTTTCAAGTGTGCGTCCGGCATTTAATAGCAACTATAACTCCACACTGTTTAATTTTCAAGATGAAAATTTTCAAGCCACATTTTCAAGAGGAGCGGTTTTAAATTATGTTCCAAATCAATACAGAGATAATCTCACTTCGATTTTAGCTTTCTACGCATATTTTATTATTGGTATGGACTATGATTCATTTTCTCTCAAGGGTGGAACGCCATATTTTCAAGAAGCCTTGCAGATTGTCACGCTTGCTCAGACGGGTGGGGCGCCCGGTTGGAAATCTTCAGAGAGTAGTAAGCGCAATCGTTTCTATTTAGCCGATAATATGCTACAGCCTGTCTTTGACCCTTTTAGATCGTGTATATATCAATACCACCGTTTAGGTCTAGACCAACTCTACGAGAAAAAAGAAGAAGGTAAAAATGCGATTAGAGTTTCGTTGAATTTGCTAAGTCCAATCATGGCAACGCGACCAAATACAGTAAATATTGTAAGCTATTTATTTAGTAAAACTACAGAGCTAAAGAATATTTTTTCAGACGCTGAATTAAAAGATAAACAGGATTTGGTCAATTTATTGAAAAAACTAGATCCCGCAAATTCTACACGTTACGCCACAATTTTAGATTAATGCTTCAAAAACTACGCATTCATCATTTTGCACTGATCGATGCTGTAGAGCTCGATTTTGAAAATGGCTTTTCTGTCATTACAGGTGAAACTGGCTCTGGAAAGTCAATAATTTTATCGGCAGCCCAACTTATACTAGGAGAACGCGCTGACTTACAAATAATTGCTTCTAATGCAAAAAAAGCCGTAGTTGAAGCTGTTTTTAAATTAGACGATTCCAACAAAGCTTTTTTTGATGAACATGACCTTGATTTTGACCCTCATACTTTGATAAGACGTGAAATTGCCGTAGAGGGCAAGTCAAGAGCTTTTATCAATGATACACCAGTTTCTCTTCAAACCTTAAAGCAATTAACGGGGCAATTGCTTCAAATTCATTCTCAGTTTAACACTTTGGAGTTAAAATCTAAGTCATACCAACTTAAACTTTTAGATGTGCTCTTGGGAATTGATCAAAAACAAGCGCAATTTGAACAAAAGTTTAGGGCTTTAGAAAATTTAAAAATTGAATTGGAAAATAAGCAAGCTCAGTATGATCGAGAACTTAATCAACAGGATTATAACACCTTTTTGCTCAATGAATTATATGCGCTTGAACTCTCAAATCCAAAACTAAAGGATTTAGAAAATGAACTTGGGCGGCAAGCCAATGCGGCGCAAATTGGTGAAGCACAATTGTTGCTTACCACCTTATTGGACGATAATGGTCCTTATGATCAGTTGTATGCCAGAAAATTATTCCTAGCAAAAGTAAAGGATATCGACTCATCTATGCGTGAATTTTTAAATCGCATTGATCAAATACTCATCGAATTGGATGATATAAGCAAAGATGCTGCTTTAATTAATATTCCCGAACTTGATTCGCATGAGATTGCGGTTTTAGAGGCAATGCAAGATAAATTAAATGCAGCCTTTGTAAAACATAAAGTTAAAGATATCGAAGGTTTACAAAGGCTTCAAGAACAACTTAGCGAACAAAAGTTAAATCTTCAATTAAAAAACGAAGAGCTGATTGCAATGAAAAAACACGTTGCACAATTAGAAAACCAGCTTTGGATTGACGCGAGACAATTACATCAAAATAGATTGAGTGGGGCAAAGCTTATCGGATCACAATTACAACAAATATTAAAAGATCTTAAGCTTCCCAATACGACTTTAACATTTGACTTAAATGAAACAGAGCGGCTTAACTTTTATGGCTGTTCTCATCTTGAGTTATTGTTTTCAGCAAATTTAGGTCATGAACCTATCGCGATTGAAAAAGCTGCAAGTGGGGGAGAATTGTCTCGGTTAATGCTTGCGCTTCAAAAAATGGTGTCGAAGAAAAAATCATTGCCAACCATTATTTTTGATGAGATTGATGCGGGAGTCTCTGGCGATGTAGCTTTAAAAATGGGTAAATTGTTATTTGATATGGCCCAAGATGGGCAATGCATGGCAATTTCACATTTGCCGCAAGTTGCTGCTCGAGCCATGCATCACTTTTTTGTTCAAAAAATTGAAGTTCAAAATAGAATGCAAACCAAGGTGGAGCAAATTGAAGGGAAGGACCGCGTCAATGAAATAGCAAGATTATTAAGTGGTGAAGAAATTAGCAAAGCTGCTATAGAAAATGCAATGGACTTATTAACAGTGAAATAATAAAATTTAACTCATCTAAGCGAAGCCCACTCGTCTTTAAATTGATTTAAAAAGTCGAGCATAAAAGCGTGGCGTTGCGCCGCGATTTCTTTTGCTGTAGTAGTCTCCATGCGGTCTTTTAACAATAAGAGTTTCTCATAAAAATGATTGATCGTGTGCCCTTTATCTCGAGCATACGCCTCTTTGGTCTGATGGAGAGTGGGTAAAACATCCGGGTTGTATAAAGCCCTAGAACGGCTCCCTCCAAATGAAAATGCTCTGGCTATTCCAATGGCGCCTATTGCGTCTAAGCGATCGGCATCTCTGACAATTTTACCTTCTAGACTTGTATTTTGATCTGCGATTAAAGCACCTTTGAAAGAAACAATAGCCACTATTTTAGCTACATCATTTGCCAATTTTTGACTTGCCTTTAATTCTAGTAGTAAAGTAAATACTTCATTGCTGCCAGCATCAAAATCACCTCCATTGTATTTGTGATCAGAATAATCATGCAGTAAGGCTGCCAACTCAATTAATAAAGGGTCACCGCCTTCTTTTTTATGAATCCATAGTGCTGTATTGCGAACACGATCTATATGAAACCAATCATGACTACCTTCTTGAAAAGAAAATTTTTCACGGATACGTTTTTCAACTTCTATTATGAGTGACCGCATTAAATTTTGACAATGCGTTGAGTATACATACCTAGATTTGTTTTACAGCGAATTAAGTAGGCTCCAGGCAAGAGAAATTCGATATTCACTGTAGATTGATTTGATCGAAGGAGTTCTTTACCATTGAAATTGTTGATGGTCAAATAATGGAACTCTTCATTTGATTCAAAATTAATTTGAGCTTGGCTAGGGTTGGGGTAGATACGCCAATTATGCTTTGTAGATTCAGCGAACCCTACAGGATCATCCTTGCGCACAGTGATGTCATCTAAATACAATTTAAACCCATCAAAAGTTCGAAGAACAAAGGCTATATAGATCAACGAGTCATTGTATCCCTCTTCACTTAAATTTACTTCCCTTGTGGTCCATTCAAAATTTTCTTCTTGAACAGAACCTATGGTGTCCATAAAAGAGGACGGATCATTGGTTGTGGTGGATAATAGGACAAGATAGTCATCGGGAAATGAAGGGTCATGTGATTTTGCCTCCCAGGAAAGGTAATTACCAAAACTTCCTAAAGTCAGTTGTGGGGTGATTAGCCAACGATTGGCCGTATCAGGCGTCTGAAAATAGGAACTTACTCCAACTACAGAATCCGTAGGATTTTCGGGGTCCGAAACTACAATCCATCCATTGGCATATTCAGCCACATTAGGGTGGGGAAGTGCGCCGTCGAGATTCAATTGGGAATAATTTGAAGGAATACCAGACTGAAAATCCGTTTGTAATATTACAGTTTGTGCTTGTGATATAAAGCCAACCAAAAGGATAAAAAATAAGGACCAGATTTTCATATTGTAAAGATAGTTATTCTGTTTAGTCAACCAAAGTGATTAAAATTTCATTAAACTGCTGATAAAAGTCGTCAAATTCCAATAAATGTTTTTTAAAGAAAGCATATATAAAGGGCCAATCCTCTCGATTGTAATAATTTCTATTTTGTAGTTGCCAACTCACCCTTCCAATTTTTAAATTTTCTTCAGATTCAAATGTTTCATCCCAAAAAGTTTCTGTACTCATGGACTTTTCCATTACAACTTTTAGTTCACAAAGCTGTTCCCAAAAAATCGATTGAATGGCCTTATCCTTAAATTGAATATCATAACAAAGCGCAATGTAATTTCCTTGGCATACCATTCGTAAATAGGTGTTTTTGACCTGAGTTGGATAGTGGACCCAATTTACGCGTCTGCCAGAAGAGGACACAGCGCCGCGCATGTGATTTTTAAAGCCCGCCCAAAAAGATGCATTCCAATCTTTGCGCGCTTCCTTAGATAGCATGATTAAAATTACTTATTACCTTTTGCATGGTCAGCTAAAAACTGCTGCAATCCGATGTCTGTTAATGGATGCTTTACCAGCGCTTTTATTGCAGATAGAGGCCCTGTCATGACATCAGCGCCAAGCGATGCACAATGTATAATATGCATTGGATGTCGCACTGAAGCCGCCAATATTTGTGTGTCAAAAGCATAATTATCGTAGATCACTCGAATTTGTTCAATCAAAGAAAGACCATCGGTAGACACATCGTCTAATCTTCCCAAAAAAGGTGAAATATAGGTTGCACCAGCCTTGGCTGCAACAAGTGCCTGTCCTGCTGAAAATATAAGGGTGCAATTGGTACGTATACCTTTTTGAGAAAAATATTTAATAGCCTTTAGACCTTCTGTGATCATAGGAATTTTAACCACAATATTTTTATGAAGTGCGGCTAATTCTTCTCCTTCTTTTACCATTGATTCGAAATCAGTAGCAATAACTTCTGCACTCACAGGACCATCCACAATATTACAAATTGCCACGTAGTGATTTAATATGTTTGTTTTGCCTGTAATGCCTTCTTTTGCCATCAAAGAAGGGTTTGTGGTTACACCATCAAGGATGCCCATATCATGAGCTTCTGCAATTTCTTTAAGGTTTGCGGTATCTATAAAAAATCTCATCTTTTATTTTTTGCGGTTTTTAAGCATTTCTTGTTGCTGACGTTGCATTTCTTCGAGTTTTTCTTGAAAACGCGATTTTTTCTTTGTCTTTGAATTAGAGGCACTATTTGCTTTCCTTTCGGCCATTTTTAGTTTCATTGTTTCTTCGTTAACAAAGAATTTTTTAATCAGCATCATAATGACAATTGAAAGTAGCGTCGAAATAAAGTAGTAGTAGGAAAGACCAGCAGAGTAATTATTAAAGAAAAAGATCATCATAAAAGGAAAGATGTACATAATGATGCGCATGTCTGGCATTCCTGGCTGCTGCGGAGTTTGCATGTTGCCACTATTCATGTAGGTGTAGGCCAGGGTAGTGCCCGCCATCAGAAGAGTGAATAAAGAGATGTGGTCTCCGTAGAGTGGGATATGAAATCCAAAGTTCAAAATGGAGTCGTAGGAGCTTAGATCTTCTGCCCAAAGAAATCCTTTTTGTCTAAGTTCGAATGCTGCTGGGAAAAATCGAAATACAGCCAAAAGTATGGGCATTTGAATGAGCATTGGAAGACAACCCGCCAATGGACTGGCCCCCGATTCTCTGTATAGCGTCATCATTTCCATTTGTTTTTTCATGGCATCCTCCTTTTTGGGATACTTGGCGTTGAGCGTATCAATTTCTGGTTTTAAAATCCTCATTTTTACCGACGACATAAACATTTTCCATTGCACTGGCATGAGTATAGTCTTGAGAATGATCGTCAAAATAAGAATGGCCCATCCAACCGCCATACCATTGTCGACAAGTAAATTGAAGATGGGTTGAACAGCGTAAATATTAATCCATCGAAATAGTCCCCATCCGAAATTGAGAATGTCCACATAATTGCTGTGCGTGCTTTTAAGCACCTCGTAATCATTAGGGCCAAAATACCAATTAAAAGAAGCTGAATTGTTTTCAAAATTAAGTGCCATTGTGGCGTGATACCCTTTTAAATGTGTCCATGCTTGAGGGTGTCCTTCTTTGAAATTTTCAATATAAAATTTAGTTCCCTTTTTCAAGAATGGGTTGCTAGGATGCAGAATGGCCGAAAAATAGCTCTGTTTAAAGGCCACCCATTCGATGTTTTCTTCAGCGCGTCCTGATTCACTAAAGGATTCAGAAAGATAGTCCAATCCACTTTGCGTTTGATTAAAGCATATCGTTGAAACACGACGCTGCTCAGAAAACAACCGTTCAGTCTTTCTCATATCTGCAGACCAATTCAATACAGTGTTATCAAGCTGGAATCCATTATTGTCTAAAACTTCAATTTTATAGGACAGGTTGTATCCTTTTTGAAGCTCGTAAATTTGTCGAATTTTTCCTTGTTCGAAGGCAGCTTCAAAAATTAAGATTGACTTATCTTGCTTAACAATTTCAAAAGGATAGTTTTTAGTGTAAATTTTTCCTTTAGTGGTTCCTAAAATTAATTGATTGTGTGCATCTCCTCTGGCGAATAGGCAAAGGGGATTGTCCTTATTTGAAGCAAAATCTTCATATTTTTTATGATTTTTAAGGAATACTGCTGATAAAATTCCACCTTTAGAATTAAATTCTAATCGAAGTTCGTCGTTTTCAATTGAAGTAAATTTATCTTTTGCAAGGACAAACTTTTGGTTCGATTTTGTTGGCTTATTTTCATCATTTCCTTTAGCCTTTTCGGATGTTGCAACCGATGAAGATTTTTCACGATTATTTGTAGTGGACGATTCTTTTTTGTCTGTAGTTTTAGTTTCTTTCTTAGAAGGTTGGTTCATTACAGAAAAAATGGTAATAATTAATCCAATTAATACCAGACCTATTGTGGAATTACGATCCATAAGAATTATTTTTTGTGTTTTTTAGAGCTGCTTGAACAAAGGCCACGAAGAGTGGGTGAGGGGAGTCTACGGTGCTTTTATATTCTGGGTGAAACTGCACACCTACAAACCATTGGTGCGAGGGAATTTCCATTACTTCTACCAAGCCAGTTTCGGGGTTTTTTCCGGAGGCAATCATTCCTTTTTCTTCAAATTCAGATAGAAATTGATTATTGAATTCATAACGATGTCTGTGACGCTCAGAAATTGTATTTTTTTGATAAGCCATGGCGGTTTTGGAATTATCCGTAAGTTGACACCTGTAAGCCCCCAAACGCATGGTACCACCAAAATTTGAAATGCGCTTTTGTTCCTCCATGAGAGAAATTACCGCAGCGCTTGTTTTTTCATCCATTTCGGTAGAATGGGCATCTGAATGCCCAAGGACATTTCGGGCAAATTCTATAACTGCAATTTGCATTCCCAAACAAATACCTAAAAAAGGAATATTATTTTCTCTTGCAAAGCGGACGGCTTCAATTTTACCATCGATACCTCTAGCGCCAAAACCAGGGGCCACTAGTATGCCATCTAGAGCTGATAGTTCAGATGAAATATTTTCTGAATTTAAGCTCTCAGAATGGATCCAGGATAGTTCAACTTGTGTTTCATTGCTGACTCCTGCATGAATAAAAGCTTCTGAAATAGATTTATAGGCATCTTTTAATTCAACATACTTGCCAATTAAACCAATTTGAACCCTATGTTTTGGATTTTTAATGCGCTTTAAAAATGATTTCCAATTTTCAAGATTTGGACTTTGTTTACTCGAAAGGTTTAATTTTTGAAGTACTACGGTATCTAGTTCTTCGGCCTGCATGAGCAAAGGCACATCATAGATTGAATCTGCGTCTCGTGCTTCTATAACAGCGTCTACCGAAACATTGCAAAATTTGGCAATTTTTTTTCTAAGTGTTAAATCTAATTCGTGTTCAGTTCTGCAACAAAGTACATCTGGTTGCACACCTAACTCCAATAGTTGTTTTACGGAGTGTTGTGTTGGTTTAGTTTTAAGTTCACCAGCTGCAGATAAAAAGGGCACAAGGGTGAGGTGAACAACAATACAGTCAGAAGGGTATTCCCAAAGCATTTGACGCACGGCTTCTACATACGGAAGTGATTCAATATCACCAACAGTGCCACCAATTTCAGTAATTACTAAATCAAATTCTCCATTTTTTGCAACTGCCTGAATGCGCTCTTTGATTTCGTCTGTGATATGGGGAATTACCTGCACAGTTTTTCCAAGATAGTCACCACGGCGTTCTTTTTCTATAACTGATTGATAAATTCTCCCAGTGGTCACATTATTTGCTTGCGAAGTTGGAACGTTTGTGAAACGCTCATAATGACCCAGGTCGAGGTCCGTTTCAGCGCCATCGTCAGTGACAAAACATTCACCGTGTTCGTAGGGGTTGAGTGTTCCCGGATCAATATTAATGTAAGGATCTAACTTTTGAATAGTGGTATTGTAACCACGAGCTTGTAAAAGTTTTGCTAACGACGCAGATATAATACCCTTACCTAATGAAGAGGTCACACCCCCGGTTACAAAAACATATTTGGTTGATTCGGACATAAAACGTTTGTAACTACGGGAGTCAAAGGTAATACTTTACTTTCCTTTCGCCTAAAGAATGTTTACAAATTATCAGATTGTTCATTACTTTGTTGCCAATTAAAATACGTTTTCTGTTGAACAGGCCTATCTGGCTCTATATCCTTCAATGGTTCGCAAGACTTAAGCTCATTGTGACACTCTACAGCAAGTTGCTGATAGAGTGCGGTACCTTGGGTCTTCCATTCGAGCATTTTATCAGTTACTTGCTTGATTATTTTAGCCGGATTACCAACAGCAACACTTCTAGGTGGAATGTGCATTTGAGATGTAACATAACTTAGTGCACCAACAATGGATTCTTTTCCTACGATTACTTCATCCATAATCACAGCGTTCATGCCAATTAAACAATTTTCTTCAATTATGCCGCCATGTATAATAGCACCATGGCCAATATGAGCTCCAGCTTTTAAATGCACGGTTGTTCCGGGAAACATGTGAATCACGCAATTTTCTTGAATGTTACATCCGTCTTCTACGATAATTTGCCCCCAGTCGCCGCGCAAAACCGCTCCAGGACCAACATAGACGTTTTCTCCAATGATAACATTTCCGGTAACATTTGCTTGTGGATGCACAAAGCTTGAAGATTTAATAACAGGAGTAAATCCTTTAAAAGAATAGATGGCCATTGTATAGCGTTATTTTAATGAGAAGGAGCATAGGGAATTAAAGTTATTGGAATGTGACATATTCTATTTAACATAATATTAATTATATGACAATGGCTTTAGAATTGAAGATGGCGCACTGTAAGCCCATTGTTCTTTAACTGAAGTAATGCATCTATACCTATTTGTAAATGTCGTTGTACATAAGTATGTGTAACCGCTGCATCACTCGCTTCGGTTTTGACACCTTCTGGTATCATTGGTGAATCGCTCACCAATAACAATGCGCCTGTAGGCGTTTTGTTTGCAAACCCGACCGTAAAAATTGTTGCTGTTTCCATGTCTATGGCATATGCTCGAATGGTTTGTAGATATTCTTTAAACGTATCATCATGTTCCCATACGCGTCTATTTGTGGTATAGACCGTGCCGGTCCAATAGTCTAAATTAGCATCTCGAATGGTAGTTGAAATGGCTTTTTGTAAGGCAAAAGCCGGTAATGCGGGTACCTCTGGTGGTAAATAATCATTAGAAGTGCCTTCTCCGCGAATGGCCGCAATTGGTAAAATAAGATCTCCAATTTGATTTCGTTTTTTTAAGCCGCCGCATTTACCTAGAAAAAGTACGGCTTTAGGTTCTATGGCTGTTAGTAAATCCATAATAGTCGCGGCACTTGGGCTTCCCATGCCAAAATTAATTATCGACATGTCGTTTGCTGTTGCCACTTGCATGGGCTTGTTTTCGCCGTGAATTTCAACATTAAACTTACTTGCAAAAAGATGGACGTAATTAGAAAAATTGGTGAGTAATATATATGAACCGAATTGTGCTAAGGGCGCGCCAGTATATCGTGGCAACCAATTCTCGACAATTTCTTCTTTGCTTTTCATCTCCTATATTTTAAAACAAGGTACGGATAATTTTGTTAATCTATCTTTGCATGGTGTTTAGTGCTGATAATCAAACTTTACGAGATCTTGACTTTGCTTCTATAAAAAGTTGGCTTGAATCATTTTGTATTGGCCCTACTGCCCTTGCGAGGGTAAAGTTACTTCAGCCTAGTGCTCAATTTGAAAAATTAAGCCGTGAATTGCAGCTTCTCGATCAATTACACAAGGTGCGGATCAATCAAGAAAAATTTCCTATTCTCGATTTTGAAGAGTTAGAACGAGAAATCAAATTGCTGCAAATTCATAAAGCAGTTATTCCATTAGAGGGATTTAGGCGTATTTATATGGCCTCGGAACTAGCTAATGCCATCGTGCACTTTTTTGAGCACGCCCTTTTTTCATATCCCCTATTGGAAGAACTTACACAAGATGTTTACGCTACCGATGAAATTGTCAATCAAATTGATCAAGTTTTTGATAAGAAAGGTCAGATAAAAGACGATGCCTCTGAGAGTTTAAAAGAAATCAGAAGCCGAATAAAAACCCTAAGAAATCAAATCAATAAAAATTTCGATAAAGAATTAAGAAAATGCACCAAGGATAAAGTGCTAGCAGAAACATTGGAGACTTTTCTCAATGAAAGACGTGTACTTACCGTTCTGTCTACTTTTAAACGAAAAGTTCAAGGCAATATACATGGCTCTAGTAAAACAGGAAGTTTAACCTTCATCGAGCCATTGATTAATGTGCCCCTCAATAACGAATTGGAATTTTTATTTGACGATGAACGCAAAGAAATTCATCGCATTCTGCAAATATTAACAGAATCGATGGTTCAATTTAAGCCGCTCATTGGCGCCTATCAAAAATTGTTAACTGAACTCGATTTTTTAAATGCCAAAACCAAATTAGCCCTTGAAATGAAGGCTGTTTTGCCAGAACTTTCAAGTGGGCCAGGCTTTCATTTAGTTGAAGCCTACCACCCGCTTTTAAGAAAAGCAAATCAAGATTTAGGAAAATCCACGATGGCTCAGGAATTAGTTCTAAATCAAGGCTCGAGAATGCTCGTTATCTCGGGCCCGAATGCTGGCGGCAAAAGCATCACCTTAAAAACTATTGGGCTGTTACAAATCATGCTTCAATCGGGATTATTGATTCCAGTAGCACCCCAAAGTAAGATGGGATTTTTCAAGCGAATTCTTTCAGATATAGGAGATAATCAATCCATTGAAAATGAGCTTAGTACATATTCTTATCGGCTCAAAAGAATGAAGTACTTTTTATCCAATACCAACGCCCATACCTTACTTTTACTAGACGAATTTGGTACTGGTTCTGATCCAGAATTGGGTGCGGCGCTTGCAGAAGTATTTTTTGAAGAAATCTATAAGCTAAAATCTTTCGCGGTTGTTACGACACATTACTCCAACATTAAGCTCAAAGCAGACCAACTCGATGAGGCCGTGAATGGTTGTATGCTATTTAACGAAAATAACCTCTCCCCGCTTTTTCAATTCTCTTTGGGGCAACCGGGTAGCTCTTTTACCTTCGAAGTTGCAAGGCTTAACGGAATTGCTAAAACACTCATATTGGAGGCCAAAACGAGGCTAAATCAAAAGAAGGTGCGCCTTGACAAGTTATTAAGCAGTCTTCAAAAGGAGCGCAACCAGCTTTTAGAACAAAATAAACAACTCGATGCTGGCCTCAAACACGCAGCAAGTGCAAAAGCTGAGTATGAGTTAGAAATCAATAAATTAAAACATAAGCAAAATCTTGTAAGCGAAGTGCAGAAAACAAGTCAGCGCCAATTGCAAGCAGGCAAAAAAATGCTCTCCTTTATTGAAAAGTTTAATGCAACATCAAGAAAAAAAGAGGTCAATTCGTCCCTAATTGTCGAGCTGACCGAATATTTACGCTTAGAAAAATCAAAGCAAAACATTAAGAAAAAAGCTCCTCTACCTGCGTCTTTAAGCAAAGCGACAAAAAAAGATTTGCAACGAGCACAAAAATTTGAACAACAAAAAATAAAATTGGGTAGCAAGGTGCAATTGATCCAAACCAATAAAATTGGTGTAGTAGAAGAAATCAAAGGAAAAAATCTGACTGTTATTTTTAATCAGGCAAGAATTAAATTGAGCTTAGATAAATTGCGTTATTTATCCGATTGATTTATTAGGCTTGCAATACAATCGTTTGAATTTCTGTACCTTTGCCCCTCAATTCAAAATTATTCTTAGACAAATGAACAGCACAGCACTCGGAAACCACATTTTAGTGGAGTTTATGAATTGCGACCCACACGTTATGAACGACGTTGCCGCAATTGAGCGCGACATGGTTGGGGCAGCAAGAAAAGCCGAAGCCACAGTAATCAATTCTACATTTCATCACTTCTCACCTTATGGAGTTTCAGGGGTTGTGGTTATTCAAGAAAGTCATTTAGCTATTCATACATGGCCAGAATATGGATATGCAGCAGTTGACGTATTTACCTGTGGAGAAATGAATGCATGGATCGCTTTTGATCACTTGAAAGAATGTTTTAAAGCCAAATCCTACTCTGCGCTAGAAATGAAACGCGGCTCTGTTAATCTATTAACGCGCAATGATTTTGATATTACTACGGCTCGCGAAAAAGCCGCAGAATGGAGAAATCCAGACTTTTATACGCGAAATGTATGGTTTACAGACAAAGACGAAGATCAAGCTTTATCACTTCGCTTTACTGGAGAGGTTTATTTTGATGTTCAATCTCCTTTTCAGCGCGTTCGTATACTTGAATCTACCAAATATGGCAAAATGCTTGCCCTAGACGACATGGTAATGACCACCATTAAAGATGAATTCCATTACCACGAAATGATCTCCCACCCTGCTTTATTTGCCTTACCGCATGCTAAAAATGTATTGGTTATTGGCGGTGGTGATGGTGGTACAGTTCGAGAAGTATTGCGCCACAGCAATATTGAGAAAGTAACGATGGTAGAAATAGATGGCGAGGTCATTAGGGCATGTAAGGAGCATTTACCAGAAATTGCAGCCTCGTTTGAAGACCCTCGTCTTGAACTTATCGTTAACGACGGAATTGCTTTTGTGCAAAATGCGCCAGATGCAACATATGATTTGCTCATTGTAGATGGTTCTGATCCAGTTGGCCCTGCAGAGGGGCTTTTCAGCATAGAATTTTATCAAAATTGTTACCGTGCCCTCAAAGCTGAAGGTATATTGGTAGCTCAAGGCGAATCTCCAAAATTTAATGAGAAGGCTTTTTCTGAACTCAACTTTACTTTGCAACAGATCTTTGGTGTTTCAAAAGCTCCGGTTGGCTTATTTTTTGTCCCTACCTACCCTACTGGAATGTGGTGTTTTCAATATGGCATCAAGGGCTCAGTAGATCCACGAAAAGTTACAAACATAGAAGCAATCAAGGCCTTCGTGGCAGATAATGGCTTGCGTTATTACAATGAGGATATACATTTTTCAACCTTTGCTTTACCCAACTTTGTAAAGCTTTTAATTCAACAATAAAAAAATGCAAATTTCACACCAAAAGGTCGTTACCTTGACCTACAAACTTACAGATCACACAACCAAAGAACATATCGAAGAAACTACGCATGAAAATGCCCTAACTTTTCTTTATGGAGTTGGCGGGATGATCCCAGAATTTGAAGAAAAATTGGCTGGAAAAAGTGCAGGCGAACATTTTGATTTTCATATTCTTGCTGCCAATGCATATGGCGAACAAGACCCACAACAAATTGCCATGCTTCCTGCAAATATTTTTCACAATGAAGACGGGAAATTTGATGATAAAATGTTTCAAGTTGGAAGCATTGTGCCCATGTCGGATAATGAAGGCAATCAATTGCGCGGCAGAATTCTAGAAATTTCAGATGAGGCCATTAAAATGGATTTCAACCACCCATTGGCAGGTACCGACTTACATTTTTCTGGAACTATATTAGAAGTTCGCAATGCCGAAGAGGAAGAATTGGCCCATGGCCATGCACACGGCCCTCATGGACATCAACATTAATTTCGACCGTATGTTAGAATTGATGAATTATAAATATGTAAAATGATTTATTTTTTAGACCTCTAATACTCTAAAAAAGGCAAACTATTTTTCGAAATTTAACTTTTCAAATTCTAAAAATTATATATATTTGCATCCTCGAAAGAGAACATTCCTCCTTAGCTCAGTTGGTTAGAGCATCTGACTGTTAATCAGAGGGTCGCTGGTTCAAGTCCAGCAGGGGGAGCAACTGAAACCCAGTACTGCACTAGCTTTACTGGGTTTTTTCTTGGGTTAAACTTTTGGGGTGTAATTACCCAAATCAAGTTAAAAAACCCTCCAAACAGCTTTTTACTGGCAAATTTGCTGGCAAATTTTTTTGCTGCAAATCTTTAAGAATGGCAACATTAAAATTAGTGCTAGACAAGCGTAGACAAAAAAAAGATGGTACCTACCCACTTGTTTTTACTACTGTAATAGATTCAAAACCCCTGAGGATTGGTACAGGGGTTAGTATTCCAGAGGAACACTTTAATGAGCAAACTGGAATTATATTAGGCCAAACTAGATTGAGTGAGGCTCTATTTAAATTGGAGGCAGATTATTTAAAAAGGCTACAACTTTTCATTTTGAGCAACCCGAATAAGAGTTGTCTCAAAACTCTTAAGAATTATTTATTGAATAAGTCTCCAGATGAACTCACCATTAGAGAGTATTGGCAGAAAGTAATTGATGACCTTGTATCTAAAAAAAGACTTGGTGGTGCAAAGGTTCATAAGCAGAGTATGGCTACAATTGGAAGATATACCAACTTAGATATTCCATTTAAAGATTTTAGCTACCGAAACTTACTAGAGCTTGAGAAAAACATGCACATAACAGGAATTAGTATAAACGGCATGGGAGTGTACCTTAGAAGTCTGAGGACCATCTTTAATATGGCAATAAATGAGGATTTAATCAGTGTTGACTAATCTTAGATTGAACTATTTGCTAATTTTATGCACCACTGTCCAACATAAGCATAATGTGTCTATTGTTTCACAAATAAAAAAGCCATGCCTTTATTTCAAAACTCTGTCTTATCTAAGTATTTTAATTCACAAAATAATGATGTTGTTTCTGAAAAATGGATTGATTACAAGAAACATTTTTTAAATCCATCAGTACAGTTAGATATTAGAAACTTAAAAGAAGAGCAATACCAAGGAGAGTTTCTGGAAGATTTGTTTGTAAAAATTCTTGGCTATACTAAACCTGCCTCGTCAACAGAAACAAAATTCAATCTTACCACTGAGTACAAAAATGTTAAGGACAGTAAAAAAGCGGATGGAGCAATTATTATTGATAGTAAGGTAAAAGCTGTAATTGAACTCAAGGGAACTAATACAACTGATCTAGGTAAAATTGAAGCGCAAGCATTCGGGTATAAAAATAATCAGCCTGATTGTATATATGTCATCACTTCCAACTTTGAAAAACTCCGTTTTTACATAGATAATGCAACAGAACATCTTGAATTTAACCTATTTGCTCTTAGAGAGGATGAGTTTAAGCTATTGTATTTGTGTCTGGCATTTGAGAATTTGTCTCAAAATATAGCCCAGAAAATAAAGAATGAATCCTTAAGTGCAGAGGATATAATTACCAAGAAACTCTACAAAGATTACTCCCTGTTCAAGAGGGAATTATATCAGAATTTAGTATTATTAAATCCAAATTTTGATAAATTAGAATTATTCAAGAAATCCCAAAAGTTACTAGATAGATTTTTATTTCTATTCTTCGGTGAGGATAGACATTTATTGCCTCCTAATTCAGTTAGGTTAATATTAAGTGACTGGAAAGAACTGCAAGAAAGAGACGTAGAAATCCCTTTATATGAAAGATTTAAGCAATATTTTGGATACCTAAATGTTGGATATAAAGGCAAGAGATATGATGTGTTTGCATATAGTGGAGGACTTTTTCAGGCAGATGAGATATTAGATAACATTAGAATAGAGGATGACCTGTTGTATAAACACACCATAAAGCTTGCTGAATATGATTTTGCAAGTGAAGTAGACGTTAATATACTGGGACATATTTTTGAAAACTCATTAAATGAATTAGATGAGATTAAAGCCCATTTAGAAGGGCAAGAAATTGATAAATCTAAAACTAAGAGGAAAAAAGATGGTGTTTTTTACACACCTAAATATATTACTAAATATATAGTAGAAAATACGGTTGGTAAATTATGTGAAGAGAAAAAACAAGAACTTGAAATTAGTGAGGGAGACTACCATACAGATATAAAAAGAAAGAAACTTACCATTCAAGGTTTAGTTGGAAAACTAAATACCTACAGAAAATGGCTATTAGAATTAACTATTTGTGATCCTGCATGTGGTTCTGGAGCTTTCCTGAACCAGGCACTTGAATTTTTGATAGAAGAACACCGGTACATAGATGAGTTACAAGCTAAATTGTTTGGAGATGCTTTGGTAATGAGTGATATAGAAAATAGCATCTTAGAAAACAACCTTTTTGGAGTGGATTTGAATGAAGAAAGTGTTGAGATAGCTAAACTATCTTTATGGCTGAGAACAGCACAGCCTAACAGGAAACTGAATGACCTAAATGGAAATATAAAATGTGGTAATTCTTTAATTGATGATGAGGCAATAGCAGGTGATAAAGCCTTTAATTGGCAACAAGCTTTTCCAAAGGTATTTGAAAAAGGGGGGTTTGATGTTATTATTGGTAATCCACCATATGGTGCTTACATTTCTAAAGAAGAACAAAAATTTTATACATCAAATTATTTAACTGCTTCATATAAACTAGATACATATGCCATATTTATTGAAAAAGGTGTCGGAATAACAAGTCAGAGTGGATTATTAGGGTATATTATTCCATACACTTTTTTGACAATCCAACAACATAAAAAGTTGAGGGAGTTTATTTTAAATTATACTATTGAAAGAATTATTGATTTACCAACAAAAGTTTTTGAATCAGCAGATTTAGATACCGTAATATTAATGCTTAAAAAAGATGAGCTAAAAGGAAAAATAAATGTTGGAAGAGTTGAAAATCAAACCATCTATTTATCCAATGAATTAGATACCTTAGACATTTTAAAAACTGAAGATTTACAAATTAATCTGAACAACTCTGCACAGGACATAAGTCTGATAAAGAAAATAAAAGAATCATCTCATTCTGTAAATTATTATTGTGAAGTTTCTCAAGGCTATATTCCTTACAGAAGAAGTGATCTAATCAAAAATTATGGGGAAATTGTAGGTAATCAAATAGTTGACAATAGACTATGGCATTCATTAGAGAAAAAAAATGATGAATGGAAACAAGAAATTCAAGGACAAGATATTAGTAGGTATTCTTATTCAGAGTCATTTCAATATGTCAAATACGGAGCTCATGTAGCCTCTTATGTAAATCCGAAATTTTTTAATAATCCAAGAATTCTCATAATGGAAATAACCAGAGGTAACAGATATAAGTTATCATCTGTTTATCTCGAAAAAGAATTTTACAACACTCCTTCTATAATTAATATTATTAGTAGAAAAGATAAAAATATTCTCAAATGTATATTAACCATAATTAATTCTAGTCTTTTAACTTGGTATCATTTAAAGGTTAATCCCAAAGCTAATGCTGAAACTTCTATTCCCAAGATTTTAATTAACGATGTTAGAAATTTACCAATATCAAAAAATATTGAGGCTAATATGATTCCATTTATTGAAAAATCAGATTTGATGCTTTCATTAAACAAAGAATTACAAGTGCATTCCCAAAAGTTCCAAAGAACAATGCAAAGGAAATTTGAATTGGAGGCGTTGCCAAAAAAAATACAAGATTGGTATAAACTTACTTATGCAGAGTTTTTAAAAGAATTGGGTAAAAAGAAAGTTAAATTGACTTTATCCCAAGAAGCTGAGTGGGAAGATTACTTTTTAGAAGAGTCTAAAAAAGCGTTGGAGATAAAAGCTACCATTGATGATACTGATAAAACCATAGATGCTATGGTTTATAAGCTATATGGGCTTAATGAGGAGGAGATTGCCATTGTAGAAGCAAGTTAATATGGAAACTAACCTGGAAGACAACTTAAACCAAATTCTTGATGATATAATCCATCAACTTACCAAAGGCAATACAATTGAAAGATTAAAAAAAAATATTAAGTATTTAGAATTACATCAATTTAAAGAGTGGAAATCTAAGTATGGTTACCAGTTTCATGTATATTCAAATGACCATTTAATTGACAACAAGCCACATTTTCACATTCTAAAAAAGTCTGAAAATATAGATTGTAGATTTTTCTTTAATGGCCAAATTTATGATTGTAAAGGTATGAACAAACCAGAAAAAAAAGTACTTGATGCATTGAACTATTTATTAGAGGACCAATCCACTCTTGATTCTTTAAAACTTCTTTGGAATAATAAAAATCCGCGTTATAATATTTAACCTTCTTAATATTAATCAAATTAAAATATTTGCAAATCATTAATTTTTAAACATATATTGTTTATTACTTAAATTAAATTAAAAAGTAATTTATTTAGGTGAACCCCACAATAAACTTTTAAAATGTACAACTCATAACCACTTTTTACTTTGAAAAAATGTAAAAATATTAGTTATGAAAGAAATTGAATCTACAGTACATGAATTAGAGATTGTGTACAAACCTGGCACCTACCAAACCGGGCAAAAAGTGACCAACTCAGAGGAAGCGCACAGGGTATTAATGCAAGTGTTCAACCAAAACACTATAGCCTGCCAGGAGCAAGTTATTGTTTTGCATTTGGATCATGCTAACCAAGTAAAGGGGTTCCAGAGATTAAGCACTGGAGGCATATCCACCACTACCATTGATATCAGGCTAGTACTCTCTGTTGCCGTAAAGTGTTTTGCGTCTGGGCTTATCATTAGCCACAACCACCCTTCTGGGCTAACGCAGCCATCAGAGCAGGATATACAAATTACCAAGAGGTTAAAAGATGGATGTAAGCTACTGGATATTGTATTGCTAGACCACGTGATAGTTACACCCGGGAACAAGTACTACAGCTTCAGGGATGATAACCAGCTCTAAGACAAGCACCACTCAGAAATGGGTGGTGTTTTTTTTTCGTATACTGCATTTTTGAACAAATCCAAAGTAAAAATAATATTGTTTGGGTGCACGGAATAAAAATGCAACAGATTAATAGATCCGGAGTTATTCTAGAGTATGCCATTTTATTAACTTAAATTTTATATTATGACTAAAATTTTTATCAGCTACAGTTCAAAAAACCAAGCTCTTTTGAACCATTTAAAATCAATGTTTGAGCAGAACAAAAAATTTGCACTTACAATTGTTCCTGAACAAAACATGAACCTGACACCAAGTTCTGAAAAAGTTAAAAAAGGCCTGGATTCTTCAAATGTTTTTGTAGCATTGTTAACAGAAGAGGCCTTAAATACACAATGGGTTAATCAAGAAATTGGTTATTGGTATGCTAAGCACAATGAGCCAAGAAAAATGTACTTTTTGGTGGAAAAAAAAGCAATGCCGAAGCTAAACGGATTTATTTCTAAAGACATGGATATGCCTTACAGATTTTCATCTGAAGACTCATTCAAGGTTGCTCTTGAAAAACTACACAATGACCTTGTAAAAAATCATACTTATTCAGGAATATATCATATAAGGTAGTATGTTTTCCTTGGTGCATTTAACTAAATTTACAATGTTAAATTAACCAAGCATTATAAATTTTACTGGCAAATTTTTAAGTAAAAAACTGGGAGGCATTGCTGCTACTGGGATTATTGGACTTAGAGCATCTGACTGTTAATCAGAGGGTCGCTGGTTCAAGTCCAGCAGGGGGAGCAACTTAAACCCAGTACAGCACTAGCTTTACTGGGTTTTTTCTTGGGTTAAACTTTAACACAAATTTTTAACTTAAAGAAAGCCGCATTGAACATGTAACTTTTTTATCATTTTTTATTCTATTATTGCTAGATTACTACAACAGAATTTTAAATCTAAAAACCCATATAAATGCTTCAAATTAAAAATAAAATAGCCTTTGTTTTCTTGGCCACATCTTTAGTATCCCAAGCCCAAAATGGATATTGGCAACAAAAAGTTGACTATTCCATTCAAGCACAGCTAAATGATCAAGATGCCAAATTAGCGGGCAATGAAAAAATCATTTATACCAATAATTCGCCCGATGCAATTCAAGAGATATATTTTCATCTTTATTGGAATTCCTTTTCTCAAGGTAGCCATGCCTTTGAAAAAATGGGCGTAGATCAAAATGCGCTCAAAAAAAACGATTTTGGCAACATTTCCGTTGCCAATGTTCAAGTGAATGGACAGCCCATTGAAATGAAGGTCTTTGAATCTATTGGTCAAATTAAACTTACCAAACCATTGATGGCTGGTGAAAAAATTGAAATTTCAATGCAATTTAATTCAGTTGTACCATCATCATTAAATCGATGCGGAAAAAACAATACTGCTGGAACAGATTTTACCTTTACACAATGGTATCCCAAAATTTGCCGCTACGATAAACAAGGGTGGCATACAGATCCGTATTTAGGTCGCGAATTTGCCGGTACATTTGGCACCTTTGATGTAAATATACAATGCGATGCAAGTTATACTATTGCCGGAACAGGCAAACCTAAAAATAAGGAATATACAAAAGATGGATGGAGAAGCACCAATGGATCTGCGACTAACGGCATGGTAAATTGGGAATTTCATGCTGAAAATGTACATGATTTTGCCTGGGCAGCAGATAAAGAATGGTCCTTTGAGAAGAAAACAATTGATGGCATAGATTTTCAGTTTTTCTTTGGAGATTATAACGCCAATCAATGGCGCAATTTAATAGAAAATTGGCCTTCTGCATACGCCATTTGTAAAGAAGAATTTGGCATTTATCCTTATCCAGTATTTTCCTTTATTCAAGCAGGCGAAGGCTACATGGAATATCCAATGTGTACGATGCTTGAAGGTTCTAGGATGGATTTTTTTAATACTGCTTGCCACGAATTTATGCACAATTACTTTTACGGTATTTTTGGTTCAGATGAAAATTTACATCATTGGATGGATGAAGGCATCACCTGTTATGCTGAAGCTAGATTAAGTAATATCTCTAATTTAGAGCTATATCCAGCACGCGATGCATACAGTTCTTACGCTTGGATGCGCGCTATTTCAAATGAGGAGCCCATAGCAACCGCAGCAAATCATTTTCAAGAGGATTTTGCGTATTATAATGCAGCTTACTATAAAGGGCAATTATTTGCAGAAATGATAAGATACATAATAGGCGACAATAAAATGAAAGAAGGATTTTCAAAGTACTACCAGCAATGGAAATTCAAACATCCTGAACCCAATGATTTTGTTAAGGTATTCGAAGACGTCAGCGGCATGGAATTGACTTGGTTTCAAAATTATTGGTTAAATACTACTCAAACCATCGACCTCAGTTTAGAAGAGGTAAAAAAAGAAATAAACGGCATTGAACTCACGCTAGAAAGAAAGGGTATTGCAGTTCCTGTAGAATTGGAAATAGTATTAACAGATGGTAGTAAAAAATACTTTTATATCCCATTAGATCTTACAAACAACCCTAAAGAGGACTTTAAAAATCCCACACAAATACTTCCAACTTGGTCAAGTGCTGTGAATTCACATAAGGTGTTTATACCAATTAAAAACAAGGAAATTGTGTCAATACTAATAGATCCAAATCAAATATTACCGGATATTAATGATTCTAATAACCTCTTGATCTTAAAGTAACCTGGATTGTTTTAGTTAATAGAGTGCTTAGGTAATTTTTTCTAATATTTTTTTGTATTTTTCTGTAACTAAAACATGAAAATATGATGAAATACACCTTTCTTGGCGCACTCTTGGTAACGATTTCTTGCTTTGGGCAAAATTGGAAAGTATCGCAGGGCGGTAATCCGATGGATGGCAAGCATTCATTTACGCAGGTTTCTGGAACACCAAGTGTTTTTAAAGAACGGGGCACAGGTAAAGCCTATATCCCAACGCTAGAAATACAAGCTTTTGCCAATGGCGAGGTGGTATTAAAAGTAAGTGGAATTGGCATCTTTAAAGATCGCGGCAAGCAATTAATCTGGGCAATTGATTCTGAACCAAATAATCTATATAACGTTGCACTTTACACCAATGACAATTCAAATCAAGTGCCGGCAACGGCTTTTGACGATGGCTATCGCAATACAACGCTTACCGTAAAGGGCTTTTACTTCCCGAAAAGCGAGGTGGCTTATTTTTATCCCATTGAAATGCTCGATAAAATGACAAGCGCTAATACACTATATCTTCGCGTGCATTCAAGTGAAGGGGACCTAGATTTTAGCTTTTCATTAAAAGGAGCTGCAGCTGCTATTAATAGTATGGTTTCTAAAGCAGAACGAGATAAAAAAATTGCGGAAATTGAGGAGGTGCGAAAACCCATTGTGGCCAAAGAAAACGCTAAGAACGAAAGTAAAAAACTGATGTATGATCAGTTGAACACACAAATTGATCAATTGCCTTTTAATTCATATCAAATTAAAGACATGAAAAATAGGTTAAATAAGGCACTCGAACCAGATCAAGATACAGGAGAAATGAAACAATATGTTTCAATTTTATTGGTGCCGGACCCCTCCGAAGGATATTTTGAAAGCACAGGCAATACGATGATTTATATCGTTACTGCAGATGGGGAAAAGAAAGATATAGGATACCACAGCATGGATATGAAATCTGAAGTTTTTAGAGAATTACTTCAAAAGATGGAACTTGAAAAACAAGAAAAAGAAGCGCAACAGAAATCCAATCAATGGCGCCGAGGGAAAAATTAGAGAAAATCTAAAATCAATTCAGAATGCGTAAAGTATTAATATTCTTAGCAGTAGTTATTCCACTTGGTTTTCTCTGGAAAAAGTGTGTTGATAAGCCTTTTGAAAATTGGAACTATGAAGTGGGTTACATTATTGAAGTACATGGTAAAAAACTAGGAATTGCAAAAGAGGATTTAAACGGAGAATGGGAAGCAAATGATATTTTCCCTGATGAACCTTGGAGACTTCCTACAAATGATGAATTAGAAGCAATGTATTATCAATTATCATTGAATGGGAAAGGGAATTTTAAAAAATTTATAGTTACCAATAAAGATAAAGGGGAGATCAAAGCTGCCAGTTATTTATCAATTACCGGACCAATAAAGAATGGAATAGGTCATAATCATGACCTTTATTATGTTTTTTACTTCAAGGATGGTAGCTTTAAAAGAAAAGAAACTCCTAAATGTAAGGTGCGATTGGTAAAACCCATCGATAAATAAAAGATTTGCCTGTATTAAAAAGTTGATTCAATAGAACTTGTATACTCAAAGCCAAACTATTTCACCGCCTCTTCTAACTTGGCAATATCAAACTTAGTCATTTGCATAAACGCGTAAGTAGCTTTAGGTGCTGTTTGGGGGTTGGTCATGAGTTTGCCCAAGATGCTTGGCACAACTTGCCACGACACGCCATATTTATCTTCTATCCATCCGCATTGCCCCTCTTTTCCTTCTTTGGAAAAATGCTTCCAGTAGTAATCTATTTCTTCTTGTGTATCTACCGTGAGTACAAAAGATATTTTCTCATTGAAAGATTGGTTTGGCACGGCATTGTTTAAACACATCATACGCATGCCATTCAATTCAAAGACAGATGCCATTGGGTTTTCGGAAATTTGTTTAAAATCTTTGAAAATCCCTTGATAATAAGCAGCCATTTCTTTGGCGTTATGGTGCCAGAGGCAAATTGAAAAAGAGGTTGGCATTTTTATTTACTTTAAATTAGAATTCAAAGCTAAATATTATGTTTGTATTCAAAAAAAATCTATGATTAATTGGCACACCTCCACCCCGCCCCAAGCACCTTTCTTTGCATCTATTTTCAATTATTATTTATCCGAAGAACTCGAAGGCTATCTAGACTACGACGAGCGCACCTTGGAATTGGTAAAGCAAATACCAGGTTTTTTGGGTTATGAAAGTATGAAGCTAGATGGCCGTGGATCCTTTATTAGCTATTGGCAAAATAAAGAGGCCATAAAGCAATGGGCCAAGCACCCAATACATCGGGAAGCTAAAGCCTTAGGGCAAAGCAAATGGTACCGATATTACCACAGCATGATTGCTGAAGTAGATAGCTTTCATTCACATGTGATTTAATAAATTTGCAGGATGTCACAAATCATTATCACTGGGGCCACGGGGATGGTAGGCAAAGGTGTTTTACTTGCTTGTTTAAAAGATCCATTCATAAAAAAAATTACGCTCATAAGTAGAAAATCCGTAGGTATTGAAGATCCTAAAATCAGCGAAATATTGTTAGAAGATTTTTCTAATTTATTGTCAATTGAGCAACATATAGATACAATTGATGCCTGTTTTCATTGTATGGGAGTTTCCTCAATTGGCATGTCAGAATCAGAATACACCCTAAAAACACTTCGTTATACTCAATTACTTTCAGATCTGTGTTATCAATTAAATCCGAACAGTACTTTCTGTTATGTATCTGGCACAGGGACCGATGAAACTGAACAAGGAAGACAAATGTGGGCAAGAGTCAAGGGGAAAACGGAAAATTACATCCGCTACAAAGGGTTTTATCAAGTGTTGCTCTTTCGTCCGGGAATGATTTTGCCCGAAGATCAAATTCAGTCATCAACCGCTTGGTACAATACTATTTATAAGCTTTTAAAACCTTTTTACCCTCTGTTTAAAAGAATGAAAAACGTGACCACAACAAGTCGCATTGGCAATGCAATGATCAATGCGCTTAAGTCGCCACAAAATCAAGTTGTCTATTTAAAGAACAAGGCAATTAATGCAAGTGCCAAGTAGTGCTATCGATATTTTGCATTAAAAGATTTAGCTTGATCGTTATCATTTCGCTCAAATCATCAAGTTTGAAAATTTTAATTATTTAATTTTAAAGTATGAAAAAGACTTGCCTTGTACTGTTTCTGTTTTTTAATCTATACAGGGCATGGTCACAAATTGGCTCAATCGCCACTTACAATATTCGCTACGATGGCCACACAGATTTGGCCAATGATTGGTCAGAGAGGAAAGTACCTATTTCACAATATGTCTTAAAAAACGAAATTAACATCATTGGTTTTCAAGAAGTGCTCCTTAATCAATTAGAAGATTTGAAAGCCTTATTGCCCTCGTACAAGGCTGTTGGGGTTGGAAGAGATGATGGTAAAATCAAGGGTGAATTCTCCCCTATTTTTTATAACACCACAAAATTTGAATTAATGCGAAGCGGCACCTTCTGGCTTTCGCCAACTCCGAATGCACCCTCTATAGGATGGGATGCTGCCTTAAATAGAATCTGCACCTATGCCCTATTAAAAAACAGTATAAACAATGAGTTAGCATGGGTTTTCAATACGCATTTTGATCATGTTGGCCAAGAGTCAAGGCTGCATTCTTCAGAACTTATATTGGATCAAATCGCGGGGTTTTTACAAGAAACTGATGCCCTTGTTTTTCTCATAGGCGATTTCAATATGGAGCCATCTGACCAAGGAATTCAATTGATCAAATCTCAACTTAGAGATCTGACTTGTAGTTTAAGACATCCAGAGCTTTGTTCTGAGAACACTTTTAATGCCTTCACCCAAAGCCCGTTAGATGACAAACGCATCGATTATATTTTTGGATCGTCAAACATTTTATCATTTTTAAGTGTTGTCGAGAAAAGCGAATTTGGTTTAAGCTTTCCATCGGATCATTTCCCGCTGCTAATCACTTATCAAATTCTCAGATAAATATTAATTTTACGACATGCGTTTTCGCTTTTTACTTCTCTTGCAACTGAGCATAGTTACACAAGTGTTTAGCTTGACACTTTATATGAAAACGGATAGTTATCAGATAGGCACTGTCAATACTTTTCGAAGTGTCTTAAGTCAGCAACCTTCTATGGAGTTGCAGGCGGCTCCTTTTTATGTGGATCTCAATACTAGCCTTACAATAGATATCATCAATCTCGATACCATCGCTCACGAATTACAATGGAATGATTTCGCTTCGGGAATGGTCCTTTCACCCCTTGGTTCAGTTACACTTACGCGAACTTTTGATCAACAAAAAGTTTACGCCCTTGTCGCTTCTGATTTTTCGGCAAAAACACTCGGGGGTAGTTTTGCGATAATTGCTGGCCTTCCTGCAGCACACCGTTATTACTGGAATTTGTATGATTTGCAAACCAATATTAGCGCACCAATCGCAAATCAAAGCCTACAAGACTTTCCTAATCCTTATAGACCAAATTTGTTTACCATAAATGGTTATGACTATCCGCTCAACATGAATGATTCCCTGGGCATTGTCAATGGGCAAGTTGGAGACAGCATTTATATCACTGTATTGAATGCTGGCAACATGACCCATACGCTGCATTTTCATGGTTTTCATTTCAAAATATTAAGTAGTACAAAAAATCCTTTTCAAGTAGGTTGGCAAAAGGATTCAGCACCAGTATTGCCCCAAGACGGCATGATATTATTGATTGTACCCGATAAAGCAGGCTCCTACCCTGTGCATGACCACAACCTCACAGCCGTTACAACCGCAGGAGGCTATAGCGGTGGGATGATGACCATGTTAAATATTGCTCCGTAGAATGAAATTATTTTTACTCATAGCGTCTTTAATATTCTCAAGTTACATTTTAACATGGGCACAACCTATCACGGAGTATTGGTTACAAGCACGAATGAATGGCGTTTACGAGCTTGAGAATGGTGGTCAGGTCCAGTTTTGGGGTTTTGGAGACAACACGCCACCAAATCCTGGAAACAAGGTATTTATCCCTGGGCCCACGCTAAGGTTTACCCAAGGCGATAGCGCCATTGTGCACTTTCAAAATAATTCGCCAGAAATGCACACCATTCACTTTCATGGATTAGATGCAAATCAAGCCAACGATGGCGTTCCACATACCTCACTGGAAATTGCACCCAATCTCACCTTTGATTATTCATTTAATTGCACGAATGCCGGAACTTTTATTTATCATTGCCATGTCCTCACCACCTTACATGTGGCTATGGGTATGTATGGGCTTGTAATCGTTGACCCCAGCAGTGGCCCAGGTACGCTTGTTGATAATGGAACTTCTTATCAACAAGAGTTTTCTCTTTTGAGTTCAGAATTTGATTTAGATTGGAATAACAATCCCATATCGCCAGGGCCTTTTCACTTATTTGAAGCCAATTATTTAATGTTGAATGGAAAATCTGGTACGCAATTACATGATGGTGAACATGATATAGTTTCTAGTGTTGGTGATCACTTTGCATTAAGATTAGCCAATATTGGCTATGGCAAAACTATTTTTCAATGGCCAAGTTCAGTTAGTGCACAAATTATTTTATCCGATGGAAGGCCGGTTCCAACCATGCCCAATGTAAGCGAAGTAAGTTTGTATCCAGGTGAACGTTATGATTTATTGATGAATGGAAATTTAGCCATTGATAGCTTTCTTACAGCCTCTTATTACGATTTGAGAAACTTGAATTTAATCGGTACAAATACTGTTCCTTTAAAGATTGGGGATGTATCCATAACTGAAATGGAAACCGAAAGATTACGCATTTGGCCCAATCCGGTAACGGGCTCTTTTAATATCGTTAACCCGCAATCATTTTCAATAGAATATCAAATTATTAATTTAGAAGGAAAAGAGCTTCAGCATGGTATGTTATGGCCTGGAAATAACAAAATCGATTGTGTATTGGATCGTGGAATCTACTTCGTATATACAACACAGTCTTTAGGTTTTCTAAAATTCATGGTGCTATAAATAAAATATGGTGTTATTTAAAGGCAAATGCGCAAGGAGCTTTGCTCTTAAATCTCCAGCAATCTGCAAAATTCTTTGATTTCCTCTCTCACCCTACTAAATTCAGCCCTAATCTCATCTTCAGTTCCAATGGCTTTTGCTGGGTCTTTAAAATTATAATGAACACGTCGTGCTTTTCCCGGAAAAATCGGACAGCGTTCGCTCGCGTGGTCGCAAACGGTCAATATTAGATCAAAAGGAATATGAAGATATTCCTCTACGTGGTTTGAAGTGTGTGCGCTAAGGTCAATTCCATCTTCTTTCATTGTGGCTATGGCACGAGGGTTGACACCGTGTGTTTCTATACCGGCGCTGTAAACATTCGCTTTTTCTCGATGAAAATGCCTTAAATAACCTTCTGCAATTTGGCTACGGCAACTATTGCCAGTGCATAGTACTAGAAAGTTTTTCTTCATTTAAAATACCTTTTCAAATACAAACTTGCTTTTACCAAGAGAATAAGTGCAGGTACTTCTACTAATGGGCCAATTACACCTGCGAAAGCTTGCCCTGAATTTAAGCCAAAAACACCTATAGCCACGGCAATAGCTAGTTCAAAGTTGTTACCAGCTGCCGTAAAAGCAACCGTAGCAGTTTCGGCATAGTTTGCTCCAGTCAATTTTGAAAAAAAGAACATCAAGAAAAACATAATCAAAAAGAAGATGACCAATGGTAGTGCAACCATGAAAACATCGTAAGGCAAGTCTGCTATAAGTTGCCCTTTTAAACTGAACATCACTACAATTGTAAAAAGCAAAGCATAAAGCGTGAGAGGTGAAATTTTCGGAATGAATTTGGTGTTCAAGTGAGTCTCGCCCTTTTTCTTTAAAATCCAGTATCTTAAGCATACAGCAATTCCAAAAGGAAGGCCTAAATAGATACCCACTGTTTTGGCTACTTCCAAAAAGCTTAAATTAATTTCAATAGAATCCAATCCAAATAGCGGAAGCATTATTTCAAGATAAAAGTAAGCGTAGGCAGAAAAGAAAAAGACTTGCAATAAGCTATTAACCCCCACTAATCCTGCAGCTAATTCTCTATTACCACCGGCAAGCTCGTTCCATACAATTACCATGGCAATGCACGGTGCAAGACCAATGATTATCAATCCAGTGAGGTATTCGGGTTGATCTTTGAGCATAGTTGTAGCCAAAAGGAACATTAAAAACGGACCTACAATCCAAGTAATGAATAGGGAAATTAAAAGGAGTTTTCTGTTTTTAAATACAATGGGGATATTCTTGAAATCTACTTTAACAAGTGGTGGAATCATCATGATAATCAATCCGATTGCTAACGGGACATTAGTTGTTCCAATCGAGAATCTATTTATCCATTCGTCTACAGCAGGAAAGATATTTCCGATTGTTACGCCTATACCCATAGCCATAAAAATCCATAATGTAAGGTAGCGGTCAACGAAATTGAGGCGTCTATTTTTCATTTATTATTTTTTTATCTCAAACTGCCTGCATCTCGCAATCCTTTATTCCAAAGATGTGCATTCTCAATGGCCGGAATCACTTCTTCAGGAGTATTTACAATTGTATATAAATACTTTAAATCATCAATCATAAAATTCTCTTTAACAGCCTGTTGCATCATGTTATTAAATGCATCAAAATAGCCACGTGTATTAAGAATTACTATTGGTTTGGTAAACTGTGCCAACTTCTTAAGCGTAATGGATTCAAGCAATTCTTCATAAGTGCCTGGCCCACCTGGCAACGTAATAAGCGCATCTGTACCCTCTAGAAACTTTGCTTTTCGCTCGTGCATGCTTTGGGTATAAACAAAATCCGAAACCCCTCGGTGCCCCCATTCTACTTCGTTCATGAATTGAGGCATAATGCCTTTGATTTGCCCCCCAGCAGCCAATACACTATCTGCAAGTTGACCCATGAGCCCTGATGATCCCCCTCCAAAAACTACTTTAATGTTATTTTTTACAAATAGTTTGGCAAGTTTGGCAGTAGCATCAAAATAGTCTTGATGGATACGCCCACTTGAAGCACAATAAACACAAACTTGCATATTTTTAGCGTTTTTTATTCTGAAGTAATTTCTTCGACCCAAAATTGTTTGCCATCTGCATCTAAGACTTTAATTTCTACAGAACGATTTTTTCCCTCTCCAAAAACGCGAACAATTCCAAAATTTCGACTGGCCACATGGCTATTTTCAACGCGAAGCGTATTTTCTTCTTTGCTAGCGTCGTGCACACCGGAAGTCAAAGGAGAAATGGTCAAATCATAAATGGTTGGATTATTCTCACTTCTCAATACACTCAATTCACTATGATGTCTGTCGCCCGTGAGAAAAATGACGTTTTTTATTTGATGGAGGTAAATAAAATCAATTATTTCTTGCCGTTCTTTAGCATACCCATTTGCGCTATAATTCTCAAACACTGGAGCCGTATTTAAGAACTGACCTCCTATGGCTACAAATTTGAATGTGGCCGGGCTATTCAATAAGGCATTCTTAAACCATTCTAATTGTTCTTTACCAAGAATTGTTCTCTCTCCATCTTTTCTATCATTTGGTGCTCTATAATATCTATTATCTAACAAGAAAAAATGACAATCCGACCAATCAAATTGATTGGTGATGCCAGCCAAACCTTCGGGTTGAAAGGAAGGATTGGCCCAAAATAAATCAAATGCTTGTTTTGTTAAGGCTTTATTAATAAAGCTTCCATCAGAATTATTAGGCCCGAAGTCGTGATCATCCCAAATGGCGTATTGAGGACAATTGGCCAGAAGGCGCTGCATTTCTTTAATATTGCGCGTATGGGTATAACGATGTTCAATCCCGCTTTTGGATGTCCAGTCTGATTCTCTTAGATAAACGTTGTCACCGAGCCAAAGCATCAGATTTGGCGACTGGTTAGCAATCTGCTCGAAAATGTTGTATGCACCTCCATAAGGCTTTCCATTTCTGTCGGTAGCCTCTTCATTGATATAGGTACATGAACCCAAGGCAAAAGTAAAGTCTTTGGGCTCGGTTCTGTAGGCCCATTGAGCAGATGTTTCAAAAGACTGCACGCCGATTGGCGCTTGTATTTTACCGTTTAAAACTACCCGATATTCATACTGAATGCCTGCCATCAAATTTCCTAAAATCGATTTGCATACGTATGCCTCATTTTGATGGGTAACTTGCATTGGTGTATAATTCCATTTTTGATTTGAGCCCAAAACGCGATATGCAAATTCGACATGTTCCTTCTTTGAAGTTTGAACCCAGAGCGTGGCTTCATGGTGCGTAACGTGACCAATCATAGGGCCATTTAAAATTTGGGCATTAAAAATTCCAGTGAAAAATAAAGCAAACAAAAGAATGTTGATTCTAAACATAAATAGCTAGAAATTTACAATAAGATGAATTTACTTTCCAAATCTATTAAAAAGGAATTAAATCGGACCCAAAAAAAATCAATACTCAATTTTCTTATTTATAAGTATTAGATGCGGCCATAATCTATATATTTGCCCGAAACCGTAATTCATGAATCAAATTTATTGTGAGGTAAATGGCCAATTTTAAGCAACCTCATGTAAAAATAAAAAAAAAGGGTTCTAAACTTGATTCCTTTGAGGTCTTGGAATGTCAGTTATCAAATTCAACAGCTAGTATCAATGTACTTTCCTTTGGTTGCACGCTTCAGCAATTTAAAATTAGTGTCCCGAAATATTTACAAAGAGATGTTGTATTGGGTTATTCTAGTTGGAAAGATTACAAAGAAGTTTTTGATCGGCAACATAGCGTTTTTTTTGGCGCCATTGTTGGTCCTATAGCCGGAAGAATATCAAATGCACGAATACCTTGGAAGAATGAGACATTTGAATTTGAAGCCAATGAAGCAGAGCATTTATTGCATGGTGGAAAACGAAACTTTTCAAATGCAAATTGGCAATTAATATATTTTGAGTCCTTACCTTTTCCGCGTGTAATTTTTGGCATCAATTCAAAAAAATCAAATATTCATCTTCCAGGAGAGCTCTACTGTGAGGTAACCTACACTTTATTAGAGAAAAGCCTAATAATTAACATAGAAAGTACGGCCTTAGAAGATACACTTTGTAACCCAACCCAACATTCTTATTTTAATCCTGGGGGTCACGCTACAAGCATTTTAGAAGCCCATTCGAGTGTTTATGCTTCAGGCGTTTTAGATTTAAATACTGACAAAACTCCGACAGGTAGCATTAAAAAAATCTCAAGTGCTCCGTTTAAGCTAAATTCTCATTATACTAACTTGGACCAGGCCTTTGTCTTAAGCACTGATAGGCAACAAGCCAGTTTAGTTGCCCAAGATGGGTTTCAACTACGCTTTAGCACCAATCAACCGACTTTACAGGTCTATGTGGGTGGAAAAAACCCAAAAGTGGGAAAGGAAAATGTAGTTTATAACGAATTTTCAGGGATTTGTCTTGAGCAACAAGCAGAGCCAGATGCTCCCAATCACGATAATTTTAGCGATATTTATCTACAAAAAGGTCAAAAAAAGACGAATGTTTTTATAATAGATTTTGAACAAACATGATGAAATTTAGTCCAATATTTTTTTTCATTTCTCTTTCGCTGATAGCCTGTAAAGAAAAAGAAACTCCCAAGCCTCCTGTGGTGCCTTCTCAAACTACTTTTTTTAGAGGTGCAGATATAAGTTGGCTTGCACAAATGGAAGCCACGGGTTATGTTTTTTATGATGAAAATGGAAACCCAGCAGATTGCATAGACTTACTTATGGCAAGAGGAATTAATGCCGTTCGTTTGCGTGTTTTTGTGCATCCTAGCAACCATAAAACTAGCGGACATTGTAGCCCTCAAGAAACTACCCAAATGGCCGCAAGAGCAAAAGAAAAAGGATTAGAAGTCATGATCGATTTTCATTATTCTGATACATGGGCAGACCCTGCCCATCAAGCCAAACCAGCCACATGGGCTAATGTGGATTTTTCTTCTTTGAAGGATTCATTGTACGCCCACACACAATACACCATTAACTTACTGAAAAATGCAGGCGTGACACCAAAATGGGTCCAAATTGGAAATGAAATCCCGAGCGGTATGCTTTGGCCAGAAGGTCATGTAGATAATCCACAACAGCTAGCAGATTTAATTAATGTTGGCAATCAGGCTGTTAAAGATATAGATACTTCAATAAAAACAATTGTACACATTGATCAAGGGAATGACAACGGACGCTTTCGTTGGTTTTATGATTTAATGCTCCAACACGGCGCAACATTTGATATCATTGGCGCCTCCTACTATCCATTCTGGTTAGGTTCAGATTATACAATTACCATAGATGATTTGGCAACTAACCTAAAGGATATGACCTTGAGATACAACAAACCAACAATGATAGTTGAAGTTGGTGGCGATTATTGGCAAGTAGAAAATACCAAGGAATTATTAATTGCTACCATAGGTGCAGCACTTGATGTACCTGATAAAAATTGTCAAGGAGTTTTTTATTGGGAACCTCAAGGCGCAAAACCATGGAGTGGTTATCAATTAAACTGTTGGCAAGACAACGGACGCCCCTCGCCTGCATTGGATGCATTTTTATACTAAGCCTGAATGAATATTAGCTGATGAAAATTAAATTAATACTGGTTTTTGTATTTTCTACTTTTTGCTTATTTGGGCAATTAAAAAGTACTCTAATAAACGACCAATGGGAATATCAACAAAGACCCACGGATCCTGTTTCAATTGTGAGTCTACCTCACACACCAAGAATAGAACCGCTAGTGATGAAAGATCAATTTCTTGGCGAGGTTGTCTATCGCAAACGATTTGATTACCCTTTAAAGCAGGGTCGACAATTATTCATTCATTTTGAAGGTGCAATGCATACAACACGTGTTCTGATCAATGGCAAAGAAATTGGCGAACACATAGGGGGTTATTTGCCTTTTAAATTTGACTTAACTGAGGCCATCAAAGATTCAAACAACGTCTTGGAAGTATTTTTGGATAATCGCGAAGACCCATCCATTCCGCCAGGTAAACCCATCAAGGATTTAGACTTTTATTATCACGGAGGTATATACAGAAACGTATGGTTGGAAGAAACCACAGGCATTACCATACAAAGCACTTTCTTTCAAACCTTACAAGCCGATATAAAAGAGGCTACAATACAACTTGATTTTGATTTAGTGCACCACCCATCATGGATTATTACCCCATTCGACGTGCAGGCAAAGATTGGAAATAATACTGTTGTGTTAAATAATACGCAATTTATAGATTCTTTAAATTCAGTGCATTATATGGGTTTATTAAGGATTGATGAGCCAGCATTGTGGTCGCCCTCTAATCCAGCTTTAAACCAATTGAATATCCTTGTTATTTATGGTGGTGACACCATTGCATCGCAAAACTTGAAAGTGGGAATTCGATACGCAGAATTGAAAACAGATGGTTTTTATTTAAATGGCGTTAAACTTTTTTTAAATGGTACCAATAGGCATCAAGAATACCCTTATATCGGATATGCACTTTCGGATAATGCGCAAAAACGCGATGCCCAACTCATAAAGGAAACAGGTTTCAATTTTGTACGCTTATCGCATTACCCTCAAGCACCTGCTTTTTATGAAGCCTGTGATGAACTTGGCATCATCGTTATGGATGCAATCGCAGGATGGCAATTCTTTGGCCCTTCTCCCTTTGAGCAACGATGTAAAGAGGATTTAAAAAACATGATATTAAGGGATCGCAATCACCCCAGTGTACTATTTTGGGAAAATTCACTCAATGAAACTGAAATGTCTCAGCGTTTTATCACAGAAATGAATCAAATAGCCAAGCAACTCATTGATCATGACGGTTTTACTGCGGGCTGGATAGATCATCCGAGCTACGATGTTTACATTCCTGCACGCCAACATGCTAAAGCGCCAGATTATTGGAATAATTACATACCAAAGGCCAAGGCCATTTTTATTGCTGAATATGGAGATTGGGAATACTACGCACAAAATGCAGGGCTTCACCAAACGCAATTTTCAGACCTTACACCACAAGAACGAAATTCTAGACACCTTAGGAGTGCTTCTGAAAAAGCGCTTCTTCAGCAAGCATTTAACTTTCAAGAAGCAAGTCTTTCGAATAGAAAAACAAATAACATTATTGGCCAGGCCAATTGGGTCTGTTTTGACTATAATCGTGGCTATAGTCCTGATATAGAAGCCTCTGGAATTTATGACATTACGAGACTTCCCAAATATGCAGTGAGTGCATACCAAAGTCAATTGCTTGACCCCGAGCAAAAACCATTTGTTAAAATTGCAAGTCATTGGACGTCGAAGGCTTCAAATAATTTAACAATCTATTCAAATTGTTCTGAAGTTCAATTGTCGTTAAACGATAGTATTATTTCAAAAAAGAAAGCTCCCTTTGATTTTGAATTTAAGACCTTTGAAGAAGGAAAGTTAACTGCCATTGCTTATCAAAAACAAGTTCCGGTAGCAAGTGATGTAGTTGTTACCCCCAAGCAACCCGCTCAAATAAAATTACAATTGGACACCCTTAATTTTGGAATTGATTTGCAAAAAGCAGATTTGGTATTCTTTAGAGCTTATTTACTAGATGCCAATGGCACTATTATTCCAAATAATTCTTATAAGGTTACGGCAAGCATCATAGCTCAAGATGCGGGTTTAATGTGCCCTGCCATCCAAGAAATGGAGGCAGGAATTGCTAGTTGGCTATTACGCACAGAAGCCCCAAAAAATCCGATTGTCATAAATGTGAGTTTAGGGCAATTAGGATTAAAGGATCAACTCATATGGAATCCTTAGACCAAAAACGAATCGTTATTCGTGCTCCAGGAAGAATCAACCTTCTTGGAGAACATCTCGATTACAATCATGGAATCGTATTACCTGCAGCCATAAATCGATATATTGAATTTGAGTTTGAAAAATCAGATGCTCATTTTTTTCGATTTGAAGCGCTCGATTTGAATGAAAATTGGCAGTTTTCTTTGGAAGATTTAAAAAATATTAATTCCCAAGGATGGCAATCCTATGTGAAGGGCGTCATACTTTTAATGGGGCTCGATTCTGCTTTTGCAAATGACCAATTGACCACTTTAAAAGGTTTAATCGTACGTTTTAAAAGTAATATTCCAATTGGTGCTGGCCTCTCCTCTTCTGCTGCACTTTGTTGTGGGCTAGCCTACGGACTAAACGAATGGTTTGGGCTTGGAAAATCGAGAATGGAATTGGCCCTGATTGCTCAACAAACTGAACATCAATACGCCGGTGTTCAATGTGGTTTAATGGATCAGGTAGCTTCTTTGTTTGGCAAGGAAAATCATTTAATTGCCATGGATTGTTTGACAAATGAGATCACTTCTTTTTCGCTCCCCCTTGTTGGCGTGCAACTTTTTCTAATCGATTCAAAGGTGAAACATAATTTAGCATCATCTGCCTACAATCAAAGACGTGAAACATTGCAAAAGGCCTGGAACCGCGCAAAGGACTTATTTCCATCGCTTTCAAGTTGGAGAGCATTAGACGATAAAAGAGCTGCTCAATTAATGTCTGCCCTCGATTTAGAATCGCAAAAGCGTTTGCAATATGTGCGTCAAGAAATACAAGGTGTCGAGGCAATTCAAGCACTTTCTGTAGCACTCAATAATAAAGCTGATTTTGAAATGTACCAAAGTTTAGGTAGTCTATTGAACCAAACCCATTTTGGACTTCGGGATTTATATGAGGTAAGTTGTGAGGAAATAGACCATCTTCAAACAGCACTTTTGAAAAACCCAAAAGTTTTAGGGGCGCGAATGATGGGTGGTGGATTTGGTGGTTGCTTACTCGTTTTGGCAAGTAAAGAACTCCAATTTAGTACTTTAAACACCATTTTTAAGACCTACGAGGATTTATACCACAGAAAACCAACTGTTGAAATCGTGAGTCTTGTAGAAGGTGTGCATCGTTTAGTTTGACAACCTGACATCTTCACAAAAAGCCAATTTTTCTAAAGTGTTCACCTCTAAGGTATAGTAAGAGAACTCTTCGGTAATGCTGCCCGTAATTCGATAAATTCCCCTGCCGTAAAATGGATAGCGCGCCACCACTTGAGGAAAATGCACTGTATCTAAGAGCTCACCTTCAGGATCGAGGAAGGTGCCAAATGACATGATATCTCCTTTGCTTGTTTTTGTGTTTTTTATGCTTACTAAATATCCAAAAGTAAGGATCTCCCTGCCCTTGTATTGATCGAAATCTTTCACCACAATGAATTGATGTGGTAAAGGATCGCGCAACAGTGAAAATGGATCACAAAGCGGAAAGCCCAAGAGTTCAAATTGCTCAAAGGTGATTTCTAAAGGGTGTTCCTCGAGCTTTGGAAGCGCTTGTTTTCTTTGCTTGACTTCGAAAAGTTCATTTTTTGACGTGCTATAAAGGCGTTTATTATTAAAAAAATGTGCTTCCCAGAGAAGCGCTTTTTTGGGCTGTTCAAAAGATCGCAATGCATCTACACGAATTAAAATACTGAGTTGTTCAAGTGGAATTGCAACTCTTTTTAATAGGTTTTCTAAATTTTCGAACAATCCATTTTGATGGCGTTCCATGCAAATTTTTTGAATTAAACGCATTTCTAAACCGGCCACTAAGTTGAACCCAAGAATAAGGCGCCTCTCTTTTAAAACACAGTCATATGAGCCTTCATTGATACAAGGCGCTTGTATCTGCGCGCCAAAACGGCGGGCTTCGTGCACATATATTTCTGTTCTATAGTAACCACCAAAGTTATTGATGCAAGCGGTCAGATATTCCAGCGTAAAATGTGCCTTTAGGTACAAACTCTGATAACTCTCTACAGCATAAGATGCCGAATGTCCTTTTGAAAAAGCATAGCCTGCAAAACTTTCAATCTGCTTCCAAATACTTATTGTAAAATCATTATCGTATCCCCTTTTTTGACAAGAGGCCATAAATCTTTCTTGAACACTTAAGAATTCAGCTCTAGATCTAAATTTTCCAGACATGCCCCTGCGCAACACATCTGCTTCAGCCAAGCTAAGACCCGCTAGATAATGCGCTACTTTAATTACGTCTTCTTGGTAGACCATTACGCCATAGGTGTCGGGCATAAGTGCCAAAAGTAAGGGATGAATATCTTTTCGCCGCTGACTATCTCTATGCCGTAAGATGTACTCTCTCATCATGCCAGACTGAGAAACACCGGGTCTAATGATAGAGCTTGCAGCTACCAATCCAAGATAGTTATCTACTTTTAGTTTAATTAAGAGCATTCGCATTGCTGGAGACTCTACATAAAAGCAACCCAAAGCCAAGCCTCTTTTTAGAAAATTAGCAATTTTTTTATCTCGCTTCAAAGCATTGATATTGTGTATATCTTCTATTTTATGGCTAGGGTTGTTTTGGCAAATAATTTGAAGCGCCTCGGCAATTTTTCCTAAACCGCGCTGGCTGAGCACATCAAATTTATAAAGGCCAACATCTTCTGCTTCTAGCATAGAAAATTGCGTACACAGGTAACCTTTTGGAGGTAAAAAACATGCAGAAAAAGAAGCGATGGGTTTGTGACTAATTACAATACCACCCGAATGAACACTTAAATGGGATGGCAGGCCCTCAATGTATTTGGAGTAACGCAATACAAGTTCTTTGAGTGTTGAGAATTCAGCCAAACTCCCCTTCCCCCTGCTCATCACTTTGTTGATGCCAGCAGGCAAGCCAAAAACCTTGCAAAGCTCATGGATACACGCACGGTATTGAAAAGTGCTGTAGGTACAAAGCCAAGCTGCATTCGGGTAGCGCTCAAAGATATAACGCACTACATCGTCGCGGTCTTTCCAAGAAAAGTCTATATCAAAGTCTGGAGGGTTTTTGCGGTAGAGATTGATAAAACGCTCAAAATAGAGATCAAGTTCGAGTGGGTCTACGTCGGTGATGCGCAAAAGGTAGGCAACAATACTATTGGCACCACTACCACGCCCAACATAAAAATACCCTTTCGAGCGCGCATATGAAGTAAAATCATAAGTAATTAGAAAATAGGATAAGTAGTTTTTCTGGGCAATCACTTCTACCTCCATTTCGATGCGCTCAATAATTTGATCAGTAATGGTTTGGTAGCGATAGCTCAAACCTTCGGCACAGAGCTCTTTGAGTTTTTGGAGGTCTGCACGTTTAGAACCATAGATGTGTTCGGGTTGTTGTGGTAAAGCTTCCTGACCAAAATCAAAATGAATTTTGCACGAAGCGAGCAGACGCGTAGTGTTTTTAAGTAACTCAGGTGCTGCAACAAAGGCTTGCTCACATTGCGCCGTAGTCATGAATTTTTCAGTAGGTAGTGCTTGTTCTTCTTTTGGTAATTTTGAAAGTAAACAGTTATTGGTAATTGCGCGCAATAAACGGTGCGTATTGTAATCTCTTTTATGCCGAAAAGTCATGGGAACATCGGCAATGTATTTCTTTTTTTCAAATGTAAGCTGCTGGCGTTGCCATTGCCATATTTGCGAGGTCTGTACTGCAATATACTCGTTTTGTCTAAGGCTCTTAGGTTGCTGGTCAAAAGCATACCAAACCATACAGTTTGGTAAGCGTGGTAACGGTAAATCAAATGGTTTTGCGCTGAGCAGGTGGCTACTCAAAAAAGTATTTAGCGCTTGAAAACCATTGTTATTACAAGCGATGATGGTGGCAAGATGCTGAAAGCCATTGCGCAACTCAAGGCCCAATATCGGACGCAAGCCTCGGGTTTGTGCTGCCCTAACAAAAGCCAATCCGGATCCCGTATGGTTGATGTCAGTGAGCAAAAGTTGCTGATGGCCATTTTCAATGGCCCAATCTACCAATTCTTCTGGCTTGAGAATCCCGTAGCCCAAACTAAAACAAGAATGCACGCGCATTGGTCATTGCGATTTAAAAGTTAAATACTTCGGTTTGCCAATAAAATAGGTGGTTCGCCATCAAAAGGATTATAGTGACCAATGCTACGCGCCTCAAGACCTGCTGCGCGCAATATGGCGCGATCACCGTAGCGTTCTCGAATCCGATCTAGTGCTTTGTATAGTGCTGGATAAGCAAAATCTTGATCAAATAACTTTAATTGATGCGCCCCTCCTACTAAGGAACTAAAGCGCACCCCTATGAGGCGAACCAATACGCGGCGCTGGTAAAGCCGCTCAAAGAGATCTTGAGCCAAGGGCAAAAGTTCATGATCGGCAGAGGTATAGGCAATTTGCTGCTGTAGTGTTTGGGTCTGAAAATCGGCGTAGCGAATTTTGACTGTAACTGTACCGGTAAGTTTTCCTGCTCTACGCAGTTGAAATGCCAAATTTTCTGCCATAGCAGCCAAGATGCCCCTTAGCTTAGCTATATCGGTAGTATCTTGATGGAAAGTGCGCTCGTTAGAAATGGATTTACGCTCGTTGTAGGGTTCTACAGGGCTAGTGTCTAGACCTTGAGCTTTAGACCAAATATGTCTTCCATTTTCACCGAGTGCCTGCTCTACAAGTTCTAGCGGCAACTTTTGCAATGTGCCTATTTTTTTAACACCTAAACCGCAAAGTGTTTGATATGTCTTGGGGCCAACCATTGGTATTTTTTGCACAGAGAGGGGTGCTAAAAACGCTTTTTCAGTACCGTAGTTAACATGAAGTTGATTATTGGGCTTGGCCTCGCCCGTAGCTACTTTTGAGACAGTTTTGTTCTCAGATAGACCAAAAGAAATAGGAAGGCCAGTTTCTTTTATAATGCGCATCCGTAACTCTGAAGCATAGGCCCAGATACCAAAAAAGCGATCCATACCCGTAAAGTCAATATAGAATTCATCTATAGACATTTTTTCATAGACAGGAGAAGCCTCTTTGACAATTTCGGTTACCATTCTAGAAAACTTGCTATAGGTTTGCGTGTTACCTTTGATGCAAATGGCTTCTGGGCAGCGCTCCTTGGCCATTTTCATAGACATGCCAGAACGCACACCAAAATAGCGCGCTTCATAACTACAAGAAGCCACTACACCCCTTTCACTAGTGCCGCCAATCAGTATGGGTTTTTGATTGAGACGGCTATCTAAAAGACGTTCACAAGAAACAAAAAAAGTATCGAGGTCCATATGAACAATCGAACGACGCGTAGCCATAGGTACAGTCAGTTTAAAAATAAAACAATAAAGCTCGATTGGTTGGTATGGTAAAATTACATATAATGATTAATATGTAATCAATAAAAAGATTAAAATATAAACATAAAGTTATCAACAAACAAAAATGATGCAATTACCTGTCTGCCAATATGACATTTTTGTAAATTGGAACACAATTTGATACTTCATAAAAAACTAAAAATTAAATAAACATGAAACCAATCTATATTGTATTGTCTGCCATAGCTGCAATAATTCTCTTTGTATTCCTTGGCTATTACAACATGTATAATAAAGCAGTTAATTTACAAGAAGGGCTAGACGAAAAATTCGCCAATGTTCAAGCTGCATATCAACGCCGCGCAGACCTTATCCCTAACCTTTTAGAAACAGTTAAGGCAGCTGCTAAAAATGAAAAAGATATACTAATGCAAGTCACACAAGCACGTGCCGGAATTGTAGAGGCCAAAACACCACAAGATCTCGAACTAATGGGGCGCAAAATAAACACGGCCATTAATTTGGCCTACGAGGCTTACCCACAAATTCGATCAACGCAGAATTTTAGTGAGTTTCAAAGCCAACTTGAAGGTACAGAAAACCGCATCAATTATAGCCGAGACAACTATAATAGCGCTGTTAAATCATACAACGCGCACATAAGAGGATTTTTTGCGCGTTTTTTCTTGGATAAAGAAGAATTTCCAAGAAAAGAAGGATTTAAGGCTTCCAAAGGCGCTGATGAAGTTCCAAAAGTAGATTTTAATGCTCAATAAATCAGACCAAGAGCAGGTATTAAGTTGTATTGCAGCTGCAGAAAAGCTAACGAGCGGTGAGCTGCGCGTACACCTAGAAGCTCAATGTAAAAAAGAGCCAATGTTGCGTGCCATTGAAGTATTCAATCAATTGGGTATGCAAAAAACTGTTCAGCGAAACGGTGTGCTAATTTATCTTGCCTACCAAGATCGGCAATTTGCCATCGTAGGCGACACAGGCATCAACCAAAGAGTGGCAAACGATTTTTGGGATAAGGTCAGAGATGTTATGGTTATGCATTTTCAAAAAAGCCAAATAACCGAAGGTTTATGCGCTGGTTTAAAACTAGCAGGAGAAAAGCTTGCCCATTATTTTCCTGTTCTAGAAAATGATCAAAATGAACTGCCGGATCAAATCAGTTTTGGATGAAAAAATTTTATCTACTAGGCTTTTTTTTAATTTTTGGGGCGCTACAACTACTAGCTCAATACCCTCAACCTCTCTCCCCTCCACGATTTTTAAATAACTATTCAAAGCTCACTTTAATGAGCGCGCCACTTATGGATCAAATCGAGCAAAGACTCGATCAATTTGAGAAAGAAACAAGTAATGAAATAACGATTGTCATAATCGATGACATCAATAAAGATGAAGCGTGGCATTATGCTACTCAAATTGCCGATAATTGGGGCGTTGGCAAAAAGGATAAAGCTAATGGCTTAGTTTTTTTAATAAAACCTACACAAGAAAATGGGGGTCGTCAAGTTTATTTAGCGGTAGGAAAAGGCCTTGAGGGTGTTATCACAGATTTAGTTTGTCACGATATAGTTCAAAATGAAATATTACCTCAATTTAAAAATGGTAATTACGCCGACGGCATCAATGGGGCCTTAGACGTACTGTTTGGACTAGCAAAGGGCGAAATTAATGAACAAAGTTACAGAGATAGCCATAAGCAAAAGCAACTATTTGTAGGCATCCTTGCACTTTTGGTCATTCTTATAATACTGTATTTATTGATTAGAAAAGGTGGTGGTGGCACTACCTTTGGTGGAAGAACAGGAGGCCCAGGCATATTTTTTCTGGGGGGTTTTGGCCAATCATCAACAGGAGGCTTCGGAGGTTCTGGAGGCTTCGGAGGATTTGGAGGAGGAAGTTTTGGAGGAGGTGGCGCCGGAGGTAGTTGGTAAATGTTAATTTTATCAGCATTAAATTTCATTAACTATACACATGAAAAATTCTATTCTTATTTTATCTTTTTTCGTTGCGATTTTTGTTTCTGAAATACGAGGGCAACAGCTTCAAAAGGTTGCATTTTATAATGTCGAAAATTTCTTCGATACCATTGATGGCCCAAATGACGATAGTGAATTTCTGCCGAATGCTGAAAAAAAATGGGATTCTGAAAAATATTCAAAAAAAATTGATCATATACGTGAGGTCATGGCTACATTACAAATGCCTATGATTATAGGTTTTTGTGAAATTGAGAACAAAACAGTATTGCAAGATTTAATAGGACAAGATAAACGCTATGCTATAGTTCACTACGAAAGCCCAGATGCAAGAGGTATTGATGTAGGTGCGATTTACAGAAAAGATGTGCTTAAATTGAAGTCTTCTGGTTTTATTCGTTTTGTTTTGCCAAATGATAGTGTACCCACTTCACGAGATATTTTATGGGCAAAATTCTCTTATAAAAAAGATAACCTTTATGTTTTAGTTAATCATTGGCCAAGCCGCCGAGGCGGCGAAGAACAAAGCGCACCTAAACGATACCAAGCTGCCTTACAGGCAAAGCAATTCATTGATTCAATTCAGAGCTCCGAGCCCAAGGCTAAAATAATTTTTATGGGTGACTTGAATGATTATCCCTTGGATGCCGCACCCCAATTAATCGCTTCATCCTTGAAGCCTCAGATCGATAAACAAAGTAATGCATTTGGAGGGAGTTATAATTATAAAAGCCAATGGGATGTTTTAGATCACATTATGGTTTCAAAAAATTGTTTTCAAGGCAAATTTCAAGTAATGGAAAATAGTGGCAATATTCTCTCAGAAAATTTTTTACTAACCGAATACAAAGGACAAATTGTACCTAAAAGAACTTATGGTGGTAATACATACCTAGATGGGTACTCCGATCATTTACCTGTATCGATAGATGTAATTTTACACCCTTAGGGAGCCTGGGCAGGTAGTTTTTGTTTGTAGAGAAATCTTTTCTGTGTCGATTCAAATGGTCTATAAACAAAATAGATGTCATTGTTGTGAATTCTTACCTTGTCCACATATCTGTAAGCCAATTTTACTTTGCTTTGAATTTGACCGTTGGATAAATTTATTCGTGCAACATAACTATAACCGTCTTGTTCAAAAAGTGCATAAACAAAACCTGTAATGCGATCTTGCTGAAGATTTTTTTGAAACCCACTTTGCTTGGCATGATAGTGATGGTAAATTGGAATTGATTTGATCAATTTACCTTCAATAGAATACACGCGCAGCATGTCCTTAGGATAATCAAAAATATAAATTGAATCATTTTTTAAAAAAAGTGGCGCATACACCGGTTCATAATAAATCGAATTGGTAAAATAATTGGCGCCAACATAAATCTCAGCATCTATGCCCGTCTGGTTTTCTAAATTTTTTGCCCAAAGTTTTGTACGCACATCGACCCATTTATATTCCGAACGATAAAGTTCCATCATTAAATCATCTTGAATGTGAAGTATCTCTTTATAGGTGGAATCTAATAAATCCAAGTAACCATATTCAAAGGCAGGATAAATATCCATATAACTTGAATAAAACTGCCTAGTCAAACTGGTATCAACAATGGGTGCAATATATTTAAAGTAATAATCTTTGGGAATACTCCCCAAAATGATTGTAGAATCCTTGCGCTGCATACCATACATTTGATTATCAGTCTGAACATGCACATTGCCTCTGAAATCTCTTAAAAGTGCCTCAGCCCTGTGGGGTATTGCAGACTTAAATAAAATTGTATCATTCCAAATACATTGTAATTGAGCGTCCTTCTGTATGTTTTTCTCATAAGTAAGTAAGAACAATTCTCCATTGACCCCCATTTCAAAATCACTCACACTATAACTTGACGATGCAAACACGGTATCTGGCCTGCTGGGTTTTATTAAAACATCTTTTATTTCTTGAACCCGAAGCGGCTTTAAAAAGAGATGCAAGATAGTTGTATCCTGATTTTTATCTAAAACAATGCTTTTAGACCCCCCAATATAAATGCTATGATCAAATTCAAGCAGAATAGTTTGTGAGTTCAGTCCGCTTAGTTTTATATTCACCTTGCCTTCCCTTGAAGAAGTTTCATTGAGTAAAATTTTTATCCCGTCAATAAAGTAAGTTGCTTGGCAACGCACATTGGGAATAGGCTCATTGGTCTTGGTGTCTTTAAATTCAATTTGCAACTGCTGTGCAGGGGCAGTATTCAAAAGAAGAAAAAAAATGACCAAAGAAGATAAACGCATAAATCAAAGATGCGCAAGAAGTTGGATTTTCACAAATTAACAGACTTTTTGAACCCAATTTTGAGCATCTTCAATTGATCCAATTTTAATTCCCTCTAAATGATTTTTTAGTTTTAAGGAAAGGGTCCGAGATTCTAAAGATGGCAATTGAAATTGTTGGTCTTTAAAGCCAATGACAGATATAGGAGCTATAGTTGCTGCTGTCCCAGCACCAAATGCATCTTGTAGTGTTTGGTTTTTTGCCGCCTCAATTATTTCATCAACGGTAACTTGACGTTCTTCAATTGGAACACCCCAAGATTTTGCCAAATCAAGAACGGTGCGTTTTGTTGTGCCGCGAAGAATAGTATCTGCCTCTTCAGATGGGGTTATTAGCTTATCATTAATCACGAAAAGGATATTCATTGTGCCAGATTCTTCGATATAAGAATGGGTTTTTGCATCGGTCCATACAAGTTGGTGATAACCCGCCTGCTGGGCTAATTTAGCCGGGTATAAAGATGCGGCGTAATTTCCGGCCGCTTTAGCCCTACCAACACCACCGACAGCAGCTCTGGTATAGAATTCTTCTATCTTTACTTTAACTGGCTCCGAATAATAAGCGCCAACCGGAGAACAAATGATGACAAATTTGTAGGTTTCCGAAGGCTTTATTCCGACAAATTCATCGGTAGCAAACATAAAAGGACGAATGTAAAGCGAATATCCTTGCTTATTAATTACCCAATCTGAATCTAAGCTAACCAATTGTCTTACTGCTTCCAAGAAAATTGTTTCTGGAATAGGTGGCATACACATGCGCGATGCAGATTCAATAAATCTTTGGGCATTTAATTCTGGACGAAATAAAATTACTTCCTTGCCTAAATTTCGATAAGCTTTCATCCCCTCAAAAATAGATTGGCCGTAATGAATTGCTGACATTGCTGGATGCATTTGAATCGGACCAAAAGGTAGTATTTCTCCATGCTGCCAATTGCCATCAGCATATTCCATCACAAACATATGATCTGAAAAAACTTTACCAAATGGAAGGTTTTCCCAATCAATACCCTCTAACTTACTTTTAGTAGTTCGTGTCACAGGAAATTGGAGAGGAGATACGGACATAAAAATATTTTTGCTCCGCGAATATACCACTTTATCATTGAGCGAACAACTTATTGAGGTTATAAAAGCATTACTTAAATTTGTTTTATGCAAAGTTTTGACCTTGCCCTAAAACTTCTTAATCATCATTGGGGATTTAGTTCATTTAGACCTACACAAATACCAATCGTTCAAGCTGCCTTGGCTGCTCAGAACACCTTGGCTATTCTACCAACTGGTGGTGGTAAGTCTATTTGTTTTCAAGTGCCAGGGCTTCAAAGAGAAGGCTTGTGTCTGGTTATTTCACCATTGATTGCCTTAATGCAGGATCAGGTTGAAAACCTTCAAAAAAGAGGATTGCGTGCTAGGGCGCTTACCAGTGGTTTAAATTACAGAGAGATAGATCAAATTTTAGACAATGCGCGTTTTGGCGGATTAGATTTTTTATATACTTCGCCTGAACGTATACAGTCGTCTTTGTTTTTGGAGCGATTTAAGCTAATGAAAATATCGCTGCTCGTAATCGATGAGGCACATTGTATTTCTGAGTGGGGCCATGATTTTAGACCTGCTTATCGTCAATTGCTCAAATTAAGAGAAATACATTCAAAGGCGCCAGTTTTAGCGCTTACGGCAACCGCTACAAAAAAAGTTCAAGAAGATATCTGCTTGCAATTGGGGATGAAAGATGCCAAAGTATTTGAAGCTCCATTTAGCAGGCCCAATGTTCACTATTTAGTAAAAGAAGCACATCATAAATTAGAAGAAATAATTTCTATTTGTAAACGAGAAAACTCTTGTGGCATCGTTTATTGTCAGAAACGAAGATCAGTAAAACAATTGGCATTGCAATTATATCATCATGGAATTAAGGTTACGCTATACCATGGTGGTATGGATAGCAATGAGCGTAAAACAGCATTGCAAAATTGGCTTACGGGAAAAAGTCAAATCATGGTAGCAACAAACGCATTTGGCATGGGCATTGATAAGCCAGACGTGCGCTTTGTTTTACATTACGAAGTTCCAAGTTCACCCGAGGCCTATTTTCAAGAAGCTGGGCGTGCAGGACGAGATGGCAATACTGCCTATGCCCTATTACTTTTTGAAAAAACTGACCTTGTCCAATTAAAAGATCAGCTCGATAAAAGTTTTCCTAGTCCTGAGCAGGTTACTTTTGTTTACAGAGCTGTCTTAAATTATCTGAAAGTTGCCGTTGGTGCAGGAAAAGAAGAAAATTACGACTTTGATCTCAAAAATTTTTGCCGGACTTTTGAAATTTCTGAAGAGCAAGTCTACTATTCATTGAAAATTCTAGAACAAAATGGCAACTTAAGTCTTTCGGAGGGATTTTTTCAAGCAACGAGAATTCAATTTATTGTCAACAAAGAAGTGCTCTACCATTTTCAAGTTCAGCATGAATCTTTTTATCAGTTATGTACACTATTAATTCGAACTTACCCCGGCATATTCGAAAACATGACTACAATCCATGAAGACAAATTACTTCAAAGACTAAAAATTGATGAAAGCCGTTTGTATAAGCAACTTGAATTTATGCAAAAGCACGGCATCATCGATTTAAATAAAAAAAGCAATTATCCCAAATTGTATTTACAACATGAACGACTCCCAGAAACTTATTTAAAACTTAAGCCCAGTATCTACTTACAACGGAAGGAAGCTGCCCTACTTAAAATAGAATCGATTCAACAATACTGTACTGAATCTAAATGTCGAGCACAACAACTCATCGCTTATTTTGGCCAAGAAAGTGAGCCATGCGGGCATTGTGATGTTTGTAAGCCACTTGTAATTGAAGATGCAACCCTATTCGCATTTTTGACTGAACCTCGAAAACTCTCCGAGCTAGAGAACCATTTTAAATGTTCCAAAAAACAATTAGAACAGCAAATTAGACCACATTTATTAACCGAAAAAATTAAGTTCAAAGCAGGCAAATTTTACCTATAAAAGTCTGCTTATGATTGATTACATGAGCCTTGATGCATCAAAGCATCAGTGGCATTTTTTATATTTACTCCTACCATTTATTGGCGGAATCTATATTGCAGACAACCGTAATTTTGCGGATTCCTGGCCTATATTTATCATCTTATTTTCGATTGCAATTTTACTTAGCCTCTGGCTGAAAAATAGCCGACAGATATTCATTTTAATGCTATTTTTTTGCCTTGGTTACACCATCAAATTTCAGCAAAAAAAAGAAATAAACGCATTTCGTAAAATTACATTTACAGAGATGCAAACAGGGATATATTTCATCCAATCTGTACAGCAAAAAAACACAACAATAAAGTGTTATGGGGTTTTCATTTTCAAAAAAAATAATCAAACAAAATTTCTCCCACTTATCGCCTACTTTGAAAATAAGAATAAAATACTTTTAGATAACTATTATTCTATTCAATGCAAACCAAGATTAATAAAGAATGCCACTTATCTAGGGGCCTTCAATCAAGAGCGCTTTGAACAACAAAAAGGATATACACATATTGCCTTTATCAAGCAATCAATAAAATTGCCCATTAAGCCACTTAAAATCAGTTTTTTAGAAAAAAGCCTAAGGGATTTTAAAAAATATCTTCATGATATTTATATTTCTTCTTTAAATCCAGACGCCGCTTCCTTAAGTAGGGCCTTAGTTTTGGCAGAGCGAGACGGAATTGATGAGCGCCTCCGATCTTATTTTCAAGCCACTGGTTCCATGCATATATTGGCAGTTTCTGGAATGCATATAGGCTTGTTAATTTTAGTCTTATTGCGCGTATTTAGCATGTTTTCATTTTGGCTTCAAAGAAGATACGCCATTGCAATGATCCTCGTATTAGCTTGGTATTATGCCTTTTTAACCGGGTTTTCCGCCTCAGTGGTGAGAAGTGTTTTTATGTTTAGCATCCTTTCTCTAAGCCATATTACAGGCAAAAACCAAGACAATCTTACAGCCCTTTTTTTTTCCGCATTTTGCTTATTGCTTTACGATCCGAATTTTTTATTTGACATCGGATTTCAATTGTCTTATTGTGCAATGTTTGGAATCACACTGTATTTTGAACCCATATTAAATTTTGTTGAATTTCCAATTTCATGGCTTCAAAAAATATGGCAAGGCACAGCGCTTTCTCTTGCAGCCACAATTAGCACTTTTCCTTTGTGTCTTTATTATTTTCACCTCTACCCTAACTATGCAATTTTTGCCAACATATGCCTTACCTCAATAGCGAGCATTGTATTGATTCAAAGCATGTCTTTTCCAATTTTATCATTCATCCCGTACCTTGCAGCAATAGGTTCATTTTTATTTGAAAAAAGCATTGAATTGATGCTAACAATCATGCATTTTTTTACAGAGCTTCCAGGTTCAATGGCGCGTGGCTTTAACGTTTCTTTTGGGTGGGTTATTTCTTTTTGGATATTTATTTATTTGTGGTTCTATACTCCGTTAAAAATTCATAGGTCATGGTTGAAAGCAGCATTTATTGGCTTACTAGTTTGCATGATTCATTTCAAACAAACAGAATTTTATAAAAACCAAGTTTATTTTTTTAGAAAAGAAAAAATCTTGGTGTACAAGATTGGAAGTCATGCTTTTCTATTTGGTGCAGCACCTAAACAAAAGCATCATTATTTGACTGATAACATTCGTAATATTTATAATTGCCAAATCAAATACTTCGAAATTGAGATGGGTCAAAGCCACTTTAAATCTCACAATATTTCTATTGAATTTAAACGAACAAGGAACCTTTATATCCAAGTAAAAGCAAAAAATCAGGCCGAAAAAATCCATGTCTATTAACTAGAATTTTATCTTTGTTCAAATATTTCAAATGAAATTAGTAGGCCCTGAATTTGTTTTAGATTACTTGCAGCATACCAAGGACTGTATTCTCATTGATATTAGAGAACCCTACGAGATAGCACTTTTAAAAATAGATTGTCAAAACGTTCCAATGGGGGCCTTTTCTCAAGTTTATAATGCATATTCATCGTATAAGCAAGTAATTTTGATGTGTCAGTCTGGAAAAAGAGCCGAAGCACTTGCCAATTTTATGGAAACTCAATACAATGTCGATAACATTTATATTTTAGAGGGAGGGCTTAATGCTTGGCTCGAATCAAAATGCCCACCAACTTTAAGTCTGTAAATGTATCTAGTAGATTTTATCACCCACATAGACGTTCATTTATTTGAGCTTATCCAAGATTACGGCTTTTGGATTTATGCCATATTGTTTTTGATCATTTTCATTGAGACTGGCTTAGTCTTTATGCCTCTATTGCCAGGTGATTCATTACTTTTTGCTGCAGGTACTTTTTGTGCCGGCATTCAAATTGATGATAAAATTTCGCAATTAAATATTTGGTTGGTTCTGGCTTTGCTCATGATTGCAGCCATACTAGGTGATGGTTTAAATTTCTGGATTGGCAAAACATTTGGAAGAAAGTTAGTTCAGTACAATCTTGGAAAGATCCCATTGTTAAAAGAAAAACACTTAAAACAAACGCAATCTTTCTTTGAAAGACATGGCGCCATGACCATTGTGTTAGCAAGATTTGTGCCTATCGTACGAACCTTTGCGCCTTTTACTGCTGGTTTGGCGCGTATGCCATATAAGGGCTTTGTAAAATTTAATATTGTTGGCGGTGTTCTTTGGATTTTAACACTCACCTTATTGGGTTTTTTCTTTGGAAATTTACCTATTGTTCGTCAAAATTTCGAGAGCGTGATTTTTGGCATAATTGGTCTATCAGTTTTACCAATGCTCATAGCCTACATAAGATCAAGAGGGGTTAAGCGTAAAAATCCCTGAATTCTTTTTGTAAAAAAGCACGGCAAATTTCTGTTGGAAAAGGATCGATTTTTGCAGTAATTTCTAAAATTTTTGTAGCTAGTTCGGTAGCAGTTGCATCTTTGTTTAAACTATTCGCTGCTAAATTTATAACTCTAAGAACTTCCTCTTTGGCATGAACTAGAATTTGCCAGCCTTCTTCAGAAATGAATAGTTGTTGTGCAATATTGTGCTCATATTCATCTCGAACAGTTTTTATTAAAACACTCTGCTGTGCGCGTGCAGTCTGATTAATATTTAAGGTCCTAAGTGTTAGATTTGCCGGTGAAATACGATCTAAAAGGAGAATACAACGCTGATATGCCTCCAATTTACTTGGTAAAAAGTAGGTTTGCTTTTGAATATTAATTTCATTTTTAAGTTTTAATAATTCTACTTGGGCTTGTTTCTTTAGCATAAGCATTACAATAGCAACCACTGCCACAATTGTTAAGAATAACAAATAGAATAGAAAATTAAAATCCATAGCTTATTTTTTGAGGCAAATATAGTGCTTTAGCTTATTTTTACCCTATGAATGCCATCATCCTACCTTTAATCCTAACACTATATTTTGGCTTGCTATTGGCAATTGCCTATTGGAGTTCTCGGAATGCAACTAGCCATAGTTTTTTTACAGGCGATAAAAAAAGCCCCTGGTATTTGGTGGCCTTTGGCATGATAGGCACCTCACTTTCGGGTGTTACTTTTGTTTCTGTCCCTGGGGCTGTAAGTCTCAATGCGTGGCATTATTATCAATTGGTTTTGGGTTTCTTTGTCGGATATTTTGTGGTGGCCTTTGTTTTACTTCCGATATATTACAAGCATCAACTTAGCTCTATTTATCGTTATTTAGAACTCAGGTTAGGTATTCACGCCTATCAGTGGGGAGCAGCTTACTTTATTTTATCGCGCACGCTCGGTGCTACTGTTCGTCTTTATTTAGTAATCAACGTTTTACAACTTTTTGTATTTGAACCCATCGGAATTCAATTTTGGCAAGCAACCTTTATCATTATTTTAATGATCTTAGCTTATACGCTAAAAGGTGGAGTTAAAACCATCGTGTGGACAGATACCTTACAAACCTTTTTCATGTTATTGGCCCTAGTGGTTTGTATTATTACTTTACAGCAAAAAATGGAATTATCTTGGGCTCATATTTGGCAAAACATTCAACAAGAGGGGCTTACGCAAATCGGTGCATGGAATCCTTCCAAGGCCGATTATTTTTGGAAACATTTTATAGGAGGTGCGTTTATTACCATAGCCATGACCGGCTTAGACCAAGAAATGATGCAAAAAAACATCAGTGTAAAAACCTTAAAAGGAGCGCAAAAAAATATGATTGTATTTAGTTTCACCCTATTAATTGTCAATGCTTTGTTTTTATTTTTAGGCAGTATATTGTATTATTTTGCCAAGCAAAATGGTCTTGAATTTGCCCCTGATGATCTATTTCCTAAAATCATTCAAAATTATCTCCCAGCTGGTGTTTTTGTCATTTTTATTATTGGCTTGATATCCGCGCTTTTCCCTTCAGTCGATGGAGCAATAACAGCATTAACGGCATCTTTCTGTATAGATATTATTGGCTTTGAAAGAAAAAATTTACCCGAAGAAAAACGACTTAAAATTAAAAGAATCGTACATATAAGCTTTGCTGTTCTATTTACCTTGTTGGTTTTTCTTTTTAAATGGTATGATGACAAAAGCATCGTAAATCTCATATTCTTGATTGCTTCCTACACATATGGCCCCCTTTTAGGTTTGTTTGCTTTTGGAATTCTCACAAAAAAACACGCTCCATCTTGGGCCATACCAATCATAGTTATTGCAGCCCCAGTGTTTTGTTATGTGTTAAGTAAAAATTCTGATTTAATTTGGAAAGGATATGAATTTGGAAATGAGATGCTTGTAATTAATGGTCTTCTTACTTTTGTACTATTATATGTCAGTAGTCTAACTGCTGCCAAAATTTCTTCACATGAATCTACTGTTGTCCGATAATAAACTTCACCTTCGATTTGCTCCGCTCACGCTAACACGCCCATTGGCAGAATTGCGCTGTGGTATCTACACCAATACCGAACGCTGGAAATTACTTTTCCCTGAGGCAACCATAGGATTTGAAACCGAGCAGTATCTGCAGAAGAAATTCCCTTCAAACCAAGGCATATGGATAAATGCACAATGTATAGCCAATGAACAATTAGCCGAGGCTATTGCTAGCTTAGATTCAAACCAAAGTTTATACCTTAATGAGTTGTGCATTGCTTTTAAAGGCGATGGCCGATTACAAGTTCAGCATCAGGATTCATCATTAATTATTTTAGAAAATCGCTGGGATTTATATTTGAAAAACGATCAAATTCTTGAACAAGATTTCAAGATGGCTACCTTAGGTCGTAAAAGCAGTGTACTCGAACAAAATAATTTACTCATCGGTTCACCTAAAGGCCTATTCATTGAAGAAGGCGCAAAAATTAAAGGAGCTACGCTTAATACAGAGACTGGACCAATATATATTGGGAAAAATGTTGAAATAATGGAGGGTAGTTTGCTTAGAGGGCCGCTCGCTATATTGGATGGCGCAGTAATTAAAATGGGTGCTAAAGTTTATGGCGCAACTACTATTGGTCCACAATGTCGTATTGGAGGCGAGTTGAGCAATTGCCTCTTCCAGGGTTTTTCCAATAAAGGACATGATGGATTTTTAGGCAATGCGCTCATTGGTGAATGGTGTAATTTAGGTGCCAACACCAGTTGTTCTAATCTTAAAAATAATTATGGCAAAATCAAGACATATAACTATGAACTTGGCCAAATGCAATTGACTTCTGAACAATTTATGGGGCTAAGTATGGGAGATTTTAGCAAGTCTGCCATCCATGTACCATTTAACACTGCTTCAGTTGTAGGTGTAAGCGCTAATATTTTTTGCTCAGGCTTTCCAAATAAGTATGTGCCATCATTTCAATGGCTATCTGACGATGGTATGATGCCATATAATCTTTCAAAAAGCCTCCAGGCGGCTTCTGCCATGTTGGCTCGAAGAAACCGAGCACTCGATCAGCTGGATAAGGAAATCCTTGAATATTTATCAAATAACTGACTTTTTTTCATGTCGTGTACTTTTGGCATGCATCTTGTCTGATTTGATATTGAAATAATATAAGCTATGAGTACAATTTTTGACCAAGGTTTTTTTGGATTATCAGGTTACGATGCAGATGCAGAATTTATTCCTCTAATAACCGCAGAGGAAGAGGCACACATGAACCAACAAGAGTATCCCGACGAACTCCCTATCCTACCCTTGCGAAATAATGTGCTTTTTCCTGGTGTTGTAATCCCCATTACGGTTGGTCGAGACAAATCAATCAAACTTATTCAAGAGGCCAATCGAGGAAATAAAATAATCGGTGTGGTATCGCAAAAAAACCAAGAGGTTGAATCACCTTTATTTGATGATTTGCATCAAATGGGTACAATTGCTCAAATAATTAGATTACTTAAAATGCCAGACGGTAGCTCTACAGTTATTATACAAGGTAAGCGCCGATTTGAAATGTTAGAATGCACTCAAGATGAACCTTATATAAAAGCGAAAATTAGGGTGTTAAAAGAGTCCAAGATAGATCGTGAAAATAAGGAACTAGAAGTCATGTTTAACACGATCAAAGATTTGGCATTACAAATCATAAGAGAAAGCCCTAATATTCCTTCTGAAGCGCAATTTGCTATAGGCAATATCGATAGTCCGAGCTTTCTTGTCAATTTCATTTCATCAAATATGAATGCTGATGTGTCTAAAAAACAGAGCATGCTAGAAGAGATGAATATTAAAAAACGGGTCATGCTCGTTTTAGAACATCTCACCGCCGAAGCACAATTACTCGAGATGCGAAATGAAATTCAAAACAAGGTTCGAAAAGATTTAGACAAACAACAACGCGAGTACTTTTTACATCAACAAATGCGCACCATTCAAGATGAGCTTGGTGACAATCCGCAACTCCAAGATGTAAAGGATTTAGAAAAACGTGCACAAAATAAAAAATGGGATCAGCGCGTAGAAAAGATTTTTGAGAAAGAACTCGAAAAATTGCAACGCATGAATCCTCAAGGGGCCGAATACACTGTTCAACTCAATTACCTAGACCTAATTCTTGATCTTCCTTGGAATGTATTTACTAAAGATAAACTCGATTTAAATCATTCAAAAAAAATTCTAGAACGCGATCACTTCGGTATGGAAAAAGTGAAGGAACGCATATTAGAATACCTCGCTGTTCTTAAGTTAAAAAATAACATGAAAGCACCTATCCTTTGCTTTTACGGGCCTCCCGGTGTAGGTAAAACATCCTTAGGCAAATCAATTGCAGAAGCACTTGGGCGAAAATATGTGCGCATGTCGCTTGGAGGGTTACACGACGAGGCAGAGATTCGTGGCCATCGAAAAACATATATAGGTGCTATGCCAGGTCGGATAATTCAAAATTTAAAAAAAGCTGAATCTGCAAATCCTGTTTTTGTATTGGATGAAATAGACAAATTAGGGCGTGCAAGCCACACAGACCCTTCTTCAGCTTTATTAGAAGTACTCGATCCAGAACAAAATGGCGCGTTTTACGACAATTATATCGAAACAGAATTCGATTTATCCAAAGTGCTTTTCATTGCAACAGCCAATAATCTTCAAAACATTCAAGGGCCACTTCTAGATAGAATGGAAATAATTGAAGTAAACGGATACACCTTGGAAGAAAAAGTTGAAATTGCTAAACGACATTTATTACCCAAACAAAAAACAGCGCACGGGATTTCAAAATCAGATCTTGCTATCGATAAAAAACGTTGGCAAGAAATCATTGAGTCTTATACGTTTGAATCAGGTGTAAGAGGCCTCGATAAAATCACAGCAAAATTAGTGCGCAATAGAGCAAGGCAAATTGCCATGGGAGAAACCTTTGAAGCCAAACTAAACCGAGAAGATTTATTTACAATTCTTGGAGCAGGCAGAACGCGAGCTAAATATGTTAACAATGATATTGCAGGTGTAGTCACTGGATTGGCATGGACATCTTCTGGTGGTGACATCTTATTTATTGAAAGTCTTATTTCTAAAGGAAATGGAAAACTTTCTCTCACTGGAAATTTAGGTGAAGTAATGAAGGAATCCGCGATAATTGCTTTAGAATTTTTAAAGAGTTACCACGAATATTTAGCGCTTGACTCGACTATTTTTGAACAATATAATGTACATGTTCATGTCCCTGAAGGTGCCACACCTAAAGATGGGCCTAGCGCAGGAATTACCATGCTCACAGCGCTAGCCTCCTTATTTACTCAACGTAAAGTCCGTAAAAACCTAGCCATGACCGGAGAAATCACCCTAAGAGGAGATGTGTTGGCAGTGGGTGGCATTAAAGAAAAAATTTTGGCAGCAAAAAGGGCGGGAATTACAGAAATCATTCTTTCATCAAAAAACAAGCAAGATATTGAAGAAATTGACCCTATTTACCTCAAAGGATTAAAAATTCATTACGTTGATAAAATGTTGGAGGTGCTCAATTTGGCTTTAATGAAAGAGCGCGTAAGCCATCCGAAAAAATTGGACATTACAAAAATTAATTAAATTCATTGACCAAGCAACGTATCGTTTATTTTGATACCAAATGTATTTTATGCAACCGTTTTGTTCAATATATATTGATTAAAGACAAGCATAAACACATTTTCTTTTCCGATTATAACCGTTTAACCAATAATTTAAACCAAAAGCAAAATAAAGAATCAAATTTAAAAGCGCGAATTCACTATTTGCGTTTGACAAAATGGCATGATAAAAGCACTGCAATATTGTTCATTATGCGCGACATTCATGGCAAATGGCATTATACACAACTCGCTTGGTTAGTGCCGAAATTCTTCAGAGATTTGATTTATTCTTTTATTGCCAAAAGAAGGTATCGGTGGTTTGGTAAGACTGAGCAATGTATCATAAGCATTAATGACTTTCCAGAAAGATTCGTTGAATAAATATTAGTAAATTGGTGATCTCAATTTAGCTTATGAATGTCCTTAAAATATCGCTTTTCACATTTCTACTTTTAGGTTTTAAATTACAAGGTCAAAATCTTCAAAAACCAAGTGCCTATGAAATTGCGCACTTACCAATTTGGGCCCAACTCATGTACGGGGAGCATCCGAATATATATGCTGTCCAAAATGCTTACGAGAACTACTTCAAAAACCATCCTTTCGAAAAGAGTTTTCATACCCAATACTATAAGCGTTGGATACGCGAAAATCAATATTACGCAAATCAACAAGGATACATTGAAATTCCTTCAGTAGAATTTATCGAACAAGATCAAGCCTCATATCTAAAAAAACAACAAGCACAAAGTAAACTTACCGATTGGTCTATCATGGGCCCAATTACCAATTATCAACAAGGCCTCACGCAGGGTTCAGGACAAGCGAATATCTACAGTTTTGATCAATGCCAAGCACAACCAAATACGTGTTATTGTGGCACTGAACCCGGAGAAGTATATAAAAGTAGTAATGGTGGCGTAAGTTGGAATTTAACCTCTAGTGAAATTAATTTTGGTTCTGGGGTTACGGCAATTGAAGTTCATCCTGTTAATCCCAATTATGTTATAGCAGGAGCAAATAAAGGTCTTTTTTTAAGTACAGATGGTGGAACTACATGGATCAATACCCTACCAAGCTCTGGACTAAATGTGAATGAAATATTCATTCTGCCTTCCAACCCAAATATTGTCTTTGCAGCAACCGAAAATGGTCTGTTTAAAAGTAGCGATGCTGCACAATCTTGGACACAAATTCACAGCGAGAGATGCTACGATATAAAATTAAAACCAGGCACAAGCCAAACTTTGTATTTACTAAAAAATAACCCTGGGTTAATCAGGTGTGAGTTTTTTATCTCAACAGATGCAGGGCAAACTTGGACACTACAGGACAATGGATGGTATAGCTCCAATGATCCGGCAAGAATTGATCGCGGAGGGCGTTTGGCCGTAAGTGATGCCGCACCCCAGAGAATTTACGCATATTTAATTGGCGATTCAAAACCCGATGATTTTGGTTATATAGGTTTGTATAGAAGTGACAACGGCGGCCAAACATGGACACTACCCAATGGGCCTGTTGGAGGGCCATATTCTACAACCCATCCAAATTTAGCAATGGGCTCCCCTACTTGGAATTATCATCAAGGTTTCTACAATTGTGCATTGATGGCCAACCCAAACAATGCAGATGAATTGCTCATTGGCGGGCTAAATTTATACCGCAGCAACGATGCAGCGATGACTTTTTCATCTGTTTCGGGTTATGTAGGTGGGCCTTTAAGTTTACATGTAGACAATCAAGATTTTCGTGTAATCAATAATGAAACTTGGGTAACTACAGATGGTGGAATTTACCATAGTACCGATTTTATGAACACTCAACCAGATTTTTATATGTCTGGAGTTCACGGTTCAGATTATTGGGGTTTTGACAATGGTTGGAATGAAGATGTATTGGTCGGTGGCCTATATCACAATGGGAATTTAGCATATCACGAGAATTATGGAGATGGGAATTTTTTAGAGTTGGGGGGCGGTGAAGCACCAACAGGTTATGTCAATCCTGGCGATAACAAACTCACATATTTTTCTGACGTCAATGGCAAACGGCTTCCTTCAACACTAGACGGATCCATTCAAAACGCATCATTTGGAATAAACCCAAATGAAAGTTATTGGGCAGCACAATCCTCTGAACTTGTTTTTCACCCGAATTGCTACAGTATCGCCTATACCGGTTTTGAAAATAAATTGTACAAAACAAGTGATATGGGGGCCACTTTTGAATTGATTTTCACTTTTGGTACTAATACCAATGAAAAAATCAATTATATCGAAATCGCATCGGATAACCCAGATGTAATCTATCTGAATCAAAAACCGGAAAGTGGAACTACAGGAAGGCTTTTTAAGAGCACTGATGGAGGCTTGAATTGGTCACAACTTTCGATTCCTCCCGGAAATTCGAGCAGGATGTTATTGGCAGTTAATCCTCAAAATGCAGATGAATTGTGGCTTGCGTATCCTAGTGGCGCGAACGGTTTTAAGGTTTTTAAAACAGTAAACTCAGGGAGCAATTGGTCTAATTTGACCAGTAGCCTGCTCAATAATGAATCTGTACAATCCCTTATACATATTGCTGGAACAGATGGAGGAATTTATGTGGCTACAAACAGAGCTGTTTACTATCGCAATAATGTTAGTGACTTTACGCTTGAAAATAATGGACTTCCATTATTTACCAATGGCAATATTTTAAAACCATTTTATCGCGATAGTAAAATTAGATTGGCCACCTACGGAAAAGGAATTTATCAAAGTGATCTTGTGGAAAGCCCATCTCAAATCATTGCTCGTATAACGGTGGATAAACTTAGTCAGACGGCCATTTGTGAAATTGACTCTTTTTATTTTGATGACTATTCTTTTTTAAACCATCAAAATGCATCTTGGCAATGGAGCTTTCCTACAGGAAGCCCAAGTAGTTCTAATCTTAGAAACCCTGCGGTTATTTTTCAAAGCGCTGGGCAGCATTTAGCTGTGCTGCAGATTACTGATGCCAATGGCCAGACCGATACAGACTCGCTTTATGTTACGCTAGATTTTTTTAGTTTTAACACGGGAATTTCAGAAGATTTTGAACAACAGTTTTTGCCGCCAGGTTGGACAACAGTAGATCATAATGGAAGTGGCACATGGACACTTTCTACATCTGTTGGTGGCTATTCGAACTCAAGCCAATCAACCTATTTTAATAATTATGACATCAACTCACAAGGGACATATGATGATATAATAATGCCATTAGAAACTAGTACTTTGAATATCCAACCATACTTATTCTTTGATGTTGCTTATGCGCGTTGGGGAGGTGGCTATTCAGATTCCTTGCAGGTGGTCGTTTCATCAGATTGCTTTGCTAGCGAGCAAGTACTCTATTATAAAGGTGGTTTAGATTTAGCTACTTCGCCAGATTTTCAAAGTTTTTTTACGCCCTCTGCTTCACAATGGCGCAAAGATTCAGTTGATTTGAGCGCCTATGCAAATATTGGAAATCTCCAAGTTGCTTTCAGAAATATTGGCGGTTGGGGCAATTGCTTATACTTGGACAATATTAATTTGGGTTCAATGGCCCAAATAAATCAAAACCAATTCGTGAAGCGCTATATCTATCCTAATCCATCTTGCGCAGGATCAACAATAAAAATTGTTGGCCCTCCAGGAGAGGTTATCCGATTACTTGATTTGAAAGGAAAAGAAATCTTAAAAGCATCATACAACGCCAATTTTACATTGCCACAAAATTTAAATGCAGGTACCTATATGCTTCAGATCCAAAGTCAAGCAATAATCAGCAATATCAAGTTGCTTATTGTAGAATAAGGGGTTCTAAATTTCATCGTTTTGGCATATTTGGCATAATTTATGATATTTGCAAAGAAAAACTCTTATATGAAAATATTTTTAGCGCTTTGCTTGTCTCTTTTGACTTCTCAGACTTTTGCACAAGATGCGAAAGCACAAGGTATATTGGATAAACTTTCCACAAAAATGAAATCCATGAAATCCTTTTACATAGAATTTAATGCTAGCGTTAAAAACAACACGACAGGAACCAATGAAAATGAATTTGGCAAAGGCTGGGTAAAAGGCAATAAATTTTACGCTTCCTATGGTGACAATGCGATGATTTGCAATGGTGTGAAAACTTGGACAATCATAAAAGAAGATCGCTCAGTTTATGAATCTGATGCAAGTGAAGACGACGAAGAATCCATTAATCCTAAACGCTTAATGACGATTTGGGAAACAGGTTTTAAAAATAAATATGACCACGAGGGGAATTTCAATGGCAAGCCTGTTCACATTATTAATTTATATCCTAAAGTACCTTCAAAAGCTGAATACCATACCATTCAATTATATATTTCCAAAACTGAAAATGAACTAGTTAAGGCTATCATGAAAACAAAAGATGGCACAACCATGACCTATTCTGTAACTAAATTCACAGCCAACCCTACCATTGACGACAGCAAGTTTGTATTCGATAGAAAAAAATATCCGGGTTATCCAGTTATAAAAGACTAAGGTTAATAAATCAACGTTTCATTAGTCTATCCATTTGGCGCTTATCATCTTTTTCTTTTAGATCTTGTCGCTTGTCGTGGAGTTTCTTTCCTTTGGCGCAAGCAATCTGCACTTTAACCCATCCTTTTTGACTCAAAAATAATTTTATTGGAACTAGCGTATGACCTTTTACTTTAAGAAACTTTTCTATACGTTTAATTTCTTTTCCATTTAGCAGTAACTTGCGGTCAGCTCTAGGTTTATGGTTGTAGAAGGAAGCATTTTCATAAATTGAAATATGCATATTGCGAAGCCATACCTCTCCATTTTCATATAACCCGTATGCTTCTAGGATAGATGCCTTGCCACTTCGAATGCTTTTTATTTCTGTACCTGATAGAACGATACCTGCTTCAAAAATTTCATCTAAATGAAATTCAAAACGGGCACGTTTATTTCTTATATTAAGATCCTTGTTGGACATAATACAAAGTTACAATTTTGAGACGCCAACCAAATCAAAAGTTTAGTTAATTTTAGCGCATGCAATTTAGCTCTCATTATCTCGAACAAGCGGTAGACCAACTTGCTAGCCTGCCAGGAGTTGGCAGACGCACTGCACTTCGTTTAGCCTTAGATTTATTAAAACGTTCTGATATTGAGTTAAATGACTTTATTTCGGCTATTAGTGCTTTACAAAGTAACGTTCAAAATTGCCTACAATGTGGAAATATCACAGATAACATAACATGCCATATCTGTGATAATCCCAAAAGGGACAAATCTATCATTTGTGTTGTGGAAGATATTCGGGATGTTATGGCAATAGAATCTACCAATTCTTTTGAAGGAATATACCACGTTCTTGGAGGACTAATCTCCCCGATGGATGGTGTTGGTCCTCAACAACTAAATATTGCAAGTCTGCCCGAACGAATTCAAAGTGGTGCAATAAAAGAGATCATTTTAGCGCTAAGCCCTACCATGGAAGGTGATACAACGAATTTCTACATTTATAAAAAAATCAAAGAATTAGACATTATCGTATCTAGAATTTCAAGAGGTATTGCCGTAGGGTCTGAACTGCAATATGCAGATGAATTAACCTTAGGGCGGAGCTTGCAACAAAGGCAAGTGTTTGAATTAACGCAATAATTATTGCTACTGCACCTTAAAAAATTGAGTTTTCTTTTTTAGGTAGCGTAAACCAAGGGTAAAAATGGCGATGAACAAGGCCCCGCAAAGGAGCTTTATTGTGTTGTGATTGTTATTGAGCTGTTGCAGAACGTACAATTCAAACCAAATCAAAATTAAGGCAGTTGTCATGGAAGCGGCCCAGCCAGCATATTCATTCTCAATGACCACCTTTAGTGAGAATTTTTGAGCATTTGCTTTATACTTCCAAATTGCCGGTAAAATTAGCGGTGTTTGTTTTTTCCAATCTTGATATTTTTGACCAAACTGCCGCGTTAAAAATTGTTCCTCTGCAAAAATAATCAAGCGATAATAGCATAAAAACAATATTAAATAAACAAAAACGAGCCAATCTATACCCGTAAATACTGCCCAACCCATATAGGTAATAATATTACCAAGATATAGAGGATGACGAACCATTGAATAGATACCGGTTGAATTTAAAGATTCTGCTACTTGTTCATCCCTATTTCGACCCGAAGTATGCTCGGCACGCTTACCTACAGAAAGCGCACGTATGAGATGACCCAATATGACCAATCCTATTGCATAAAATGTGCGCATAGGATCAAACCAATGTTCAGAATTTGCAAAAAAATGCATTAATATAAATGCAGATGCAAAGAATATTACAGGAATTTGGCCACGGTATTTAAAAAATAAATTCCCTAGGTTTTCCAATTTATTTTCAGCTGACATTGATTTAAATTTTGTATATTTAATGATTGACAAAAGTAACAATAAATCTGGGCGTCAATGAAAGAAAAGTACAAGTTAGAGTTTCTACTCAAAACCTCCCCTCGTGTGCTCGACAAGCTGATTAGCACCCCTGATGGTCTTGCAGATTGGTTTGCTGATGACGTCCGTGTTAACGACGACATTTATTCTTTTGAGTGGGATGGCAACATTGAGGAAGCTAGACTGATCCAATTCAAATTGAATTCAAAAATACGTTTTCAATGGATAGAAGACGAACAAGACGGCCTCGATACTTATTTTGAATTGGCTTATGTCGTAGACCCTATGACCAACTCTGTGATTTTACACATTACAGATTTTGCAACATCCAATGAGCTAGAAAGTAGTCAAGCTCTTTGGCATCAGGCCATTTCTGATTTAAAACGTATAATTGGTGGTTAAAGAGGAAAATAATTTAGCACAGCTCACTTCTTAAATTATTATTTTTGCCTTAAATAAAGCGTTTGAAGCGTCTTGTACTCTTTAGTTTAAAGTCATTCACAGGTCCATTTATTGTGACGCTGTTGATTTCGATGTTCATGCTCATTCTTCAATTTTTTTGGGTGTATATCGATGATTTAATGGGCAAAGGCCTAAGCGTATGGGTCATTTTGGAATTATTAATGTACGTTTCGGCAGGGATAGTACCACTCGCCCTCCCCTTAGCCATTTTACTTTCATCATTAATGGCGCTTGGGAATTTATCTGAGCACAATGAACTAACAGCATTAAAAGCAAGTGGTTTTTCATTGTTGCGCATACTTAGGCCCTTGATTATTATTGTTTGTATTATAGCTTTAGCTACCTTTTTATTTGCCAATTATGTAATTCCGGCAGCCAATCTCAAATGGCATACTTTAATTTATGATATCCAAAATAAAAAGATCGCCACCATTTTAACTCCAGGCGTATATTCAAAACATTTTGAGGGTTATGCCATAAAAATTGACTCTCTTGATGGAAACGATTGCTTGGGCGTAACCATACACGACTACACCCAACCCACTCAGTTGAGAACCGTTCGAGCAAAAGAAGCAACGGTATATAAATCAGAAAATGGACGATTTGTTTTCTTAAATCTCAAAAATGGTAGTATTCTAGAAGAATTGGATATACAAAACCCCATGTATCTTCCTAATAAAATACTGAGTAACCCCTCTAAAAGACCCTCTAGGGTCTCGCATTTTTCTCAAGGCGTTTACAAATTAGATTTAGACGGTTTAGATTTAAATCGTTCAAAAGAGGACTTGTTTACCGATAAATACGAGATGTTTAACGTTTTTCAAATAAACAATGCCATTGATTCACTTGTCTCAAAAAAGCAAAAATTACAAAATCAGTTAGCGAAACAAAATAAAATGAGCTTTTTGACGCTTAATAAAACAATTTCTAATGCCATTGATAATGATCAGCGGTTAAATCAAGAGAAACCCATTATACCCGCAATAAATTTTGACACACTGCCAGCCAAAGACAAACAACTTGTTTACAATTTAGCCCTATCAAAAATAAGACGCAACCAGCAACAACTTAATAATCAGCAACAATTTATAAGCTCACTCGATCGTGAGGCCTCACTATATTGGATAGAATTTCACAGAAAATTTTCTCTTACCTATGCTGTTATAATCTTGTTTTTTATTGGCGCGCCACTTGGTGCTTTAATTAAAAAAGGTGGTTTTGGTGCTCCAGTTGTGATAGCCGCATTGATTTTTATGTGTTACTTTATTGCCAGTTCAATCGGTGACAATCTTGCTGATACCAATAGTGTAAGCCCCTTTATTGGCATGTGGATGGCCTCTTTAGTCTTCACTCCTATTGCCATTTATTTGACCAAAAAAGCACAAGCTATTTAATAGAAATCGTGAAATTTTTAATCCTTAGCCATAAACCACCGTATCCAATTTTAGATGGAGGATGCTTGGCGATGTCTAGATTGCTTCAAGACATACTTACATTAAATAATACCACTCAAGTAAGCTATCATACACTTGCCACTCACAAACATCCTTTTAATAAGGATCATTTTCTACAACATCCTAAATTAAATGTAAAAGCTCATTTCATAGATACACGTTTAGGGATGTTTGCAGCATTAATAGCGCTCATCAAACAAGAATCCTATAATTTAACGAGATTCAAGGACAATAAAATTATTGGTGAACTTAAAAAGGAATTGAGCGTAGCGACCTATGATTTTGTTATTTTTGAAAGCCTCTATGCTGCGATTTATGCAGCACCTTTGAGTGCCTTTTCTCAAGCTAAATTTATCTATAGGGCACATAATATAGAATACCAAATTTGGAAAGATCTTGCCAAAAATTCTAAGAATTTATTCAAGAAATGGTATTTGAATCAATTGGCCTATTCGTTAAAATGGGCAGAGCGGAGCATTTGGAGTGAAGATCAAGGAGAACTCGATCTTATTTTAAGCATTTCTGAATCCAACCTCGAGCTAATCGAATCTCAAACACTAACTGCTTGCAAATATTTGCCCTCGTCAATTGAATCGAGCAAGTTTCAAAGTACACTTTCGCCCATGAAACTTTGTTTTTTGGGTGCTTTTAATTGGAACCCTAATATTGAGGCTGTTGAATGGTTTTTAAGTGAGATTTTTGTTGTGCTTTTGAAGGCCTTTCCAAAGCTTGAATTTCATATTGCCGGTAAAGACTCACAAAATTTCAAGCATTGGCTGAGGCCTGGCGTACATATTCATGGTTTTGTTCCAGACCCTAAAGAATTCATTGCTAACCATGGAATTTTTGTTGGCTGTTTACAATCGGGATCCGGAGTAAAAATGAAGATATTAGAGGCCATGAGCGTAGGTGCGCCTATTGTACTTAGCAGCAAATCCGCCGATGGTTTATCAAACCTAGATAAAAGTTGTATTCAACCCGACCTCAATGCATTCATAAATGAGCTAAATATGCTTCTAACAAATCAGGAAAAATTACGTGAAAGATCAGCCTACTTCAAGCAATATTTTGAAAAGCATTTCGGCACTGAACATGTTCAAAAGCAATTATATTTATTGCTAGATGAACTTCAAAATAATGGTTAATATTGTAAAATGGGATTTCCGTGGTTTTTTATAATCGGCATTGTCTTTCTTTTATATAGTTATATACTTTACCCCTTTTTATTAAAAGTTATAATCCAAAATAGACCTAAAAAAACTTCTTTCTCAAACGGCCATAACAAACCTCCTTTGAGTATTATTATTGCTGCCCACAATGAAGAAAAAGTACTAAAAGATAAACTCGAATCGATACTCAATAGTGATTATCCTGAAGAATTAATAGAATTATTAATTGGCATTGATTGTAGTACAGATTTTTCAGCAATTATTTTAAAAGAATATCAAGACAAATTTTCGAATTGTGAGCTATTTGAATTCGATCAAAGACAAGGTAAAATTCAAATTGTCAATACACTTGTACCTAAGGCCAGTAATGAACTTGTGATACTCACTGACGCCAATGTGTTATTCACCCCACAAACTTTGACTTTTCTTCAAGCACCCTTTGAAGACTCAAAAATTGGACTTGTTGATACACGAATGCAGCATTATGGATTAAAAAATACTGGGATTTCCATTCCAGAATCAGAATACATTTCTGGTGAAGTTGCAGTAAAAGATGCCGAAGGCCAGCTTTGGGGAGCAATGATGGGACCATTCGGGGGATGTTTTGCCTTTCGTAAAAAATGCTTTGAGCCCATACCAGCACACTTTCTTGTCGATGATTTTTTTATTAATATGACTTGTATTAAAAAAGGTTTTCAGTGCATTAATCAGAAGGATGCTTTAGTTCTAGAGGATGTTTCTAATGATTCTTTCATCGAATTCAAAAGAAAAATTCGAATTTCTTCAGGCAATTTTCAAAACTTAAAATTTTTCTGGAAACTTTTGTTCAAGTTTAATTGGGTGTCATTTACTTTTATCTCACACAAGGTTATTAGATGGATTTTGCCGACATTTTTATTTTTTATGGTCATTTATATTGGTCTAAATAACGATGCATCTGGCTTACATCAGTTTTTATATTATCTCTTGTGGCTGATTCCACTTGTATACTGTGTTGATTTCATGGCTCGCAGAAACAAAGTGCAACTTATATGGTTGCGTTATCCCATTCATTTTATCAATATGAACGTAGCGCTATTCATTGGTATGATTCGATTTTTTATGGGCATCCGATCTTCGATTTGGCAACCTACGAAAAGACATCAATAAGCAAGTTATTTTTGGGATTAATTTGCTAAAAAAGACTGCATAAAGCCAAAACCAAAGCGTGGTAGATTTGCTTCAGTTAACATTAAAATCACAAGATCAAATTTCTGAATTTCCGCACGATAATCATTCAGTTGGTCAATAAATGTAGTTTCCTTTCCTGGAATTAATCTTTCATGGTTGTAATACCAAAACTCACCACCTTTAAATACGTGCTCCATCATGCCCCAATTATACATGCCATAGAAAAAACTATCACCAATTACGAGCGTTTTGGGCAAGCTCTTTTCATTGTCAATGGGAATAATTTCAAATTTGGGATAAGCCATTTTAAAATCGGGTAAATCTCTAAGTAAATTCATGCCCAGTTCTATGTCATCATCGCGATCTCTGGGGTGTAAATCTTGTTCTATGCGCAATAATTTAAGTGTCGGTATTGACTTTTTTGTCAAAAAGGCCGCGCGATTAATTAGCGAGTCAGCAACTAAATATTCACCATAACTACTCCAATGAATTCCTGTTTTAGGGAACAATGGAAAAGGTGTTCTTGGTTTTAAATTCATAAACCATGTCTGCACATCAAATAGTGGCACCTTAGCGCGATATAATTCACTGACAAATTCAGAAAAATTAGTAGCATTATTATTCGAAACCTTGTATTTACTTGGCATTTTATCTCTAAAAAAAGTTCCTTTTCCTGGTGCCAGACAAATGAGAAGTTGTGTGCCATTTTTATTCAAAGCTTCTTGAACGGATGAAATGCTTTTTACAAGCCGTTGAATGGAATCTCGACCGAGAAAATCTTTACCACTTGCAGCCAACAAGTAATTTTCTTCGAAAAGAAAGCCTTCCTTTCCCATTACAACGCCATTTGCCATAAACTCACCAAAAAGCCTATCAAAAATTTCATTATATAAGCGAACCGTAAAAGGCCGCAAGCCAAAATGATCTTTGATATAAGCTTCTTGTCCTTCTTGAAATTTCGCCGTGTTCCAATTTTTAACGCTAAATTTTATATTTTCTGAAGTGGGCTGAACGCCCCCTAGTGGCCTAAGTTTTAAAATATGTTCGTTTTGTTCAAGCCATGAAAACAGCAATAAGAATATAACTGTTAAGAACAGCCCATTTTTAAAGATGTTATTTTTTCTTATCTGGGCCATTAGAAGCGATAATAAATAAAAGGGTTGAGTTCTGAAGCAGATAGAAAGGTAACGCTGAGAAGCAAAAATATCAATGAAAAGATAGTTAATGCCAAGGCGCCCATCGATTTCAAATGATAATCTTCTTGGGTTAGAAAAGCTGTTTTCTCGAGTAAATAATTTGTTCTACCAATAAAAGAAAAACATAAGGCAAAGAAAAAAATATACAAAAAGCTTTGATTTAATTCAATATATTTAAAATTCTTAAAATCAAATAGTTGATAATAAAATAATTTTGCATTTTTCCATCCGTCTATTCTGAATAAAACCCATGCCATGGCCACAATAAAAAAGGTAAAGGTGGTGGAAAACATTTTTGGCACTTTGCTTAAGAGATTGAGCAAGAAAAGCCTGTCTAAAATTAAAAATATGCCGTGAAAGGCGCCCCAAAGTACAAAGTTCCAAGATGCTCCATGCCAAAGACCAGAAATTAAAAAAACAAGCCATAAATTCAAATACAATCGCCAGCGATGCTTTACTTTGTTGCCGCCAAGTGGGATGTATAGAAAATCGCGCATAAACGCACCTAGTGTAATGTGCCAACGACGCCAGAACTCTGTAATGCTTTTTGAACTATATGGAGAATCAAAGTTTTCGGGGAAACGAAATCCCATCATGCGCGCCAGGCCAATGGCCATATCAGAATAGCCAGAAAAATCATAGTAGATTTGAAATGTATAAGCCAAGATGCCTACCCAAGCTTCACTTGTATTAAGCGCTTGTAAATCTCCACCCATGTATAGATCCGCCTGCTTTGCCAGTACATTGGCAATCAAGACTTTTTTAGCCAAACCTAAACTAAAGCGAAATAAGCCAATTAAACGATCATCAGAAGTTTCTTGCCGAGAAACAACTTGTGAAGCCACACTTTTAAAGCGAATAATTGGGCCTGCAATGGCATGAGGAAAAATCAATTTATATAGCAAGTAATGGTCTGGGCGTCGAAATGGTTCATGCTCTTTTCTATATACCTCTACTGCATAGGTTATTGTCTGAAAAGTAAAAAATGAAATGCCTATAGGTAGTGCAACTGTAGTCCAGGCAAGTTGCTCCACGCCTATTGAATGTAATAAAGCGTTAACATTTTCAATGAAAAAATTGGCATATTTAAAATAAGCCAGCAATCCGATATTTAGTAGTAGTGAGCTAAATAAAAAGAATTTCCTCCTCTGTTGCTCTTGGGCCCGATAGATAGATTGCACCAAATAAAAGTCAATGATACTAGTTGTTAAAACAACGTATAAAAAATTAGGCGCCCCCCATGCATAAAAAAGTATACTAACTAAAAGCGCCCAATAATTCTTTGCCTTTTGCGGCAAAAAGAAATACACCAGCATAAAAACCGGCAAAAAATACAACAAGAAAAAAATGCTGCTAAATACCATAGAGAAATCGAAAATACACAATTATCCTCAATTCCATATCGGACGTGAATACCGCCCTTACAATAAGCTAGGTTCACATTGTCAAAATAGATTTTTGGTTAGTGTACAAAAATCGGCCAAAAATGGTAATCAGCGATAAGCACATACGGCTTGCTGAAAGTCAATGGCATAGAATTAGACATTTTTCATTTGTGAACCAAAATCAATAGTTTCAGGATAAAATGTAACTTTTCCCGTTGTAATGTCGTGAATACCTCCAACAATTCCAATTTGGCCACTTTCTATCAAATCTTTAATTATTGGGCTTTGTTCCTTTATTGATTTTACTGTCCGCTTAACATTTAGCGTTGCCACCTTTTCGACAAACTCACTGTTGTTAGCGTTGCGATTTTCTTTGGTGGTTTTTTCATCTTCTACTGCTGGCCTTATTTTGGTAAGCAATGCTGTTAAATTGCCTAATTCCACATTGTCGCAAGCGCCTTTCACCGCCCCACATTTTGTGTGACCTAAAACAAGAATAATTTTTGAACCGGCCACTTTACAGCCAAATTCCATACTCCCTAAGATGTCCTCATTGATAATATTTCCGGCGATACGCACACTAAAAATATCGCCAAGTCCTTGATCAAAAATTAATTCAGCAGATGTTCGGCTGTCGATACAACTTAAGATTACAGCAAAAGGGTGTTGCCCGTCCGAAGTTTCATTAGCTTGTTGCAAAAGATTTCGGTTTACTTTAAGGTTATTTACAAACCTTTTATTTCCTTCTTTTAGTAGATCTAAAGCCATTGAAGGTGTTATGGCTGCTTGCATTTCTTTAGATAGTGTTTTCATCTTTACTTGGATTTTTATTTTTATAATGAATAGAATTTTTCAGTTTGATATACTTGTGGTATTTCTTGCTCTTTTAAAAGTTGTTTAATATTTATTTCAATTGTCCTGGCTATTGCTGTCATTGCCGTATCCGTTGGTCTATTTTCAAATGGATCTTGCATGTGTGTGGCGGATTTTTCTAATAAAAAGAACACTGTCGAGATTGCAAGTAAAAGAGGTGTTTCAAAAAGACCATCTACCCGCAAAGAAATGGCAAGAGTAATTACAAAAAGATAGATGAATGCATGCAGAAACATTCGGTATGTAACAGGAAATACGGTTGTTTTAATTCTTTCTGATTTTCCTTGAGAATCACAAAGCCGAACCAAGGTATTGTCGAGGTGTATTTGCGAAAAAATGTCTAAATGATTCTTCTCTTTAAGTTCTCTAATGTCTTTGCCATTCAGATTTAGCAAGGCTAACGGTTTGTTGTTGTGTTGTTTAATTTCTTCAATATCTTCCTGGGAGAGGAATTTGTCTAAATTCTCAATAGGATTTTGCCCTCTTAGTGATTGACCTAATGAGTAACACCATGCAATTTGTCTATATGCTATTTTTTTAACCATAGCCTCATTGCCTTTACTCGTTAGCGTTCTCAATTGAATAACAAAACTGCGTGAGTCGTTTACTATTGCACCCCAAACTTTTCTTGCCTCCCACCATCTATCGTATGATTGACTTAGATTAAAAGAAAGTATAATTGAAATTGCTGTTCCTATAAAGGCAGGAATTGTAAGTGGCATTTCAGGCAAATACATTTCGAATCTGTTCGAAAGGAAGACAACCAACATGGAAACAATGAATACATAAACAAGATTATATTTAACCTTGTTTAATATGAAGGAGAAAGGAATTCTTTTGTTTAGCAGCATTTTCTGTTATTTAATATGCGGAGCAAAGATAGTAATAGTTTTTATAATAATAGTAATACTATTATAAATAATTGTAAAAAATTTATTAATTTAGCTTTTTCTATGAACACAAATAAAAAACTGCTAAAATGAAGCTACAGGTGCAGATAGAAATGAACGAAGCCTTGTTCCTTCGAAATCCAGAAAGTTCAGAGTTAGGAAAAAATATTCTCAAACATGGGGTTCAGTTAATTCATAAAACAGGTTTTGAAGCCTTTACTTTTAAGAAACTTGCCGAGGACATTGGTACAACTGAGGCCGGAATATACCGATACTTTGAAAATAAACATAAGCTCTTAGTTTATCTTGCCGCTTGGTATTGGGCTTGGCTTGAATTTCAAATTATCTTTCAAACCAACAACATCAAGGACCCCACTAAAAGATTAAAGAAGATAATAAACTTATTAGCTAAATCTGTTGAAGATGATGAGCAGACAAGTCATATTAATGAAAGTTTGCTTCATCAAATAATTATTTCAGAAGGTTCAAAAGCATACCTTACCAAACAGGTGGGTGAGGATAATAAACAACATTTTTTTAAGCCATACAAAGACCTGTGTTCGGTAATCGCTTGTATAATTTCGGAGTGCAGTCCTAAATATAAATATCCAAAGTCTTTAGCTTCAACCATCATTGAAATGGCACATTTTCAAAATTTCTTTATGTATAACCTACCTTCACTCACCGATTTTGGTAAATCAAAAGAGGAAAGTAAAATAATTGCCTTTTTAAATGATTTGGTTTTCACTAGCTTGAAAAACTCTTAGTTTTCTATTGTTACTTTGATATGGATTGTTGTGAAAGAACGTTAGGTAGAAAAAGTTCAGCTCTTTTGATCGCTAAGTTTTGGACTTATTCTATTACATAGATTAATATTGCAGTTGGCAGTTTTCCTTCTGTATTATAGAGAATATCTCCATATGAACTTGAGCCTTTCCTTACATTTTTCCCGTCATAGTTATAAATGACAGTTCCATAAGAGCTGGAGCCTTGCCTGATATTTTTGCCATCCCAGTTATAGAGCACATTTCCATAAGAGCTTGAGCCTTGTCTTAAATTCTTACCATCCCAGTTATATAAAACATCCCCATAAGCACTTGAGCCTTTTCGGATATTTTTGCCATCCCAATTTACTATCACATTACCATAAGAACTTGATCCCTGTCTTAAATTTTTACCATCCCAATTGTACAAGACCTCACCATAAGTACTAGAGCCTTGTCTAACTTTGGTTTGAGCAAATACTGTTGATAATGTGAAAATTGTAATAAATAGTAGAAACGTATTTTTCATATTTTTTATACTTAAATATCTAATGTTTTTTTTGAGAAAGAACTAAAATACATTATTTTCAGAAAACCCAAAGAAGAAAGACTTGGTTAATGGATTTTGAAGCCCATTTTCTTGAGGAGAGTGAGGGATTACGCCTGGCAATTGCTCCTCCTTGCAGCCCTAGGGTCGAACCAGAGGATTTTCATCCCAATGTTTTCAAATAAAAAAAGCTTCAATTATTTGAAGCTCTTTCTTGCGGAGAGTGAGGGATTCGAACCCCCGGAACCTCTCGGTTCAACGGTTTTCAAGACCGCCGCAATCGACCACTCTGCCAACTCTCCGGGGCAAAAGTAGTAAAACTTCGGTTTACTGCAAGGGGTTTTGAATTTAAAATAGCTAAAATTTTCGTGCTATTTCATTTTCCAGGCCTCTTCCATGCCAATTCCTTTAAGGATGAAAGGTTTATATTTTTCAATTCGAGCTGTTCTCGTAGCAGCCTGTTTTGCCTCAGAAAAATGCCGTACGTAATTTTTTTGCCTCCCCGGTGTTAAGCAATGAAATGCTTTTTTGAAATGCTCATCGCTTTTAAAGATTTCTATCAATTCTTCTGGAAAAATTAAATCTTGTTGTGGTTTTGGGGCTACTTTTAATCCTGCTTTTTCTATTTCCAAAGCTTCAAATAAGTAAGCTCTAATTAAGTCTTGTTTGTCGATGAGTTCAGCCAGATTTGTACAGCGCAACATGCGCGAAGCATGCATGTTTTCAGTTTGTTGAATTAATATTTTCTCCGGATCTGAAAGCAAAGCACCCTTGAAAAATGTAAATCCAGAAAAATCTTTAAAGCTATGTAAGATGACGACGTTTTTATTTTTGTAGCTATAACAGGGAGAGCCCCATTTCATATTTTCCTCTTCAAATACTTCTTTTGCCAATCTTCTGAGTAGTTGAATTTCAGCCTGATGGCGTCTTACAGAACAAGCATCTGTGCCAAATTTGCTACATCTGCCACAGCCGTCTGATAAAAATACATCAATGGATTTGGTCATATTCATGGGTCAAAATTACAATTAACAAATTTGCGTGCCAAGACCTTGTGTATATTTGTGTTATGAAATTAAAACAGGTACCGCTTGATCGGCTCAATGCTCTGAATAAGGGAACACTTATGGAGTCATTGGGTATAAAATATATCGAAATTGGCGAAAATTATGTGAGAGCAAGCATGCCTGTAAATGCACAAACAAAGCAACCCATGGGCCTATTGCATGGTGGAGCAAGCGCTGCGCTCATGGAAACCGTTGGTTCTTTAGGATCTTTGTTGCTTATTGATTCAAAAACACATTATTCTGTAGGCCTAGACATCAGTGCTAACCATGTAGGCGCTATTGAAGACGGTGAGGTATGTGCCGAGGCCAAACTCATTCACGCAGGTAGAACGACCCATTTATGGAGCATAGAAATTAGAGATTTACTGACACAAAGACTCATTTGCCATGGCAAACATACCGTCATGATATTGCCAAAAAATTAATAGCATGCTTAAGTACCGATTTCCGGGTCAAGAATTAATACAGCTAGAAGGTGACTTTGTACAAATTGAAGAACTTGGTGATCAATCATTTATTGTTAGCAGTTTCGACCAGACTTTAAATTACATGTGGTCTAAAACGGCAATTTGCAAACCAAAGCAAAGTGAGATACCATTTTGTATTGAGCAGCCTGCCTACCTTTCTCAAGCAGAACAAATTATTGCAGATCTAAGTCGTGGAATTGCAGACAAAATAGTTTATTCGAGAATTAAAAAATCAAATGCCAAAATAAAAGACCCCCAAAGGCTATTTGAACAACTCTTAGACAAATATCCAAATGCATTGGTCTATTATTTTGAAAATACCATACTTGGTTCATGGATTGGTGCCAGCCCAGAAATTTTAATTGAACGCTATCAAGAAGGATTTAGAACCATGTCTTTAGCCGGCACCAAATTAAGTGCTGAAAACCGAGACTTTTCTTTCAAAGAATATAACGAACACGAGATGGTTAGTGAATTTATAGAGGGTCAATTGCGACAAATCCCGAATGCGAATATAAAAATCTCTGAAGTTCAGCATTACAATACAGGGCCTGTAACGCATCTGCTGCAAGAATTTACTTGGCAAATGCCAAATTATGTGCTACCCCTCTTAATCAAACACCTTCACCCTACACCAGCCGTAGCTGGCCTTCCAAAAAAAGTAGCACAAAATTATATTTTAGCAATTGAATCTCATCAAAGAGAATTGTATTCGGGAATCATAGGAACAAGTATTTTGGGCAGAGAAAGGCTTTTCGTCAATTTGCGCTGCGCACAAATCATAGACGGTTATTTATATTGCTATGTTGGAGGAGGTTTTACACCTGATTCAAAAGCACAAGATGAATGGCTAGAGACAGAAAATAAAAGTCAAACTTTGCTCGATCTGCTTTGAATTGACGTAAATTTGCCACATGCTAAGTTCGGACAAACAACTCATTCAATTTGTGGTCTCAGCAATGGTGCATCATAATATTAAAAAGGTTGTTTTATCGCCAGGTTCAAGAAATGCACCTTTCGCAATTGCATTTGATGCCCATCCACAAATAGAAACGTTGGTTGTACACGATGAACGCTGCGCAGCTTTTATAGCACTAGGCTGGGTACAACAAAGCAAAACTCCAGTAGCGCTTTGCAGTACCTCTGGCTCTGCATGTTTGAATTATTATCCTGCCATTGCAGAAGCATACTACAGAAATATCCCACTTTTGGTTATCACTTCAGATCGACCATCAAAATGGATTAACCATGGTGACGGACAAACCATTGTTCAAAAAGATGTTTTCAAGAATCATGTTCATCAATATTTAGAATTTGACGAAGAAAACTTTGAATTAAATAACGCGTCTGTTGAGTTATTACAGAATTTTCTAAATCAACTAAATCAAAATTGGAAAGGTCCAATCCATCTCAATACGGGGCTCAATGAACCACTTTATGGAGAGGCTAGACTAAAAAACATCATTTTTCCCGACCCAACTCGAAATGAGCCAAAAAGAGATTTCCCCGATTTCCATCCACTTTCGGATCAAAAAATAATGATTTTGGTGGGCCAAATGGACCACAATCCAAAATTAGAAACGAGCCTTGGAATATTGGCACAATTTAGCAATGTCGTGGTATTAGTCGAAAATACCTCTAATCTTAAACATCCTTTATTTAATCACTGTATTGATCGGAGTTTAAACGGCATCGATAAAAGTGACAAGAAATATCATCCAGATATATTGATTACGCTTGGTGGCGCAATTGTTTCGAAGCGAATTAAAGCTTTTTTACGTCAAATTCCATTGAAAATTCATTGGCGCGTTGCATTTGATTTTCCAAAAATGGACACCTATGGCCAACTAAGCGCTTGCATCTCAATAGAACCTGAGAAATTTATATCAGCTCTTTTAGAGGCCAGTTTATCGCTTAGCACAATTAATTTTCAAGGGTGTTGGAAAGCAATCGATTACCTTTCAAAAGACAAGCAAAATCTCTTTGTAACTAATCCAAAGGAGTTATACGACTATGACATTTTCAAGGCGCTTCAAAAGCTGATTTCAGGGCCTTATACCATACATTTAGCAAATAGCTCAGTGGTGCGTTACGCGCAACTTTTTGACCCGCTAGATGAGGTGACTTACTATAGCAATCGAGGCACGAGCGGAATAGATGGCTCGGTTTCAACAGCCATTGGTGCCGCCTTGGCTTCGCCTCAGTCTAAGCATATTTTGATTTGCGGTGACACTTCATTTATATATGACAGCAACTCCCTTTGGACCTCCCCATTTCCGAAGAATTTAAAAATCATTCTAATCAATAATCGTGGCGGTGGAATATTTCAAATCATTGAAGGTCCGGCAACCTCCGTGTTGCGCAGTAAATATTTTGAAGCAAGCCATGATAAATCACCGGGTAAAATCGCAGAGGGCTTCGGTTTTAAAGTCATGTATTCAACCCAAAAAGATTTAATAGATTCCGTATTAAATGAATTTTTATATCACTCTTCTCATCAGATTATTGAACTAACCACACAGCAAGATAAAAACGCGCAAATTTTAAAAGATTTTTTTAATTTCATCAATTCATAAATAATGTCAACAGTTACAGATTTTTTTAGCATTTTGGGCACCACTGTAGGTTGGGGATATTTATTTATCTTGACGCTTCTCGAAATTGTACTGGGGATTGATAATATCATTTTTATTTCAATCATTACAGATAGCGTGCCTAAAAACAAACAAAAACGCGCAAGACTTTTAGGTTTAAGCTTAGCGTTCGTATTGAGAATTATTATGTTAGGGTTTGTTTCCTGGATAATGCTCGACAGAGCACCACTTTTTGAATTTGCCAATATAGAATTTACTGTCCATAGTTTAGTGCTTATTATCGGTGGACTTTTCTTAGTGTACAAGGCAGTGAGCGAAATGCATGTCAGTGTTAAAGGAAATTCACTAGAAAATGAACAAAAATCTTACTCTACCTTTACTGCAGCCGTGAGCCAAATTGTATTTATAGATTTCATTTTTAGTTTTGACTCAGTAATTTCTGCAATCGGTATGACCAATAATATTGCAGGCAATCCCATTGTTATTATTGTTTTATCGGTGTTGATTTCCATAGTAGTCATGATGCTTTTTGCAGGGCCTATCAGTAAATTTATCAATGAAAGGCCCACCATAAAAATGATAGCGCTGTCATTTCTAGTGGCAATAGGTGTTATGTTGCTTGCCGAAGGTTTTGGGGAACATGTACAAAAAGGTTATATCTACTTTGCGCTTGTATTTGCAGTAGCAGTAGAAATGCTAAACTTGCGTGCGCGCAAGAACAATGCTAAATGACCGATAATTTTGGCATTATAAATTACTTAACTCGCCTTAATTTGGACTTAAAAATCTGAGCCACCATTTGAATTGGTTATTTTAGCTTTCTTCAAATTTTCTAATTTGCCAAATTTATAGGATATAGAAAGGTAAACCCTTCGTGTGAGCCATTTGTACTCACCCGATTGATAAATTCCGGGTCTATCAATAAAATAATAAAAGCCCTGCCTATTAAAAATATCGGTAACCCTAGTCCCTATGACCCAATTTCCATTGGCAAATCTTTTTTCAAAAGCCATATCTATAGGGCCTTTTCGCTGCACAGTGCCTTGTAAGGTAACTCTCGGACCATTATAATTTACGCTGAGCTGAAGGGTGGCCGTTTTATTCCAAAATTCATATGAAGAATTCCACTTTATATTGTGATTAAATCCCTTCCTATTGCCTAAGGTTGAATCTTGGCTATAAAACCAAGTGTAATTGCTATTGTAAGAAATTGTAGAACGAAATGCCTCAATTGGCTTGAGATTCATGATCATTTCATAACCCAAAGATTTGGTTTGTGCTATATTCATAAAAGTTACCGCGCTTGTATTGTCTGGATAAAACTCTTTGATTCTAGAAATTACATCGTTAGCCATCCTAAAATAGAGGGCCGTTGAAAAAACCAGCTTCTTTTTTTCCAAAGAATATGCAAGATCAAAGGAATGAATAAACTCAGGTCTTAAGTAAGGATTTCCGCGACGTAAATTAAAAGGGTCTGAATAATTGGTAAAAGGATTTAAATTGCCAGCAGATGCTCTATTTATTCTCTTTGAATAGCTCACGCTCAATTCAGATTTTTCTTTCATCTCATAACGCAAGTGAGCCGATGGGAATAAATTAAAGTAATCATTGACAATCCGTATGCTATCAGAGATTAAATTTGGAATTTGAAATGCTTTTTCTGTGCGTAAACCAATTTGCGCTTTTATCTTATTAAATTGTTTGGCTGCAACCCCGTAAGCACTATAAATCTGTTCTTTGTATCCGTAAAGAAAATTGGCCAAAGTATCTTCTTGAAAATCTACGGGAACCACATAGGCCGATTCAGAATAAGTATCTACCAATTGATCTCTAAGTATGGCTTTCAATCCCGATTCGGTGCGTATTCCCAAATTTGGGAACAAATAAATTAAGTCTGCCTGAGCGGTGGTGATATTATTCTGTTCGGTGTTAAATAAACGCTGAAATTGACTTGGCTGAAAAGATATGAGCGTATCGACAGTATAATAAATATTGTCATAGTAACCTTCAATAAATTCTTTCCCTAAAGAACTACTCATATCAAAGACAAAATTTCCCTTTTCTGCTTTGAAGTCGTGCTTAAAGTTGAGGTTAATATCATAATTATGACGATGCGTAGGGTCATAGGAAATACGTTCCCATAAATCGGTAAGCTGATAGTTGGTATCCAATTGCCCATTCCATAGATCGCCGGTGCGATCTCTTGTTGCGAAGGCACTTGTCATGATCATCCCAAGGGTATTTTGTGGATTTAAATTTATATCTGTGCCAATTCGTATCGTTTGACCCGCATCGAGATCTGTACCTATTCTATTTTGATCTAAAATAAAAGTGCCTGAACTCAAATCTTGGCGGATGTCGTTGTAATTGTTTCTATAACCTTCTAAATATCGCGCATTATATGAACCAAAAACATTGAAATTGCCGTTTCGATAACTCAAACTTGCATTTCCTTCTCCAACATTGCCTCCGTTTAAATTACCTGTAGCCAGATTTGTTGAAAGCAGACCATTAAATCCGAGAAGTTTATTCTTCTTCAAAACTATATTAATTATTCCAGAGGAGCCATCAGGATCATATTTGGCAGAGGGGTTTGTTATTATCTCAACGCGCTCGATGGAATTGGCTGGTATAGCATCTAGAAGTGTTTTGCCATTTCCACCGCTCAATGAACTTGGGCGTCCATCAATGAGAATTGTGACTCCACCTTGACCTCTAAGTAAAACGCCTCCATCCTGGTCTACATCAACGGAAGGCAATTTATTGAGAATATCGTTAGCAGTTCCACCATTCACATTCAAATCTTGTGCAACATTATAGACCTTCTTATCAAAAGCCGTTTCCATTAGATCTTTTTGCCCACGAACCGTGATATCTTTCACGTCTTGTGATTTTATGGCAAGCAAACGGATGGTACCAAAATGGTAATTCTCTTGATCTTTTTTTAATTCAAAAGATTCAGATTGGAAGGTCTGGTATGAATTAGAACTTATTTGAATCATGTACACCCCAGGGGCTGAAGTAAGATTAAATTTACCATCAGAAGAAATAATCCCACCCTGTATATAGGTAGTATCTGGCATCTGAAATAATTTAAGCATAATTAGGGGATCATCTTGATCTTGAATTTGATCTAAAAGAACAACTTTACCAGAAATACTTATCTCATTTTGAGCATTTAGAGTATTAACACATAATGTAAATAATACAAAAGTTATTGCCAAAGGAAAGAACATGCGTTTTAACATAGCGCAAAAATAAGCATTTCATAAACGAAAATGATTTATATTTGCGTTTCAAAAAAATGAAATATGATTGAGCAATTGAGCTTTGATGACATTAAAAACAAATTCAATAGCAACAAAAAATTTAAATTTGGCACGTATATTGTCGGTGGACTTATAGTACTAACTATTGTTTATTTTTCATATCGTCAGTTTATTTGGCTCCCTGCCAATGAAAAATCTAATGATGGTTGGTGGGTTGCCCTGAACTATATTTCTAAAGATTCTACTGATCAGGCCATTGGCATTCTCAAACCTTTTGTAAATAACAATGATGGTAAAACTGGTGGAGAAATTGCACAGTACTTATTGGCTACTCAATACATGAAAAAAGGAAAATATAGCGCTGCAATTAAAGAACTTAAGGGTGTTGATTTAGAAGATACCTATATTGCCACTTTGAGTGTTGGTCTACAAGGAGACTGCTACAGTCAAATGAAAAAATATAAGGATGCAATTGGGGCCTACCTTGAAGCAGCAGAAAGAGAAGATAATGACTTCACCACACCTATGTATCTTTGGAAAGCAGGACTTGTCTGCGAAGAAATTAAGAAAAAAGCGGATGCCTTGACGCACTATCAAAGAATTAAAGATGATTATCCAAATTATGCGAGCACTAAAACTATTGATCGCTACATTGCGCGTTGCGCCTCTAAATAATCTCATTTATGGCTACTGCTGGGAATAACCTCTCCGCCTTTGAGCCTAAGAAACTCACCAACTGTGCCGGTTTTAGAATCGGCATTGTTGTTTCAGAGTGGCACCAAAATATTACAGACCAATTATTAGAAGGCGCGCTACAAGTATTGGATACCATTGGTCATTCAAAAGATTTGAGACAAATTATTCGGGTTCCTGGCGCCTTTGAATTACCCTTTGGAGCTCAACAATTATGTAAAAAACATAACATTGACGGGGTCTTGGCCATTGGTGTTGTTATTCAAGGTGAAACACGTCATTTTGACTTTGTTTGCAACGGGGCAACAAATGGACTTATGGAGGTCATGCTAAAATATGACAAACCCATTGGCTATTGTCTGCTAACAGATAATAATGAACAACAATCCATAGATAGATCTGGAGGAATCCATGGCAACAAAGGAATTGAAGCTATGGTTGCGGTTTTAAAAATGCTTCAAAACAAACAAAATGACACTCATTAAATCGATTTCTGGAATTCGTGGCACGATTGGTGGGCGTGTAAATGAGGGCCTCACCCCTATTGATACCGTTAAATTTGCCGCCGCCTATGGGACGTGGCTAAAAAAACAGTTCCCAAATCAAAAAATCAAAGTCGTTTTAGGAAGAGATGCACGCATTTCTGGTGAAATGATTGGCGCTCTAGTTAGAAATACATTAATTGGACTTTCCATTGATATAATTGATCTTGGGCTTTCAACCACACCAACTGTTGAAATCGCCGTTCCTATGGAAAAAGCGCACGGTGGAATTATTTTAACCGCTAGCCATAATCCAAAACAATGGAACGCCTTAAAATTGCTTAATGCTAAAGGAGAATTTATTTCAGGTAGCGATGGAGAACAATTGGTTCAAATAGCTGAAAAAGAAGATTTTGATTTTTCAGGTGTAGATGAACTAGGCATTGTCACTAATGATTCAAGTTATCAAGAAAAACATATTGAAGCCATTTTAAATCTTCCACTAGTCGATAGAGAATCTATTAAAGAAGCAAACTTTAAAATTGTATTTGATGCAGTAAATTCTACTGGCGGAATCTTTGTTCCTGCTTTACTTCAAGCATTAGGAATTGAACAGATTATTGAACTTAATTGTGAACCTAATGGTCAGTTTGCTCACAATCCGGAGCCCTTACCAGAACACTTAACTGAATTATCTTCTTTGGTAATAAAAAATGGCGCCCATTTGGGCATTACCGTTGATCCAGACGTTGATCGTTTGGCACTTGTTTGCGAGGACGGCAGTATGTTTGGAGAAGAATATACGCTAGTAGCGGTGGCTGATTACGTTATAAACAATACGCCTGGGCCTACGGTTTCTAATTTATCTTCAACAAGAGCGCTCCGCGACATTACAGAGGCAAGGTTACTCCCCTACGCAGCAGCTGCAGTGGGAGAAGTAAATGTGGTGGCAAAAATGAAAGAAGTCGGTGCCGTTATAGGAGGTGAAGGGAATGGCGGAATAATATACCCAGATTTACATTATGGACGAGATTCACTTGTTGGAATTGCTCTTTTTCTAAGTTATTTGGCAAAGCAGAAAAAAAGCATGACTTTGCTCAGATCTAGTTTTCCAAATTATTTTATTTCAAAAAATAAAATAGATCTCGCACCAGGTACCGATGTAGATGCTATACTAAATGCCTTAGTAAAGAAGTATGAATCTCATGAAGTTGATACAACTGATGGTGTCAAAATCTACATCGATAAAGAATGGGTACATTTGCGTAAAAGCAATACAGAACCTATCATTCGCATTTATGCTGAATCTAAAGATCAAATAAGCGCCACAAACCTAGCACAACGCATCATTTCAGAAATACAAGCATTCAGTTAAGTTGAGAAAATTTACTTGTTAAGTTGCTTAAAATGTTCGTATTTATCTTTGATAAATAGAACAAGTTCCATTTCAGTGGCAGTTTTAATAAACTGCTCATCGATATTTAAAAATGTTATAAAAGCATCGAATTGACTTTCTGTCAATTCGATGATGTCAAAAGCCACATATAATCTTAAAAGTTCCTGAACAATGCGGCGCTGGTCATCTTTGAATTGTTGTTCGGCAATCCATCGTTTGTTCTGTTCTTTTTTAGAAAATGCCTGATAAAGCGCCGTTATTGGGCTCTCTAATACATTCACCCCTGTTACTAAACGCGTTTCGCGCATGGCTAAATTCTCGCGTTCTTCTTTAATTTGCTCCAAGGTTTTAAGTGGACGAACCACCACATCGGGAATTTCTTGAGGCAATCTCTCTACATAGGCCAATACTTTGGTCTGACAATTTTCATCTGGTGTAACTATAAATTGATATACAGGATAACCCTTTGTAGACAAGGCAATGAGATCACCTTGGTTGGCATATACCGAAAATTGACCACTCGGTTGGCCAAAAACACCACGACCAGTTGTTTTATTAACCACCATCAAATTATAAAAGTTTTGTAAACGTAAAGTATCCAGAATTCTCCCACTTACGAGTACTTGATCGCATTGAGCGCTTGAGTTTTTAGCAACTAAGCAGACAAAAATGAAAAGAAAGATTGTATTAAAATTCTTCAAAATACCAAGTGAAATCGAGAAGTGGGCCTAATAGCAAAAATACGGGCAAAAGCATAAAAAGTAACCAACTGGCAATTAACAATACTTTAAAAAGTAAGGTGGTATCGCGATGATATGGCACCGATAACACTGAATTTACATGGCTTGCCACCAGCTCCTCAGCATTTTCTTGTTGATGCCCTATAAAGTCTACTAATTTTGGATTTTCTTGCAAAATCACCTGTTTAATTTGATGATAATTTATATCTGAAAGATCCTCATAATTACATTCATAATTTATTTGTCTTTCATCTAGAATTTTTCGATACAGAAAATTTCTTTGAAAACTCCGCACTTTAAACGACATTAAAAAACCAAAAATGATGAGTATCCAACTCCCAATCATATATCCAACAATGATCATTACCAAGGATGAAAGCAAAGAAAATATCAACAAAAACAAATCTCGTTTTCTGCGAACAAATAACTTAAAAAATTGGCCTCCATCCAAAGGATCCAATGGTAGCAAATTGACAACATTTAAAAACAAAAATAAAAAACTGAGTTTGAGCAGCCCGCTGTGTTGCATATTCTGGGCCAAGAACAAGAGAGAAATACCCAAAATTATACCAGGGTATGGACCAGCAGCAATAACAAAAAAACTTTCTTTTTGTGAATATTGTTTTTTGCTCCCTTGAACAAAGGCACCCATTAAGGGTATAAAAAGCATGCGAAGATTCTCATATTTATAAAATTTCATTATTAAATAATGCCCTAGCTCATGAATAAAAAGCACCAAAACTAAAAAGAAAACAAAATCAACCTCGTCTGAAAATAAATACAAAAAACTTAAGGCAAATACCAAAATGGAGAAAACCGTCATGCCCCAATTGCTTTGAATCTTCACCTTCTCAAGCATAGGCTTTGGCGGGTACCATTCTGAAGGGCGTTCATTTTCCATTTTACATACCAGGCATATTGCCCAGTCCTTTAAGTTTGCTCATCATACCCATCATATTTCTCGGATTGCTCATGACTTTCATCATTTTACGCATATCTTCAAATTGTTTGAGCAGTTTGTTTATTTCTTGGACATTGGTTCCACTGCCCTGGGCGATACGATTTTTACGCGATTGATTGAGCAGGGCTGGATTTGATCTTTCTTTTGGGGTCATAGATAAGATGATGGCTTCAATACCTTTGAAGGCATCCTCCGGGATATCGGCATCCTTTACAGCTTTTCCCATTCCAGGAATCATGCCCATAAGATCTTTGATATTTCCCATTTTTTTTATTTGCTGTAATTGCGCCAAAAAATCATTAAGATCAAATTGATCCTTCATGATTTTCTTTTGAAGGCGTCTAGCCTCCTCCTCATTAAATTGTTCTTGTGCCCGTTCTACCAAGGATACCACATCACCCATCCCTAATATTCTATCGGCCATTCGCTTAGGATAGAATACATCAAGCGCATCCATTTTCTCTCCTGTGCCAACAAATTTTATTGGCTTATTTACAACAGCCTTAATAGAAAGGGCCGCACCCCCTCTTGTATCGCCATCCAACTTGGTGAGCACTACACCATCAAAATCAATACGCTCATTGAATGATTTGGCCGTATTAACAGCGTCTTGCCCTGTCATGGAATCCACTACAAATAGGGTTTCAGAAGGATTCAAAGCAGTTTTAAGCGCATCTATCTCATCCATCATTTGAGCATCAACTGCCAAGCGTCCAGCTGTATCCACTATAACGACATTAAAGCCTTTGCTTTTAGCATGCGCAATTGCTGCATTTGCAATTGAGATTGGGTTTTTTTCTTCTTTATTTGAAAAAACTTCTATCGAGAGTTGCTCACCGAGCACATGAAGTTGATCAATTGCTGCAGGTCGATAAACATCGCAGGCTACCAAAAGTACATTCTTGCCTTTTTTGTTTTTTAAATAGGATCCTAATTTGCCACTAAAGGTTGTTTTTCCCGAACCCTGCAATCCTGACATTAATATAATGGCAGGCGAACCTTTCAGGTTAATGTCTACCTCATTTCCTCCCATGAGCTCAATGAGTTCTTCATGGCAAATTTTGATCATAAGTTGCCCTGGAGAAACTGCATTTAGGACATCACGTCCTAAGGCTTTTTCTTTAACCGTACCTGTAAATTGCTTGGCTGTATTGAAGCTAACGTCAGCATCTAGTAATGCCCTGCGTACCTCTTTTAAGGTTTCGGCAACATTAATTTCGGTTATTTGGCCTTGTCCTTTAAGTACTTTAAAGGCTCTTTCAAACTTATCTGTAAGATTTTCAAACATAACTTAGTGGTATCTTACAAAGATAAGCAGCTTAATTGAATTTGAACTATGACTAGACCATCGTTAGTGCATTGTCATCTATCATTTTTCGCAAATTTAATAATGCGTAACGCATTCTACCCAAAGCTGTATTTATACTCAAACCTTCGGATTGGGCTATTTCCTTAAAGGAACGCTCCTCAAAGAGTCTCATGTATACCATTTCTCTTTGACTTTCTGGTAGATAGGACATGAGATCGTGTAGTTGTGCAACAATCTCTTGATTTGTTGCCTGTTGCAAATAATTGGCGTCCTCGGATGCTATTCTGTGGAAAATATTAAATTCCTCCGACCATGCATTTCTTTCGGAAATGAAACGTTGCTTATTTTGCTTACGAAAATGATCGATTATTAAATTGTGAGCAATTCTCAAAACCCAAGGCAAAAACTTACCTTCTTCCTGGTATGCGCCAAGTTTTAATTTTTGAATCACTTTAACAAAAGTTTCTTGAAAAAGGTCGTTGGATAATTCAGTTTCTTTGACCTTGTGGAAAATAAATTTGAATATTGCTTCTTTATGACGGTCTAATAAAACACCGAAAGCTTCTTCATTACCTGAAATATACGATTGAATTAAAACAGAATCGCTCAATTGTGAATAGTTCATACTTTACGCTTAGTGCAGAAATAATTTTTCAGCTGTTAAAGGTAAATTTGATCTATAAGCGCTTATGTTTTTAAATGATAGAGCGAATATATGTAAAAATTGAAAACAATAAAAAAAAATGACAAAAAAGATTGTTTACTTTTGGATTCAAATTACTACAGCTATGCCCTTATTGTCATTAAAAGCTATTGAAATGCCTGCTTCGCCAATTCGTAAATTGGTGCCTTATGCAGAAGCTGCAAAAAAATCAGGTAAAACAGTTTATCATCTTAATATTGGACAACCCGATATCGATACTCCACAAACGGCATTGGATGCTATACACAACTTGGATCATCGTGTTCTTGAATACAGTCATTCAGCCGGATTCGAATCATACAGAATTGCTTTAGCAAAAAATTATCAAGTTGAAGGCATCAACGTCAATGCCGAAGATATCATCGTAACCACTGGCGGATCAGAGGCTTTAATATTTGGCTTGATGAGTACTTGCAATCCTGGCGATGAAGTTATAATACCAGAGCCTTTTTATGCCAATTACAATGGCTTTGCAGTAATGGCAGGGTTAAAAGTTGTACCGGTTACTGCACATATTGAAAATGGCTTCGCATTGCCTCCAATTGATGCGATAGAGAAAAAAATCACACAAAAAACAAAAGCCATTATCATTTGCAATCCAGGGAATCCGACAGGGTATTTATATACTCAAGAAGAGTTAGAACAACTCAAAGAAATTGTTCAAAAGCATGATTTATATCTTTTTGCAGATGAAGTATATCGAGAGTTTTGTTACGATGGTGCAAAGCCATTTTCTACTATGAATCTTCAGGGAATTGAACAAAACGTTGTCATGATTGATTCTGTTTCTAAACGATATTCTATGTGTGGAGCGCGCATCGGAGCCTTGATTTCTAAAAATAAGGATTTGATGCAGGCCGCTTTAAAATTTGGTCAAGCGCGCTTATCTCCCCCTACTGTCGAACAAATTGCAGCAGAGGCAGCGCTCCAAACGCCGAAGCGTTATTTTGACGAAGTAGTTGCAGAATACGTATTGCGTCGCAATATAATGGTTGAAGGACTAAATAACATTCCTGGCGTATTTTGCCCAAAACCAAATGGCGCTTTTTATTGTGTGGCAAAATTGCCAGTTGAAAATGCCGCTCATTTTTGCCAATGGTTGTTGGAGGAATTTTCATTTGAAAATCAGACGGTAATGATGGCTCCTGCAGATGGGTTTTATGCAACACAAGGCGCAGGTTTAAATGAAGTAAGAATCGCTTATGTACTTAAAAAAGAGCATTTAAAAGCTGCAATTAAATGCATTGCTGTGGCTTTAGAAGAATATATTGGTACAACGAATTAAAACTGAACACTATCCAATTAAAAGCGTTTTAATTATAATGAAACAATTTGAGGTTCCTACATTTTATCGTTCTAGCATTTTAGCTCGTGTAAAGGCGATACGAAAAGAATTAGATCCACGCAAAAAGGACTTCAGTCCTACTGAAGTTAATCTGGGTAGTTTTACTTTTATTCTTGGACGGCACTTTGGATTTTGTTATGGTGTTGAAAATGCAATTGAGCGCAGTTATAAAGCAATAGCAGAAAACCCTGGTAAACGAATTTTTTTACTCTCTCAAATGATTCACAATCCTGCAGTTAATGAAGATTTAAGAGCCAATGGAATTGAATTTTTACAGGATACACAAGGGAATCAACTTATTAATTTCGAGGAACTTTCTTCATCAGACGTGGTGCTTATTCCTGCGTTTGGAACAACAATAAAAACTCAAAATATTCTTGAGAATCTTGGTATCGACGTTAAGACCTACAATACCACTTGTCCTTTTGTAGAAAAAGTATGGAACCGTTCGCAAAAACTTGCCCAAGGCGACCACACAATTATTATTCATGGAAAATTTGATCACGAAGAAACTAAAGCTACCTTTTCACATGCTCAGCAAAATGGTCATGTTTTAATCATTAAAAATATTCAAGAAGCTGCTTTTTTGGCTCAATGCATACGCCAAGAAAAAACTAGAGATGAGTTTGAGTTCTTTTTTAAAAGGAAGTTTACTCCTGGATTTAATCCATCAGTTCATTTAAGAAAAATTGGCGTCGTTAACCAAACCACGATGCTCGCTTCAGAAACACAGCAAATAACAGAATTTTTACGCAATACCTTGATATCTGTTTATGGTGCAGAAAATATTAATAAGCATATGGCCGATACACGAGACACACTATGCTATGCGACAAATGACAATCAAACCTCAACATTGCAACTTCTCGAACAACGCGCCGATTTAGCCATTGTTGTTGGTGGTTATAATAGTTCGAATACCACACATTTAGTAGAGTTATTGGATCAGAATTTTAACACCTATTTTATAAAGGATGCCTCTGAAATAAAAGGAAATGATATTTCACATTATAATATTCATCATAAGGAAATGCAATTTAAAAAAGACTTTTTGTCTAATGAGAAAAGACAACGAATTGTCATTACCTCAGGTGCCTCATGCCCAGATAGTATTTTAGAGGATGTAATTAAGAACATACTTAAAATACGTTATAAAGATCAAGAGATAAATGAATTGATTAATAACTTTAAAGCATGAAAATTTATACCAAAAAAGGAGATAAAGGCATTACAGGACTTTTAGGGGGCACACGTGTTTCTAAAAATAACATACGCATTGAAGCCTATGGTACGATTGACGAACTTAATTCATATCTTGGATTGATAAGCTCTTTGTCAATTTGTGGTTTTTATAAAGACCAAATTAATGAAGTACAAGACCGTCTTTTTACAATGGGATCGCTTCTTGCTTCTGATCCGAATAAATCTAACTTGCAACTCCCAATGTTAGATTTAAAAGATATACAAAAACTAGAAGCGTGGATTGATGAATTTGAAAAAACAATTCCCGCACTCACTTCTTTCATACTTCCTGGTGGGCATCCTACTGGTGCGCATGTCCATGTAGCGAGATGTATTTGTCGCAGGGCGGAAAGAATAGTGGTTGCCCTCAGTGAAATTGATCAAGTGGACGAACGAATTCTATCTTATTTAAATCGTTTGAGTGATTATTTATTTGTATTATCAAGAAAATTGAATTTTGAGCAAGGTTCAAAGGAACAACTATGGTTGCCTAGAAATTAATTTTCCTTGTTTTTTCAAATAGCTCTTGATTTTTTGGAAATAAAAATTACTTTTGCCAAAAAATAATACTAAAATTAATCACTTATGTACTGGACACTGGAACTTGCCTCCTATCTCGAAGATGCGCCGTGGCCTGCCACAAAAGAAGAACTAATAGATTTTGCAATACGCACAGGTGCGCCGCTTGAAGTTGTTGAAAACCTACAAGATTTAGAAGATGAAGGCGATATGTATGATACGATTGAAGAAATTTGGCCTGATTATCCTTCTAGAGAAGACTTCCTCTTCAATGAAGATGAATATTAATTAGATCTTTAAATTTTCTTATGTTTAGTTCCATTGCGGAGCTTTATTATCTGAGGAGGTGTACAAAACCCAAAATAGTTTTTGGGTCTCCATTTTCAGTTTGACGATACTCTAAAATATAATTATACGTACCATCAGGACATTTAGTTCCGTCCGCAAAAGAACCATCCCAGTAGGCGGTATAATCTGAGCTATAAAAAATTTCCTCACCCCAACGATTAAAAATACTAAAACTATAACCTTTGGGAATAAATCCTGTTGAAAACACCGGAAAAAAGACCGTGTTAAATTCGTTTTGGTCAGGAGTAAAAGCATTGGGTATATAGACAGCAATATTATTCATCACTGTTGCACTAAGTAACATGGAATCTACACACCCTAAATCCGTTGAGCTAATTAATAAGACGTCATAAGTGCCTTCTATGAAAGGCAACTCAAAGTCAAAACTATTACTTGAATTCTCAAATTCATAACCATCGATGTTCCAATAATGATTTAAATTCCCGGAGGTTACGTTGTAGAGCGTTATTACAGGATCATCAATTTCGACTTGATCGGGATTAATGTAAAAATTCACAACCGGGATTGGATCAATTTGAACTGTTGCTTGCACCGGAAGGCTTGAGCAAGCATTTTGATCTTGACCAATTACCGTATATGAGGTTGTCAGAGACGGACAAACAGTTATACTGCCATTAGGTTCTTGCGGCACATTCCAATAATAATTAAGCGCACCACTAGGCAAAATATTAACACAGGTATTAGCACAAACAAAAGTATCACTCACAGTCACCACAGGTAAGGGCCAATTCGTAAGCGTTAATATAATCATTGAATCACATCCGTTTTGATTATTTAGGTGTACGGTATATACCCCAGCGTTTGTTAAATTTAAGCCATTGAAAGATAAGATTGAGTCTGCGCAAATTGTCATAGATAATAGCGTAGTATCCGCCTCCATTGAAACATTTAATATAACAAGTGAATCACATCCATTCTGATTATTCAGTAATGTAGAATATGTGCCTGCGCTAGTGATATTTTGTCCGTAAAAATTATAATTTGAACCGACACACAAACTATAAGCACTCGAGGTTGTATCTGCTAACCATAAACCAACGTCAATTTGGTCTTGAGCAGTGCATCCTAAGCTATCTGTAAGCGTCAATGAATAGGTGCCTGGAGCACTTACATAAATATTTGGCGTAATTGCTCCTGTAGACCACAGATAAGACGTCACATTGGTGTTGGCTTGTAAAAATGAAGAATCACCAAGGCAATGAAATAAATCTGGTCCTAAATCCAAAAAAGGTTGCTGGGTGGTTACCACAATTGAGTCTCTTGCTAATCCGCATCCGCTCGGTACATCTAGCCAATACGTCCCTGCGTTGTTGATTGTAATTGACGATGTTGTCTCACCAGTGCTCCAAGTGTATGCACTAAATGTCGAATCTGGTTCGAGAATCAAACTTGTTCCCGCACAAATCAAAGTATCCTGACCTAAATTTGGAGGTGAGCCAGGTGTTGGTGGTGTGTAATTGTAAACAAGTATGCCCGCAGCGCCTGCTTCGGCGCCAAAATTTGTACCTGCACATGCAGGTCCTGTATGTAATACAGATCCGGCAATTCCGCCATTAAGTATAGGACTTATGTTGCTGGGAAGTGAGGCTTGCTCAAATACAATGGCACCTCCACCTCCACCTCCACCAGGGCCATGGCAGGCAGAAGACCACATCGTACTAAAAATATTTCCGCCACTCCCTCCAGAGACATTAATGTTTAAATTCGAGTTTATATTAGGACATAAAAGATAAACACAACCCCCTGCTCCGCCACCGCCAGCTCCTTCTGAATCAGTATTGCCAATAACATTTAGCCCGCTTGCGATAATTTGTTGATTATTTCCTTCAATCAAAGGAGTGACCAAAAATACAATGCCACCTCCATTCGATCCAGCAATACAAGATAAGCCATTATCCTTGTATCCACCACCGCCGCCACCGCCGAGAAAGGCACGATAAGTTGAATAGCTTAAAGCATAGGCACCCATACCAAAAGCAGTATTCACTGGGCAGGATCCAGAAAATTGATTTCCTCCTCTACCACCAATACCTCCATTTGCTCCTCCGCCAGCACCTGGATTTCCTGTATTGGAACCACCCCCACCATTGGCCAATGGAGCTCTATTTCCGTCCATGTTAAGTGGTGCTTGGGCTATACCCTCACCCTTTTTTCCTGCACTCGTCCCGGGATTTGCATAGTTTGGATCGTTGCAAGCAAAAAAACCGGCTGTTACTGCACCTCCTATAAATCCTTTTCCACTCACATCTATTGAGTTATTAAAAGTGACACTATTTGTTGCCTCTATAGCAACAACTCCGCCAGTAGTACCATTCCAAGGACTTGCGGTAACTGAAGAATTAATGATTGCTTGAGAATAAACCGGGACTCGGATTAATTGCACTTTGCCAGCAATTGAAAATGCTTTACACAAATTGCTGACAAACGCAATGTTATTGCCGTTGATGGACGCAATATTGGTAAATTCAAAATTACCAGCAGAACCCATAGCCACCACCTGACCGAAACTAGCCGTATTGGTTTGATTTATGGTTGCACCTTTCATTTGAATTAACAGCACTCGGTCGCCTACCGAAAAACCAGTCGAGCTCGTGACTGTAACACTATTGGGTGTTATATTGGTAACTGCTGTATAAATATTTACAACGCCACCAATCGATTGGCCAAGGACTTTTGTGTGAAGAAATAATAGAAATAATATGCCTAAAATTAAGTGCTTCATAACACATTATCTCATTAATAACACATGTCCGTTTACACGGATAATTTCGTCAGAATTTAAAGTCTTAAAATCAATGAAATAGGTATAAACGCCTTCAGGAGCATTATAAATATCTATTTTACCATCCCAGCCCATACCGGGATCATAAGATTCGAAAACTGGATTGCCCCAACGATTCATTACAGTGAGATGATAATTTTGAGGATCAAACCCAGAGGTAAATATTGGCATAAAAATATTATTTAGCGCATCGCCATCAGGTGTAAATGTGTTTGGAATATAATATATAATTCCACCCTTAATCTGGATTTGAACTTGTTGTTGATCAGTACAACCCTCTGCACTCTCAACACTTAATGTAACTGTATAATTCTGATCTTCAACAAAAGGATAAGTGTAATCAATTTGAGATTGATTGCTTTGAAGTGAGGTGCCATCACCGAAATTCCAGACGCTAATTAAAGCATTGAGTGCATTTGAAGAAAATGAAACTGTCGGATTATCGTTTGTAAGAATTAATGGACTCGCCGTGAAATTGGCACTTGGCATTGGGTAAACAGTAACGGTTGTTGATGCTGTATCTAAACAGCCAAAAGCATTGGAACCAACCACAACATATGTACTTGTTTGGTTTGGAATAAAATTGGCCTGCGCCCCACTAAATGAAGGGTTAGACCAAATGTAATTTAATGCCCCGCTCACCTCAATGCTCACTCCATAACCTGGGCAAACTCCTTGGTTAGGAGTAATTTCTAATTGTGGCGCGGGGTTCACGGTGATTTGAACGTTTGTGCTGTCCTGACAACCTTCAATTGTGGTGCCAATGAGTTGATAATTTCCAGATAATGGCCCTAAAATTTGTTGCGAAGAGTTGTTATTTGTGAATGCAACTGGGCCATTCCAATTTAGAATTTGCGCACCAGCACCCAGCAAATCAAGCGTGTCGTAATCACAAAGTGTTGTTTGATTGGCAATTATGCTCATCACTGGCAAGGGAACCACATCTATATTTACATTCTGAGTGTAGTTACACAAATAAGAGTCAACAGCAGTTATCGTATATATTGTGCTAGCGGAAGGGCTCACCACTAATTGTGGGGTAATAATTGGCAATGGATTTGTAGTACTTTGCCAAGCATAGGTGATATTGCTAAACGTTGAAACTGGGACCAACGATATTTGATCGCCAAAACAAATTAGGGTATCGTTAATTGTAAAAACTGGATCATTTGAGATGCTAATATCAAGCGTTATAATGGAATCACATCCCGTTACGCTCAACGAGGAGTCAATATAAATTCCAGAATTAGAATAGCTTTGTCCATTGAACACAAATGGCCCACCGTCACACAATGTATCTGTAAAATTAATTTGATGGGCTTCAAGTATAGTAACGTCCACTTGATCTGTGGCACTACAAGCTGTTGTATTTGAGGTATCTGTAACAGTAAGTGTGTAAGTCTGGGTAATTGCTGACCCACTATTAATATTTACAATCTGCAGGTACGGATTTGAAATATTTGAAGCACTTAAATTTAAACTCGGTGACCAAGAATAAGCCAAACCTGAAACTGCATTAGCCCCAATAAAACCTTGTTCATCTGAACATAGTATTAAATCTGGCCCTGCATCTGCCACTGGAGTGTTCCCAATCGTAAGATCTAGAGTAACAATTGAATCACAACCAAAAACGGAGCTTAAGGTATCGAGGTAAATTCCAGATTGTGTAAGCGTAGTACCATTAAAAACATATTGTCCAGAGCACGAAACTTCATTAGAGTTTATATCAAATTCAGGTTGGATAGTCACAACAATTTGATCTGTTGTAGGACATAGTCCCGGGGTACTTGCCAAGGATGTTGTTACGGTATATGTTTGGGTTATTGGCGCACCTGTAGTATTTGGGATTGTTACAATAGGATTTGCAATGGTGCTCGAAGACAATCCAGTGCTTGGAGACCAACTATATATATTAGCTGCATTTGGCGCTGCCCCTATGGATACTGGGTTATTAGAACAAGTAGTAACATCAACTCCAGCGTTGGATTGTGCTTGGTCCGTATAAATAATTACATTGCGCAGTGAATGCTGATCTGTTGCACCTCCTGTACTGGCAGTGAAACCCATGTAACCCGTAAAACCAACTGGGAAATTTGCTGTAAGATATTGAATGTTATTAATAAAAAGTGTGATTAGCCCGTTATCGTAAGTAATTTTAACCGGTTGATAATTATTACTGCGAATAAAATTTAAATTTCCTGTGGTATTCTCTAATTTAATAATTCCTGGCGCACACTCATAGTAGCCAATACCACTATAAATTTGCAACTCCGGATTCGGGCCGCCACAATTATTCCATGTATCCAAGACTACCTTAAGTCCATTAGCACTTCCAGGGATACCTACACCCCCTCCAGCTACAAAGCCAGTAGGAGGAACACTTAAAAAGCAAAAAGCCAAACCATCGGCAGCACTACCACCCCAAATACGATACTCAAATTCGACTGTCCATTTTTGGCAAACTGATAGATTAATGGGCGTGTTGTAAAAGATTCCCCCCGATTGATTATTGAATGCATTGGTGAGGATAAGTTCATTTAAAAAATTATCCACATCGCCAGGAGTATCGCCAATTGTTGCATTTCCATTTAAATTCCAGCCCGTTGTAATCATATTGGGCGAACCAGTTAACTGCCCAAAAACATAGTTTTGCGCATCTAAACTATTGAAAGTCAATAAGAAAATGGTGAAAAATAGAAATGCAAAAAGTCTCATTGATTACAAAACGTTATAAACAAAGATAGGTTGCTAAATTTAATATATTTAATTGCATTTTCAATATACTTAGTGTATTTTTGACACAAACTAAACATTTTGGCATGAAAGTCCAAACTAAAAATAAAATAAAACAAGAACGTTTCCAAGCCTTTAATATTGTTGTATTTGGAGGTGACGGAGACTTATCTATTCGCAAAATATTACCGGCGATCTTTCATCGCGATCTCGATGGTCAGCTCGACATTCCATACAACATTATTGCCATTACCAGAAAAGAACCCGACCTGCATTCATTTCACAATAAACTGATTCCTTTTTTGGAAGAAAGCGATCATTTGAAATATAGTAAAGAAGAAATTGAAAAATTCCTCAAAAAACTGATCATTATTAAGGCGGAAAATCCAACGGTAAATGATTATTCTGATTTAAGGCAATTTTTGGAAAAACATCCCGAAAGACAAAATATATTTTATTACTCTACCCCATCTTCAGCTTTTGGCCCAATAACACAAACACTTAAAGCATGTGGATTAGTAAAACAGAGCAGTAAAGTTGTTTTAGAAAAACCGCTCGGGCATTCGCTTGAATCATCCATAGCAATCAACGCAGAAATTACCCAAGCCTTTAAGGAGCATCAGATCTATCGAATTGATCATTACCTAGGAAAGGAAACCGTTCAGAATCTGATGGTATTGCGCTTTGCAAATAATCTATTTGAACGTGCTTGGAATGCTGAAAACATTGAAAGTGTGCAAATCACTGTGGCTGAAAGTCTGGGTGTTGAAAAACGCGCATCTTATTATGACCAATCAGGAGCACTTTTGGACATGGTTCAAAATCATTTGCTCCAATTATTGTGTTTGGTAGCTATGGAACCACCAGTGGCATTAGAAGCCGACGAAGTGCGCAATGAAAAATTAAAAGTACTAAAAGCATTAAGGCCGTTTAATAAAAAAACAGTTTTAAAAGACTCTGTTAAAGGCCAATATACCATTGGAAAATCTAAATCCAATAAGGTGAATAGCTACTTGGAAGATATTGAAAAATACGAATCCAAGACAGAAACCTTTGTGGCTATCAAAACCTACGTCGATAATTGGCGTTGGAAAGGAGTACCCTTTTTATTACGAACGGGAAAAAGAATGGTGAAAAGATACTCGGAAATTGTAATTAATTTCAAAGAAGTCAAGCACAACATATTTCCGTCCAAAGAAAAATTAAACAACAATAAACTTATCATCAGATTGCAGCCCGAGGAACGTATAGAATTGATACAAATGACCAAGATTCCCGGCCCGGGTGGATACCGATACAAACCAATTGCGCTCAAATTAGATTACAATGATTCTTTCAAAGAGCGTTTTCCCGAGGCATATGAGCGGTTGATTGTCGATGTAATTCGTGGAAATCAAACACTTTTCATGCGTCAAGACGAACTTCAAGCGGCATGGAAATGGATTGAATCAATAACTACCAATTGGACTGCAGTAAATATGCCAAATGTACTTTATGAGGCTGGTTCTTGGGGGCCTGGAGATAACATTTTGGAAGACGGAGAATCGTGGATTACAAAATCATGGCGAGAATGATAACTTTCGAAAGTAAAGCTGAACTTGAAGTAGCCCTATCATTACAAATTGCCCAAGATTTAAAACGGGCCATTGATACAAAGGGAGGCGCTACCCTTCTTCTTTCAGGAGGATCTACGCCAAGTGGCCTATACAAGTTGCTTTCAAACGCTGAATTAAACTGGTCTTTAGTTAAAATTGGTTTGGTAGACGAACGCTTTGTGCCTTTAAAGCACCCTCAGTCCAATTTTAAATTGCTAGAAGAAACTATTGCTAAAAATCAAGCGAGCGCTGCAAGCATTTTACCTATGGTTTTGGATGAAAAAGATTATAAACAAAATTTAAAATTAATTGAGGAAAGCTATTCTATTTTTTCCCATCCTGATGTGGCCCTACTTGGAATGGGGGCCGACGGCCATACGGCGTCTATTTTTCCAAATGACCCAGCATCACTTCAAGCAGATCAGCAAGAAAAATATGTAGTTTCCAATTGCTATGCTCCAACTGAACCTAAACAACGCATCACATTAAACGGACCAGTGCTAAGAAAAGCCAATTCTTTGTATTTAATGATAACTGGCACACAAAAAAAAGATATTTTAGAGCAAAGTTCTTCACTTCAATTGCCAATTGCATCATTTTTATCTAGTATAACAAATATCTATTATTCTTCTGCGTCATGATTCATCCGACCATAGCACAAATCACAAAACGAATTATAGAAAGAAGTAAACACTCGCGCAATATTTACCTCAATCAGATAAATGACGCTTATTTAAACGGGGTTTATAGGAGTACACTAAGCTGCGGCAATCTTGCTCACGGTTTTGCAGCGTGTAATGAGCATGACAAAACTGCATTATCGAAAGATATTATTCCCAATCTCGGAATTATCACCGCCTATAACGATATGCTTTCGGCACATCAAGTATATGAAGACTATCCAAAAGAAATTAAAAAATATGCTAAAGCTTTTGGTGGCGTTGCACAAGTTGCAGGCGCTGTTCCGGCTATGTGCGACGGGGTCACACAAGGTCAAGAAGGCATGGAACTATCGCTCTACAGCCGTGACGTTATTGCAATGTCGGCTGCAATTGGCTTAAGTCACAATATGTTCGATGCCGGTCTATATTTAGGTATTTGTGATAAAATTGTACCGGGCTTACTTATGAGTGCTTTGAGGTTTGGGCATTTACCCGCAATTTTTATACCTGGAGGCCCTATGCCTAGTGGAATTAGCAATGAAGAAAAGTCCTCCATCCGACAAGCTTTCGCAGAAGGAAAAATTGGTCGAGAAGAGTTATTAAAAGGAGAATCAGACTCCTATCATTCACCGGGAACTTGTACATTTTATGGGACTGCTAATAGCAATCAAATGCTCATGGAAATTATGGGACTGCATTTACCTGGATCAAGTTTCGTAAATCCGCATACCCCATTAAGAAAATTATTAGACCAAGAGGCCGTGCGTATTGCTATCTTGAATTGCGAAAAGGGAAAAGATGGTAGTTTGGCCTCAATGTTTGATGAAAAAACAGTTGTTAATGGCATTATAGGACTTTTGGCAACAGGTGGTTCTACCAACCACACCATACATCTCATTGCCATTGCACGCGCAGCAGGAATCCTAATAAATTGGGATGATATGTCAGAACTTTCTGCAGTGGTACCTTTAATAACACGCATGTACCCCAATGGCGCAGCCGATGTAAATCATTTTCATGCATCAGGCGGAATGAGCTTCGTTATTAGGACCTTACTCGAAAATCATCTATTGCACGAAGATGTACAAACAATTTTAGGTAAAGGTCTTCAGAGGTATACTCAAGAACCCAAAATAAAGGACGGCTCACTAATTTGGGAAGAAGGGGTAAATAAATCGCTTAATACTTTAGTTATAAGACCAGCCAACGATCCTTTTACACTTGATGGCGGAATTAAATTATTAAAAGGAAACCTAGGTCGCGCGGTAATTAAAACGTCAGCTGTTGCAGCAGAACACCGCATAGTGAAAGCACCTGCTATTGTTTTTAATGAACAGAGAGATTTAATTCAAGCTTTTAAAAATGGTGAATTAAATAAAGACTTTATTGCTGTTGTACCATTTCAAGGCCCGAAATTTAATGGAATGCCCGAATTACATAGCCTGACACCAACCTTAACCATTTTGCAAAAAAAAGGGTTCAAAGTTGGCTTGGTCACCGATGGAAGAATGTCAGGTGCCTCTGGAAAAGTACCAGCAGCCATTCATCTTACACCTGAAGCTTATGATGGAGGATTGATTTCAAAAATTCAAACAGGGGATGTGATTATTTTAGACAGTGAAAATGGCATTCTTGAAGTATGCGATGAAGCAGTCATTGAAAAACGCAAATTCATCAATAAAAACAATTTGTTATCTAGTTTTGGAAGAGAGCTATTCAATAAAGTACGCGGTAGCGTAAGTCAAAGCGAAGAAGGCGCATCTTTTATTGTTTAATCAAGGCTAGATTGAATCTTTGGATTTGGCCTCTACTAATAATGAAAGTAAAATAGACGTAGCTAAAGCACCTAAGACTATCGACATAGAAAGGAAAGCATCTAGGTGAAAAAATGGTGCAACAATCATTTTTATGCCAATAAAACCTAAGATAAAAGCCAAACCATACTGAAGCATCTTGAATCGATGTATTGAATTGGCGAGTAAGAAATATAATGACCTTAATCCGAGAACAGCAAAAATATTGGATGTATAGAGTATCATAGGATCGTTTGGCGCAATAGTCAAAACTGCAGGAATAGAATCTATAGCAAAAATCAGGTCCGTGGTTTCAATAACGATAAGCACTAAAAACAATTTTGTAGCAAAGTGTTTTGCCCCTTTTTTAACAAAAAAGCGATCACTATGAAAGTCTTTAGTAACGGGAAAAACCTTGCGAACAAGTCGCGCACCAAAAGAACTATTATAGTCCTTTTCGTTAACATGATTGGAATTAAACATGCTTTTTATTCCAGTAAATAAAAGAAATGCTCCAAATAAGGTTAGGATTAAATTAGGCCTGTAAAAAAACCCGTCTTGCAAGTTCATTCCTTGATTTAAACTAAAATGATAACCAAATAAATCGAAGGAAGGCAAGTAAGTTAATTGAATGAGTCCGATTCCAGAAAAAATAAATATAGCTCTAAATATTAGTGCGCCAAGGATGCCCCAAAATAAGACCCTATGCTGTAATGATTCATCAAGTTTAAAAAACTTAAATACAAGAATGAATACGAACATATTATCAACTGACAGTGCCTCCTCAATCCAATAAGCTGACTGATATTCAGTAAATTTGGTGAAGCCTAAATTCCACCAAACCAATGCACTAAATCCCATAGAAAGACCTATCCAAATAAGCGTCCAGCGAAGGGCTACTTGGTTTGAAATAGAGCTGTTTTTTTTATGTACTACTCCTAAATCAATTACAAGCATCGTCACAATAACGACACAAAAAATAAAGAGCAACCAAAAATTGGAAAACATGCAATTTGTTTGTACAAAGTTAAAAATGAAAGCCACATGAGTTTCATGTGGCTTTCATTTTAAGTTAATTAATGAATTACTTTTTATTCAATAGATAAGAGACGGCATTGGCGGCATTTACAAAACCTCCGGTTATGCAAAGATCTTTCATTTTATGCTTCTCACCATCCGGACCCACAACATTTTTCTTATAAGTTGCTGTTGTTTCCATAAGCACTTCTCGGACTTGTGCAGCTGTTAATTCTGGGAAATAACTTCGAATCAAGGCTGCAACACCAACAACGGCCGGACAAGCCATTGAAGTGCCGCTGGCATATGAATAATCAAAATCAGGGATGGTTGAATAAATATCGACACCTGGTGCGAAAAAATCCACACTGTTTGCACCAAAATTTGAAAAGGATGCCAATAAATCGCTACCATTTTTCGAACTACTACTTGCCCCTACCTCAATCCAATTTGGAGCAATGGTTTGGTTATTCATTATGCGTGTAGGATACGAGTCTTCAATATCTTTATCTTTAGCATCGTTACCTGCAGCATGCACAAGAAGTACATCTTTACTGAGTGCATATTGCACTGCTTCATCCACGTAATATTTATGTGGTGTCCAATACTTTCCAAAAGACATATTGATCACCTTTGCGCCATTGTCAACGGCGTAAATAATCGCATTTGCTACGTCTTTGTCGCGTTCATCTCCATCTGGAACAGCTCTAACAACCATAATTTTGACATCATTGGCAATTCCATCAATTCCAATTCCATTAGCTCGAGAAGCAGCAATAATCCCCGCCACATGTGTGCCATGAAAAGCATCTGGACCTTCATAACGGTTACAACCATAATATTTGTTGCTCAAATCATTTGGATCATCACCAACAATTGCCTGACGAATTGAGTCTGCATTTTGAGTGGAAAAAGCAATAGAACCTTCAATGGCCTCTATGGCACTTTCAATCTCTAAAGAAAGTTCTTCTGCTCCATACATATCTAATAATTCACTCAAGCGCATCTGATAAAAGAAATCTAGTTCATTGGTAGAGTCGGGTACATATGCATCATTCGTTTCTTTCGAGAAGGTCTTTCCAGATTGTTCTTCCACCCTACCTATAAATTCGGAAATTGACCGAATATTTTCAAGCGTGCTTATTTGGTCCTCTAATTCACGTTCAAATTCAAATTTGATTTTTTCAAAGGTTGCAAACCTACCCTTGTCTTTGTCCGAAACATTTTCTGCAGTAACACCATTAAAATAAGCAGACTCTAAGTAATACATTCTTGCAATTTCATAGGCCTCTTTATCTATGTCTTGTGTAGCACCTCCCAAAAAAGACCAACCATGGACATCATCGATATATCCATTTTTATCATCGTCAATTCCATTGTTTGGAATTTCATCTTCATTGACCCAGATAACGTCCTGAAGGTCTGGATGATCAATTTCTACTCCAGAATCTATCACGGCAACAATAACAGTTGAAGATTTTTTACCTGCGGCATTGAGCATTTCATAGGCTTTAGTTGCACCAGTTCCGTATACGCCATCAGCTTTAGGATCTTTGAGATACCAATTAAGATTTTCTGTATCTTCCTCAATTAGTTGTACTTGTGCAAAATTTAAAGCCGAAACACCAAGGAAGATCGATAAAAAGATATTTTTTGTCATAGTTAAAAGTTTATTGGAACGAATTTACACTTATTTTTTTGCCAACGCTAAACATGTTGAAAAGTTACAATGTGAAGAAAACGTTTATAACAAGTCGCCTCGATTTTACAATAAATAGTTTCAATGCTTAATTTTGCACTAAAAACTATTGAAATGAGTCAAATTGAAAGAATATCTTGCTTAATTATTGGTTCTGGACCGGCAGGATATACGGCTGCAATTTATGCTGCAAGAGCAGATATGAAACCCATAATGTATCAAGGTTTACAACCTGGAGGCCAATTAACAACTACCAATGAAGTAGAGAACTTTCCGGGATATCCCCAAGGTGTAACTGGACCAGAAATGATGCTGGAATTAGAAGCGCAGGCAAAACGATTTGAAACAGATGTTCGCAGTGGTTTTATTACCAAAGTTGATTTTACAGGCCCCATTCATAAATGCTGGACGGAAGACGGACATGAAATTCATACAGATACCGTGATCATTTCTACAGGAGCATCGGCAAAATACCTTGGATTGGACAGCGAGCAACATTACTTGCGTTTAGGAGGGGGTGTATCTGCATGTGCAGTGTGTGATGGATTTTTTTACAGAAATCAAGAAGTGGTAATTGTAGGGGCTGGCGATTCTGCCTGCGAAGAGGCGCACTATCTTTCTAAATTATGCACGAAAGTTACCATGTTAGTCCGTCGAGATGAATTTCGAGCCTCCAAAATTATGGTGGAGCGTGTTAAAAAAACTACCAACATTGAAATACTATACAATTCAGAAACAATAGAGGTATTAGGAGACGGACAACTCGTTACTGGAGTTAGGGTCGTCAACCGAAGTTCGAATCTTCAAACGGAAATTCCATGTACTGGTTTTTTTGTCGCAATAGGCCACCAACCTAATACAGAAATTTTTAAAGAATTTATCGACTTAGACCAAACTGGTTATATAAAATATGCCCAGCCTGGAACTAGCAAAACCAATGTTGAAGGTGTTTTTGTAGCAGGAGATGCTGCGGATAAAACATACCGGCAAGCTATTACAGCTGCTGGCACTGGATGCATGGCGGCTTTGGATGCCGAACGTTATTTAGCGTCTTTAGAACACTAAAAATTACTGAGCTCATAATTTTAAAAGCAGTGATTAACGCACTGCTTTTTTATTTAATAATTTGATAAAATGAAAGCCCTTTGGCGAGAAGCCTTTATTGTAAAAAAATTTGTGTGCTTTAAAATTCGAGGTATACGAATCTAGCGCCAACATATTGCAATTTTCCTCTTTTGCTTTTTGCTCAATTATTTTAAACATATATTCTCCGACTCCACTACTTCTGTAGGACGCCCGAACCACTATATTGTCTAATTCTAAATATTTTCCAATCCAAAGTTTATTCCCGATCCAAATGCCACAAATTGCAATACAGTGATCTGCATCATAAATTGCTAGCTGCGAATAATTATGCGCAATCATCAAATCTAATTCATCTTGATAAGCTTCTTTAGTTAATTCTGGATACAATTCTTGTAATACATCCAGATGATCAAGCATGCGGTGTTTTTCTTTAATTATTTCACTCCTTAGTAAAAGCATAATTTATTTTAAATAAGTTTCGAATAAGTTGTAGATACGTGAATATTCATCAACCCATGATGAGCTATATATAAAACCATGTCTTTCAACCGGATATAAAGCCATCCACCAATTCTTTTTTCCCAATTCTATTAACCGTTGATTAAGACGGACCACATCCTGAAACTGTACATTATCATCAACCATACCATGAAGAATTAACAAGGGATCTTGCAGACCTTCAGCAAAAAATATAGGTGAGCTTTGACGATAAGCTTCAGGGTCTTTTTTTGGAGTATTCAAAATATTTGAGGTGTATTCATGATTGTAATGTGCCCAATCTGTCACAGCGCGAAGCGCCGCGCCACATGCAAACTCTCCTGGAGCAGTAAATAAGGCCATAAGCGTTATAAAGCCTCCATAAGAACCGCCATAAATACCTATTCGATTTTCATCAATACCATAAGTAGAAACCAAGAGATTTTTTGCATCTAAAAAATCTTCTAAATCCCTGCCACCCATATGTCTATAAATTGCTGTTCGATAATCCCTGCCATACCCCTCGCTTGCGCGATAATCGACATCCAAGACGGTATATCCTTCATCCAAGAGCATTTGATGGAACATGTACTCCCTGTAATATTGACTCCAAAAATGATGCGCATTTTGCAAATAACCTGCGCCATGCACAAAGAGTATTGCAGCGCCATTTTTAATTTTATCGTCAGGCTTGTATACCCTTGCATAAACTTGATTGCCATCGGAAGCTGTGAAATTTATCACTTGAGGAGCCTGCCAATCATGTAGCTCAAAAGCACTAGTCGTAGAATGAGTTATTTGCTTGACTTTTTTTAAATTATTCATTTCTACTAAATAGATCTCCCAGGGCTTCAAAGAAGTGCTAAATCGATAAGCAATTTGCTTTTCATTAGGTGACAACTTTATTTCATAGGCACCTGTATCAACTAAAAGTGGAACTAATTTTTGAGAGGCGATATCTAAGATCCAAAAATCACGCACCCCCGGATGATTTATATTGCAGGTTAAATAAAATGACTGTGCATTTTTTGATATAACCGCCTCATGAACTTCAAAATTACCGTTTGTTAATGCTTTTTTGTTTTTGGTATCTAAATCTAAAAGGTATAAATGTGAAAACCCTGTTTGTTCAGACTGAAAAAAAATACTTTCTCCATCTGAGACCCAACCTAAAGTTGCAATCTGAAAATTCCAAGAAGATATCCCGGGCCCGCCAATCCAAGCGCTGTCTTGTTGATGCTCTAGCTCAATAATGGAACGGCTTATTAAATCTATCAATACAATCCAACGGTCCTTATTGTCTGCACTTCTAATATCGCAAAGGGCTATTGGTTTTGAATTGGAAAAAATAACAGGATGAAAAATTAACGCTCTATCTTTTGAATTCAAATCTGATAAATTATTATAATCTAATTCAACCAAAGAATCTGATTTCAAATCATGTAAGTAAAGTTTTTCTGAGGGTTCATCATCATGAACCTTTGCGCGTGCCTTTTGATTAAAAACATAAGCATCATCTGCGATGAAATGTGGAACTTCTGTAAGGACCTCTTTTGGCTCCGACTCACTTTTTAAAATAACATATTTTCCGGTGGGGTCTAATTGTAAAGCGCCAGATGGATCAAAATCCGTGATTTTTATCCGATTTTTCTGCCCTTTATTTTGCACATTATTTGCTGAGCTAATGCTCTCAAATAACTCAACTTCAGCTGCGGCTAAAACTGATTTAGGTTTTTTATTTTGCGCTTTTTGATAGCTAACTACCTGAGCTGAAATACCATTGACAAGATCAATTTGCACAAGGTTGTTCCCTCTTTGAATTATAACCTGACTTGGGTCTGTTTGGTGTTGTAAATTCCAAAAATCATCTGAAAACAAACTTATTCGTTTAGTTGCTTGTGTCTTTAAATCGAGTAATTCTACATGTTGATCGTTAATTCTAACATTTTGCAATTGAGCTAAATTTGAATTCCAAACCCATCGATTGTTCCATTCATCTTGACCCAAAACCCTAGTCTTATCATTTAAGGTCTGGTATACATAAAATGTTTTTTGAGCCGAGTCAGGGTATTGTTTCCAGTAATAAATTAATTTCCCATCGATAGACCACTCGGGATTTTGTGGCAAGGCGCCAATAAATCCTTCTCCCTTCATGATTTGATCAAGTTTTAATTGAGCTTTGCACCAAGGGAAAAACAAAAAATAGAGTAAAAAGAACAAGGCAGTTTTCATAGGCTAAAAATAGAAATAATTGTACTTTTGAATGAATTGTTTATATGAAGAAACTTCTTTACCTCATTTTACCTGAAAAAACTTATCTAGCTACGCTCCATCTCTTTTTTTACCTACTTTATGATTTAAGATTTTTAAAGGGAAAAGAAGCTTTCAAATTTCACTATTTTGTTAAACGCATCATTGAGCCCGAATTTGTCGTTGTGGATATCGGAGCCAATTTAGGTTATTTTACAAAAAACTTCGCGCGTTTAGCAAATAAAGGAAAAGTAATAGCCATTGAACCCCTTCCACAATTTCACCAAGTTTTGAAGCGTTTTTTGAGAAAAAAACCAAACGTTGAATTGCATAATGTAGCTTTAGGTGCTAATGAAGGAAGTATAACAATGGTGCTTCCACAGACTAACGGAATGTTGCGTACTGGCTTGCCTCACATTATGCGTGCTGAAGAAAAAAGTACTACAGAAAAAACGCAAATAGTTCAAATGCTTAAAACTTCTGCATTCTTTAATAAGCTAGAACAAATCGATTACATAAAGTGTGATATTGAAGGACATGAATGGGAAGTATTTTCAACAATTAAAGAGATATTGGCCAAAAAAAGACCGATCGTTCAGCTAGAAATCGATCCTCGAAATGAAGAAAATATGTTTGCCTTATTTGAAGGCCTCGATTACATCAGATGTGGGTTAAAGACAAACCAATGCCTTGTTGAACAAAAGGATCATTTTGGTGGTGACTATCTTTTTGTACCCAGTGAGAAATCTAATTTAATTGCAATATGGAACGGCTAGTATTATTTTCAATGGTTATCTTGCTCCTATTTGGTTGTCATAAAGGAACCGGAAATTTTATCATTAAAGGAGAGGTCTTGGATGAAACTTTTAATATAGGCTTACAAGACGCGGTGATTTCCATTTACAAAGTTCCAATTGGCACCTCTGACCAACAATTCATTGAAAGTATCGTTTTACCAAGTTCAGGACAATATCAATTCACAGTTCCTAGAGAAAAAATGGAACGCTATGTTTTAAAAATTGAAAAGGAAAAATATTTCCCCCTGGAAAAGGATCTTTATTATTCTCAACTTAGTCTTGCACAAGATAATATTTGTGATTTAAGCACTAGAGCCAAAGCATGGGCTAAAATTCATTTTAAAAATATCAATCCTGTGGCGTCAGATCATTTTAGATACATCAAACAAGAAGGATTGGCCGCATGTGATGAATGTTGTCCAATTACTACCCAAAATTTTTATGGCCCATTAGATACCACCTTTTATTGCTTGAATAATGGCAATTCAATTTATTCCTTATTTTATTGGGAAATGAACACCAATAACAACGGTCTTAAATCAGCCAATACTAGCGCATTTGACACTACACTAATCGAGGTCATTTATTGATCTGACTTAGTTTTTAAAATGACTAGATCCAACGCCTTTATTTACTATATAATTGCGCATACTGATGATAATTGTTCCTTTTTGACTTGTATTAGATGGAGACTTTTTATTTTGATGTAAATCTGCGGCAACGCTCTTGGGAAGCTTGAAATTTTTAACATCAATAGTAAATACCATTTTATAAGGCAACCCATACTTGGCTTGATCACCATAATAATAGGTTACATCCAAGGTGCCATTGCTTTTTGTTGTTACTTGAGATTTCATAATGAGTTCTTTTTTGGGGTCTATCCAAAGTTTAACCAAAATAATATCGGATTGATCGCCTAGGGGAATAACCGAAACAACAGCTGTATTTACATTATTGAGCATTTTATTGCCATTCATTGCACAAGTATATGCTTTCTCATCAGAAAGAAAATAATTGAGTTCTGCCATTCCTTGTTTGGGTAGAATAGCAATTCCTTTAGATTCTACTTTGATTCGATTTGGTTTTTTAAAATACATCTTAGCATCAACCTCATCTATTTTAATCATCGGCACCTGTGCTTTTATATGGATATCTACACTGTAATCATTCACTTTTTCAAGTTTTAATCTGATGGCTTTAACTAATTGTGATGCGTTTTGGGCATAAAAAGCCTGTCCAATAAAAAGTAAAGAAAATAGAAATAAAATTTTCATGATGTAATGTCCTTTTTTTGAAATTTATATACGGCAATCGTTACAAACAAAACATTATGTGCCAATAAGATCCAAACAGATTCTTTAATATCCGACCACGGAACTGGATTGTTAAATAAAGAACGCCAGGAGGCCATATGCGTTGTGAAAAGCCATGGTTTCACGTGGTCGAAAACACTTACATCCAAGGCACCTATAATAGTAAAAAGAATGATAACAGCCATTGTTGAAACAATTGGGCCAATAGAATTATTTGCAAAAGCTGAAAATGCCAATGATAAGGTGGAGATTGTCATTAGTGCCAAAAAAGCAACAAGAAATGCCAAACCATATCGCCATAAAACATCAGCATTTTTAAGAATTACCAAACCATCCGAATTTAGAACAATTAAATCTCCTGTACCGAAAACCCACCTCCCAACAATAAAGGCTAGAAAACCTAACCATAGCACGAGAATCAAAGTATAAACAGCCGCTGCAATGAGTTTAGAAAAAACCACCTGTTTACGAGAAATTGGCTTAGTAAGTAGCATACGTAGCGTTCCCATTGCTGCTTCACCCGAAAGTAAATCTCCAGTAACTAGAGCAACGAGTAAAGGGATATGCACGATTAGCATTTGCAAAATAATAAAGGCGATTAAGTTTCCGTTTAAAATATTTCCATTAAAACTCAGCGTCTGCTCGAATGAAGAAGTCACAAAAGAAATATACTTTGATCCATCTGCCTTCATGGCAAATAAAATGATCGCAATGAGCAAAGTGAGCGCGGCAATTCCTATGTAGCTTCTTGGTTTTGCAGAAATTTTTATCAGCTCATTATATGTATTTTTCCAGAGCATTATGATTTGGTTATTTGGATGAAAAAATCCTCTAATTTTCTTTTTGGTTCTATGGCAACAATCTCAAACCCAGCACCTACTAAGTTTTGATTTAAAATAGCAATGCGCGATTTCTCGATTTGCAACTGAAGCGTTTTAGGAGAAGTAATTTGAATATCCTGACCTGGCCATAACTTCGCAATAAATGCTGCTGCTTCTGTAGATTTAGCATCAAGAAATTCTAAATGCAACAAAGTTTGTTGCGTATTCATTAATTCGGACACACTGCCTTCGATCAACGTTTCACCTTTGTGAATAATTACCATTCTGTTGGCAACAAGTTCAATTTCAGAAAGTTGATGAGAAGACAAAATTACAGTTTTTCCCTGTTCATTTTTAAGTCTTAGAATTAGGTCACGAACTTCAATTATACCCTGCGGGTCAAGACCAGTTGTAGGTTCATCGAGCACGATTAATTCGGGCTGATGCATTAAGGTTTGAGCAATTCCAAGTCGTTGACGCATACCGTGTGAAAAGCCACTTACTTTATCATTTTCTCTGCCAGCTAACCCCACGAAATCGAGCGTTTTTAGAATTGTTTTTCTTTGAACATCTGCCCCCGAAATTCGCGCAAAAAGCTCTAAATTTTTTAAAGCCGATAAATATTTATAAAAATCCGGCTTCTCAACGATACTCCCAACGCGTGAAAGAATGGCATTACGCTCATTTATTAAGTCTTTACCAAACAGGCGAATCTGACCAGCATTTGGCATTATCAATGATAACATGCAGCGCATTGTTGTACTTTTGCCTGCACCGTTAGGACCCAAAAAGCCGAATACATCTCCCTTTTTGACTGTGAAATTGACATCTTTTACCGCTTGAAATCCACCAAAAGATTTTTGAAGGCCCTTGATTTCAATAATTGCTTCTTCCATATGCTGCAATTTACTTTTTATTTTTAAGTGAGCGCTATGCGTTAAATATTTGCTTCACTTTTTGAAAGCGATATGCAAATATTTGTTCGAGTTTAGGCTGAACGATTAAAGGATGAAGCAATCTGCCTATAAATCCAAAAGGCAACACATATGTGACAATATCTGTCATCTCTACGCCGCCTTCAATTTCCTTGAAATGATGTTCATGATGCCATATTTTGTATGGGCCAACACGCTGCTCATCGACAAAAAATTCCAAATCTTGGACTGTTTTGATTTCAGTAACCCAATTGAGTGGAATGCCGAGAAGCGGCTTTACGGTATATGATATCATGAGGCCTTCATACATTTTTTGAGGAACTTCTGAGTGTACGACGAACCCCATCGATGGCGGTGTAATTTCTTTTAAATTGTGTGGAGAAGAGAAATAATCCCAACATGCCTCAATACTTGCCGGGATAAATTGCGTTCGTTTGAGCTGATACATGCTAAACAAACAGATTATTAGAAAAAAAGTTTACTTTATTATAAATGCATTTTTATTGGGCTTTGGCCCCATTTCAAAAACCAAATTTCCACCAAGTAGCAACTGTTCATGTTCAATAAAAGGTGTGGTTAATCTTGCCCCATTGAATGAAACTTTCTGAATGAATACATTTTCAGCAGAATTTCCAGGCGCACTAATGTGTAGTATTTTACCATTGTCTAAATGTAGGGTAGCATTTTTTATCAATGGTGAAGTAAGAGAATAATAGCTCGCACCTGGAGCAAATGGATAAAATCCTAAGGCTGAAAATAAATACCAAGCACTCATCTGCCCACAGTCATCATTTCCACCCATACCTGCAGAAGATAAACGATACTGATCTTTGAGAATCAATCGTGTTGTTTCTTGTGTTTTCCATGGCTGCGAAGTAAAATTATAAAAGTACGGGATGTGATGCGAAGGTTCATTTCCATGTACATAGTTGCCTATAATACCTTCGCGCATGATATCTTCAGTATGGGCAAAATAGACATCCGGCAATTCCATAGTAAATAAAGAGTCAAGATGGGCAATAAATTTTTTTTGACCGCCCATCAATTTAATCAATTCAAGGGGCGCATGGGGTACATAAAAACTATAATTCCAGGCATTGCCCTCAATAAATCCTTGGTCATGGGTGGAGAGTGGATCGAAAGTATTTTTAAATGCACCACTCGACATCCTTGGGCGCATAAATCCTGAACCTTCATCATAAACATTTTTATAATTTTCTGATCGCTTTAAGTAGTAAGTGGCCAAAGTATCATTACTCATTTTTTTTGCCATTTGCGCAATGCACCAATCATCATAGGCATATTCTAAGGTTTTTGAAACCGAGCTGCCACTTACATCTTCGGCAACAAAGCCCAGATCCATATATGCACCTAAGCCCTCATAAAACCGTTGATTGGCAGTACTTTGAGCCGCATCTAAATAATACTTAGGATTCTTTAAATACGGATTGTTTTTTACTATAGCATCGGCCAAGACAGAAACGGCATGATAACCAATCATACACCAATTTTCATTGGCATAATGTGACCAAATAGGCAACATATGATGTGCACTTTGCTCAAAATGTTGCTGCATCGATTCTACCATGTCAGCATTTTGCTTGGGGTAAAATAAATTTAAAAAGGGATGTTCCGCTCTGTAGGTATCCCATAAAGAAAAAGTAGTATAATTTGTATACCCATCGGCTTGATGAATGCGTTGATCGATTCCTCGATATTTACCATCGACATCCATATAGATTGTTGAACCTATAAGGGCATGATACCATGCAGTGTAGAAATTGATGGCGTCATCAGGTTCAATAAATTCAACATTATTTATTACAGAAAAAGCCTTTTCCCAGCTTGCAGAGGCCAATTTGTGATAATAAGTAAAATCCGAAATTGGCGCTTCGCTTTGTAAATTTAGCAATGCACCATCTATAGAAACACCAGAAATGGCCACTCTTAATTGGATCTCATCAGCAGCGCCAAAAAACAAGGCCGCTTTAATACCTTGACCAGCACCTTCTGCAAAATTATTCTCTGTATCAAATTTACGCCAGAATCCTTTGTAGGTACTAGGCTTCACATCTTTTATGTGATAAGTGCTAATTGGTTTTGAAGTCGCGATAGCAAAATAAATGGTTCGAGTTCTTCCCCAACCATTGGTTTGTTTGTAACCGGTGATTAAAGTATCATTCTCAACCCTAATAAAACACCACACATTTTTTCCATCATAATTGTAAATGCCATGCGTTAAATCCAAGATTAAATGTGATTGTTTTTCTTCGTTAAAGCGATATTTATGGATTCCAACCCTTTCTGTGGCAGTTAGTTCTACAGCAACTTTTGGCTCATCAAGGTATACAGCATAGTATCCCGGTTCGGCAATTTCTTCGTGACGATATAATGATCGATATCCCTTTTGTGGTTCACTTGAGGTACCAGGATTCCATTGAATAGGGCCCGAATTGGGCATGATTAAAATGTCGCCTAAATCTGAATGACCTGTTCCAGAAAAATGCGTATGAGAAAATCCTACAATTGAGGAATCTTTATATTGATATCCAGCGCAATACCTATAAACATCAGCTTGATACTTTCCATTAATAGAAAATGGAATTGTATCTGTATCTGGACTTAATTGAACAGCACCAAAGGGCAGCGTTGCTCCCGGATAGGTATGCCCTACATCTTGTGTGCCTATGAAGGGACGCACAAACTCCATTGGTTTTTGTTGGCCAAAAGCTACAGAAAATCCCAAAAAGCATATTAAGATTCGCATTATACAAGTTCAACAACCATGGCTGAAGCTCCACCTCCCCCATTGCATATACCGGCGGCACCTAGCTTTGCGTTTTTATTTTTAAGAACATGCAAAAGAGTAACAATAATTCTAGATCCTGAATTCCCCAATGGATGGCCAAGTGCAACTGCACCACCATTTACATCTACTTTATTGGGGTCAAGGCCAAGAATCTTAATATTTGCTAATCCGACCACTGAAAATGCTTGGTTGAGTTCCCAAAAATCAATATCTGCAACCTGAAGATTGGCCTTTTCAAGCGCTTTGGGAATAGCCAAAGAAGGAGCTGTTGTAAACCACTCTGGTTCTTGAGCCGCATCCGCATAAGAAACAATTTTTGCCATCGGCTTTAAACCATATTTTTCAACAGCTTGTTCAGAAGCAAGCACCAAAGCAGATGCGCCATCATTTAAGGTAGATGCGTTTGCTGCAGTGATGGTCCCTTCTTTGTCAAATGCTGGTCTGAGGGAGGGTATTTTATCAATGAAAACATTTTTGAACTCTTCATCTTCACTTATTACAACTGGATCCCCTTTACGTTGAGGAACACTCACAGGTACCACTTCTTGAGAAAATTGACCAGTTTGCCACGCCAAAGCTGCACGCTGGTATGAAGTGATGGCAAATTCATCTTGGTCTTGTCTAGTAATATTGTACTTGGTTGCACATAACTCTGCACAATTGCCCATGGGCACCTTGCTATAAACATCGAGTAAGCCATCTTTTGATATGCCATCTAACAATTGAATGTTTCCGAATTTTGTTCCATTTCTGCCTTCGACATAATGCGGAGTTTGCGACATATTTTCCATACCTCCAACTACTACCAAATGGTTATCTCCAGAAAGGATACTTTGAGCGCCTAACATGATAGATTTCATTCCCGAAGCACAAACCTTGTTTATGGTTGTACATGGCACATGCTTTGGCAACCCTGCCGCAAGGGCTGCTTGCCTTGCAGGTGCTTGACCAACGCTCGCCTGAAGCACATTGCCCATAAACACTTCATCGACATTGGCTGGATCGATGTTTCCTTTAGATAAAGCCCCTGATATGGCCGTTGCGCCCAAATGAGTCACACCAACACTTGAAAAAGCACCCATAAAAGAACCTATTGGAGTTCTTACTGCTGAAATGATATAAACGGTTTTTGACATGTAGTTAAATTTTAACTACGAAAGTACGTAAAAATGTATGTAATTTTGGGAGATGCATTTGCTATCCTCGTTCTCCCTTTGGTGGATATTGCCAATATTTTTTACAACCATACTGGTTAGTTGGCTTTTTTATAGAAATGAAAGTTGGCTAGAAAACAAATCTAAACAACTAAAATACAGCTTAATAACAATTCGCACATTAAGTTTAAGTTTAATAATTATTTTACTCTTGGGCTTACTTTTAGAGCAAAGCCATTTTCAAACCCAAAAGCCCATCATTCTAACATTGATAGATAGATCATCTTCAATGTTGAACTATAAAGACAGTAAAAATTTAGATAAAACCATCAATGAATTTCAAAATGAATTAGAGCTGCAACTTGGGAAAAAATTCAACCTTAAAACATGGAATTTTGGACATAAATTACATTGGCCTAGCAAAGGATTTGATGCGCAGCAAACAAACATGCAAATCCCCTTTGAAGCTGCATCAAATTTATTTCTAAATGCTAATTTGGGCGCTGTTGTGCTTATTTCAGATGGCAATTACAATGCTGGTTCGCATCCTATGTATGCGGCAGAACACCTACCCCTTTCTACGGTTTATAGTTTAGCCGTAGGCGACACTAACCTAAAAAAGGACCTTGTGCTCACCGATGTTGCTTATAATGACCTCACTTTTTTAAATAACAATTTCCCTATAGAAGTTGACATTGAAGCTCAAAGATTTGCAGGTAAAGCGATACAAGTTGATTTATATGAAAATGGGAAAAAGATTCAAAGCAAAAATTTAACGCTTCCCAACAAAAGAATTAGTCGTCAGACATTAGCTTTTGAATGCAATGCGTCGAAAATTGGAATTCAAGAATACAAAATCCAAATTCAAGGTCAGAATGGCGAATTTTCATTTGATAATAATCACAAAACCATTTACATAGAAGTGCTCGACAGTAGAAGTAAAATTTTGATTTACAGTTTTGCACCACATCCAGACGTAGCTGCACTACAACAAGCGCTCAGCGCAAATCAACTCAATGAGGTTGTTGTGGCGCATTCCAGACAGATCAATGAATTGAAAATCAATGCCTTTGATTTACTCATTTGGCATGATCCAGGACTCAATTTCAACAATCAGCTTTTTTCGTCAATTGAGAAAAATAACCTACCCGTTTGGTATATTCTTGGAACACAAACTGACCAAATTATTGCCTCCAAAATTGGCAAAGGGCTAATTTTTGACATAAAGCAACAGAGTGAAGAAGTACAAGCCACTACAAATCCGGGCTTTTCAATTTATGAACCCGATCCACTTTGGCAAAATCTCATGGGCTCACTCCCTCCTTTAACCAAAAGATTTGGTGATGTAAAAGCAAAAAATGGGCTTCAAGTTTTATATAAACAGCGCTTGGCAGAAATTATCAAAGATCAACCTCTTCTCGGATTTTATCAAAATCAACAAAGAAGGGAGGCTTACTTAATAGGTGAAGGGATTTGGCGCTGGCGTTTAATTGCCTACCTCAAAAAGCAACAACATGCATATTTTGATGCTTTTGTAAATGAAATTTCGAGCTATTTAATGATTAAAAAAGAAGGCAGCGGACTTAGAGTAAAAGCGCCTAAAAAAATAAGCACCTTAGAAAATTGTATACTTAATGCTTCATTTTACAACGAGGCTTTGAAGCCCATTTCTAGCCCAGTAATTGAATGGGAATTAAAAGATGACAAAAATAAAGTACGAAAAGGCACCTTTCTCAGCAAAGGTGATTATTTCCAGCAACAACTTGGAAAACTAAAGCCTGGCCGTTATTATTGGAAGGCCAGCACCACTTTTAATCAAAAAAAATACATGAAAACAGGTGCATTCATTGTTGAGGACATTTGGCTCGAACAACTAGAATCTACTGCAAGGCATGGGACACTTTATCAACTCGCAAAACAAAGTTCAGGTGAAGTTTATCCCATAAAAGCTTACCGCGACCTTATCCAAACTTTAAAGCGCAAGCCCGATCTTGTTGAAGTTCGAACTGAAACACACCAATTTGACCCCGTAATTGATTTGCTTTGGATATTAATCTTAATACTTGGCTTACTTTTTGTAGAATGGTTCTTAAGAAGATATAACGGTTCTTATTAATATAAAAATGCGGGCATTAGCTTTTTTAATCTTTTTTGGCTTTAACTTATACATTACGGCACAGACCTTTAAAGATGGCGACGTTATTTTTCAGCACAGCCAATCTACTCAGAGTACAGCGATACAATTGGCAACCAATTCTTATTTTTCGCATTGTGGTATAATTTTTTTCTTGGGAAATAAGCCCTATGTATTTGAGGCCATAGAGCCCGTTGGCGTTCGATCACTAGAAGATTGGATTAAAAGTGGAGAAAATAGTGAATATGCCATATATCGTTTGAAGGGTGAGCAATTGTCCGAGGAGAATTTAACCCAGATGAGAAATTACCTCAAACTTCAACTCGATAAGCATTACGATTTAGCTTTCAACTGGTCTGACAAGGAAATGTATTGTTCAGAATTGGTGTATAAAACCTACCTTAGTATTGGCGTTAAATTATGTGAACCCAAAGCATTAAGAGATTTTAATTTGGATAGCCCTCAAGTGCGAAAAATAATGCAATTGCGATATGGTCCTGACATACCCTATGACGAACCAATGATTTCACCTGGTCAGCTTTCCGATTCTGATTTATTTTTTAAAGTTATTTAAATGGAAAACAATTTTAGTTTTTCTGAATTTAACCAACTATCAACGCTACAGTTATACGACTATTTACAATTGCGAAGTGAGGTATTTGTCGTGGAGCAAAACTGTGTGTACCAAGATCTCGATAATTTAGATAAAATTGCCTTCCATGTACTCCTTCACAAAGGTGATAATCTTATTGCTTGTGCCCGGATTATACCTGCTGGAATTACATACGATGAAATTTCAATTGGAAGAGTAATTGTTGCTGGTCATGAGCGGCAAAAAAACATTGGGATGCAGCTCATGAATTATTGTATTGATAGAATCAAGGAGCACTTTGGCCCTCAAACCATTGTATTATCGGCTCAAGCCCACTTACAAGAATTTTATCAAAAATTGGGTTTTGAAGCGCTAGGGGAAAGTTATTTAGAAGACGGCATACCTCATATTAAAATGCGACGCAACAAATAGTTTAAGACAAAGTTGAAGCACATCTATCTAAAAAAGCGTCTCTGGTCAGCAATTCCTGATGACCTGTTTGCATGTTTTTTAATCCTACCATACCTGTCTTCATTTCATCCTCACCAATCATTACAACATTGGATACATTTCGATCATTGGCGTATTTGAGTTGTTTTTGCAATTTACTTGCTTGCGGATATAGTTCTGCTGCGATGCCAAGGTTGCGCACCTCTCTGAGCAGTTTTAAAGAGTGTTTTGCTTCTCTATCGCCAAAATTTACGAATAAAATACTCAAGGTCTGGTTCAAGGCCTTTGGGAATAAATCGAGCTCAGTCATCACATCATAAATGCGATCCGCACCAAAAGAAATGCCGATTCCCGATAAGTCTTTTAAGCCAAACAGTGCGGTCAGGTCGTCATAGCGCCCACCTCCACAAATGCTTCCCATTTTTACTCCATGTGCTTTGACTTCAAATATGGCACCGGTATAATAATTCAGACCTCGAGCCAGCGTAAGATCAAAAATGAGTTCACCTTTGTGAAGCCCAAGTGCAGCCACATCAGCCAAGACCTCATTTAATTCATCGAGTCCCTTTTGACCAATCTCGCTTTGGGCCAAATATTGGCGAAGCATTGCTATCTTTTGCTCATTATTTCCTTGCAATGAAAAGAGCGGCGTAATTTTCTCAATTGATTTTTGAGTAAAACCCTTTCGAAGCAATTCATCAATCACACCTTGCTCTCCAATTTTATCCAACTTATCAATAGCGACGGTTAAATCAACAATACGGTCAGCTTCACCACTTAGCTCGGCAATACCGCTTAAAATTTTTCGATTGTTGATACTGATACTGAATTTAGGCAAACCGAGATTGCTCAAAACTTCATCAAAAATCTGGATCATTTCTACCTCGTAAAGCAAGGAATCGGAACCTACTACATCCACATCGCATTGCGTAAATTCTTGATAACGGCCGTGTTGAGGTCGATCTGCCCTCCAGACTGGCTGAATTTGATAGCGTTTAAAAGGGAAAGTGAGTTCATTTTGATGCTGCACCACAAAACGTGCAAAGGGCACAGTCAAATCATAGCGCAATGCTTTCTCAGCAAGGGAGCTGGCAAATCGAGGTAAATTATCTGCTGCGAGGGCCTTTAAATCGGCTTTTCTCATTTTCTCTCCAGAATTTAAAATGCGAAATATCAACCGATCTCCTTCATCGCCATATTTCCCCATTAGCGTAGAAGACAATTCAAAGCTTGGGGTCTGTATAGGCGCATAACCATATCGTTTAAAGACTTCATCTATTTTACCTAGCATATAGGTGCGTTTTGCAACCTCTACAGGTAAAAAATCTCTAGTGCCTTTTGGAATTGTTGGTTTTTGAGCCATTTTTTGCTAATCCTTGTTGTAAAAATAATGCAATAATCACACCCTCCGACAATTCCAAATAAGGAATTTCTTTAGTATAGCGATATATTAGTCCTTTGAAGTGGCCTTCTAAGATTACTACAAAAAACTGAAAACAAAAGTAAACAATGCCTCTTGCAAAGCGTCAATTTATTTTGTTTATTTGTTTACCAAGCAAATGAAATTTCAACAACAACACATATTCAAATCTAAACTTGATCCAAAAAAAGGCTGTATGCTCCTAGCCGATCCGCTCTTGGACGAGGCTTTTTTTCAAAGGGCCGTGGTGTTGCTCATAGATCATAGTGTTGAGGAAAGTTTTGGTTTAGTTTTAAATCATGTCACCGATGTCAAATTAAGTGAATTATTTGAAGACATTGATCTGGATTTAGCTGTATTCAATGGGGGGCCTGTTTCTCCACAGCAATTGTTCTATTTACATCGCTTTTCTCAAATTGAAGGAAGCTTAAAGGTTGGAAAAGACTTATATTTTGGCGGCAATTGGCGGCAAGTCATAGAACGTGCAAATAAAATGAACAAACCACATTTATACTTACGCGTTTTTGCTGGATATTCAGGTTGGGGAGCTCAACAACTTGAAAATGAAGTGTCTGAACGAGCATGGCTATGCATTTCTCAGGCAGAGAATGATTCAATTTTTAAAATCAAAGTAGAAGATCTTTGGAAACGACTTTTATTGAACCAAGGGCCAGAATTTAAAATTTTTGCACACTTTCCGCTGCAAGTATCAGATAATTAGCCCCCTTTTTAGTATAATTTCAAGTATTTATACCTACCTTTGCACTCTCGAAATTAAAAGTGTTCCCTGAAAACACCTTTTATGTTTAACATCTTTCTGATATTCAGGGTATTAGAAATACAAATTTTTATAGCCTTATGGCAAAAAATATCGAACCCCACGGAACAGTAGATTTCGATTGGGAAGCCCTACAACTTGATGGTTACAATCAAATTGAGCGCTCCGAACTAGGAGATCGCTACGAAAAAACCCTTACTTCTATTATGGAAAAAGAAGTAATTCAGGGCACTGTTGTAATGATCAACAAAAAAGAGGTTATCATTAACATTGGTTACAAATCAGAAGGTGTCGTAGCTGCCAATGAATTTCGTTACAATCCAGATTTAAAAATTGGTGATACAGTTGATATCTATGTAGAATGCTTAGAAGACAAAACTGGTCAATTAATCGTTTCACACAAAACAGCACGTATGCATAGTGCTTGGATTAGAGTGAATGATGTATTGAAAACTGGTGAAATTATCACTGGTTATGTAAAATGCAGAACAAAAGGCGGGTTAATCGTTGATGTTTTCGGAATCGAAGCCTTTTTACCAGGTTCTCAAATTGACGTTAAGCCTATCCGTGACTACGACGTTTATGTAGGAAAAAACATGGAATTTAAAGTTGTTAAAATCAATGAGGAATTCAGAAATGTTGTTGTATCTCACAAAGCCCTTATCGAGGCAGAACTCGAAGAACAAAAGAAACAAATTATCTCTGGCCTAGAAAAAGGTCAAGTTTTGGAAGGGGTTGTCAAAAACATCACTTCTTATGGTGTATTTATAGACCTAGGTGGTGTTGATGGACTTATCCATATTACTGATCTTTCTTGGGGCCGTGTTACACATCCTGAAGAAATGTTAGAGCTCGATCAAAAAATCAATGTTGTAATATTGGATTTTGACGATGATAAAAAACGCATTGCACTCGGATTAAAACAATTACAACCGCATCCATGGGATTCTTTAGATGCAAATTTAAATGTTGGAGATAAAGTTTCTGGTAAAGTAGTAGTAATGGCCGACTACGGTGCATTCATTGAAATTGCTGCTGGTGTGGAAGGTCTTATCCACGTCTCTGAAATGAGTTGGTCTCAGCACTTGCGTTCTGCTCAAGATTTCCTAAAAATTGGTGATTCAGTAGAGGCGGTGGTTCTGACTTTAGACCGTGAGGAGCGAAAAATGTCCTTGGGTATCAAACAATTGATGCCAGACCCATGGAATGACATTGAAACAAAATATGCCGTTGGGACTAAGCACAGTGCCAAAGTACGCAATTTCACCAATTTTGGTGTTTTTGTTGAACTCGAAGAAGGTGTTGATGGACTCATCCACATTTCAGATCTTTCTTGGCAGAAAAAAATCAAGCATCCATCAGAATTCTGCAAAGTTGGTGATGCTATGGAGGTTCTAGTTCTTGAAATTGATCGTGAAAACCGCAGAATTTCTTTAGGTCACAAACAACTTGAAGAAAATCCGTGGGACGTTTTTGAATCTACATTTGCAGAAGGCACCACGCACAGTGGAACGATTATTGAAATGAAAGATAAGTCTGGTATTGTTGCCCTACCATACGGTGTTGAAGGGATTTGTCCTTCTAAACATTTAAAGAAGGAAGATGGCACCAATGCAAAGGTGGAAGATACCCTAGAATTCAAAGTTATTGAATTCAATAAAGAGGCTAAAAAAATCGTTCTTTCGCATACAAGATTATTTGAGGAAGGTGATACAATGCCAAGCAATAACAGCAAAGGCAGCAAAAAATCATCCACAAACAATACTGATAAAGCAGTTAAAGCCATTAATCAAAATGCTGAGAAATCAACGCTTGGCGACCTCAATGCACTCGCTGAATTGAAGCAAAAAATGGACCGTGGCGAATAAGCTGAATTTTCTATCGATTTAAGGGGGTCTCGGCCCCCTTTTTTATTGTCTGTGTCCCAAATTTATAATTAACTTTAGCGTCTGAATGATGAGTAATTTTAAATTGTCAACTACAGTTAAAGATATTTTTGCTGCGTATCTAGAGCAGAATGGGCATCGTAAAACACCTGAGCGCTTTGCAATATTAGCAGAAATATATGCTTACAGCGGTCATTTTGATATTGAATCATTATATATTAAAATGAAAAATCAAAATTATCGCGTTTCTAGGGCTACATTGTACAATACCATAGATTTATTACTTGCATGTAACCTGGTACGAAAGCACCAATTTGGTAAAAACATTGCGCAATTTGAAAAAGCTCATGGATCCAAACAACACGACCATCTTATTTTGACAGACACTGGGGAAGTGATTGAATTTTGTGATCCACGCATCCAACAAATTATGGGTACTATTGAAGATCTATTTGGCGTTGAAGTACAACATCATTCCCTATATTTTTATGGTATCAAAAAATCAAAAGTTAACTAATGGAAGTACATTTGATAGAAAATGGACCACTGAGCATACTCAAGTTCAAAGGTCGTTTTTTCACAGAAAGCGATCGAGATAATGCGATTGAAAAATTAGATCATATCGAGAACTGGAATCTTGTAATTGATCTTTCAGACTTAGAATACATTAATTCTACTGGAATTGCATTTTTGGTAAAGACACTTACAAGATCAAGGCTCAATTTAGGAGATACCGTTTTATATCAACCCAATGAACAGCTCGGCAAAATATTTGAACTCACAAGAATGGAGCATATTTTTAGTATTTATCAAGACTTCGAACAAGTAAAAAAGTTTTTTGAACAAACAACATGAAAGTAGATGTACTATTAGGTTTACAATGGGGTGACGAAGGCAAAGGTAAAATTGTAGATGTCCTCACCCCCTCTTACGATATTATTGCAAGGTTTCAAGGAGGCCCAAATGCTGGGCACACCTTAGAATTTGAAGGAATTAAACATGTATTACACACCATTCCTTCGGGTATTTTTCATCCAAATGTTATAAATATAGTTGGCAATGGTGTGGTTATTGATCCTGTGATTTTTAAAGCTGAATTAGATAAACTCAAACCATTTAACATCAATTTTGAAGCCAGATTGTTGATTTCTAAAAAAGCACACCTCATTTTACCTACACACAAGCTCTTAGATGCTGCATCAGAACAAGCGAAAGGTAAAAACAAAATTGGATCAACCCTAAAAGGCATAGGCCCGACATATATGGACAAAACAGGGCGAAATGGACTTCGCGTTGGGGATATTTTTTTACCGAATTTCCAGGATAAATATTCAGCTCTTGTTGAAAAACATATTGGAATTTTGGAGCATCACACTGATTTCACATATGATTTAGAAATGCTTGAAAAGCCATGGTTTGAAGCTATTGAGGATCTCAAGACATTAGAAGCAATAGATTCTGAACATTACTTGAATTCTGCCTTAATTCATGGCAAAAAGGTATTGGCTGAGGGTGCTCAAGGAACCATGCTTGACATTGATTTTGGAACCTATCCATTTGTTACTTCCTCAAATACTGTGACTGCTGGAACTTGTACTGGATTGGGAATTGCGCCTACAAAAATTGGAAATGTTATTGGTATTTTTAAGGCTTACTGCACGCGCGTTGGAAGCGGTCCATTCCCAACGGAGCTATTGGATAACGATGGTGAACTAATGCGAAAGGAAGGAAATGAATTTGGTGCAACAACCGGCAGACCTAGACGCTGTGGTTGGCTAGACCTTGTACAATTGCGTTATGCCATAATGGTGAATGGTGTTAGCGAACTTGCCATGATGAAGAGCGATGTATTAGGTATTTTTGACCACATCAACATTTGTACACACTATAAAATCAATGGGCAAGAAGTTCGCGATTTTCCTTACGATGTTACTGATTTAGAAATCGAGCCTATTTACCAACAACTTGAAGGTTGGCGATGTGACTTAACAGAACTCGATGACTTTAAAAATGCGCCCTTAGCGCTTAAAAACTATGTTTCCTATCTAGAAACACAATTATCGATTCCTATTCGCGTTATATCTGTTGGGCCCGATCGCAAACAGACACTTAACAATTAAAATGAATATTCGCATCCTTAAACATTTTGCATTATTTATCGGTGCATTATTTTTTTGGAAGTCATCTTTTGGACAAGGCAGGCTACAACTCTTACCTGGGACGCAAAAAATATATGCAATTCAAAATAATGTGCACAGACTAGTAGGAAGTGTTAGTTTTGAATACCAAGGCAATACTATGTATTGCGATTCTGCCCATTACAACGATAAAGCCAAGGAGGTAAGAGCGTATGGAAACGTTCATATTCAAAAAAATGGCGTCAATTTATATGCAGATTCAATCTATTATTCTGAAAGACAAAAGTTCGCTAAACTCTGGGGTCATGTAAGGGCAAGAGATAATGCGTACAAAATGATTGCAGATTCTATGGATTATGACGCTAAAAAAGGTAGAGCTATATTTCGAAGTTCAGGATCAATTTCCTCAACGGTTTCCGATGAAAAAATTACTTGCCTTCGGGGTTATTTTTACCCTTCTAATGGTTCGTTCTTCTTTAGTGGTGAGGTCCATTACACTAAAGCCGACCTGGATGTTAAATCCGATACACTGCAATTTGCATACGAACAACAGAAACTTTATTTCATGGGGAACACGCAAATGCGAAATGACAGTACCCAATTGTTTTGTGAGAATGGTTGGTACGATTTAGAGCATCAAACTGGCGCGCTTTTTAATCATGCGCAAATTTTTGAAAAGAATAATATTTTAAAAGGGGATACCTTATTTATCAATACCAAATTAAATGACTTCGAAGGCCGTGGAGATGTCTACTATAAAGATGTAGATCAAAACATTGCTTTATTAGGTAATAAAGCGATTTATAGCTCCACTGATCATTATGCCTATGTTTGTGGTAATAGCCTTTGTTTTATAAAATATAAACAAGACACGCTCTACTTGCATTCAGATACGCTCTACTTAGAAAAAGATAGTCTCAATAAATCACAATTTCTTTATGGTCATAAAAATTTTCGATTCTTGCATCCCACTCTTCAAGGAATTGGCGACAGCACTCGGTTTTGCTTTGAATTACAAACTTTAGAAATAAATAAAAATCCAATAATGTGGTCACAGCGCGGTGAACTTAAAGGTGCACAGGCCATTGTTTTTTTTAAAGATTCACTGCTTAAACAAATAGAACTAAAAGACAATGCTACAGTGCTACTTGAATTGCAAAAAGATAGTCTTTATAATCAAATGGCAGCAAAACATATTTATGCTTTATTTGACACAAGTGGTGTACTCAGCAGTGTTGATGCTGAAGGGCAAGCAAAAACCATATTTTATCCCGAGACTTCAAAGAAGGTCAATGACACTTTAATTGAACAACGACGCGAAGGCCTCAATAGATTAATTTCCGAACAATTACATCTGGATTTAAAAAATGGGGAGGTCACCCAAATAAGTTATTTGCATCACCCGGACGGGGTGTTTTACCCTATGGATAAAATTGATCAAAAAGAGCGTTGGATTCAAGGATTTAATTGGAATCCAGATTTAAGACCAACCAATCCAAATTTTTTACGAAAAGACTAATTATTCGTGCCTAAGCATTTTAATCGAGTTCATCAGAATCACTCTCTGTATCCCATCGCGTAACGCTTTTAACCCCCTCAACTTGTTCGAATTTTCTAGTTAATTGTTCCAATTGGGCCGTATCATAAACCAATACTTTTATTCTACCTTCAAAAACACCATCATTGGTTTCAAATGAAATACTTTTCATATTGATGTTGTTTTGTTTGGAAATAATTTCTGTAAGTCTATTTACAAGACCTATTTGATCGATGCCTATAATTCTAATAGCCGCTTCGCGCTCAACTAATGCGCTAGACTGCCATCTGGCCTTAAGACACCTATAGGCCAATTTTGATAATAAATGCACTGCATTGGGGCAGTTAAAACGATGTATTTTAATACCACTAGAAATGGTGATGAATCCAAAAATAGAATCACCAGGAATTGGGCTACAACATTTTGCCAGCGTGTAATCAAAGCCCTTAAAATCTTCTCCAATAACAATTGTATCGGTATCTGTGTTGATTCCCTCATTTAAAAGTGCATCTTCTGATCCTTTTATTTTTTTTGAACGTATTTTGCGTTCAATGACAATGCTACCACCGACCACATTGAATTCGCGTAATTGTGTGAGATCCAATTTACCTTTGGCAATTTTATAGTATAACGAAGTTGTAGTATCTACCTTAAAGTGTTTTTCTAAACATCGTAAATTTTCAGAATTGAAGTTAATGTTATACTGCTTAAGTTTGCGTTCCAATATTTCTTTGCCATCAGCAGCTACAGACTTATAGGCCTCGTTTAGGGCTTGTTTTACGCGTTGTTTGGCCTTAGCTGAAACCACAAAACGCAACCACTCATCATTTGGTTTTTGTTTAGATGAAGTTAATATCTCTAGTTGATCTCCGTTTTGCAATTGATAACTGAGCGGCACCAATCGATTATTCACCTTGGCTCCTATACATTTGTTGCCAATTTCAGTATGAATATCATATGCAAAATCAAGAATTGTTGAGCCGGTTGGCAATACCCTCAATTCTCCTTTTGGTGTAAAAACATAAATTTCATCGTTGAACAAATTCAATTTGAAATCATTGACAAAATCTAATGCACTTGAATCGGGATTATCTAGTAAGTCTCTAATTTCTGCAACCCAACGATCAAATTTATTCTCATTTGCCCTTGCTTCTTTATACTTATAATGTGCCGCCAAACCATATTCGGCAATATCATCCATGCGCTTACTTCTTATTTGTACTTCTACCCATCTGCCTTGTGGCGACATCACGGTGGTATGCAGCGACTCGTAACCATTTGCGCGTGGAGTTGACACCCAGTCGCGAAGACGTTCAGGACTTGGCTGATAAAAATCTGTAACAATGGAGTAAACCCTCCAACAATCAGATTTTTCCCGTTCTGGTGGAGAATTTAGAATAATGCGCAAAGCAAAAACATCAAACACCTCCTCAAAGGGAACTTCCTTTGTTTGCATTTTACGCCAAATAGAAGCCAATGATTTGGTGCGTGCCTTTATTTCGAATTGATAACCTTGGGCTTGTAATTCTGATCTTATTGGCGCTACAAATCTTCTAATAAACCGATTGCGAACATCTTGAGTAGATTTTAATTTGGAAACGATTTCATTATATTTTTCGGGTTCGCAATATTTCATCGAAAGATCTTCTAATTCCGATTTTATTGGATATAATCCCAAACGATGTGCTAATGGAGCGTATAAAAACCTAGTTTCAGATGCAATTTTAAGTTGTTTTTCAGGCTTCATGCTTACCAGCGTGCGCATGTTGTGTAATCTGTCTGCAAGTTTAATAAGTACAACCCTGAAGTCATCAGAAATGGTGAGAATCATCTTTCGAAAATTCTCAGCTTGAATTGAGGTGTTTTCATCAAAAACCTCGGGTATTTTTGTGAGGCCATCAATAATTTTTCTTACCGTGCTTCCAAAAATATCTTCTAAATCTTGAAGGGTTATATGCGTATCCTCTACTGTGTCGTGAAGCAGCGCACAGACAATTGCCGTAGGTTCTAGACCCATTTCTTCGGCACAAATTCTAGCCACAGAAATTGGATGATATATGTAAGGTTCGCCAGATTTTCTTCGCATGTCTTTATGCGCTTCAAGAGCAATGTCAAAAGCCTTTCGAATCATCCTTGTTTCATCGCGTGAGCGGTCTTTAGTAGCACGCAATAATCCTTTAAATGCGTTGAGAATTTCAATGCGCTCTCTCTCAAGATCAATAGCAGTATTTTGGTCGTAGTACATCAATACGCAGGCAGCAATTCACTTGTCACTTCTCCAAATCCAATTTTTATGCCATTTTTTTGACTACATCCTCGAATCACAACTTTATCATGATCCTGGATAAACTTTCTTTGAGAACCATCTGGCATTTGCACTGGTTTGGTGCCTTTCCAAGCAATTTCCAACATAGATCCATATGAATCAGGTGTCGGACCAGAGATGGTGCCAGAGCCCAATAAGTCGCCACAGCGAATATTACAACCATTGACAGTATGATGCGCCAATTGTTGGGACATATTCCAATACATATATTTAAAATTCGAAGTACTCACTATTTTTTCGCTACAATTTGGCGCTTGGATTGCGACCTGAAGTTCAATGTCATAGGATTTTAAACCCTCAAATTTTAAATACGATAAAACTTCGGGTTGTTGAATGGGAGTTTCACAGGCAAAGGGCTGTAGTGCATCGAGGGTGACAATCCAACACGACATTGACGATGCAAAGTTTTTGGCCAAAAAGGGGCCGAGTGGAACATATTCCCACTTTTGAATATCTCTTGCAGACCAATCATTGAATAAACAAAGTCCAAAAATAAAATCTTCGGCCTCTGCAGTAGTGATACTTTGCCCTAGGTCTTTACCTTCAAAAGTAATGAAACCCATTTCAAGTTCGAAATCTACTTGTCGCGATGGTGCAAATATGGGGTCTGAATTTTCATCGATTTTGAGTTGGCCCTTTGGCCGTATTACAGATTGTCCAGATGGTATCACAGAGGAAGATCTTCCGTGATAACCAACAGGAATCCATAACCAATTGGGTAAAAGCGCATTGGAAGGATCTCGGAACATCATCCCCACATTAGTGGCGTGCTCCTTTGATGAATAAAAATCAGTATAATCTCCAATTTGTACCGGTAACGACATCCTCACCTCAGTTACTGGAATTAAGGCGCTATGATGGGCGGAATTGTTCTGAAATGTTGGATTTTGCACGTCTAATAAAACTGCTAGTCGATTTCTCAATGAACGAATAGCAAGTTTGCCATAGCGCATAAGGGGGTTCAAAAATTCATTTTCATAAACTGAATGGTCAATTTGAATATCTGTTAAATAACCATAAGCAGCCATTTGAGCTAAATCGAGAACAAAATCGCCAATTCGAACACCCACCCTTTTGCTTGAATGAATTGTAGAGAAAATTCCAAAAGGTAGATTTTGAATCGGGAATTCTGTTAATTCTGCACCTTTAATCCAAGTGCTCAAAGCGGGGTTATTGGCTGTAATTTCCATTTCTTGAATTTTTAAACATTGAATCTGAAGTGCATTATATCTCCATCTTCAACTATGTAATCTTTTCCTTCAACTTTAAATCTTCCGGCGTCTTTGATGGCTTGTTCGGATCCAAACTCAATGTAGTCATTATATTTCATTACCTCTGCACGAATGAAACCTTTTTCAAAATCAGAATGAATTACACCTGCTGCTTGTGGTGCAGTCATTCCTTTTCGAATGGTCCATGCGCGTACTTCTTTAACGCCAGCTGTAAAATAAGTTTGAAGATTCAAAAGATTATATGCCTGTCGGATAAGTCTATTTACCCCTGGCTCTTCTAAACCTAACTCTTCCAAAAATAATTGACGTTCGTCATAGGTATCAAGTTCTGTAATATCAGCCTCAATTTTTGCACCAATGACAAGTACTTCTGCATTTTCGTTTTTCACTGCTTGTTGAACTTGCTCAACATGAACATTTCCAGATTTTACAGATGCTTCATCTACATTACAGACATACATTACCGGTTTAGATGTGATTAAATTGAAACCTTTGACAATATCAAATTCCTCTTTAGAAAAGTCCAAAGCGCGAACAGAAGTCCCTTTTTCTAATCCAATTTTAATTTTGGTGGCCAAGTCATTTTCTTTAATTGCATCCTTGTCACCAGATTTTATTACCCTTGATAAACTCTGTATTTTTTTTTCAATAGTCTCCAAATCTTTTAATTGCAACTCCACATCAATGATTTCTTTATCGCGAATAGGATTTACCTGCCCATCTACATGTACTATATTATCATCATCAAAACATCGTAGCACATGTAATATAGCGTCGGTTTCACGAATGTTGGCTAAAAATTGATTGCCCAAGCCCTCCCCTTTTGATGCGCCTTTTACCAAACCGGCAATATCTACAATCTCCATCGTAGTTGGAATCACTTTTTGTGGGTTTACTAGATTCTCGAGTTTTTCTAAACGCGAATCGGGAATAGAAATGGTGCCCAAATTTGGTTCAATAGTACAAAAAGGAAAGTTTGCTGATTGCGCTTTAGCATTAGACAAGCAATTAAATAGGGTTGATTTTCCAACATTGGGCAACCCGACAATACCGCATTTTAAGGCCATTAGTTTATTGAATTATTTCTTAAAGCAAAGATAGCCAAAAGGAGAAAGCATCTGTCTAAATTTGGTATTTTTACCCAAACTTTAGACATGAAAAGAATTTTCTTTTTTCTCCTGGCAATTATTCTAAGCATAAGCAGTTTTTCTCAAGATAGCCTCTTTATTCGAAGAATTTATGATGAAGCACTTTTAAGGGGACATGCGCATGAAAACTTGCGACAGTTGTGTAAAGACATAGGCCCTAGGCTTACAGGCTCATCAGAAGCGCAAATGGCGATAGACTGGAGTTATGAGAAAATGCTTTCTTATGATTTTAATCGCGTTCAAAAACAGGAAATAACGGTTCCCCATTGGGAACGTGGAAATACAGAAAGTGCATGGTTTAAAACCAATGATGGCCAATTACACAAAGTGCATCTTTTGGCACTCGGTGGATCAATAGGTACAAATGGACTGTTGGATGGAGAAATCATTGAATTTAAAACTCTTGAGGCGCTTAAAAATAGTAAGGCATCAAAAGTCGAAAATAAAATAGTTTTCTTGAATCAATCAATGGATGCAGCCCAAATTCAAACTTTTAAGGCCTATGGTGCGTGTTATGCAATTAGAGGAAGCGGGGCTGTTGAAGGCGCAAAATTAGGCGCTAAAGCCGTTGTTATTCGCTCTTTGGGTTTACCACAAGATGAATTCCCACATACAGGATCGATGCATTATGAAAATGACGTTCATAAAATTCCTGCAGCGGCCCTTTCGACAAAAGATGCCAATATGCTATCAGATGCGCTTTTTAAAGGGAAAGTAAACTTTTTCATGGAATTAGATTGCAGAGATTATGAAGATGTTCCATCCTTTAACGTAATGGGCGAATTAACAGGAACAAAAAAAGCAGACCAAATCATTACAATTGGAGGCCATTTGGATTCATGGGATACTGGTGAGGGGGCACATGACGATGGAGCTGGTGTTATTCATTGTCTTGAAGCGCTGCGTATATTAAAAGTTTTAGGCTTTCACCCCCAACATACAATACGTCTTGTTTTCTTTATGAATGAAGAAAACGGAAACCAAGGTGGTCAGCAATATGCACAATGGGTGGCAGCACATAATGAGAACCAAATTGCGGCATTAGAAAGTGATCGCGGAGGATTTGCACCTAGAGGATTTGGCATTGATGGTCCAGATGAATATCTCGAACTCATTAAAAACTTTGAAGCATTATTAAAACCCTATGACCTGCATATTTTTGAAAAGGGATATGGCGGAGTGGATATAGGGCCGCTTAAAAAACATTTTCCCGAGATTCCGCTTTTTGGATTTGTACCGGATTCCCAACGATATTTTGATTTCCATCATGCACCTTCAGACATATTTGAAAATGTCAATAAACGCGAATTAGAATTGGGTGCAGCAGCCATAGCTAGTTTTATCTACCTTTTGGATCAACAAATTAGATAGATTGATTAATGTGTGGTATAAGCGGCCTTGTATGTAAAACAGAATCGGCATTAAATGATGCCCCAGACTTATTGAATCAAATGAGTACGCGCTTAGCGCATCGGGGCCCAGATGGTAGTGGTACTAGTTGGTTTGAAAACGATTATATCGGTATTGCACACAGGAGGCTTGCCATCATTGATTTAAGCCCATCTGCTTCCCAACCGATGCAAATTAATGATCGTTATTGGCTTACTTTCAATGGTGAGATTTATAATTACATAGAACTACGCAATGAATTGGGCACACTCGGCGCTACATTCAAAACGGAGAGTGACGCTGAGGTACTACTTCAAGCTTATCATTTTTGGGGCAAAAATTGTTTGGATAAATTCAATGGAATGTGGGCATTTGCAATCTATGATACAGTGAATAAAACGCTTTTTTGTGCCAGAGATCGTTATGGGGTTAAACCTTTCTATTTTCTTGACAACGCTATTCATTTTGCATTCGCCTCTGAAATAAAAGCCCTGCTCTGTATTAAAAGTCAAGAAGTTGTTGCCAACAAAAAGGCCTTACAAACCTACTTTGCCTCGAATCAAATTGAAACAGAGAGTGAAGGTTTTTTTAAAGGAATCTTTGAATTACCACAAGGGCATTTCTTGGAATATGACTATTTAAGCCATTGCAAGAAAATCACAAAGTATGAATCGTACGCACCCATTTGTTTAAAAATTACTCGCGAAAACTTGGTGGATAGTTTGTTTAATGCCATAGAATTGAGACTTAGGGCTGATGTCCCTATCGGGTTTTGTCTTTCTGGTGGTATTGATTCAAGTTCCATTTTATCCATTGCTTCATCAATCAACAATGAGAAAAAGCTAGCCACATTAAACACTGGTTTACATGCCTTCACAGCCGTTCATCAAAGTGAGGAAGATGAAAGTCCGTGGGCACAAAAAATGATTGAGGCTACCCAAGCTTCATGGCATACCATCACCCTTAAAAGTGAAGAGCTCACCGAACAGATAAAAAATTTGATATATTATCAAGACATTCCACTTTTGAGTACAAGTACCTTTGCCCAAAGCAGTGTAATGCGCTGTGCGTCTGAAAATGGCGTTAAAATACTAATTGATGGTCAAGGAGGAGATGAATTGTTTGGAGGTTACCAAATATTTTATCCAACCTTTTTCAAAGAACTTTTTTTTAGAGGCAGATTTCGCTTATTTTTAAAAGAATGGCGTCATCTTAAAAATTCGCCTACGACTAAAAAGTATATTTTAAAAGAATGGACAATGGATTTGCTAAGTTTCTTGCCCAATCCACTTCAAGCACTGCTTTTAAGGAAAAAAAGAAAGTCTTTAAAATATGTCAGAAAAGTGCCTAAAATTGTCCGAAGACGTTTCAATTCATTACAATCACACTTGGCTTTTTTCTGTCAAGAATTTGAACTCAAGAATTTATTGCGCTGGGAAGACCGCTGCTCCATGCAATACGGCATTGAATCAAGAACACCTTTTGCCGACGACAGCAATTTAATACAAATTGCCCGCTCGCTGCCAATTACCGACTTGATTCAAAATGGGTATTCAAAATTTGTATTACGCGAATCGCTCAAAGGGCAAATTCCTAAAGAAATTTCCTGGCGACGAGACAAAAAAGGTTTCTCAGTTCCAGAGAGCCAATGGCTAAAACAAAGCAAAGATTTTTGGAAAAAAACAATTCGAGACAAAGTCCACCTCGATTCAAGTGGGCTAATTGATACAGAAAAACTTTTAAACGATCTCGACACCCTTTTTATGGAACCCACTCATTCATCTCAACTGAACTTTATATTCAAATATGCCTGTTATTTAATTTGGCTAGATGAATTTGGCATTTGTAAATTCTGCTGAGACAGGCTTAATTCAAAAAATCTTGTTGGCAAAGCGTTGATTTGCATTTCTTGATATTGATTATTATTTGGCAAATACACCGCGCACAATGAATTTCTAACCAAGAAAACATGTTGATGCATTTCTTTTGGTAAGCCATTTAAAATTCCCATAAGGACTTCGTAACGCGGATATTCTGTATCTGATTTTGCATCGTGCCAAACAATGATTGAATCTAAAGATTTTTGGAGTTTAAGCGCTGTTTGCGTATCGCGTTGAACAGCCTTTAAAGAATGATCGCCATCAATAAATATTAAATCCATTCGGCCATAGAATTCGCTAAAATCAAAAGTTGCGGAGTCGCCAAATAGGTGTGTTACATTGGATAATTTTTTTGAAAAGTAGCGATGAGAATCAATGTAGGCTTGCGTATGCCCTAATTTGCGCATTGTTTCATCAGGCAAGTTTAAGGTATAGGCCCCAGTAACAAATGGCGACACATTGGCAACACTCTCACCTCGCCAAGTCCCAATTTCAAAATAGGTTTGCACCTTATAATGGATTGAAAGAATTTGGAGCAAGGCAAAATCTGTCACGAGCGATGATCCCGATAAAAATGACATCGGGCTCACATTTAGTTGCTGTGCTTGAGGCCAATCAAAAATATCTATTTCTTTTAGTGGTATAGAACCATAGCGCTTCTCAAATTTTTTCTGCAACACGCTTTGATCATTGACAATAAGATTCAGAAGAACTGGTCTTTGAATGATAAGCTTTATAGCCTTAAAAAGTTTTGCAATTTTATTCATTACTTATTTTGTCTGAAGAGTTGGAATAATTGTAATTGCAATTCCTTCCAGTCTTCTTTTTTTGGAAAAAATAATACCTTCCCTCCATCCTTGTGAAAGTACCAAAATACAACAAAACTTGTGACAAAATAGGAAAGACTTGCAGCAATTGCGGCGCCAGCTGCTTTAAAATCTGGTATTAGAACAAAAGCACCCAAAATACTTATTACTAAGCCGAACCCAGAAGCCAATGCATTTATATGGTAGCGACCATGACCCGAAAAATAGTGCCCCACAATTAATGCATAGCTAAAAATCCAACAACCTGGAGCTAACAACCACATAATCGAGTGTAACGATGAAAAATCTGATCCAAAAATAAAACCATAAAATGATGAAGGTAAAAGGACCAATAATAGACATGCAAAGAAGGCAGCAGTCATTCCAAATGCTGCTAATTTTTGGGTCAATTGTATCGTGTAATGACGATCATCTGAATTAGAAATGACTGCATATTGCCACAAAGAAATACTAGTTGCGATAAGCCAAACCGATTCTGAAAGAGAACTTGCATTTGAATACAAACCTACAGTACCCTTGCCATGAAAGAATTCTAAAAAATAAAAAGCTGCCCTAAAACTTAAAAGCTGAAAGACATGTGCCAATTGATTAAAAGTGCCATAGGTCAATAATTTTTTAAATAAAAACCAAAATTGTTCTACTACCCGATTACTTTTTGGATAATGTTTGCAGACCAAATAGCAACTCGAAAGAAATGCAAAGCCATAGGCTATATACAAGGCAATTTCATAAATCAATACCCCTTTAAGAAAATATTGAAAGAGACATACCAACAAAGTAATCAACGGGATACTGAGCTGAATAAAATTATAGGCAAAAAAACGCTTTTGCCCCAATAATAAAGAAGTGTGGACCGCAACAACAGCACTCAATATACTGATCATCAATACATTGCCTAAATATACAGGTTCAAACACGCTAAAAAGCCAAAATCCCAATCCGGCAAATGCGGTCATTAAAATTATCCAGATATATGACGTAGTAAGTAAGGTACGCCATGCATACTTAGATGAAAAATTAACAAGTGAAGCCCCGCCAATTAAAGCATCAAAAATCGTCAAGATAGCTACCGTCGTTAACAATAAACTCTGCTCACCTTTTCCTATAAGGCCTCCAACCTGAGAAAATAAGATGACCAATCCCAAATTTAACAGTGCAGAGAGCACGCGAACCCCGAAATTTCCGAAAATACTACGCCACATCCTTACTTAATACCATGTGATATGCTTCAATAAATAATTGAGAAATAGCTTCTGACCCGAATTTTTGAATCATTTCATTATGAAGATCTAAAGTGTTAAATTCTTTATTCTGAATGTCGCGCATTGCTCCTATTAGAGAAGTCAAATCCTCAGAGGGAATTAAAATCCCATTTTGATCGTGAACGATTTCTGCAACACCTCCAACATTTGTCGATATAACGGGGGTGCCACAGGCCAATGATTCTATAAGAACGCATGGTAAATTTTCATATCTGCTACTTAAAACAAAGGCATCGGCAAATTGTAAAATACTTGCCACACCCCCTTGGTCTTGTTGACCATGAAAATGAATCGAATTAGCAAACGAAAAATCTTTAATCAAATCCATGTAAATAGAATGATTTCCATCAGAAACAACATGGAGCTCTACGTGAGGCTGAAACTTTTTAATTTCATAAAACGCGCGAACGAGAAGATGAAAATTTTTTTGCTCCGGATCTAAAGAAGAAATGTGAACAAAGCGAAAAATACGATGATTTTGTTTTTGTTTTGCGTTGAATATCTGATGATTAACAACGTTGGGGATAACTTTCATTGGACTTGTTATTCCAAAATTTTTCATTGCTACAGCCAAATCAAGAGATACAGGCAGAATTAAATTTGACCTATTGCCTATCCACCGCATGAACTTGGCAACTATACGGCTTATCCGAGGTTTTGCATATGGATGATAGGCGGTCCAATGTTCAGAGAAAATCAATGGTATACGCCATCTCCATTTCAATAAAAGAGCAACAATTCCAATCGGATATAAAACATTTGCGTGAATTATATTTGGTTTTCTTAACTTGGTTTTGCGCGCAAATTTTAAATAACTAATGATCACCCAAAGATAATTAATACAAATTCCTAATAATGGAATCGTATTTTTAGGTAAATAGACAATATGGGTCTCAAAAGTTTCATTTGTAATCTCGTGCGTAAGCTTCTTATGTTTTTGACTTAAAACGACATGCAATACCGCAACGTCTGCAATTTGCTGAGCAGCCAAGATGTGTTGTTGAACAAAATTCCCTTGAGTTGGGTGCAGCACACTTGGATACCAACTTGAAATGAACAAAACCTTAGGTCGCTTTTGCATTGAATGAATTTACAGATTCTTTTGGTACACTTCTTCTAATTGCTTTAAGGCATAATCGATTTCTTTTTTAGTCGTATAACGAGAGAAAGAAAATCGTGCGTTGGGTCTGCTCGCATTGGCTTTAATACCTTCCAATACATGCGAACCTTTAGCGGCACCAGAGGTACAGGCTGAACCTCCACTAACTGCTACACCTTTAAGGTCCAAAGTGAATAGCAATAATCCTGCTTTTTCACTTTGGGGTAAACTTACATTCAATACCGTGTATAGTGACTTTTCAAAGCTGGTTTCTCCCAAAAATGCCACATCTGCAAAGAGCCCTTGTAATTGATCCATCATGTAGGATTTTAAACCCCACACATGTTTTTGATGCTTGGATAGATCCTCATAGGCGAGTTCCATAGCTTTAGCCAAGCCAACAATACCTGCAATATTTTCTGTGCCACCGCGCAATCCGCGCTCTTGAGAACCCCCATGAATAAATGAATTGGCTCTTGCATTTTTATTTACATATAAAAATCCTACGCCTTTTGGACCATGAAATTTGTGAGCAGCACAAGTGATAAAATCAATGTCTAAAGCTTTTAAATCAAATTGATAATGGCCCATAGTTTGAACGGTGTCTGAGTGGAAAAAAGCACCATATTTTCGACACATTTTTGCCACATCACTCAGTGGCAGCAAGGTGGCAATTTCATTATTGGCATGCATTAATGAAACCAAAGTTGGCACATTATGATTTAACAAGCCCTCGAGCTCCATTAAATCAATGTTTCCCTTTTGATCTAGATTCAAGAAAACTACGTCGATGGCATCATTATGCTGTCTTGATTCAACAGTGTGCACAACCGCATGATGTTCAATAGAAGTAGTAATTATGCGTTTAACACCAAGTTGAGTTACAGCAGCATGGATGGCCATGTTATCGGCCTCTGTTCCTCCTGAAGTGAAAATAAGTTCAGAAGGGGCACAATTGAGAAGCTGGGCAATATATCTTCTCGAATTTTCTATCAAGGCTTTTGCCTGACGACCAAATGAATGCGTAGATGAAGGATTTCCAAAATGCTGTGATAAAACAGCAATCATTGAATCTACTACTTCTGGAGCCATTGGCGTAGTGGCAGCGTTGTCTAAATAGACATTCATTCTAACAGTTTTGACACGAAGATACTAAATTTAGTTTGCTTATCTTTGAGTAATGAATACCCCGCTGGCTGAACGAATGCGTCCAAAGACTTTAGACCACTATTTTGGTCAGCAACATTTATTAGCACCAAACGCCTCGCTTAAAAGAGCACTCGACGCTGGAATCATTCCTTCTATGATATTTTGGGGCCCACCTGGCGTAGGTAAGACCACCTTAGCACAGCTCATTGCCCTCCATCTCAATAGGCCAATTTATACGCTATCGGCTATTTCAAGCGGAGTAAAAGAAGTAAGAGAAGTGATTTCTAAGGTTGAAAATGGCGGCATGTTTACTCCTAAAGGAAGCATTCTTTTTATTGATGAAATTCATCGTTTCTCAAAGGCACAACAAGACTCCTTGTTAGGTGCCGTTGAAAAAGGCGTCATCACCTTAATTGGTGCAACTACTGAGAACCCTTCATTTGAGGTAATTAGTGCCTTGTTGTCGCGTTGTCAGGTTTACACCTTAGAACACCATAGCAAGGATGACCTCTTAACCCTTTTAAATAGGGCTTTAAAAGAAGATCATTTGCTGAGCAAAAAAAAAATTAAACTTACCCAAACCAGTGCCCTATTGCGCATATCCGGTGGTGATGCGCGCAAGTTGCTCAATATTTTTGAAATCATTGTGGGCACATTTCAAGATCAAGAAAAAATTGAAATTAATGACGAGGTTGTGTTACAAAATGCCCAACAAAGCCTCGCAAGATACGATAAGGATGGGGAGCAGCATTATGATGTAATTTCGGCTTTTATAAAGAGTATACGTGGCTCTGATCCAAATGCGGCTATTTATTGGCTTGCAAGAATGGTTGAAGGTGGTGAAGATCCTAAGTTTATTGCACGACGCCTCGTAATCTTAGCTGCTGAAGACATTGGGTTAGCAAATCCAAACGCTCTTCTCTTGGCCAATGCGTGCTTTCAAGCTGTTGAAAATGTGGGCTGGCCAGAGTCTAGAATTATTTTAAGCGAATGTGCCTTGTATCTTGCAAGTTCGCCAAAAGGGAATGCAGCATATAAAGCCATTAACAAAGCGCAACAATTGGTTCAAGAGACTGGCAGTTTGGCCGTACCATTGGCTTTGAGAAATGCCCCGAGTAAATTAATGAAAGAGCTAGGTTATGGAGAAGGCTATCAATATAGCCATGATTACCCTGAGAATTTCTATGAACAAGAATTTTTACCACAAGAATTGATTGGGACAAATTTCTTTACTCCTGGGAGTAGCCAAAAAGAACTAGACATTGCAAAACAAATTCAAAAATGTTGGCAAGACAAATACAAATTTTAGCCGGAGCTTTGCTTTACTATGGATTGGTCTTACCCCTATCTTACTTGCCATTCCCCGTCCTATATTTTTTGTCGGACTTGTTATTTATACTTTTTAGAACTATTATTCCATATAGAAAAAAGGTTATTGACGAAAACATCAAGTCGACGTTTCCAAATTACTCGGCCGAGCAACAAATAAAGCTACGTCGTGACTTTTATCGCTTTTTATCGGATTTGATCATTGAATCCATTAAAAACCTAAGTATTTCAGAGAAAGCGCTTAAAAACAGGATGAATCTATCAAATCCTGAAATCTTGGAGCAAGTTGGCAAATTGAACAAACCCGTAATATTAATTTCTAGCCATTATAACAATTGGGAATGGCTCATAAGCATTCAGGCGCTGTGGTTCAAGAAAAATAATTTTGGGATTGGCATGCCGTTGAGCCATCCGTTTTGGGATAAAAAATTAACATCTAGGCGAGAACGGTTTGGTTTAAAGGTAGTGCATGCTCAAAACTATCACGATGCGTTTAAATCTAATAATTCGATAGTTTTGGTGCTTGCAGATCAAGCGCCAAGTTCACCAGAAAAATGTCTTTGGCAATCATTTTTAGGACGAGAAAGTGCCATTATATTCGGACCAGAATATATGGCAAATAAATATGATTGCGCGGTAATATATGTAAATGTATCAAACTGTAAAAGAGGGTTTTATGATGTTAAAATAGAAGTTTTAGTTGAAAATTCAAAAACTTTGGAATATGGAGAATTAACAAGGCTTCAACTACAAAAATTAGAAGCGTCAATTGAACAAAACCCATCGCGTTGGCTTTGGTCTCACAGGCGTTGGAAACATCAAAAACCTGACAATTGGGTAATGATAAATAAAGTCTTGAAAAATGAATTCGAAGATAAATTTCGCTAGAATGTATAAATTCTTAATTTGTTTAAGCATATCTTGCTATTCAAGCGCACAGTCTAGGCTTTATAGTTTTAAGTTCACAAAAACTGAAAACCAACGTGCACTCATTGTGTTGCCCAGTGGGCAAATACTCAGTGGCTCAAGCGAAGCTGCATTGCGATTGTACGGCCCCAAACCATTAGATTTAGAGCGATATAAATTAGAGGATCAATTCAAAGAAATCAGAGATTTATGCCATACAAAATATGGATACATCGCTATGCAAAGCCATGATTCAAGCTGCATTGTGCTGGTGAATAAGAATTTTGAGATCGATTCAGTCATTTTTCCTCTCCAAAGCAAACAAGCGCTCTTTTTAGATGGCATTTGCGCTCAGGACAGCATTGTCTTTTTGCTAGGCGATCCTATCAATGGCAAGTTCAGCACCTTTCGCTCCTTTGATTACGGCCGAAGTTGGGAGCCCACACCTGGCCAGATAGATGCCATTGAAGGAGAGGCTGCCTATGCGGCGAGCGGGCAAACCAATCAAATCTATAATGGTAATTTTTATTTCATCTCTGGAGGGCGTTCTTCGCGCCTCTTCAAATCAGCTAATTATGGCAAAACTTGGGACATCAACACCATTCCCTACCCTTCTTGCCCCTCTTGTGGGCCTTATGCTTTAGCGATTAAAAATGAAAACGAAATGATAACCGTAGGTGGTGATTATCTCAAGGCTGAAAATAAAAAAAACAACTGTTATTACTCTACTGACGGCGGAAAAACATGGATAGCTCCTAAAAAAGGACCCTCCGGCTACCGTTCTTGTGTAGTTTATGCCAAGGAATGTTATTATGCCTGCGGCACCACAGGCATAGATATTAGCCGAGATGGGGGCAAAACCTGGCAGCAAATTTCAAAAGAAAACGCCCTCAGCATGGCATATCTCAACGACCATCTGTATGTCACACTTGCCGATGGCAGTTACTTGATCATCAAAATTTGAAAATAATTAATACAAATAATAATCTTCTTGGGTTTTAAGCTCAATACATAGGTCTGAAACTTCGAAGGTTCGGCGAGCAAACCTTGCCACTAGCCCCTCTGCCCGCTTATTTTCATTGTGCGTCACCAATAACTTTTTGGCATTCAATTGCTTTTGGAGTCTCAATGCACTTGAAAGCCCCAGATTAATCGTGCCTCCTATGAAAAAAGGAAGTTTATAAGTAAGTGTGCTGGCGATGAGTGCTGAAATTTTTTCTTGAGGGATTGCTTTGAGCTCAGCTCCATGCGGTGCATAAACAATGGCATGCGACTTACTTTTTATCATGTAAGCCTTGTGCACAAAATTCTTTTTTGATTTGAGTACGGTCAATTCAAAGGGCGCTGCTTCAAGTGGTAATAAAGATTCAAAATGACCCCAAGGCCTTATTTTATTTAAAATTTTTGGCAGAGCCATTACGGGAATATCCTTTGAAAATTGCAATAGTGTTTCTTTGTTACAATGATCACTAAAAGGGTGTGAAATAAAAATGTAATCTGGCCGCGGCAATTCATACACAGCTATTTGAGGCTCTCGATGAAATTGACGACTGAACCATGGATGAAAATCAACTTGAGATGCACTCAACCAAGGATCAACAAGCACCCTAATGCCATCAAAGGTGAGTATCCAGGTGCTATCGTCATTGAGCTTTGTGAGTTGCATATGCTAAAATAAAAAAAGCCTTGCAATTGCAAAGCTTCTTGTGGAGAAGATGGGATTCGAACCCACGACCTCTTGACTGCCAGTCAAGCGCTCTAGCCAACTGAGCTACATCCCCTTATTTTATTTTGCCTGAAGTGTATCTTCCATGGCAGAAGAAACCGCCGATTTTTCAACACGAATTTTACTTCCTTCAGATTGAATTAAAACAGTTGCATCTGAGATTTCTAAAATTTTACCATGAATACCACCAATAGTCACAACCTTGTCGCCTGCTTTTAATCCTTCGCGAAACTTTTTAAGTTCCTTTTGCTTTTTCATTTGTGGCCGTATCATAAAAAAGTAAAAAACACCGATCATTAATATGATCATCACCAATTGATTTGTTCCTGGTCCCATAGCTTATTTTTTTGAGTTACAAATTTAATTATTTTATCCTTCCTTTTATTTCCAATATGGTAATATTTGGTCGTGTGTTGGTCATTACCCTTACTGTTTTATGAATTCGGTTACTGTGCAAATCTGCAGTATTTACATTGGCAATAATTTTTGTTCGTTTGCCTGGCATTAATGGTTTGTTTGGTTTTTGAGCTAAAGTACACGAACAAGAAGGACGAACTTCGCCAAAAACCAATGGCGCATTGCCCGTATTTTCAACTTCAAAAACCGCTTTCACAACCTCTCCTTTGAAGACTGTCCCAGCCTCATAGACCGTACTTTTAAACACCATTGTGGTTTCTGCCCCAACCTCTACTTTTGTTTGACTTGTACAAGCCAATAAAAGACTAACAAGCGTTAATGCGTATATTTTTTTCATTTTAAATTAGTTTAAAAGCCCTCTTCCTATTTTTGCAATACGTTTTTCGTATTTAAGTTTTTCTGTCGCCTTGTCGAGCACACCATTAATAAAAACATTGCTTTTTGGCGTGCTATAAAACTTTGAGATTTCAATGTACTCGTTTATTGTAACTTTCATTGGAATGCTCGCACAAAACTCAAGTTCTGTAAGTCCCATTTTTATTAATAACATGTCCATTTTGGCAATACGATCCAATTCCCAATTTTCAGCTAGTTGCACAATATCTTCTTGATGCATTTCTTCAGATTGAATTGTTTTGTGCAATAAGGTTAAAATAAAATCTTTTTCATCATCATTTGGCTTGAAAAGAGGTAAAATTTGTATTTCTTCACCGGGTTTCCAAGTCTTAAGTGTCTTAATTACCATAGAGGCACACAAATCCAAATCATCAGACCAATAAATTGATTTATCGTCAAAAAAATGTTGGAGTAAAGCCCCATTTGCGACTTCCTGTTTAAAGATTTGAAGTACAAAATTCAAATCTTCATCGGTACCTGACACTCCATTATTCATAAATTCAAAATAGAGCGAGGTCTGAGACATTTGGAGAAACATTTTTCTAAACATCTCTTGAGATTCAGCTCCTAACCAATTTACCTTCCTTTGTTCTGATAAACGAATTAATTCGGCATTCTTTGTCAAATGCAATAAAAGTTCGTTGCTTACAAACTTCTTATTAGGATTGAGCTCCTCTGGACTTGGACGCATTTTCTTTTTTAGTTCCTCTTGTCTATTTTCTGCAGCCCTCAACAATTCAGGAAGCGCCAATAGTAAAAAAAGATACATGTCATACATGCGATCAACCGACATTAACAGCTCCTTCTCGGCATTAATTGCATCATTATCTTTTGCTTGATAGTAAGCATAAAGAACTTGTAAAACTTTAATTCTAAGGTGTCTTCTATTAAGCATATTAAATATTAAGGCTTCCTTTTGACAAAATTCGTTCTTCAGCAAGCTTATTTGCCACTTGATAACTTGGGATTTGTTCTTGATTTGCTCGCGTCAAAATACTGGCAATCGTAGAATATATTTCTTGTGCCTTTTGTTTTGACCATTCTAAAGATAAGCCTTCGACTTCAGAAAAGCAGTTTATAACTCCGCCAGCATTGATTGCAAAATCCGGCGCATAAACTATGCCTTTTTCCATGAGTTGAAGTCCATGTTTTTTCTCATCTTGTAATTGATTATTGGCTGCACCAGCAATTACACTGCATTTCAATTTAGCAAGCGTTTGGTCATTGACTGTTGCTCCAAGCGCGCAAGGCGCATAGATATCCATATCAACATCATAAATGGCATCAGGCGCAACAACATCAACGCCATGTATATTTTGTATGGCTTGAAGCGCTTGCTGATTTAAATCAGTAATTGTGACGTGCGCTCCTTCTTTTACTAAAAAATCTACAAGGTAGCCACCAACATGTCCAATTCCTTGAACTGCAATTTTTTTACCTGCCAACGAATCTGACCCAAATTGATATTTAGCGGCCGCTTTCATGCCTACATAAACACCTAAAGCAGTTATTGGAGATGGATCGCCACTTTTTCCAGGCAAACCAACCACATGTTTGGTTTCTTTACTAACATGAACCATATCTTCTGGCGATATTCCAACATCTTCTGCAGTGATATAAGATCCGGCCAAGGTATTCACAAAACGCCCAAACCTTCTAAATAAAGCCTCAGATTTCATCGATTTTGAATCGCCAATAATGACGGCTTTTCCACCACCAAGATTAAGTTGCGAAATGGCATTTTTATAGGTCATGCCCCGCGATAAACGCAATACATCAGTGAGTGCTTCTTGTTCGTTTTGATAATGCCACATGCGGGTTCCACCCAATGCAGGACCCAATACTGTATTGTGAACGGCAATAATTGCTTTAAGGCCAGTTGCACTATCATTACAAAATAGTATATGCTCATGCCCAAGGGCATTCATGGGTGCTAAAATGGGATTCAATGTTGAATCATCCAATGCGGATACCTTGAGCTCTGACATGTTTTACAAAATGAGTTCGTTCACTAATTCTTATTTGACGTAATTTTACAGCCGAAAATAACTTGGCAAAAGTAGAAAAAAACAATGAAGTCACTCCGATACATCAATAAATACTTTCTTAAGTACAAATGGAGATTTCTTCTTGGCATTATTTTTACTATAGTCAGCAATTATTTTGGAGTTCAAATGCCTGCTTATTTTAGTTCGGCTATAGATAGTTTTCAAGCTCAACTTTCAAAACCAACAACAACCAATGTCATGTGGCTTGCATTAGAGCTAGGTGGAATTTATATGGGGTTTTCACTACTAAAAGGATTTTTCTTGTTTTTAATGCGGCAAACAATCATTATCATGTCGCGCTTCATAGAGTTTGATCTAAAAAAAGAAATATATGACCAATATCAAGCCTTAGATCAAAGTTTCTATAAAAAAAATGCTACGGGTGATTTAATGAATCGAATCTCAGAAGACGTTGGCTTGGTGCGCATGTATGCTGGACCTGGCATGATGTATACAATTAATCTAGCGGTAAGCTTTATTTTAATCGTTGGCAAAATGCTTACCATCTCTCCTAGCCTTACTTTATTTGTATTGCTACCGCTTCCTATTATGTCAATATTAATTTACAAAGTATCGTCTAAAATGAATAAAATGAGTCTAGAGGTGCAGAAAGAGCAGTCTTTTTTAAGCACTTTGGCCCAGGAAGCTTTTTCGGGAATACGCATTATTAAAGCCTATCAGCGTGAAGGGCAAACTAGTCAAAAGGTTGGGCAATCAGCTGAACGTTACAAAAAGCAGAGCATGCGCTTGGTATTGGTCAATGCCTTTTTTAGCCCAACAATCATATTTTTAATAGGACTTAGCTCTATGATTGCAATTTATTATGGCGGCTTACTGACCTTTGAAAATAAAATGACCGTTGGCGGAATTGTGGCATTTATCATGTACGTGACTAATTTAACCTGGCCCTTCGCGAGTTTAGGTTGGATTACATCAATTATTCAACGCGCTGCAGCATCCCAAACGCGCATCAATGAATTTTTAGACCTAAAGCCTAAAATCCAAGATAAGGCCACCCTATCTTGTCCTTTAGAAAAGGGAATAAAATTTGAGAATGTTTCATTCCAATATCCAAATAGCGCAAATTTAAATCTCGAAAACATTGCTTTAGAAATTAAAAAAGGGCAAACGCTTGCCATAATTGGAGCAACAGGCTCAGGAAAAACTACAATTTGTAACTTACTTGCCCGACATTTTGATCCATCCTCTGGACAGATTTCAATTGACAATAAAGCACTACCTGAATATTCTTTAAAAGATTATAGAAAAAAAATAGGCTTGGTTCCTCAAGATGTACTTTTGTTTTCTGACACAATAGAGGCCAACCTTCAATTTGGCGTTGAAAATATTACTCTTGATCAAAATAAGCTGGAAGAAGCCTGTAAACAAGCACATGTTTTACACAACATAAATGAGTTTAAAGATGGCTTTAAAACCATATTAGGCGAGCGAGGTGTGAATTTAAGTGGTGGGCAAAAGCAGCGCCTTTCTATAGCTCGGGCACTATTGCGAGACCCAGAATTACTGATCTTGGACGACTGCTTAAGCGCAGTAGACACAGAAACAGAACAAATTATTTTGGATGAAATTCAAAAAGGTGCGCAAAATCGTGCAACAATTATCGTTTCACACAGGGTATCGTCAATTAGAAATGCCAATAATATCGTTGTCCTAGAATCCGGAAAAATCATAGAATCTGGTACGCACAAGTCTCTTCTATCAAAAAAAGGAGCGTATTTTGATCTTTATCAATATCAATTAAAGAAGGAAAAAAACGGAAACAATGCTAACCAAAAGTCTTGAATTTATTAATGGTTTAATGAATTTTTAATACAGCCTTAAAGTTATCAACTCTTATTTGTTTATGTTTTTTTGTAACCTACCCTTACTCGTTTGCGTATATTCGTTCAAACCAATAAACAAAAAACTATGAAAAAATTAATGATTTTTGTAGGAGCTTTAACACTGACTGGGTCATTGTTTGCTCAAAAACCTTCTTCTGATGATGCTAAATATTCATTGGAAGGTTTAGCTAACCTCAACACTACTGATGGTATGAGTTGGACTGCACCAAATTTGCGTTTACGTTATTTTGTAAATGACAATATTGCAGCGCGCGTACAATTTGGATTTGGTGGAGATGGTACTTCTGTAGCCTCTACTCCAAGTTCGGAATCGTACACTTATTATGAAAATCCAGATGGTACGGGTGCTACAGGTACTGTAGACATTTCTCGTAGCCAGTGGAATTTAAGCCTAGGGGCTGAATACCATTTATCTGGTACAGACAAAATGTCGCCTTACTTTTCTGCTGGCCTGAATCTTGGTTCAGGATCTTATGAAGAAACTTGGGCCAATTCAGATGGTACAGCGTATAGCGCTGTAATCACTGATGCAAGTATTACAGGCGCTTACAGCTCAATGGGCTTTGGCATCGGCGCTGGTTTTGATTATTATGTAGCTGATAATCTTTATTTAGGTCTAGAAATGAATCTAAATACAGTTACTGTTAATAATGATCCAACCAATGTTACCGTTATGGGTAACCCTGCAGGATTTGTGCCAGAAAATACAATGAAGTATACTAACCTAGGTGCAGCGCATGGTTCTGTACGTATTGGTTGGAGATTCTAATTGATTTTTCGTAATATTATAGGGGGCCTCGGCCCCCTTTTTTTTTTATAGTTCTTTTTAAAAAATCGTACTTTTGACCCATGGAAACAAGAAAGCACGTAGAAGTTTGTTTTACTCCAGGAGAATACCCTTACTATAAAGATGAATTTGAAATTGTGGTAGTCATCGACGTACTAAGAGCAACTTCTGCAATTTGCGCTGCTTTTGACAATGGAATAAACTCTATTATCCCAGTGCCGACCGTAGAAGAAGCCCGGCAATACAAAGAAAAAGGTTATTTGGCTGGCGCTGAACGCAAAGGACAAATTGTAGAAGGATTCGACTTTGGAAACTCGCCGTTTTCATACATGCGAGAGGATTTTAAGGGGAAAGATGTCGTGCTAACCACGACGAATGGAACAAAATCCTTAGACGTGGCCAAAGAAGCGGAAATTGTCGTTGTTGGCTCGTTCTTAAATCTTGATGCACTTTGCGCATGGTTAGAAAAACAAGATAAAAATGTATTGTGCCTATGCTCTGGATGGCAAGATAAATTTAACCTTGAAGACACCATCTGTGCAGGTGCAATTTGTCAGTATTTAATCGGAACTGGCAACTATATTTCTGATGAAGACTCCTCAATTGCTGCAAAGTATCTTTACCTTTCGGCCAAGGACAATTACCTTGGTTATCTCAAATCGAGCTCTCACCGCAGAAGGCTCAAAAACCTAAATCTAAATGAAGATATCAAGTATTGTCTGACACCCAATCAAACGGAGGTTATACCAATACTTAAAGATGGCAAACTTGTCAATATCGCAAAGATTTAAACTCAACGCTTTTTTTTTACTCTTAGGACTTTTATTTTTAAATAACCAAAAACCTAATAAACACAGCTGGGGTTTTGTAGGCCATGAGCGCATTAATGAATTTGCCATCTATTTACTCCCAAGTAAGCTACAAGCATTTTTCATTCAGCATTTACCATATATAGTGAGCCAATCTGTGGCGCCAGATAAGCGCAGGTATATTTCAGAAATTGAAGCTCCAAGGCATTACATTGATTTAGATCATTATTATGTATTAGGTCAAGACCCTTTTTGGAATTTACCCCAAAATTGGCAAGAAGCAGTAGATTGCCATTCTGAAGACACGTTACAAGCCTATGGCATCGTACCCTGGCACGTGATTCATATGAAATACAGGTTGCAAAAAGCATTTGAACAAAAAGATTTAACGCGCACATTAAAATATGCTGCTGAAATAGGTCATTATATAGCTGACGCCCATGTACCTTTGCATACTACAGAAAATTATAATGGACAATTTACCAATCAACTTGGAATCCATGGATTGTGGGAAAGCAGACTTGTGGAAATTGAGGCCGATAATTTTAATTTCTGGATTGGACCAGCCCAGTACCTTCCGTCGGTTCAAAAAGCCATTTGGTCGGTAATTCACTCCTCACATGCGGCCTTAGATTCTGTTTTTAAATTAGAAACCCTTGTAAGTGCACAAATCTTGGCATCTCAAAAATACAGCTATGAATATAGGGGCAGCACTCTTACAAAAGTATACTCCAGGGAATTTTGCAACAAATACCATCACGCATTAAATGGAATGGTAGAGCGGCGTATGCGAGCTGCAATATTAATGGTAAGTAGCGTATGGTACACCGCATGGGTAGATGCTGGGCAACCAAATTTAAAGGAATTTCAAATAAGTAATTATGAAAACTTAGAATCTCAAGATTTAGACTCTACGCGCAAAGCCAATTCCCGTTGGAAACAAAGAAGTTGCCATTAACTCAAACTTCTATAGCGAATGCGCTTGGGCCCTGCATCGCCAAGGCGTTTTTTTCGGTTTTCTTCGTACTCAGAATAAGAACCCTCGAACCAATATACTTGAGAATCACCTTCAAAAGCCAGAATGTGGGTGCAAATTCGGTCCAGGAACCAGCGGTCGTGGGAGATCACCACTGCACAACCCGCAAAGTTTTCGATTCCCTCTTCTAGGGCGCGTAGCGTATTGACATCGATATCATTGGTAGGCTCATCTAGCAAAAGCACGTTAGCTTCTGTTTTGAGCGTCATGGCTAAATGCAAGCGGTTGCGTTCACCACCGGAAAGAATACCAACTTTTTTGTTTTGATCCGAACCATTGAAGTTAAATTTTGACAAATAAGCTCGCGAATTAATTTTTTGATTTCCTACCTCAACGTATTCAAGGCCGCTTGAGACGACATCGAAAACTGATTTATCGGGGTGAATATCTTTATGTGTTTGATCGACATAGCCAATTTTTACCGTTTCTCCGACTGAAAATTCACCTTTATCAGGGGTAAGTTCGGACATGATCATTTTGAATATTGTTGTTTTACCCGCACCATTAGGCCCAATAATTCCAACGATGCCTGCGGGTGGCAATTTAAAATTAAGATCATCATAAAGTAGCTTGTCTCCAAATGCCTTGGCCACGTGATTGGCATCAATGACGTTGTTTCCTAAGCGCGGGCCATTGGGAATTGGAATTTCCAATTTAGCTTCTTTTTCACGAGCATCTTCCGAGAGCATTTTATCATAATTCTGCAAGCGTGCTTTACTTTTGGCCTGACGCGCTTTAGGATTCATTCGGACCCATTCGAGCTCGCGGGCCAACATTTTTTGACGCTTAGACTCTGATTTCTCCTCTTCTTGAAGTCGCTTTCCTTTTTGTTCAAGCCAAGAAGTGTAATTTCCTTTCCACGGAATACCCTCACCCCTATCGAGTTCTAAAATCCAACCAGCCACATTATCCAAGAAGTAACGGTCGTGGGTAACAGCAATCACCGTTCCCTTGTATTGCTGCAAGTGCTGTTCTAGCCAATCAATGGATTCTGCATCGAGGTGGTTAGTTGGCTCATCGAGTAATAATACGTCCGGATTCTGCAAAAGCAGACGGCATAAAGCAACCCTTCGACGTTCTCCTCCAGAAAGTGTACCAATTAATTGATCGTCGGGTGGGCAACGCAAAGCATCCATGGCGCGCTCAATTTTGTTATCGAGTTCCCAGGCGTCAAGGGCATCAATTTTGTCTTGAACTTCTCCCTGACGCGCTATAAGTTTATCCATTTTATCTGGGTCTGAAAGCACCTCTTCATCCATGAAGGCATTGTTGATTTGTTCATATTCGGCCAAAACATCAACCACTTCTTGGGCGCCTTCCAAAACGATTTCTCTTACAGTTTTCTCTGCATCGAGCTCAGGTTCTTGAGGAAGATATCCTACGGAGAAACCTTGTGCGAAAACTACTTCACCTTGAAAGGATTTATCCAAACCTGCAATAATTTTCATTACAGTAGATTTTCCTGAACCGTTTAAGCCTATAATGCCAATTTTGGCACCATAAAAAAACGAGAGGTAAATATTTTTAATAATTTGCTTTCCTTGAGGGGTAACTTTGGAAACCCCGACCATAGAAAATATAATTTTTTTGTCCTCAGACATGCTATATTATTTTTCGAGTTGAAACTTGTTGTATTCTTTATGTTGAAGCAATTCTACCGCTTTTTGAAGAATTTCATTGGTCTGATTGTAAATTTGAAACATCTCATTGGTACCCCAAAGATCTTGCGCTATTACGGCTTTTAATCTCAATTTAAGCAGCGATTCAGAAATGGCGTATTGTTCAGCATTAAAGTTTAATTCTGGATCCTCGTTTTGAACATAATTAAAAAAATCGTCCATAAAGGCTTGATCTAAATTAAATTCACTTTTGAATAATTCGATATTAGCGTATTTACTTTCAAGTGTTTTTCGATTTTTATTTACAAATTCAAAAGCATAGTTATTAACGTGCCCCCCACCTATTAGCGCAGCAAAATATGAAGAATTCTCTGTTGTATCTAAAGGAACAAATACGTCGGGCATAATGCCTCCACCTCCGTAAACTACGCGCTTTGTTTTTAGCGTGTTGAACATCAGTGAATCCGGCATTTTAATGGAATCTTTTAGAAAAAACTCTCCATTCAAATAACGCTGATTTAAGTCATTTCTATAGGTTTCGTTGTCTTGATATGGCTTTTGTATATGACGCCCAGTTGGCGTATAGTAGCGTGCAATGGTAAGCCTAATTTCTGAACCATCGCTCAAAGGCATTGGGCGTTGTACAAGTCCTTTTCCATATGTTCTACGACCAACAATAAGTCCTCTGTCCCAATCCTGAATGGCACCCGAGAGAATCTCACTGGCACTGGCACTGTATTCATCAGTAAGTAAAATTAACTGCCCTGATTCAAAAAGACCTTTTTTAGATGCTTTTAAATCTGTTCTTGGTTGAGCCCGACCTTCGGAATATACAATAAGTTTATTACCACTTAAAAATTCATCTGCGAGCTTATGTGCTGCGTCTAAGAGTCCACCACCATTTCCTTGCAAATCAAATATCAAGCTTTTCATTCCTTGATTTTTTAAAGAGGCTATAGCATTTTGAACTTCTTGTAGGGTGGTACGAGAAAAGCTGTTGAGCTTAATGTATCCAATTTCCTTATCGATCATATAGGCAGCATCGACTGAAAACACAGGAATCTTGTCTCTAGTTATCATAAAATCTAGGACTTTTCCTTTTCTATTTACAGAAACTTTAACCTTTGTTCCTAAATCACCCATTAATTTTTGACGCACATCATTGTTCTTAATTCCAATTCCAGCAACATTTTGCTCGTCAACCATAACAATTTTGTCTCCGGGTAGAATTCCCAACTTCTCCGAAGGGCCACCTGGAATTGTAGCCACAACACCTATAGTATCTTTGATTATTTGAAAGCGTATTCCAATACCGACAAAACTTCCATTTATTTGCATTTGTGCATCATCTAGATCCTCTTTTGGGATATAGGTACTATGGGGGTCAAGTTCCTCTAAAAGCGCAACAATGGCTGCTTCTGCTAATTGATTGGCATTAGGTTCATCAACATAGTATCTTTCTACACTATAAACTACCTCCGATAACTTTCGAGCTGCATTTGCAGCCTGATCAGTTTGTTGAGAATGAACAAGTAGATTTATCACACAACTTACCAATAATAATAAATGACGCATAAAATCGATTTTTAGATTTACAAAAATAAGTACTCATTATTTTAATAATGCAGAAAGTTTAACTTTGTTATACACAGATGAAAGAAAAAAATAAAACCCAACCCTGGTTTAAAAAACCGAGAACTAAGAAAACCTTTAAAATTGTAAAGAAATTTCTCGGATATTTCTTTACAATTCTTGGTTCTGCAATATTGCTCTATGCGATTTGCGCCTTTTTATTATCGAGAATTGGCGTGGCAGGAAAAATAGATAAAAAAGGCCCAATTGAAATTTATATTATGCAATCTGGGGTCCACACAGATTTTGTATTGCCAGCGCGCAATCATATAAAAGATTGGAATAGAGATTTCCCTATTGAAAACACTGCTTTTAAAGATAGTACGAGTACTTTATTATCCGTTGGTTGGGGTGATAAGGAATTTTATATGAATACTCCTGAATGGTCGGATTTAACGTTTAAAAATGCGATAAGCATTCCTTTTGGGATTGGGCCTTCGGCTATTCATGCAATTTATTATCAAAAATTACCAGTTGATAGACTAAAAGTTAAATTACGACTTAGTGAAAGACAGTATAAAAAACTGGTTCATTATATTGAAAATACATTAATTTACGAAGACCAAAAAACAAAATTATTAGAACCCACTATGGCGGGCGTTGTTCATGGAAATGATGCTTTTTATGCTGCCAAAGGAAGCTATAACATGTTCAAAACTTGCAATACATGGATAAATAATGGTTTAAAGGAATGTGAACAAAAAGCAAGTTATTGGACGCCATTCCCAGGAGGACTTTTCTACCAATATGACAAATAATTTTTGGGTCATTATTTTATTCATGTTCTATTCACATTTTGAGTCAGTGGGCCAAGAATTACTTGTATTTATAAATGGTTATAGGGGTCCAAAGCACGATTTAGAACTTCCCAATAATCAATTACATTTTAAGGATCCCAGCGGATATTGGTATAAGCTAGACGATACCATAATTGGGCGCTTTAAAAATACTAGTGCTGTATATTTTGATGCGCATCACCCCTTAAGCACTTCAACACATAGAACCAAATTAAGGGTGGCTAAATCCTATTTTTTCTCCAGATTTTGTTGGCTTAGAAAAGAAAGTCGTTGGGTACTGAACAAAGAAATCAATGAGAATGGATTTCAACAACGGGTTGAAAATGGCCGTTTGGCTGGAATGGAGCTTAGAAAATACCTGCTCGCCCACCCAACAAATCAAATTCATTTTGTGTGTCACAGTATGGGCTACGCCTACATGTTGGGAATGATCGATGTGTTAGCCGAAGAAAATTCTTTTGGCAAAGCGCTCATTTTATCTCCAGAAGGTGCAAATACGCAAGGCAGAGATTGGTCATTATTTGAAGAAGTCTGGCAATATGGTGCTCGCGCCGATGAGCCTAAAGCCCATCCTATTTTTTGGCAAGATGGCATTGCACCTCAACAAGCCCTCGTGGGTATTGATCTATTACCATCAGGTACAAAGGGAGGCCGCGTATACATTCCAGATAGCTACCCACGAAATCATTTGGGTTTTATCAAAAGTCACCACTTAGCCTACTACCAATGGTTTGAATTAATTCAGCCTGGAGATTTTGGGTATTTTACTCAGTAGGAATTAACATTTCAGCACAATATTTCTAACTTTGGCTATTCAATGCAGCAGAGTTACAATTTAAAATCCTATAATACCTTTGGTATTGACGCATCGGCAACTTATTTGGAGCCGTTTTCGTCGATTGACACCCTAGAAAAGCTCCTAAAAAAGTATGAGGGTAAAGCACTTTTGGTCATTGGCGGTGGTAGCAACATCCTTTTGACTGCGCCTTTTGATGGACTGGTTTTGCATAATTGCATGAAAGGAATTGAATTAATCGAGGAAGATGAAACATCATATTTAGTTAGAGCTGGTGCTGGTGAAAATTGGCATGAGTTTGTGCTACATTGCATCGAAAACAATTGGGCAGGGCTTGAAAATCTATCTCTGATACCTGGTTCGGTTGGTGCTAGCCCCATGCAAAATATAGGTGCCTATGGTGTGGAAATCAAAGATGTTTTTCATACACTTGAAGCTTACCACATTTCGAGCGGTGAAATACACCATTTTAATCATGCGCAGTGTCAGTTTGCCTATCGAGAGAGCGTTTTTAAAAGAGCTTTGAAGGGCCAATATATCATATTAAATGTCACCTTCAAACTCTCAAAAATTGCCCAACTCAAAACCACTTACGGCGCCATTAAAGAGGCTTTGCAAGACAATGGAATCACGCAACCCACCATAAAGGATGTCTCGAATGCTGTCATTGCAATTAGGCAATCCAAACTACCCGACCCTAAAGTCTTGGGTAATGCGGGCAGTTTCTTTAAAAACCCGGTAATTGATCGCAGTCAATTTGAGCAACTTCAAAAAGAGTTTGCCCAAATGCCTCATTATGATGTCTCGGACACTGAAGTGAAGTTAGCTGCGGGTTGGTTGATTGAAAATGCAGGTCTCAAAGGTTTCCGAAAGGGAAATTGTGGGGTCCATCAAAAACAAGCCCTTGTTTTGGTAAACTACGGTGGAAGCACAGGGCAAGAAATTCTGGAGTTGTCCAATAATATTATAGAAAATATCCAAGCAAAATATGGCATAAGCCTAGAACGCGAGGTCAATATTATCCCTTCAAATGAAAGTATCATACAATTGGCTTAAAAATTATCTCGATTTCAATTATAGCCCACAAGAGCTAAGTGAAATACTGACCCAAACCGGCTTAGAAGTAGAGGGTATTGAACCTATTTTAGAAATTCAAGGTGGCCTTACCGGCGTTGTGATTGGTGAAGTGCTTAGCTGTGAACAACATCCTAATGCAAATAAATTAAAGATTACCAAGGTTTCGATTGGTGCAGATAGCCCGCTTCAAATTGTATGTGGTGCACCCAATGTGGCTGTAGGGCAAAAAGTGGTGGTTGCAACAGTAGGTGCAAAATTATATCCTCAAGTGGATCAAGTATTTGAAATTAAAAAAGCTAAAATACGCGGGGTTGCATCTGAAGGCATGCTATGTGCAGAAGACGAACTCGGACTTGGAGAAAGCCACGATGGTATTATTGTTTTAGAGCCATCCTCTCCTGTTGGCAAACCTGCCTCAGACTTTTTCAAACTCGAAAATGACTTCCAATTAGAAATTGGCCTGACCCCTAACCGTTCTGATGCTTTAGGGCATATTGGTGTTGCCCGAGACATAAAAGCTGTATATAATCTTAAGGCAACGCAGAAATTAACACTTCAGTTACCCGATTTTCCAAATTTGGACAATTCAAAATTACCTCAACTCGATATCCAAATTCAAGATTTAGATGGTTGCAAACGATATTTTGCAATTGGCATCAATGACATCAAGGTTTGTCCATCACCTAAATGGCTTCAAAATCGACTTAAAGCAGTTGGATTAAAACCCATAAACAACATCGTAGATATAAGTAATTTCGTTCAAAGGGAGCTCGGTACTCCACTTCACATTTTTGATCGAAATCAATGTGGTACTAAAATTAATGTAAGGTGTGCAAAGCCTAATGAGACTTTTACGGGGCTTGACAATACAAACTACAAACTTGCCGGACATGAATTAGTTATAGCAAATGGCGAGCACATTTTATGTTTGGCAGGAATTCTTGGCGGCGCAAAAAGTGGTGTTACAGAAAAAACAACCAATATTCTTATTGAGTCTGCACTATTTGACCCAGTTAGAATAAGAAAAGGTGCGCGTCAACACGGTTTAAACACGGATGCTTCTTTTAGATTTGAACGCGGGGTTGATCCTGAACTTACCCTATCTGCTTTGCAGCGCTGTGTTTCACTCATTTTAGATTCTGTAGGAGGAAATTTGGGTAGTTCTACATTTAAATTTAATGGCGAAGTGCCCAAAGCTATTGAATTATCCTTAAAAAAATCTGAAATCACAAAGTTGATTGGCAATGAAATTGCTACTCATATTATACAGCAGATTTTAGATGATTTAGATTTTCAAACCTTAGCATTTGAAAAAGACATTTGGAAACTAAAAGTGCCAACTTATCGCGTTGATGTTACAAGAGCCGTAGATGTAATTGAAGAAATTGCGAGAATCTACGGACTCAACAATATTCAAATACCTGAGAAATGGAATTTCAGCATTGGCTTAAAAAACGAGGCTGCAACGGAAATTCAGAAAAGTTCACTGGCTGAATTCTTAGTGGGTAGAGGATATTATGAAGCCTGGAATAATTCTTTAACGAAGAAACAATACACCAAGTATTTCGATCAATCTCCAATGCTACCTGTAAGCATTATCAACCCTTTAAGTCAAGACCTTGAGCACCTAAGACAATCCCTACTTTTTGGACTATTAGAAAATTTGCAATACAACCAAAACAGACAATTGAGCAACATTCAATTATTTGAATTTGGACAAGTGCATCATCAAATTGATTCAAAACGCAATGAACATGAAAAATATGCCCTTATTTTAATGGGTAAACAGCAGACTGATAATTGGAATTTAAAGGAAAACTCGCATAATTTCTTCAGCCTTAAAAAAGAGGTCTATGCTATTTTAGAGCGCCTTGGATTAAATAAACTAGCCGTAGAAACTACTTTAGAAAATGATATATTTGAGTATGGACGTGAAATTAACGCTAATGGACATGCGCTTGTTCAATATGGCGAAGTCAAATTAGATATACAACAAGATTTTGACATTAAAAGCAAAGTTTTTTATGCTGAATTTAATTGGAAGGCACTTTGTGATGAAATGCAGAATCAAACCATAAATTATGTAGAGGTAGCAAAAACTTTTGCTGTTCGCCGAGATTTGTCCCTACTCATCGACCAACATATTGAATATTCGGATTTAATTCAATCGGCATTGAATGCAGAGCGGAAATTACTCACCAATATAGAACTCTTCGATGTCTATGAAGGAAAGAACTTGCCATCTGCAAAAAAATCATATGCCCTGGCATTTTATCTGCAAGATAAAACACAAACTTTAAGTGAGTCACAAATTGAAAAAGCGATGCAACGTATCTTAGGTGCCTTACAAAAAGATTGTTCGGTGAGTTTAAGACAATAACAGGAAATTAAAGTTCGGCTTTACGCGTATTGACTATTTCTCGTACCCCAATATTTTAAGGTAATCTTGCGCTGTTTGCTCAATACTAAATACCTCAGTTTGAATCTTACCATTTTCATCGCGTGTGATGAGAATATGTTTGGGTTCGGGTATGAGACAATGTTTTAATCCACCAAAACCACCTATGGTTTCTTGATAAGCCCCGGTGTTAAAAAAACCAATGTATTGGGGGTTGTTTTTATCAAACTTGGGCAAATAAATGGCATTTGAGTGTTGTTCGGAATTATAATAGTCATCAGAATCACAAGTAAGCCCACCTAACAACACCCTTTCATAATCATCGTTCCATCGGTTGATCGGAAGCATTATAAAACGCTGATTTATCGCCCATGTATCGGGCAGATTAGTCATGAAGGAAGAATCAATCATGTTCCATTTTTCGCGATCATTTTGTTGTTTTTGATGCAAAACACTAAAAATAGCGCCGCCACTTTCACCAACTGTAAAAGATCCAAATTCTGTGAAAATATTAGGTTCTGGTATGTCATTGTCTTGACAAACACGCTTAACTTGAGTGAGGATTTCACGTACCATGTAAGCATAATCAAAATCAAATGCCAAAGATTTTTTTATTGGAAAACCACCACCAATATTGAGCGAATCTAATTCAGGACATAATTTTTTTAAATCGGAATAAACGCGTAAACACTTGGTGAGTTCATTCCAGTAATAGGCTGTATCATTGATGCCTGTATTGATAAAAAAATGAAGCATTTTTACCCTTACACGTGGATTCTCCTTGAGAATAGCTTTGTAAAATGGTACAATTTCACGATATCTTATGCCAAGACGAGATGTATAAAATTCAAATTTAGGTTCCTCCTCAGAAGCAATGCGAATACCAATATTTAGCTCCTTGGTGGTCAATTCAATAAGCTGTTTTAATTCATCAATATTATCCACAACAGGCACCACACGAAGTTGATCATCTTCAATAAGTTGAGCAATTTTCTCTACGTACAATGGAGGTTTGTATCCATTGCAAATCACATAACTCTGCGGCTTTAATTTTCCTTCTTTTTGTAGGCTTTGAACAATATCGAGATCAAAGGCTGAGGATGTCTCAATATGAACATCGTTTTTTAACACTTCATCGAGCACAAAAGCAAAATGAGAACTCTTGGTGCAATATGAATAATAGTATTTGCCCTGGTAGCCCAAATTCATGATTGCCTCTCTAAACCACCCTTTGGCCCTCTGAATATTATTGGAAATTTGTGGGAGGTAATGAAATTTTAAGGGTGTGCCATGCTCGTGCACCAAACGCATTAGATCGATTCCATGAAAAAACAACCTATCCTCTCTCAAAAAAAATTCATTTTGAGGAAAATCAAAAGTTTGTTCGATGAGGTCGATATATTTTGTTCTCATAGTTGAATTAAATTCACAATAACTTTATACGTTAAAAGCTCGATTTTTGTTACGCACTGTAACTTAAAAATTTGTGCAAAAATAGTGCATTTTTTAAGGAACTCAAGCAACATTAAATAGTACTTTTGACTACAGCTTTTTTTCATGTCATATTTAGACGAACTCAACGAAAGTCAGCGGGTTGCCGTTGAACATATTTATGGCCCCTCGATGGTTATTGCAGGTGCAGGTTCGGGCAAAACGCGTGTCCTCACCTACCGAATTGCATTTATGATGGAACAAGGTGTTGATCCATTTCATATTCTGGCCCTCACCTTTACAAATAAAGCTGCAAGAGAAATGACTGAGAGAATTGGTCAAATTGTAGGCGCCGCAGACGCTAAAAATATTTCGATGGGCACCTTTCATTCTGTATTTTCAAAAATATTGCGTTTCAATGCCGATCGTATTGGTTTTCCCAACAACTTTACCATTTACGATACGCAAGATTCTAAAAGCCTAATCAAAGACATTATAAAAGAACTCAATCTAGATGATAAAACTTATAAGCCGAGTATGGTTTTTGGTCGTATTTCAGCGGCAAAAAACAATCTAATTTCACCAGAAGCTTACTTGGCAAATACAGAAATTCAACTTGAAGACAAGCAGTCTAGACGGCCTGAACTTGGGCGAATTTTTCAAACTTATGCCAATCGTTGTTTGAAAGCTGGCGCAATGGATTTCGATGACCTACTCTACTTTACAAATGTATTGCTGCGAGATTTTGTCGATGTTTTACATTACTATCAACAAAAGTTTCAATTCATCCTTGTAGACGAGTATCAAGACACCAACTATGCCCAATATTTAATTATTAAAAAATTGGCTGCAGCCTATCAAAATATATGTGTCGTTGGAGATGATGCGCAGAGTATTTATTCTTTTCGCGGCGCCAACATTGAAAATATTCTCAATTTTCGGAACGACTACCCAGAATTTTCGCTTTTCAAGCTTGAGCAAAATTATAGAAGCACAAAAAATATTGTTGAGGCTGCCAATAGTATCATCAAAAAAAACAAGGACCAAATACTTAAAACGGTTTGGACTGACAACATTCAAGGTGCCAAGATAAAAGTTCAGCGTTCCCTCACAGACAACGAAGAAGGCAGAACAATTGCACAAGCTATTTTTGAAAGAAAAACTGCTGAAGCTAAGCGTTTCGAAGATTTTGCAATTCTATACAGAACAAATAAACAATCACGGGCATTTGAAGAGGCATTGCGAAAGCTCAATTTGCCATACAAGATTTATGGAGGCTTATCTTTCTATCAGCGAAAAGAAATAAAAGATCTATTGGCTTACTTTAGACTTAGCGCAAACCCCCACGATGAAGAGGCACTCAAGCGCGTCATTAACTATCCGAAAAGAGGTATTGGGAAAACCACCATTGAAAATATTATCATTTCAGCCAATCGATATCAAGTAAGCATGTGGGATGTTATTAACGATTTCCAACAATACCCAACAGCTGTAAATACAGGTGCAAAGCAAAAAATCGCAGAATTTGCAACGATGATTAATAGTTTTAATGCAGAAATTGAAAAAACAGACGCATTCACTCTTGCAGAACATATTGCAAAATCTTCGGGAATTATTCGAGAGTTAATTGCCGATAAAGATAAAGGCCCAGAAGAGGTTGAGCGCTTTCAAAACATTGAAGAACTTTTAGCTGGTATTCAAGAATTTGTTAAAGGAAGTGAAATAGAACAATCAAGAACCCTTGCTGACTTTATGATGGATGTGGCATTGCTTACAGATGCAGATCAAGAAAAACCAGAGGATAGGAACCATATCAGTCTTATGACCATACATTCTAGTAAAGGCCTAGAATTCCCGCACATTTTTATAGTTGGGTTAGAAGAAAACCTTTTCCCATCTCAGATGGCGCTTAATTCAAGATCAGAATTAGAAGAGGAAAGACGACTTTTTTATGTGGCCCTTACGCGTGGAATGGAAAGCTGTATGCTTTCCTATGCAACAAGTCGTTTTACATGGGGGCAATCCATACTATGTGAACCTTCAAGATTTATCGATGAAATTGACCCGCAATATCTTCAATTTGAATCCTTAAATAGAACCCAAAATAGCCGTTCCTTAATGGGTTCCGGAGGATTTGATCGCACTTTTAAAGGTGGGCTTAATAAACCTTTTTCAAATGCTCCAAAATTACGTGCTTTAAAGGATCTTGATCATAGCAAACCCACCAAAAACGATACCAATAAAATATCTTTAGTTGTAGGTCATAACGTTCACCATGAACGATTTGGTAAAGGAAAAGTACTAAAATTAGAAGGTGATGGGGCAGATAAAAAAGCAACCATATTTTTCCCTCAACATGGATCTAAAACAGTTTTATTGCGTTTTGCAAACCTTCAAATTTTAGATGATCAGTAAAAGGCGAAAAGTAAGCTTAGTCCTTTAATAAATCCGGGCGTTTTGTTTTTGTTTTCTGAAGTGCCTGGACTTCACGCCATGCATCTACCTCTTTTGGATTGCCACTCAATAATACTTGTGGAACTTTAAGCCCTTTGAATTCCGGGGGTCTTGTATAAACCGGAGGAGCTAACAAACCATCTTGAAATGAATCCGTCAATGCGGAGGTTTCATCGTTAAGCACACCTGGTATTAAGCGGACAACTGCATCGACCAATATAGAAGCAGCGAGTTCTCCACCACTTAAAACATAAGAACCAATTGAAATTTCTTTGGTAATGTACAATTCTCTAATTCGCTCATCAATGCCTTTGTAATGTCCGCATAAGATAAGTATGTTTTCAGCTAAAGATAATTGATTGCATGTTGTTTGTTCAAGTAATTCTCCATCAGGCGTCATATAAATTATTTCATCATAGGCGCGTTCATTTTGCAATGATTCAATGGCTTTTGAAATGGGTTCAACCCTAATTACCATACCTGCACCTCCACCATATTGATAATCATCTACGTTGCGGTGTTTATTGTCCGAAAAATCTCTTAAATTATGAAGATAAATTTGCAGATGTCCTTTGTCTTGGGCCCGCTTGATTATTGAGGCGCCAAAAGGACTTTCCAACAATTCTGGTAAGAGTGTTATGATATCGACACGCATCATACAAAGATAATCCAATTCGACACAAATTACTACCTTTGTTCAAACCTTAAAACATGTTTCTATTATCAGATCGTCTGCAATCGATGCAAGAATCTGCAACCATTGCCATGGCAAAGAAAAGCCGGGAATTGAAAGCACTGGGAAAAGACGTGATTTCGCTATCATTAGGCGAACCTGATTTTCACACACCAGACTTTATTAAACATGCTGCTATAGAAGCTTTAGATCAGAATTTCACTACCTATACCCCTGTCCCAGGTTACGACGATTTAAGGGAAAGTATTTCACGAAAATTTAAAAGAGACAACAAACTCAATTATTCTAAGGAACAAATTGTCGTATCAACTGGGGCAAAACAAAGCATTGCCAATTTAGTATTAAGTCTTATCAACCCCGGAGATGAAGTTATTATACCGGCCCCCTACTGGGTTTCCTATCTTGAAATAGTAAAAGTTGCAGAAGGGGTGCCTGTAATTATTTCAGCAGGAATTGAAAAAGATTTTAAAATTAGTGGTGACGACCTTCAAGCCGCAATCACGGATAAAACCAAATTGTTAATGTTTTCTACACCTTGCAATCCAACTGGCTCGGTGTATAGTAAGGAAGAGTTGAAAGATATTGCACGTGTTCTCGAAAAAAATCCTCATGTAGTAGCCATGTCCGATGAAATTTATGAGCACATTAATTTTGATGGTCACCACGAAAGTTTGGCACAATTTGATCAAATCTATAATCAAGTAGTCACCGTCAATGGCGTTTCAAAAGCATGGGCTATGACCGGATGGCGTTTAGGATATATAGGGGCTCCTAAGGCTATAGCCGAAGCTTGCGACAAAGTTCAAGGTCAATTTACCTCTGCCACTTCTTCCATCACTCAAAGAGCCGCAATTGCCGCAATGGATGCTAACCCATTAGTACTTCAAGATATGATTGCAGCTTTTAAAAAGAGGAGAAACTTGGTGTTAAACGGTCTCAATAAGATACCTGGTTTAAAAGTAAACCATCCAGAAGGGGCATTTTACGTATTCCCCAATTGCGCTGCATATTTCAATAAAAGTTACAAGGGCAAAACAATTAATACTGCAGATGACTTTTGTATGTTCTTACTCGAAGAAGCCTTAGTTGCTTGTGTCAGCGGAGAAGCTTTTGGGGATCCCAATTGTTTTAGAATTAGCTACGCCGCATCGGAACCAACACTAAAAACTGCAATAGAGAGAATTGAAGCTGCGCTCCTTCAACTCCAATAATATGATGGATATCAATACTATTTTGGATTCTTTTTTAAGCAAGCAAATTCTTGTTGTTGGCGACGTTATGACCGATCAGTACATCCATGGCAATGTTTCACGCATGAGTCCCGAAGCACCCGTAGCGGTTGTAGACCAAGAATCAGAAAATTGTCGTATTGGCGGAGCGGGAAATGTAGCCTTAAATTTAATTGCACTCGGCGCAAGTGTCAAGCTTGCAAGTGTAATTGGTCAGGATGACACAGGGCAGCAACTTTATTCACAACTGCAAAATGCAAACGTAGATACTAGGGCAATTGTACTATCCAAAGAGCGAAAAACCACCATCAAAACAAGAGTCATTTCTGATGGTAAACATCTTTTAAGAATTGACAGAGAGGATCAACATGACTTGAGTAAAGAAGAATATTTAAAAATTCAAGGAAGTATATTAGAAATTTTAAATCAAGGTGTAGATGGAATTCTATTAGAGGATTATAACAAGGGTGTTTTGACAAAGGAACATATTCAATGGCTCATTTCAGAGGCAAATTTTAGGCAGATACCAATTGTAGTTGATCCAAAAAAGAATAACTTTTTTAGCTATAGTGGCTGCACGCTTTTTAAACCAAATTTAAAAGAACTCAAAGAAGGATTGCAAATTGAATTTGAACTAGATGAACTTAACAATGCCATAGAGCAATTGCATCATCGGATTAATCCCAAATTTACCTTTGTTACTTTATCGGAATACGGCGTTCAATTATTTGATGGAAAAAATCACTTTCACCAAGCCGCATATGATCGAAAAATTTCAGATGTATCAGGTGCTGGAGATACTGTAATTGCAACCATATGTCTTGCTTTGATAAGCGGAGCTTCAACACCACAAATTGCCGCATTAGCCAATTTAGCTGGAGGCCTAGTTTGTGAAAGCTCTGGTGTGGTAAGCATCGATAAAGACCTACTAAGAGCCGAGGCTATAAAGCATAATATTTAATCTATGTCAGAAAAAATTGTAAAACCGTACAATTCGACACAATCCAAAAAGGAAGAGGTTGCCCAAATGTTTGATAATATTTCGTCGAACTACGATTTTTTAAATCATTTTTTATCCTTAGGTATTGATAAACTATGGCGTAAAAAAGCAGTCAAACAATTGCGAAATTCAAATTCAGAAATCATCCTTGATTTAGCCACTGGAACTGGCGATTTTGCTATTGCAAGTCTTGCATTAAAGCCCAAAAAAATTATTGGCATGGATATTTCTGCTGGTATGCTCGAAGTAGGAAAAAAGAAAATGAAAAAACGCGCCTTTGACCACATTATAGAAATGCAACTCGGTGATAGCGAAAACATGCCATTTGAGGATGCTTCCTTTGATGCCATTACCGTAGGATTTGGAGTTAGAAATTATGAGAATCTTGAAAAAGGACTTGCAGAAATGCTGAGGGTTCTAAAACCAGGAGGTAAAGCAGTTATTTTGGAATTCTCCAAACCCAAAACTTTTCCAATCAAACAACTTTTCGGATTTTATTCCAAAACCTTAATACCTTTTTTTGGGAAATATATTTCAAAAGATAAGCGCGCATATAACTATTTACCAGAAAGTGTAGCGGTTTTTCCAGAAGGTGATGCTTTTTGTGCCGTTTTACAAAAGGTCGGATATCACATTGACAAACCAATTCGACTCAGCGGAGGAATAGCTAGTATCTATATAGGAACTAAACACAATAAGTAGTTAGATAAAACGTTGAGAAGTCATGAGGTACTTGATTATTTTTTGCTTGTTATCTTCCTCCTTAATTGCTCAAACGCAGAAACAGCAGCGTTATAAAAATTTTGACAAACGATTTATTCACTTTGGATTTATGCTCGGTGTAAATAGTTCAGATTTTACACTTATGCCCAAAGCAAATGCATACAATCAATACCAACTCATTTCCATAGAAAACGATGCACAGCCTGGCGGGCAACTGGGCATTCTCACAACAATAAAACTCGGTACGCCTACAATTCGTTTTCGCTTCATACCCACCCTTTCGTTTCAAGAGCGCGTTTTAAATTATAAAAGCCTTGATACAATTTGGTTTTTAAATGGTGTCGGGCAACAACGTGTCAATTCAACAAATCTAGAATTTCCTATGATGTTGCAATTTCGCACCAAACGCTACAATAATTTTACCGCATATTCATTACTGGGCATGCAATACAGCATTGATTTACAATCGCAACAAGATGCATCTCAAAATTTTTATGACCCTTTTGTTAAAATTAAAAAGAATGATTGGCAAGGACAAATTGGCGGTGGGCTCGAATTTTTTGCACCCTATTTTAAATTCGGTATAGAATTAAAATATAGTCATGGCTTCAAAAGTAGTTTTATTCAAGACTTTACACCCGTTTCCAATCCAATAGATCAGCTTTACAATCGTGTGTGGTACTTTTCTTTGATTTTTGAAGGATGAATCAAGTCATTAATTTCACTTGTAAACCAGAGGAGGTTAAAGATTTATTTCTTATTGAAAATTTGATTCGCGAAAAACTCAAGATAAAAAAGAATCAGAAAATTTCTTTTCGATGGCACAGAAGAAGCATTGATGCTAGACAAAAACAAATTAAAATCAATGCAAGCTTTGAGGTGGCCATTGAATCGGCGCTTGCACCAAGATTTATAAATTATGAATTTCCAATATTGGATAAACTAGCACCGCAACTACATATCATTGGTGCAGGCCCAGCCGGACTTTTTGCAGCCTTACAGGCAATCACACGCGGTTACAAACCAATCATCTATGAACGGGGTAAGGACATTCGTTCTCGAAGACGAGACCTCGCCAAATTAACTAGAGATCATATACTAAATCCCGATTCAAATTATTGTTTTGGCGAAGGAGGCGCCGGCACCTACTCAGATGGGAAGCTTTACACGCGTTCAAAAAAACGTGGCGATGTTCAAAAAGTATTGGAGTGGATGGTACAATTTGGAGCCACCGAAGACATCCTCATCGATGCACACCCGCATATTGGCACCAATAAATTACCTAAGCTTATTGAAGCCATTCGCAATAAAATCATTTCATGTGGTGGCGAGATTTATTTTGAACACAAATTGACCAATCTTTTTACAGAAAATGGCAAAATTCATGAAATCGAAATTAATGGAAAAAAAAGAATTGTAATCAATAGATTGATTTTGGCAACTGGCCATTCTGCAAGAGATATATTTGATCTACTCTTTAAAAAACAAATTAAAATCCTTGCCAAACCCTTTGCACTTGGTGTTCGCGTTGAGCACACTCAGGACTATATTGATCGTTTACAATACCATGGAAGACTCAGTGATGAATTTCTACCACCTGCTGCCTATTCTATGGTAACACAAGTTGATAATAGGGGGGTATATTCTTTTTGCATGTGCCCTGGAGGAATTATTGCGCCCTGCGCTACAGGAAGTCAGGAAGTTGTAACAAATGGTTGGTCTCCGTCCAAAAGAAATAATATCTATGCAAATTCTGGGATTGTTGTTGGCATCGAACCGAGCGATTTTGAGCAAAAGAATAACCCCTTTGTTTGCCTTGAATTTCAAAAAAACGTAGAGAAAGCTTGTTGGGAAGCCGCAGGTAAAACACAATCTGTACCTGCTCAAGGCTTGCAAGATTTTGTAAATGGCAATATAAGTACTCAATTTCCAAGATCGTCCTACCAACCTGGAATAGTAAGTGTTAATCTTAAGGAAATTCTACCTGATTTAATCTATAATCATTTAAGAAAGGCTTTTATTGATTTTAATAAAAAAATGCCTGGTTTTATCACTAATGATGCCGTAGTTCATGCTCCAGAATCTCGTACATCTTCACCGATTCTTATTCCAAGAAATGCGCTTAACTTTCAGCATGTTGAAATTTCTAACCTCTATCCGATTGCAGAGGGTGCTGGTTATGCCGGTGGCATAGTCTCGGCGGCAATAGATGGGATTAATTGTATTGAAAAAATAGTAAAATATTAGACATTGAATTCTAAATGCTGTGCTAAATTGATTTGGTTACATTAAGAAAGCACTAACTTTGACAAATGAAACGAGTAGTCGTTGGTCTTTCTGGCGGTGTTGATTCTAGCGTTGCCGCTTTTTTACTAAAACAGCAAGGCTTTGACGTTATTGGCATGTTCATGCGCAATTGGCACGACCAAAGCGTTACTCTTTCAGAAGAATGCCCTTGGATAGATGACTCCAATGATGCGCTATTGGTTGCCCAACACCTTGATATTCCTTTTCAGGTTCTGGACTTATCTGAACAATACAAGGAGCGTATTGTCAATTATATGTTTAAGGAATATGAAGCTGGTAGAACGCCGAACCCAGATGTCCTTTGTAATCGCGAAATAAAATTTGATGTTTTTTTGAAAGCAGCCATTGATTTAGGTGCTGACTATGTAGCCACGGGCCATTATTGTCAGCGAAGAGAAAATAAGGACGGAACTTTTAGCCTCTTAGCTGGAGCTGACCAAGGCAAGGACCAGTCTTATTTTTTGTGTCAGCTAAGTCAAGCGCAGCTTTCGAAAGCCTTATTTCCAATCGGGCATTTGCAAAAAGCAGAGGTGAGAAAAATTGCCGCTGAGCACCGACTTGTTACTGCAGATAAAAAAGATTCGCAGGGTCTTTGTTTTGTAGGGAAAATAGCATTGCCCACTTTTCTTCAACAACAGCTTGCTCCAAAACTAGGACCCATCATTGAAATTCCAATCTCGCTTGAGCAATTTGAACGCTATGAGGCGATTGAACCAACAATTGAGAATATAAAAAGGCTCGCAAAGCCGTTCTCTTACCAATTAACTGATGGAATTGAGGTTACCCAACACCAAGGTGCCCATTACTATACGATTGGCCAAAGAAAAGGCTTACATATCGGTGGACGCCCAGAACCCAGCTTTGTTATTGGTATAGATACAGTGGATAACATTGTATTTAGCGGGCAAACCGAGCATCATCCTGGCTTAAACCGTTGGGCTTTAAAATTGGAAAAAGAGAGTATTGCTTGGATCAACAACAATAATGCAATGAGGGCAGATGAAATCGTTGACTGTTTGGTGAGAATACGTTACCGCCAACCACTTCAAAATGCTCAACTGATTGAAAAAGATGGCGAATTCTATATTCTTTTTAAGCAAAAACAAAAAGGCATAGCGCCAGGTCAATTTGCAGCATGGTACAAGGAAAATCAATTAATTGGTTCTGCAGTAATTGCCTCAAGTTAGGAGATAAAAAAAAAGGACACCGAAGCATCCTTTTTTTAACTAACTATAAATCAACTACTAATTAAGATGTAGCTCCATTGAATGAGGATCTACTTCCAATTTTTCCTGTGTATTTTTAATACGATCATATAAATCGGCAACTTCAAAAATATTCAACGGACTGAGCAAACCCAATTGACGATGCTCATCTAATTTCAACTTGGCAAGTCGAATAGTTTTGCTTCTTAAAGACTGAATACTTGTTGTCATGGTTAAAATGTATTGCGTTGTTTGAGACTATTACGCCAAGGATTGTGCCAAGGTTTCAAATTGAATAAAATAATTTTAATAATTAAAATAAATGAATGCTATTAAATATTTGATTTTCAGTTATATAATTTCAATTTAGATTCGAAAAAAAATTAAACTTTGGCCTTTGTGAATGAAATTTAAGTCAATTATTAATAAAAAAAAGACATCCTTATATTTGTAGCATGAAAAAAGTATTTTTCTTATTTGCCGTAGTAATTTTTGCCTGTTCGGAGCCAAACCAAACAGTAGAATCTAATCTTGAAGAAAGTGGCCCGCCAAAAAAAGGCAATCAGCCGTTAGAACAATACGTAGATAGAATGGTTAGGGCCCAACTAAAAATTCAAGCTAACGAAAAATTTATATTAGAAATACACAAAGCTCAATTAAACGAGGATGGTATTGAAGATGCGGTTGTTACTATCAACAGATTAGATTTTGCCATACAACAAGCTGCTGCTAGCCCCAATCCGGCAAAACGTGCTGAATTAGGCTATATGGGTAATTTCAATTATTTTTTCTTTTTTGATGGTAAACTAGACATGCTTTCCCCACCTATTGCAATACCATCTTCTCCTCTGCTACCACTTACTGTTAACTTCGAAAATATAAGTTCCGAACAATACAAAGATATCCTCATCGATTTTAGGATTAGAAATGCCAATTACAAAGATTTTTATACCATAAGTAACCATACACCAAGGCGTATTTTTCAGTTTAAAAATTTTGATGGATTGGGTACTGATCAAAACGAAGCTTATCACTTTGAATTCGGGGCAGGTTCTTATGGGCCTCAAAAAAACATTTTTGTAATGGAAGGTAAGTTAGAAAATTTGCCTAAAGGGGCAGATAAAAACACATATATCCCGCGTATACAACCAATCGAAAAGATCAAATACACCTTCTTCTATTTAGCACAAGAAGGAAAATATGCCACCAAAGACTCCAAATAAACAAGTGCTAAAACAATTGAAAACAACAAAGGCGGAGTGCTAGCTCCGCCTTTGTTGTTAACATTGATACTTCTTAAAAATTTCCTCGTAGTGTGAGGATGAAATTCCGTCCTGGGGCAGAGATATTTGAGGCAAACATGCGGTAATTTTGATTCAAAATATTCTCACATGCCATTTGCAAACTTATATTTTTATTGATGTTATAATTTGCACGTAGGTTCAATGTGTACCAACTAGGCATGCCATCAGGTGTGGCATAGTCAAAATTATCTTCACCTATTAAGTTATAATCTTCAAAGTGTTTCCAACCTGAATACAAAGCAAAGCCCTCCAAACGCAACTTATAATTGGGTGAATACTTCACACTGACCTTTCCAAATGCTGGAGCGATATGATCCAATGGAGAAGTCTCAGTATTGTTGAGAATGCGGCCATTGGTATAATTAAAACTTGAAAACACATTCCATTTTGGAGTAATCTGTGCATTTAAAAAGGCTTCAACACCTTGAACCTTTGCTTTGCCTGCGTTGGTAGTTGTTAGCACGGCACTTACCTGACCATCGTAGAGCACGCTATCAGAGCCATTAAATGTTCCTTGTTGAACTGTCAAGGCATTGGTCAGCCAAGTTTGGTAAAGGGTTGCACCAATGGTGGTGTTTTTTAAAACTTCGTATTGCATACCAAACTCACCATTATAAGCATATTCAGCAAGCAAATTTGGATTAGGAACAATCACAGAGCCCGGTACAGATTCAAAAACTTTCGTAAGGTCATCAATGTTTGGTGCTCTAAATGCAGTTGAAGCATTGACTACCAAACGCAGCTTACTTGTAGGCAGATAAATGATCCCTATATTACCATTCAATGCAAGGTGATTTTGTTGAATTTGACTAAATGGAAAAGGAAAGAAAGTTTGGTCATTAAACGTAGCTGACAATCCTACTTGTGAAAGACGTATCCCATCATTAATAATTAGTTGATCAGATAATTCATACGTATGAGAAGCATAAAGGGCCGCCCCTTTCATAGACGAACCTCCATCCGGATAGCGCGTGTCTAGTGCACTTTGAGCGCCTGTGAAAATATTTTCTGCAAAGGCAGTTGAATTTACCAAATTTAGATATGCTTCTGCACCATAGCGAAATTCATTAGCACCCATTTTTTTCATGAAATCAGCATTGAAAGAATAAATATCGAGATTTTCAATGCGATGATTTTTTGTTGAAGAATTAAATTTTCTATCTATCCTACTCTCTTCGATGCCTTGATAAGCCAAAATAATACGTGCATTATCATAGCATTTGGTTTGATGATTTAACTCCAGCGTATAGGCGGCCAATAAACGAAATTGAGGGCCATAGTACCATTCGGCATATTTTGGAGCTGAATTAGACATTTGTGTAAGCCGATCATATCGATTTACATGGCTAGAATTTGATAATTGAAAATTCAAGTGATGTATTACCCCTTGTTTTTGTCTGAAGCTGAATTTTTGCAACACATCATATTGATTGTAACCAGACCCCACTTGAAGGCTACTATCTGCATTTACAACCATGCTATCCACTCCATTGATGGAACTCACATACCAAGGTCGGTAACCTAAATCTCCGATGGCCTCAGAGCGCTTTGATCCCTGACGCAAATCACCATAACAAGCGTACGAAATTGAAGTGAGTGAGGCAAAACGTCGATTAGCGACATTTACTTGAGCATTGGTAGCAAAACCCGCACTGGCAGAAAAGCCCCGTAAGTAGGCCCCGCTCTTTACCAAAGTTTGATTGGTTGAACTAAATAAAGGTTTTTTAGTCTGAAAACTCATGACCCCGCCTATTGCATCAGATCCATACATCACAGATCCTGGACCAAAAACAAGTTCCACCCTATCCATAGTAGCTTGATCAAGGGTGATGCAATTTTGAAGGTGCCCCCCACGGTAAATCGCATTGTTCATACGCACACCATCTACCACCATCAGGATTTTATTTGTTTCAAATCCTCGAATAATTGGGCTGCCGCCTCCAAGCTGGCTTTTTTGTACAAAAACCGATCCGGTGTTCGATAAAACATCAGCCATTGAGGTATGTTGCTGAAACTGCAATTCGGAGGCCCGAATTACTTCGATTTTCTGAGCAACATCCTTTCGCTTTTCTAGGGTTCTATTTGCCGAAACGACCGTTTCATTTTCGGTCTGAGTATTGGGCACCAAATACACATCTATGTGGAATGAAGTTTGGGAACGAGGAATTTGCAATGCGGTAGCCTCGTAATCTGGATGCTCAATGAAAACTACAAAAGGAGCTTCCCCTTCTAACTGATAAGAAATATTTGATATTTGTTTGATAGGAGTTTTTGATTGAAATTTAAGCCCATTAATAGGCTCAAAGGTGTATGCATCGCGCACTTCAAAAGTATGTTGTGCAACATTTAGGATAGGTATAAATAGCACACCTATCAGCATAAGATATGTTGATTTCATTTGAATTAGTTTAATTAAAAGATGTTGTATGCAACCTCAATTGAAATAATACTATAAACTTTCTTCGTGGAAAGATTGACCAAAAAAGCGCTAATTATCTCAATATTTAAACTAAACTTTTAGGAGGAGGTGCCAGAACAAATAATAAAGGTTGACTTATTTTTTGCCTATTAAAAGAAGGAGACACTTTTCTGGTTGGGATAAATTCATTGCAGCGATAATCAAAAGTAGGCAAAGGCTCCATAGGTTCTTTGATCAATTTAAGCCATCCATGTATGGGATGTCTTTCGGGTGCATTCACTAAGTTATCGGCAATTGCGTAAGCTAATTTCTCAAATAAAACCGTTTCTTGTTTATCGTCTATGCATTTATAATACCAAACTCCGTTTACTTTTTTCTTATGAACGATATCATAAAATCGACCCTTTAGTTTGAATTCATGTGGCTTTACCCAATTGAGCTCCTTACTTTCTTTTAGCGTGAAGTGCAAGCAAATAAGTTGATTATCTGGCACAGCAAGCTTAATGGCTTTTTTAATATCCTTGCGAATAATAAAATGTTCAAACTCAATAAAAGTGAAAAAACCCACAAATTGGTAGGCTAAAAGTGCAATAAAGGCAAATAGAAAATATTTACGCACATTCAAATATAGTGTTATTTTTGCAAGCACCTTAATAACCCATATGAGAACATTTTTAGCGAGCTTTAGTCTTGTGTGTTCCACTTTAATTTTTGGACAAACACCAGGGTCATTAGATCCAACTTTTGCAGGTAGCGGATATGCTACATACGGACCTGTTGCCAGTAACTTTATGGATAATGCACAAGATATTGTGAGTTTACCCAATGGAAAAATGCTTTATTGTGGTACTTCAGGGGCAATATCGAGTTTAGGTATGGTTGTGGTTCGATTGAATTGTGATGGTTCAATAGATAGCACCTATGGCACCAATGGTTATTATATTTATAATTCTCCAGGAGGTTCGTGCTTTGCCTATGATATGGAGCTATTGCCTTCAGGTCAAGTTTTGGTTGCCGGAGCGTCAAGTATTACCGCAGCAAACCCTCAATTTACCATGATCAAACTCAATAGCGATGGCACCTTGGATCAAACTTTTGGGGTTAATGGTTTTTTTAATAATGACATAGACTCAGGTGAAGATTATGCAAGGAAGATATTAATCCAAAATAACAAAATCATTTTAGTAGGAGTCTCAAAAACACCGGGTTTTACAACCAATAGATTGGCTCTTACTCAATGTGATATGAATGGTCAATTAGACGTTTCATTTGGCACAAATGGAACTACAGTTTTTCAGAATGCTGCATTGAACTCTTGTTTTGGACAAAGCGCTGTAATTGGCAGTAATAACGACATTTTTATTTGTGGCGACGCCTACATAAATAACATATATTATCCGCTCTTGGCGAAAGTTTCTTCTTTGGGAATTCCTTATTCTTCTTTTGGCAGCAATGGTGTATTGATCCCTCTGAGCTACAATGCACGCTTTTTTGATATTGAATTTGATGGAACAAAATTGATTATGACTGGACAGAATGGCGTCGGGCCTTGGGATTTAATTCTACAAGCAAGAAACGAATCTACTGGAGCTTTGGTTACTACTTTTGGCCCGGGAGTTTTTCCAAGCACACCAGGCACCACAATTGTTGATGTTGCAGCAATGGATAACTATTACGAATTATTAATTCACCCTGATGGTTCCTTATTGGCATGCGGTACCACTGGCCCTAGCTCTTTTGTGAGAGATTTTATTATTTCCAAATACACTTCAAATGGTATTTTGGATACAGGATTTGGAACCAACGGTCATACCGTTACTGCAGTGAGCTCTAGCTGGGACGATGCCTATGGTATGGATGCATACCCGGGTAACAAGATTGTTGTTGCTGGATTTGCAAATCCAGGTCCAAATACACAACATGCCATAGCGCGCTATGCATATGGCCCTGCAACGCCTGTGCTAGGATGTACGGACCCGCTTTCTTGTAACTACAATTGTTTAGCAACTGTCAATGACGGAAGCTGTTTGTATCCAAATACGCCATGTGATGACGGAAATCCTCTGACTGTTAATGACAGTACTGATGCTAACTGTAATTGTATAGGACAAATTATTATTGCCCCAGTTTACGGGTGCATGGATCCAGCCTCTTGTAACTTCAACCCCTTAGCAACAGTTGATGATTCCTCTTGTTTGTATCCGGGGCAATTGTGCGACGACAACAATCCAAATACGATTAATGATTCGATTAATCCAGATTGTCTTTGTATAGGAGACATAATTGTCAATGGTTGTATGGATCCAAATTCCTGTACTTATGACCCATTGGCCAATGTCGACAACGGCAGTTGTCTTTATCCCGATACGCCATGTGATGACAATAACCCTGATACATTTAATGATATCCTAGATTCATTATGTAATTGTGTAGGGACACTATACGTAAGTGGCTGCATGGACCCAAATGCTTGTAATTACAATCCTTTGGCCAATACAGATGATAACTCGTGTATTTTACCTGGAAGCCCCTGCGACGATGGTAACCCTATGACAATTAATGATTCCTTGGATATAAACTGCAATTGTGTTGGAATTGATATTACTGGATTAAATGAAAGCCTCCTTGATTTTTCAATCGTGCCTAATCCGGCAATAGATTATATTACAATAGAATCCAAGCAAAATCCAATAACAGGTATTAGAATTCTTGATTTGCAAGGGAAAGTACACTATGCGTCATCTGGCATTGGAAATTCAATTCATATCGATTGCTCAAAACTAGCTAACGGAAATTATATAATTGAAGTGTATGCATTAAAGGGTAAGGGAATTAAAAAGCTGACTATACAGCATTAATGCAAGAACAATTTTTCGAAATTCAACAAACGCGGCGGTATTATCAAAATTCACTCGTATCTAAACCCAAAATACTTTTGGCGCTTCATGGTTATGGCCAATTAGCAGGTTTTTTTTATCAAAAATTTAGCTTCTTAGAAGAGCGTTTTGGACTAATAATTCCAGAAGGTCCACATCGTTTTTATTTAAATGGGAGCTCAGGAAGAGTTGGTGCTTCGTGGATGACAAAAGAATGGCGTTTGCAAGATATAGAAGAAAATACCAATTATTTACTTCAGCTCGTTGAGGAAATCCAAAAAAAACACACAGAATCCACCATTCATTTATTAGGATTCTCACAAGGTGGCGCTACAGCAGCAAGACTTTATCAAAGAAATCCAAAATTATTTTCTCAGCTAATTCTGTGGGCAAGCGTTTTCCCATCAGATATTGAAAAATCAACTTTTGCTAACGCCGCACAACTCAATTTTGTTCTTGGTGAAAATGATGTTTATTTTAGCCAAGACAAACAAATTGAGATAAAAAACGAATACAAAGTACTTGGATTCAATGTGCATTCGTTTGATGGGGGTCATGACATTGATCAATGCGTACTGACTGACATTCTTGGCAAAATTTAAGAATTCTTTGTTTCCCATTTTCCTACAACAGCTGTTGCAATTGAATTGCCAAGTACATTGGTTGCACTTCTAAACATATCGCAAAAATGATCGATTGGCAAAATAAGGGCAATACCTTCAATAGGAATCTTAAACATGCCACAGGTTGCTGCAACAACCACCAAACTTGCACGAGGAACACCTGCAATACCTTTACTAGTTAACATAAGTACCAATAGCATAGTAAATTGTGTTGGTGTGTCGAGGTGAACTCCATAAACCTGCGCAATAAAAATACTGGCAAAGGTCATATACATCATACTCCCATCTAAATTAAATGAATATCCTAAGGGAAGCATAAAAGATACAATTCGGTCTTTAATTCCATATCTTTCTAACTCTTCTGTCAATTTTGGAAAAACAGCTTCACTGCTCGTTGTCCCAAATGCAATAATCAATGGACTTACAATTCGTTTTAAAAGTCTAAATAAATGACCACGTAAAAACAAATAACCTATTAATAATAATATTATCCAAAGAGAGGTTATACCGACTAAAAATGAGCCAAAGAATTTGGTATAAGTAAACATCAATTCTGATACATCCTTAACTGCAAAAACTCCTGCAATTGCCCCAAAAACACCTATTGGTGCAATTTTCATTACATAATTGACCATTTTTAAAATTATGTGAGAAGCTTTATCAAGGGCGTTAACTACTGGTTTGGCATTTCCTCCAATTGCAGCAGCTGCCAAACCAAAAAAGATTGAAAATATTACGATCTGAAGTATTTCATTATCTGCCATAGCTTCAAAAACAGACTTTGGTATAATGTGCTCAACAAAATTTTGAACAGAAAAATCTTGGGTCTTCTCTGTAAGTTCATGAACAGCAGCATGGTCTAAATTCGATAAATTAACCCCGCTGCCCGGTTTTAAAAAATTAACCCACATCAAGCCAATAACTAAAGATATTAGCGAAGCCGAAAAAAACCAAGCCAATGCGCGTCCTCCGATACGCCCGACTGTTTTAATATCTCCGAGTTTGGCAATTCCGACAACAAGTGTTGTAAATACGAGGGGCGCAATGATCATTTGAACCAACCTGATAAAAATGGTTGCCAATAATTTTATATAATCACTGAATTGAATTGCTGTTTGTTGATCACAATAGTTATGAATTATTGACCCCAATACTGCGCCTAGTACCATCGCAATTAGTATATATAATGTGAGTCTGTTCTTCTTTGATTCTTGACTATTTGAAGGATTATGTTCTATATGCATTGTGCTATAATGATTTAAAGACCTGAAATTATGAAAATCCATAAACATGACAAGGGATGAATACATTTCGTATATTTGAAATACAAGTAAAAAATGGGATCCGATAAATCAGTAGCGTTCAATTTCAATGTAGATCAAATGCGCCTTAAAATAAGAAAGCTCGAGCAGACTTTGGAAAAAATCTACTTGGGTGGAGGAAAAAAACGCATTGAAAAGCAACATCAAAACGGTAAACTTACCCCAAGAGAAAGAATCACAGCCCTTTTAGATCCCAATTCTGAGCAAATTGAAATTGGTGCGCTTGCTGCGCATGATATGTACGAGGAGCATGGTGGTTGCCCAGCTGGAGGTGTTGTAACAATTCTAGGATATGTTGAAGGTAGGCAATGTATTGTTGTAGCAAACGATGCTACCGTTAAGGCTGGTGCTTGGTTTCCTATAACGGCAAAAAAAAACCTCAGGGCCCAAGAGATTGCAATGGAAAACAACTTACCTATAATCTATTTAGTAGATTCTGCTGGTGTTTATCTTCCGATGCAGGACGAGATTTTTGCCGACAAGGAACATTTTGGGCGCATCTTTAGAAATAACGCAAAAATGTCTGCAATGGGTATCACACAAATTGCAGCGGTAATGGGGAACTGCGTGGCAGGTGGTGCATATTTACCCATAATGTCAGATGAATCAATAATTGTTGACAAAACTGGCACTATCTTTTTAGCAGGCTCCTATTTGGTTAAAGCTGCCATTGGAGAAAAGATAGAAAATGAAATATTGGGGGGTGCCACTACACAAACAGAAATTTCCGGGGTTTGCGATTATAAAGTTAAAAATGACCATGAATGTATATTAAAAATTCGTGATTTAATGAGTAGGATAGGTCCTCAAGAAAAGATAGCCTATGATCGCATTGATACGACACCACCCTTAAAACAACCACAAGAAGTTTATGGTATTCTCCCAGAAGATCGCACCAAGCCATATGATTCCTACGCGCTCATCGAAACGATTGTTGATGCAAATTCTTTTACAGAGTATAAGGCAAGTTATGGAAAAACATTAATTACTGCATATGCGCGTATTGAAGGATGGAGTGTTGGGATTATTGTCAATAATAGATCTGTAGTCAAGAATGCAAAAGGAGAAATGCAATTTGGTGGTGTAATTTACTCGGATAGTGCCGATAAAGCTGCAAGATTTATAATGCTTTGTAATCAAAAGAAAATTCCTTTGGTTTTTCTTCACGATGTTACCGGATTTATGGTCGGATCAAAAAGTGAACACGGCGGCATTATTAAAGATGGTGCTAAAATGGTGAATGCTATGGCCAATAGCGTAGTTCCAAAATTTTCGATAATCATCGGAAACTCATACGGTGCAGGCAATTATGCCATGTGTGGAAAGGCATATGATCCGAGATTAATCGTTGCTTGGCCTACAGCAGAAATTGCAGTCATGTCTGGTGCCGCAGCTGCCAAAACGCTTCTTCAAATTGAGGTTGCTAAACTAAAAGAAAAAGGTGAGCAAATTGATTCAAAAAAAGAAAAGGCGATGTTCGATAAAATAAAAGCCCGGTATGACGAGCAAAGCTCTCCGTATTATGCAGCAAGAAACCTCTGGGTGGATGCAATAATTGACCCTATTGACACTAGAAAAATCATTTCCATGGGTATTGAAATGGCAGCACATCAACAAAGTCTTCCCGAATATAAAGTTGGTGTGTTGCAAACTTAATCTTCCTCTGCACTACTCTTCTTTCCATTGAAATAGTACGTATATCCAAAACCTATACTTAAAAAAGTTGAATTTTGTTCAAATTCACTCTCATCATAGCCCATATTGCCTTCTATACCCAATAATTGAGGGGAAAAAGCAATCGCATATAGGGGATATCCAATAGATAATCTAAAACTTTGATTCACATCTGAAGTGAGAACCAAACTTAAATTGGGTTCAAAATATAATCCTTCGCGTATTTGAGGCGCGTTAATTTGTTCACTAAGCAAATCTGATATTACATAACTTCTCACCCAGCCGGCTCTAATGCCTAGATCGGTTCCAAATCGTTCTGTCCAAAACCTTTCATGGCCAGTTTTCAAAAAAGCAGCTCCTGAATGTATACCGCCATATATTTTAGGAGTTACCCTAAATTCATTGATTGCAAAATAACTATAGTGTACTCCTGCTCCCAAATACAAACCATTTTTGATAGTATATTGATAATGAGTACTTGCATGAACCAAACCTTGCATTATATTTCTATAAGGCGCGTTGAACATAGAATTTGGTAAACATAAATCTATTGTATATGAATCATCTGGATCAATTTTTTGAGCAATGGTTTCAATGGGTACTATAAGTAGTACCCACAATAAATAAATGATACGATATGATTTATATGGTGTGGTCATTTAAATGAGGTTAACCTATATATTTGAACGTACAATGGGTATAAAAGTTGCATTGTTTTTGGATGCGTTTAAGCCAAAAAAAAAGCCTCACAGACTGTGAGGCTTTAAAAATCGGCATCGACTTACTCTCCCACGATCAAAACCGCAGTACCATCAGCGCAAGCAGGCTTAACTTCTCTGTTCGAAATGGGAAGAGGTGGACCGTGCTGCTATAGACACCCAAAACTGGTGTTGG
>JAURMI010000023.1 GCA_030830785.1 Crocinitomicaceae bacterium
TTCATCGGATCAGGCAACGATGAATTTGAGCAGTTATGAAGCAGTACAGTACTGGAAAAAGAAAATGAATTTCCGGTTGGATTATATCAAAAAAATCTACGCGAAATATGATTGGATGGAACCCGCCTATAAAAAACGCTTTTTCGAAAATTTAGACGCTGCACAAAATGCGTTCATGGCTTCTGTTAAAGCAGAAGTGGAATTGCGTTTTCCTATTGAAGAAGCGGATGAATGGTGGGGCTCATCAACTCCTTTGTGTATCAATTTGATTTACTTAGACCATTACAAACGCAGGTATCATGACTTAGCAATATGGGTTAAAGGCACTCCGAAAGGAGAAGTTTGTGGAGGTACCGCAATGACTGCTTATGAGATTGGAGAGATGAAGTAGTAAGAACTTACCTTTTGTCGAATAGACTTTTGAATTTTAACAGCAAAAGGAGCACAAGAGAACCCCAAAATAAACCTTTGAAATTATAACGAATATCTTCGATGTCAAATCTTCCGTGTATTGACTTCCCTATAAGTCGAATACTGATTTTATTCGAAAAAGCTTGAGCCAATTCAATTCCAAATCCAAAAATCAATAAACAAAAGACAACCAACAACCACTTTTTGGGAAATTGCAGTCCAAAAAATATAACAGCCATAAAATAAAATGCTGCGTGTAATTCTTTGTCATATTGATGAAAAACGGCAGGGAGTTTTACCATGAAGCCTATGATGATTAAAACTACAATAGTAAGGTTTGTATATAATTTGCTTCGAAGAAATTGATATAATATCATTTTGTAAAGCTAAAGCACAAATTACAAACTACGAGTAAAGTGGTCCAATTTATACAGACGTTTTACATAGTGTGTCACATAATAACGAAAACAAGTATTATAACCAAGCTTCAAACCTAACTCAAAGTCAACTTAATTCAACTTGAAGTCAACTTAAGTTGGAAATAACATTAATACTCGTGAATTGATTTTTTTGCATTTTGTTGCACGTTCGTACAACAAATCAACAGAAATCTTAACTTAAGCTAGCTTTAAGTTAGAATTGTTATTTTTCAAAATAACACTCCCGGTTACCGGCAACATAGTTCATTGCCATGATAGTGTTATTCCTAAAAATATCCCTTATACTTCTGCGCTGTGAGTTCGGCGTCGAGTTTGAGGTATTTGAGGAAGTTGCGTTCTGAAGTGTGGCCGGTGAACTTCATGATGGCTTGGGCAGGCATTCCCTTGAGGAATTTGAGGGTGCAGAAAGTGCGGCGGCAGGTGTGTGACGATACCTCTTCGAATTTGTATTTGGTGACTTTAATGGTCTTGCCAGCGATTTCTCGGTAGAACTTGATCTCGTCCTTCATATTCAATGACTCGCAGATTTCTCTTATCATTTTGTTGAAGTTTGTGATGTGGTTTTTGTCGAGATTCGGCAATACGCCGTCATACTTCTCCAAAATGCGTTTGAAGCGATCACTGAGCGGAATGATAACCTTTTTCACCCCTTGCTTTTTGGTTTTCTTCGGGACAATATGCAACTCTTCACGCATGAAGTCGTGGGGTTGGATGCGCACGTAGTCAGAGTAGCGCAAGCCCGTTTCACAACCTACCAAAAACAAATCTCGGACAACTGCGTATTTTGGATCTTCAATGACTTTGTTTTCAATCGCTTCTAAATCGGCTTCGGTAAGGTAAATATTATCGACATCTTCCATGATGGTTGGGTAACCCTTCAAACTGAAACGGCTCGTGATGTTCTTGTCAAAGCACCAATTGAAGAAGGCCTTGATATTTTTGTTTTCCTTGCCAATGCTATTTGGCATGAGGCCGCTGTCTCCTTGAGAATTTATGGCTATGAAAGAAAGGTAGTTGGTCCATTCTTCATTGAACCTGCTGCTTTGTGCGTTGATGAGTGCAAAAGTCAAAGGCCTTCCGATGATTTCTTCGGTTTTGCGTAGGTGCTTGCGTAAGCCGTTATGGTAATGGCGCACATCAGGGTTAATCTTGCGTTTCTCGGCAATAAAATCTTCGAAGTGGTCCCAGAAGGTTTTGGCCTTCTTGCTTTTGGTTGGCACCTTGTTGAGTTTCATCAAATCTGCTTTGATGACCTCGGGGCTTGGGTAGAAATCTTCGTCACGATATTTTTTCATCAAGGAATCCATGACCACTTCATATTGGTCTAATTTATCATTGATAATGTTTGCATCTTGATTCTCAATTGTTACTTTTACACGTTGCTTTTTCTCAAGCCATAGTTTCGGATCTACCGAACAACCTGTAGACAATTTAACTCTGATATTGTCATAAAATACAGTCATAAAGATGAGGGTCTGATTGACCGCATTTTTATTCTTCAAATAGTAGTTTATCATTGTTCATATCTTTCTACAAAGATACGAAAAAGGGGGGACGGATTGGGGGACGGATTATCTCCATTTATGTTGTTTTCAACATTTGTAATTTTACAAAATATTTTTGTAACTATTTGATTTAGATTGCATTATAAGCAAACTTAATCCGATTCCTGAAACCCTTGAAAACACTAGAATGGACAACCCGTCCAGACCGCAAAACGCTTCGTTAAAGACAAGTCCTATATGGCTGTAGGAATTAGAAAACCCTAGAATGTATCAATGTTCTAGGGTTTTTGCTTTTATATCAGAGTTGAAGTTGCATGAGCAGATTAAAAATGGTAAGGTGACATTAAAAATCTTCATTATTCCTTGGTTTTTTTATTATTTAAGGTCCTTACTATCAACGAATTCAAGCTGCTTTCCATTTTTATCCCATACCTTGTAACTTTTTTCAACGTCATCGATGTATACGCTTTCAGACCAAAGTTGACCATTCTCATACCAAAATTGAGAGATTCCATTCTTTTTACCGTTTGAATAGCGTTTTTCAAATTGGAGTTGCCCGTTTTTATACCATGCCCTATCAATTCCTTCGGGAAGGTCATTAACGTATAAACATTCTACCATCATTATTCCATTCTCATGCCAACCTTTTCTTATACCATTTAATTGATCATCCTTCCAATTAATTTCGTACATCAATTGACCATCCTTATACCAATGTCTGGATAAACCTTCCATTTTATTATTACGATAGAAAGCCTCCATTTTTAGTTGGTGATTTTCATTGTACCAGTACCTACAATAACCTTCCAACTTGCCATCAACATAATTTTTTTCTTCATATACATCAAAATACCATTTTTTATGAAGGCCCTCTTTTCTGCCATTCTTATAGAAACCCAGAATTCCTTTATCATTATACAAATAGCCATCAATAGGCTTCATAGTTGACTTCAAATAAGCAATCGAATCTCCAGGACTCACGATTTCACCTTCATGGTATTTCTTTTTTTGTGCAATTACCGTATTAAATAGTAGCAATGTCACGAATAAAAAACGCATTTTTTCAATCATAGTATTAACTTTTACCTTATCCTTTATTTTTAATGGAGAAAACAGCCATGTTGACCAGCTATTTTCATTTGTCGAAAATCTTATTTAAGACATTAATTTCGTGATAAAATTATTAATTTTTTTTACGATTAAAAAAACGTTGTTCAAAGCGCCTCTTTTTTATTATGGATTCGCCTTGTGATACGTAAAACTGTGGACGGAACCGTGGACGGATTTCAAATATTTTTCTTCCGATTTCGGAAAAATGAATTTTTAGTTTTTAATTGGAATTTGTGCGAGTTACATCAAACTAATACCTTTGAAAAAAGCCTTCATATGAAAACATCGAATTTTTTATTGGTTTTGATTTTTTCTCCTTTAGCTTTGGTCGCTCAGTCTAAGAAAGAAGAAATTATTCTCTTAAACAATCGTATCGATAGTTTAACTACAGTCTTCAACTTAGAAAAAAAGTCACTTCAAGAAGAACTCAGTAAAACCAAAGAAGACTTCAAAACGGAAAAAAATCAACTCCGGGTGAACGCCCAAAGGAGATATGTGTTGCGGAACGGCATTGACGCAATACGAATTGGAGGAGATGAGAAAACACACAAAATAAATATTAACTTAATACTTATTTTACACTTTCACCCATCAATTTTTGACATATGAAAACAATTATTTCGTGGATTGTCTGATAATTGATAAATTGTAAAAAAAATTATATGAGAATTGTATTCACCCTTTTATTAGGAATTTTGATCATTTTAACTAGCTGTAAAACTGATGAAGATCGAATTATGGAAGCCAATTCGTTAATTGAAAAATTTACAAAAGAAATTTCTCTGGAAAATTTTAGTGCTGCTAACCAAATCTACCCGAAGTTTAGAGATTTAGAGAAATATTGGAAATTAAATGATTTTAAAATCGAAAACTCAACCATAGAGGACGACGGAAGTATCTCTGTATATGGTAGCTATCAAAGGTATTCACGAAAGTTCAGAGAGGATATTAAGTTTATAGTTTCAGATAAAAATAATGGTCTAATGATTTTAGACTCAAAAGGTCTTACAACATATTATAATAGCCCTATTTTTGAATATTGCAAAAAAAAGGGTTTTATTAGTTCAAGTAATGTCAAAAACTCTATAGACTCAGATATTTCAATAGCCAAAACTTGTAAAGAGCATGAATTTGAATTTGAATTGCTTGTGTTAAACTGTGCACGCTATGTAAATAAAAATGTAACATGGAATAGACAACAAACAACCATTCAAAGTGGACCTTTAGGAGATTCTTATAGTGGAACAATTTCTATTGAAAACAATACAGGATTTAATCTAAATAATAATTCATTTGATTTTAAATTATACTGGTTCAAAGGTGACTTACAAACGGATGCGCACAATATTCAATTCCTTTACAATATCGATGCATACTCGACCGTAAATCACAAAATTTTGTACGAAAGCATACCAAGCCGAGCAAGGAAGTTTTCTTTTGCCGTCTCATTAAAAAACCAAGAATCTTTCGCTGCAGAAGTGGTAAAGAAATTAGATTATGCAGAGTCAATTGGCTTGACATTTTAATAATTCTGACAAGTTATCTAACTGCTATTTTCCCTTTCGGCAATTAAACAACCCGACTTGTGCTCCCTGAAAAATGGGAGCACCTACAGGGTAGTGTCCGATACAGATGGGCAAAAGATTGAGGAGTTTGTTTTTGATTTATAATCAATACAACAACGCCTTTTTTGAGTTGTTTCTCCAACCGGCTTGGTTTTCATATGAAACAAAATAGATCTTTAAATCCGCTTGGTTTTCGTAGTCGACGAAATAGATTTTTTTCTTGGCCTGGTTGGCATATTGGGTAAAATACCACTTGCCATCGTTGTTGCCAGCTTGGTTTTCATATTTCACTTTATAGACCTTTAGGTCTGCTTGGTTTTCGTATTTCACAACGTATACCTTCACATCTGCCTGGTTGGCGTAATCTACAGAATACATTTTTTGTGCCTTGAAAGAGTCAAAAATGAGCAATAAGCCACTAAGTAAAATAAGTTTTTTCATGATTTTTATTTTTTGAGCACAAACGCACGGTTATTTGCGAGGTTGGCATTTTTTAGAAATATTATTTTTTTAAAGTTAGCACATCAATTTTTATTCCAAAACGCAATACATCTAAATCCACAGCTTTATCAATCCCATCCACCTGGCCTTTATCGCTATACTGCCAAATGGTCCATTTATTTGAGTCTTGTAAAACTGGTTTTTGTTTAGAAAACCTGCCAATCATCCAATGATAATCTAAATACTTCTCTTTTAGATGGGTATTATAAAATCGTTGGGTGCTATACAATATTGGCTTGCAGTGATAATACTGCTCGATGCCTTTTAAAAACTTGAGCAAATGTGCATTAAATTCTTCAGTAGATAAATTATCATTCTCTTCAATATCTATCATAGGAATCAATAATTGATCTGCTTTATTAACAGAACGTTTAAAATTGGCCAATTGGTCGGCAACAGATGAAGTGGTTCTGAAATAATGATAACTCCCCACCTTCAATCCGTTACTTTTAGCTTGAGTGAAATTGGTTTTATACAAAGGGTCTTGGTAGGTAGCACCTTCTGTTGCCTTGATAAATACAAAACTTATTTCATGACCATTGACCTCTCGAACTTTTGACCAATCAATCTTTCCTTGATGGTGGCTCAAATCAATCCCATAAATTTGACCAACGCGCTCTTCTTTATGCCCATACTGGTTGTATGTGCAAGACATTAAGACTGAGGCAAGCAAAAATATTTTCGCTAAAAATACATTCATGGTTCTCAAATGTAGTAGATTGGGCTAAAAACCTTAGAAAAATGGTTATTTTTTTTTACAAAAAATAGGGTAAACTAGGGTTTCTCCAAAATTGAATTGGTTAATTGAGCGAATTTTAAGAAATTGGCCCCAAGATTAAACTTCTATGAAATCTATACTACTCTATTTAGCTGTATCGTGTTTAATTATGGTGTCTTGCTCAACGCCAAAGAAACCAAAGCAAAAGATCGTAATAAAGGAGACCTATACACAAAATTTGCATCTAGTTGGCGATGATTCACTCAACGTTATGCTGAACATTAGAAGGCCCAAGTCATCTACAGATACCTACGGCATTACCCTGCGCCAACAAGACAAAAAAACCAATTACAAAAAAATTGATACCACCTGGACTTCAACTCAACTAGACTCTTGTATTCGAAGTCTAACAGATCATTTGAGTAAGCAACCCTTTACATTGGCCCAAAGTGCAACCTATGTTTATAAATACAACAACTGGGTATTAGAAAAAGAAAAAAACGGTACACAAATCGATACAGCTGCTTTTCCAATTGCGGTTAGAAAAGCATGGGAGACAAAAGACACCTTATTGAATCTCAGAAGTGCTGAATTATATCTTAAGCCAACTTATACTCAAAATGATCCAGCCATAAAAAATGCCAAATGGCAACTTAATAAAGCCCTTCAAACTACGATAGCCTTATCGCATGGAAATGCACATTTTACTTTGGACCGTTCGAAATTTGCAAGCTGGCTGAGTTTAGATGACAAGCTCAAAATTAAAGTTGACTACATATCGGCACAAACATTCGTTCAAAACATCGCTAATCAAATTGAAATCCCATTGAGTAGAATTTTAGAATTAGGCGATGAAGAGTTCATTATTGACTCACTTAAAAACAAAAAGTTCGCTCGTATGAATATTTTTGGTGAGGTCGAGTATATTATAAATTCTATTCCTCAAGGAAAAGCATTCTCTAAATCTATTGTATTTATTGCTCAAGGCTTGCCACAAGGCCTTCAGGATGGGCTCACTGATTTTGTAGAAGTCAATATTTTAGATCAAAAACTTTGGCTATTTAGAGAAGGAAGGCTCGTTTTAGAAACAAGCGTCGTTACGGGAAATCAAAAATATAACAGGGCAACGCCTCGAGGCGAATACCACATCTTATTCAAAACCACAAATAAAGTGCTACGAGGGCCTGGTTATGCCGCTCATGTGAATTATTGGATGCCATTTTATAAAGGATATGGGCTACACGATGCCAATTGGCGAAGGCGTTTTGGAGCAAACATCTACGAAACAGGGGGATCACATGGATGTGTAAACATACCACCTAAAATGGCTGCAATTGTTTACGATAACGTATACGTTGGCATGGATGTTATTATCCGATAATTTAATCAGATCGGAAACTAGGCGGTGATTTAATTATCTCATTTTAGGGGCAACTCTACTTTCCCCTATTATTTTTAACAAATGATTATATTTTCTATATCAATAGACATACTTTTGCATCTCTTTTATATCAAATTGGAACAAGTTTAATATAATTACGTATACGAGCAAATTTACGCCCTATTTTATAATGGAAAACGAACCGATTGAACAAAACATCAAGCCAAAGAAAAAACGAAAGATTTTAAAGATTGCATATTTTGTAGTCTTACATTTGCTTTCGGCTTTCGCCTTCTTTATGATCATTACGGCTTTGGCAGTTAAATTCAAGTGGACCAATACAAGTGGAGGAGTTGATATAAATAACCGTTACTTTTCAGAGTTGGCCAATGAATATGGCTCAGAACAAAAGAAGAGTCAACAAGAGTTAGACGACGAAGAAAACCTCTTATTGCAAAAAATTGGTTTGTTAGCACGCTTTAAACCTGTTGATGCCGTTAAAATTACAAATGCCTACATAGACACCAAAGATTTATTCATCGCCCAACGAATGTTTGATGCAGCTGCATTACTCTTAAAAGACAATGCTGAATTTACCTCGCAACTCGAAGATTTAAAAGCGGTAAAAGACCGCAAATCTGTATTTGAGTTTTCAAATTATGAAGTTTGGCAAACCTTTTGTAATGCCGTACGCAAAGACAAAAAAGCAATAGATTCTGCGGCAAGGATTGCCGGTGTAGAATCTAGGATGATTGTTATGTGCTTAGTTGGCGAACAGGTGCGCATGTTTAATGCGAGCAGGGAGAGATTCAAACAATATGTTTACCCATTTAGTAGTGTCATACTTCCAAGAAATAGAGGCTATGGTGTAACTAGTATTTTAGAGCATACTGCCCTTCGCATTGAAAAGCAACTTTTAGACAAGAACAGTAAGTTCTATCCCGGGGATTACTTTTACAAATGTTTAAATACTACAGATGCCGCTCCCGGTTTGGTTGTAGATAGCATTCAAGCCCATCAACATAAAACTATTCAAAGGCTAATCATGGGTGGAGATCATTTTTATTCGTACCTCTATACTGCCTTTTTGATCAGGCAACTTCAATCTCATTGGCAACGAGAAGGCTTTGACTTATCTTACAGACCTGAAATTGTAGGTACCTTATTTAACTTGGGCTTTGATAAAAGTAAGCCAAAGAAAAATCCAGAGGTAGGTGGTTCATCTTTTGTTGTGGGAGATAAAACTTACACTTTCGGAGGTCTCTGTTATGAATTCTATTACAGTGGTGAGATGTTAAAGGATTTCCCAATTACATCTACCCCCTTCCCCCCTGTTGGCGAGCTTGAACGCAAAAATGCCACACACCTTTTAAAAGTTAAAAAAGCAATTGAAAGGGCAGATTCGTTAGCGCGCGTTTCAGCACTTAATGATACATTAAGTGAAGCCATTCAGTAAGATTTAGCGCTGATTTGTAACCAAATGGTTTAAGTTACATTCCTTAATAAGAAGTTAATTCTTTTTATTAATGACTAAATTCTTAAATCATGAAACGTCTCTCCTATGCAGCGCGTTGTCATAACGCACACAAAGCACAAGAAAACCCTCACGGCACTTTTGTTGTTTGCTTTTTATTCCTTTTGATTTTCTTTCTAAGTGCAAAAGTTGCCAATGCGCAATGGAGTGTAATGCAAAAATATGACGAATTTGGAAAAGGAAATTTCTATTTATTTGCTACATCACAGAAGGATGCCAAACGCATCATTTTAGAAACAATAAATGACAATCAATTCAAAATTGAAGCAAATTTTAATAAAGAAAGCCACATATTGTTCAACACGGCCTTTGTAGACCCCTTGAATAGTGAATATGTGTATATAGTGCACTGTATAAGAGGCAACCAACAAGGTATTCCCGGTTATCACGTCTTGTGTTATTATATGGAAAATCGATACCGTTATTTTTATGACATCACAGAAAATGATAGTCGTATTTCTCTAATCCACGACCCAGCAATTCTTAACGTAAAACCAAGTAAAAAATGAACATCAAAATTTTTATGGCCAGCCTACTGCTCAGCAGCGCTGTCCCAGTTTTCGCACAATACCAGTTCAATTTAATGGAAGACTACATTCAAATTGGTGCCGGCAATTATTTTGTCCATTTAGACAAAGAATCTCAAGTAAAAAAAACGGTGCTATCGGTTTTAAAGGCTAACCGGTTTCCAAGCCAAGATTTAATCTTTAATAAAGGGAAAAATCTCTTCTTTGCCGGCTATTATGTAAACCCATCAGATGACCAATATATGTATGTGGTTCATGCTCTTAGGGGGCGTGAGGGCTATGATTTATTCTTTTTGTATTGTGTCAATACCTTGACACATCATTTTGAATATACTGAAGGAAAAGATCTCTATAGCTTGGTTTATGACCCACAGCAAAATACCAGTTCAGTCTTTACGAGCTTTGGTGCAACTTTGGTCGAGGAAAAATAGCGTATAGTTAATAGGTGTAGTAAAAAAGGTAAGTTTCGTATTCCTCATTATAAATAAGTTCAATATTCATCTTTCCACCGCCTTCTAAATATGCCTTCCAATTATTTTCAGATAAGACCACATATTTATTATTGTAAATTTCAATTTGTGTATTTAGATCCTGCATATCATTGGGAACTTGCACACAGAGATCAGTTAAATAGGTTTCGGAATCAAAATAGTAAATGAAGGTGCCAAGTAAATGATCGATCATTGTATAAGGCCGGCCTTCATCTGTAAATTCCATTTGAAGTTCAATATCTGGATATCTTGCTTGCAAGGATGAATAAGAATCTCCAAGATGAGCTTGTGCAAAGCACAATATAGGCATTAAGAAGAAGATAAAGCTTAGTATTTTTTTCATGGTGTGCTTATTAAAATTTTATCAGACTATACTAAATGTATCGCACAATTTTCAATTGAGCAAACAAAATATTAACTACTCTTGATTATCAATTGAATCTATAGGGCCTTCCAACAGCGCATCGGATTGCGAACTAGGGAGTTCTTCTACTTTTTTAAGTTTAGACATCATCTGATTGGTGCGTGTAGTAATGAGTTTCTCAAGCTCAGAATCGGCCTCAGAAATTTTCTTCCGGGCCTTGTCGAGAACTCCTCCAAATTTGGAGAACTCGGTCTTAACTGCACCCAAAATTTGCCACACTTCACTAGAGCGCTTTTGAATGGCAAGGGTCTTAAAGCCCATTTGTAGGCTATTGAGCATAGCAGCAAGCGTAGTGGGCCCCGTTACGATTATTTTATATTCGCGCTGCAATATGGCAACTAGCTCTGGCTGACGCACAACCTCAGCAAACAATCCTTCTAACGGTAAAAACATTATACCAAAATCTGTGGTATGCGGGGGGTCAATATACTTATCTCGGATATCTTTCGCAAATTTCTTAATGCTCGCAGCAAGTGCTTTACTCGCCGCATCAATTGCAGCTATATCCGAGGCATCATAGGCAGTCTGTAAACGCACGTAGTCTTCTTGAGGAAATTTAGCATCAATAGGCAGGTATACCTCTTGTCCCAAATCATCCTTACCAGGTAGTTTAATCGCGTATTCCACGTGGTCATTTGATCCTTTTTTAGTCTTTACATTGGCCTCATACTGTTCTGGAGCCATAATTTGTTCCAATATATTGCCCAATTGAATTTCGCCAAGGACACCACGTGTTTTTACATTGCTCAATACTTTTTTGAGGTCGCCTACACCACTAGCAAGATTTTGCATTTCGCCTAGGCCTTTCTGTACAGCCTCAAGGCGCTCGGAGACTAATTTGAATGACTGACCTAAGCGCTCCTCAAGCGTTTTATGCAACTTTTCGTCTACAGTTTCTCGCATTTTTTCCAAGCGCTCTTCTGTAGATTTCATAAGCTCACCTTGCTTTATGGACATAGTCTCAGAAAAATTTTTTAGAGAAAGGGTTAATTCTTCACGATTTTCTTTGGCATTTTTATTCATTCCTTCAGAAATCAAATGAAGCTTCTCCTCTAGCCTTAGGGTGAGGCGATCGAGACTAGCCGTTAATTCTTCTCTATTTTGCTTTAATGCGTCTGCCAATTCTTGACGATTGTCTTTGAATTGCACACCAAGTAGATTTTTAATTTGTTCTCCATCCTCTTGTTTTGTTGCCTGATTTATCTTTAGATAAACGGCTATTACAACTAAAATGAGTGCGCCTAAAAGCGCAATAATAAGATATTCCATATTACTTTTTTTACAAAATTAGTCTAGACGACCATAAACTTTTTACGTTGTGATTATAACTTGATAACCTCCATACTTCCCTTACGAAAGTTGAAATCAACTACAATAGTATACTTGCCTGGCATTAATTGTGATAAATCCAATTTCATTTCAGTACTTGGCTGATCCAATTCATAGCTTTGCAGTGCTTTGGAGGCTCCATCAAATATAGTGACCCTGTGCATATTTATAGTTGAACTAATACTGCATTTGTCTCTTATCGGATTGGGCCAACATGAAAAACTCGGTTCGACAATATTCTCTACAGCATTATTTTGAATAATCGTGCCCTTCCGGTAAATAACTGTTCCTGAGGAATTGTCTTGATAAACAATATGTATTTCATTTCCATCAAGTACGACATCGCTGTAAATCTGATTCCCACTCACCGCTTCGTTTGCTAAGATTTTGGTTGTATAAAGCTGTCCGCCATCAAAGGTTGGTGCAACGGAAACATAAACATCGTAATTACTACCTGTATTTTCATGCCAAACAATGGCCATATAGTTCTCGGATGCCGCAATTCTCGGATGATTTTGATTTGCATTGACTTGAGCAGGTGCTGCTAGCGAGTCTGACAAAAGAGAATTAATCTGACTTGTCAAATGTGATTTGGACAAATAAACGCGATATGCCCCAGAAGCTTTGCTTGCTCCAACACTCCAAAGCGTATCGTCAACAATTACCCCATCTGGTGCAGTAGAAGGGCAGCTATTTACTAACCAATTCAGGTTTTCTACATTTGTATTACTCAAAAAATCTAATCCCGCATTATCGGAATAAACGCCGTATATGTCACGCAAATTTTGATTGTTGTTGCGGTAAAGCAATACTTGTTGATTTGCCTCAATGACTAGTTCTGAAGGGCAACAATCGCAGGCTTCAACATCAATGCCAGCAGTTATATTTTGAGCATTGCTAAATGATGCGCCAAAATCATTTGAATGGATAATATAATAATTGGGAGAAATCCAATTTTGATCATGACCCATGTATACAACATGTGGCTGACCATTTTGATCTACCTCCAATGAGGGTAGCCAGGCCACACCAGGTTGTTGATGATCAATGAGGATGGTGTCGCTAAGTGTTGTGCCTCCATCAAAAGAGCGCACTAAATAAATTGATCCAGTCTCGAGTGGAAGCGTTTTAAAAACAATGTAAATGGTATCACCTTTAGAGCCTAGATCAGCAGAAGTCCAATAGTTTACATAGGCCATACCATTTGAAGCAAATTGTTGCGGAGCGCTAAACTGGTTACCAACCATTTTAGTCAAATAAAGTTCGCCACTGTTCTTTCCAAAAACAACAACTGGTTCTTTAGCGCCATTGAGTACAATTCTCGGTTTAGTATTCCCTTGTTGTGCATTGGAAACCCCTATTGAAGTTTCCCATTCAATATTTAACTGACCAAATATTAAATTGGAAACAAAACAAAGAATAAACAATAACTTATAATTCATTTACTTTTAATCAATTAAAAACTAAGATAATTAAAATCGAGCGATTATTTAAAATACCTATTTTATAATCAAACTAATCCTAAATAAACTTGTTTTAATAAAAAATTACTATGTCATTAATCAGAATTGACCGCGCTGAAATAGAAAAAATGGACCGCATTGAGCGCTTAAACTTGGTTAACAGCTGCACTGGTTATAAATCAGCTAACCTTATCGCAACAATAAATAATCAAGGAAAAACAAATTTGGCTGTTTTTTCCAGCATTACTCATCTGGGGAGCGACCCTGCTCTTTTGAGCTTTATATTGAGACCAACTACCGTACCTCGACACACCTATAAAAATATCATAGACTATGGTTTTTTCTCTGTAAATCACATTACAATTGACCACATTCCAGACGCACATCATACATCTGCCAATTATAGCGAAGAGATCAGCGAATTTGATATGACCAACCTCGAGGCTGTTTATCATGGCGGCTGCCCTGTACCTTTTGTAAAAAATAGCCCTGTAAAATTGCTTTGCAAGTATGTAAATGAATACTTAATAAAAGAAAATGGATGTCTACATGTAATAGCGAGCATTGAGGCCATATTCTATGAATCGCATATGTTAAGCGAGGATAAATGGCTGCAGCTAGATAAAGGTAAAATACTAACTATCAATGGTTTAGACGGATACGCCTTGCCCAAATTGATAGAAAGATTTCCATACGCAAGACCCAAGAAATAAGAATTTAACGCTTAGTTAACATTGGTAACCAAATATTTAAAAATAGCATAACCTTCTTTTAATATCATTAGTGATTTGTTTATAGAATTTTGCTTCAAGAAATTTTAAAAACAAAAAAGATGAAAAAAACATTAACACTTGTGGCAGCTGCTGCGGCACTAACACTCTCGTTTTCGAGCTGTCAAAAGAAAGGTTGTACAGATCCAACGGCACTCAACTACAATGAGGCTGCTAAAAAAGATGATGGATCGTGTGTTTATGCACCAGAAGGAAATGAAGTTGTGATTACTGACAACATTACCTCTAATACTACTTGGACTAATGACAAAATATGGATCCTAGGGGCTCGTGTTGCAGTAACTAATGGTGCAACCTTAACCATTGAGCCGGGAACTATCATCAAAGGGCAAGCAGGAACAGGTGCAAATGCAACAGCGCTTATCATTGCGCGCAATTCGCAAATAAATGCTGTTGGTACGGCTACTTCACCTATCATTTTTACTTCTATAGCAGATGAAATTCAACCAGGGCAAATTGCTAGCCCTAATCTTGACCCAACACTGAGTGGTTTATGGGGTGGTTTAATCGTATTGGGCAATGCGCCAATTTCTGCAGATGCTGCTGAAATGCAAATTGAAGGTATCCCTGCTTCTGACCCTAATGGTCTTTATGGCGGTACTACAGCTGCTGACAATTCAGGTACAATCAAATATGTTTCTATTCGCCACGGTGGTGCCAACATTGGTGAAGGTAACGAAATCAATGGCCTTACCCTTGGAGGTGTAGGAAGCGCAACAACGGTAGAAAACATCGAAATTGTTGCCAACCAAGACGATGGTATAGAATTCTTTGGAGGAACTGTAACAGTTAAAAACATTCTTGTTTGGAATGCCGGAGATGATTGCTTTGATACTGACCAAGCATTTGCCGGTACCTTGGATAATTTTGTTGGAATCTGTGGTTCTGCAACTGATCATGGTTTAGAAATCGATGGTCCTGAAGGCACCATGTTGGCAGGACATACCGTAATGAACGGCACTATCAAAGGTTCTTCAGCTGCAGAACTTGGTGATTTCAGAGCCTCCGCTTTAGGTTCATTCAGCAATATCTATTTCTTTAATTTCCCTGACCCAACTGTTGAAGGCCGTGGTGACCTCTCACTTTCCTCAGGATCAGACGTCACTTACGCCAATGGTGAGCTTACGTTCAGTAACTTGCAAACAACCTTGCCTGCAGGTATAAGTTTATCTCAAGTTTTCTTAGGTGGTACGGATACTCATGCAACAGACGTGGCACTTAATTCAAATACGGTAGGAGCCAATACCTCTGTATTTGCAAGTTGGACTTGGGCAAGTGTAAACGGTGCACTTAACTTCTAAGCAACCTTAATAAGCATTTAAACCCGCAGATTTATCTGCGGGTTTTTGTGCTTTAAATTAACTAACAGCAAAATTTAACTAACAGCAATTATGAAAATCACTTTATTATTCACCTCATTAGTTTTATGTTCCTCGTTTTGGGCACAACTTGGTATCGTAAGGGGCAGTTTTTATGACCTCAATAATGCCGAAGCAATTCAAGAAGTTAAGGTTATTGCAAAAGGCACCACTTTTATGTGCCTATCTGACCTTGAAGGCAAATTTGAACTTCAGTGCGAAGCCGGAACCTATACGCTATATTTTAAAATTTCATCTTTTCAAAACGATAGCCTCGAAGGCGTTGTAGTACGTCCTGGGGAAATAACACTAATCGATGCATTTGGACTTGAACCTAAAGTACAGACCACCAAAGATTTTGTGGTAAAAAGAGAGCAAAGGCGCAACACTGAAGGAGCAATGCTTAGCATGAAACTCAAATCTCCTAATATGATTGATGGAATCTCGAGTGCAGCCTTCAAAAATACTGGAGACAATGATGCAGCTTCGGCCATGCGCCGCGTGACAGGTGTGTCAGTTAGCGACGGTAAATATGTATTTATTCGCGGAATTGGTGATCGTTACAATAAGACCCTTCTAAATGGCATGGATATACCAGGTTTAGATCCAGATAGAAATACCCTTCAAATGGATATTTTCCCGACCAATGTGATTGACAACCTAATCGTCAATAAAACTTTTGTCCCGAACCTTCCTGCAGACTTTTCAGGAGGTGTGATAGATATCAATTTAAAAGGATTTTCTGATAAAAAAGTGACAAATATTTTTGTATCAGGCGGGTTCAATCCCAATTTTCACTTTAATAAAAATTACCTTACTTATGAGGTAGGTAAAACAGACTTCTTGGGCTTTGATGACGGAACTAGGGCCATCCCAGCAATTTCAAATATTCCGCTTTTTGCTCAAGTTGTTGGCAATCCGAATTCTACTATGGGGCAGCGGTATCAAGAAATACTAGCTGCCTTTAACCCTAATCTTGCTGCATACAAACAAATGAGTTTGATGAATGGAGGCTTAGGATTTACACTTGCCAATCAAAAGAAAAAAGAGAAACATACGATTGGTTACCAACTCGCTTTTAACTATTCTAACAATACAGAATATTATGACAAAGTTACCTACGGTCGGTTCGGACTCAGTGGTGATAATACTGTCAATGAAATGGAGCAACGGGTATTGCAAAGTGGTAGCCTTGGAATAAACAGTGTCTTAGGTGCTATTTTAGGTGGTGTAGCCATCAAAGGAAAACAATATAGAATTCAATTCAATGCTATTCATTTGCAGAATGGGGAATCGAGTGCGGGTATTTTTGACTATACCTCTACAGATCAAGGGGCAGATTTTTATTCTTTTCAACATAATTTAGCCTACAGTCAAAAAGGGCTAACCAACTTGCAACTAGCAGGCCTGCACCAGTCTGAGGATGGCAACTGGAAAATAGAATGGAGCTTGTCTCCAACACATTCTTCTATCAAAGACCCAGACAATCGCATTACGCGATATGAATACCGTGGAAACGGTTATGCAATTTCGACAGAAACTGGTTTTCCAGAACGTATTTGGAGAGATTTAAAAGAGAATAATTTATCTTCTAAGGTAGATGTAGAGCGAAAAATTAGGTTTTTAGATGAAAAAGCAAAATTAAAATTTGGATTGGCCAACACCTTTAAATCGAGGGATTATATTATTCGTAATTTCATGATTAATGTACGGGGCGACGTGCCACTTACTGGAAACCCTGATGAACTTTTTACCCAGGCCAATTTATGGCCTTATAACGGAGACATCACCACTGGTGTAACTTATGAAGCGCCATTTATTCCAATAAATCCTAACAAATTTAGTTCTTCAATCACTAATACTGCTGCCTATGGTGCCTTGGAGTTTGAAATTTCCAAGCGCTTAAAATCAATCATGGGTCTGCGTTCAGAATATTATGTTCACCGATACACAGGTCAAGATCAATTAGGTCAGAACATATTTAACAATCAAAAAGTACTTGAAAACTTAGGATTTTTCCCGTCAATAAATTTTGTTTACAGCCAAACAGACGAACAAAATATTAGACTTTCATATAGTAAAACTATTGCAAGACCATCGTTCAAGGAATTGTCTTATGCAGAAATATATGACCCAATTACAGGACGCACCTTTATTGGTGGTTTATTTAAAGATTCATTATCTCCTACACAAGTTTTTTGGGATGGCCATTTAGTGAGTACAGATATTCATAATTTTGATTTGCGATACGAAATAATGCCTAAAAAAGGGAAGACTTTTTCGGTATCTGCTTTCTACAAAAAATTCATCAATCCTATTGAAATCATTCAATATGCAGTCCAAGATGGATCCTTTCAGCCGCGAAATGTTGGCAATGGCCAAGTGCTTGGCGGAGAGTTAGAATATCGATCAGACTTGAAATTCATCTCAGAAAAACTCAAGCATATTGATATCGTGTCCAACCTAACTATTGTGGATTCAAAGATTCAACTCAATGCCATAGAATACCAAACACGAGTTGACAATGCCAGAGAAGGTCAAATTATTGATGATTATAGAAAAATGGCCGGTCAGGCGCCATACGTGATTAACGCAGGTTTGATTTACGATCCTAAGAAAAAAGATGGTTTATTGGACAAATTTGAAATGGCTGTCTTTTATAATGTTCAAGGCCCAACGCTGTATTTTGTTGGAAATGTAGATAGGCCAGATGTCTACACCGTGCCATTTCATTCTGTTAACCTAAGCATCAACAAAAGATTTGGGGAGGATGAAAAATTTGATTTTAGTCTTCGCGTCAACAATTTATTAAATGATGCAACAGAACTTGTATATCATTCATTTGGCGCCAAAGACCAATATTTTACACAAATATATCCAGGTGTACTCACAACTTTAAAGCTCACCTGGAATCTATAAGTTTTCTGATTGCTGTTAGTCAGATGAGGGGGGCAACCCCCTCTTTTTTTGTTCATAATTTGGTATTATTTTTGTTTTTAGATGAAAACGAAGTACTTATTACAAATTTTAACCACAATATTACTCCTTCATGCCTTAAGTGCGTGTGTTGCCGTACAAGAAATTGGTAATGTTGTTGAAGTTTCGCAACAACACGAGCGCATTGCAGTAGTACCAATACAAGCTGCCTTAGAACGTAAATTATGGATGAGCACCGATAAATACAACGAACTCTGCCAACTAAAGAGTGAAGAAACACAACAGCGCATATACCGCTTTTTAGAATTTTACAGTCGAAGTGGTGCCTTACACGCAGAAATGATGACTCCAGATGAGGTCAATTCCATACTGCACGGTGCAAATTATCCTAATACGAATTTATCCAATGTCGAATTGTGCAGTTTACTTCATGTGGATGCAATTATTTTTGGCAATATTCAAGTTTGGGAACCTGTTGATGAAGTTACTGCACTAATGTTAAATTCTGCGACACAAAATGGACAAATTATTACCAATATCGTTCAATTAAGCCTATCGCTATATGATGCAAAAAGAGGCGAACAAATTTGGAATGGGCAAGAAACTATGCATGGACAGTTGGGCTCATTTAAAGACAATATGCAACGTCAAATATGCCGCAGGGCTGTTCGAAATCTACCCTACAACATTAAAAAACGACGTTATAAAAAAGCCTACCAAACGCTCAATGGTTTTTAATTTGAAAAGTAATTTTCAAAATAGGCTTTGTTCAAAATAGCATAGTTCAAACTATTTCTAATTTTTAAATGTTCAGCCCATAGCTCTTGCTGATTCTTAGCATTGAATTGTTTGGCAATGTGAAAATTAAAAAAGGTTGAATATAATTCAACGAACTCACGGTAGCCATGTCTGATATAATGAAATGGTATTTGAGAAAGGATATTTTTCGCTTTTGTATATTGATTTGCTTGTATAGCTACCGAAACTTGGAAAACTTTATGCACTGCAACCTGAGAAATGTGATACCAATATTTGATGTCGTTGACAATGTTTTGATTCGCCATTACAAATTCCATTAAAGCAACATCTCTGGTTACTAAACACTGAAGAGAGGGCTCAAATAACAATTCATTGGCAAATTGAGGCTGGGCATTCAAACGCTTTTGCATTTTTTGCAATAAGACTTTTTTTTGCTTTTGATTTTCTGCAAAAATCACTTTTAATCCGAAAATTCGACCAAATAAAATCGGATGTTGATCGGTCGATAATGTCGGAATCTTTTGTTTTAAATCTATGTTAAACGGCTCATTCACTAAATACCTACGCCATAATTCGATACAATGAATAAATAGCTGACTTTCTTTATCTATTTTTTCTAGTTTATATAAGAAGTGAACCCATTTTCCATATTTACCATTGAGACTTTTATAATCGACAAAAATTTTAAAAACCATATCTCGAAAATTGGCTTCTCGAAGCAATTGCTTTTCAATTTCAAAATCACTAAAATTTCTGAAAACCATTCCTATTAGCACCCCAATTTGAGCTACATCGTCGTAGGGTAATTTGTTAAAATTAAATTCTTCATCACGAAATATTGCTAATAATGCCTTGAGATCTTTACGATAAATTAGCTCTCTAACAACGATAGTAAACGACAATGTAAACTGCTCATTTCTTCTCCGTCGAAAGCGCAATAATTCTAATAGTGCTGTTGTGTCGTTGCGTGAAAGTATGACATACAAATTTTCCCAAGATGGCCAAATATCTACTTCAGAAAAACGTTGGCAAAAATCTTTATAAGAATGAAAAGCACAATAAACAGCCAATTGGTTTAATGTGCTTTCACGCGTATTTCGATTTTCAGCCAAACCATATAATCGCCGCAATGTATTATAGGAAAGCACAGCACCTGTTTTGACATATACATCATGAGCTAGCGCCTCGCAATCACCGCGATTTACAATTTTCCTGCTAAAAGTTTTTTCTACTTCAGATTTTAATTCATCAATCATGTATCAAATGTATCATAAATGTATCAATTTTTATTATTTCATTTTAGATATTCACAAAAAAAACGCAAAAAAAATAGAAAATATGATCGAAACAATCAAACCGTTATTAAACCCAATTTAATGACATCCGTTTTACTCTAGATAATCAAATTCGCATAGAATCAATTGCCTTTTATCGTTGGTGCACCTTGCTGTTTTTCAATGGTTCTTTAAAATCAACTTTGAAATCAAAATGCAGATAGATATTGGCTAATTAGTTCGTGTCAAGAATATTTTATAACTTGTTGTTTCAATCTAGAAAATTTTTTATTTAAAATTCAATGTATAACGAACAAATTGAAAATTTAATCAACCTGGCTTTGGCCGATGGTGAAATAACCGAAAAAGAAAAACAAATTCTTTTTAAGAAGGCAGAATCTTTAGGTATTGACCTCGATGAATTCGAAATGGTATTGGAAGCCAAACTGTATGAACGTAAAGGAGCAAACAAGGCCGCGAATACAGATCAAAAACCTGCTGAACCAAAATCTGATAAATTGGGAGACGTAAAAAAATGTCCTGCTTGCGGGGCAATTACGGCATCATTTACCGTTCGATGTGATGAATGTGGCACAGAATTTAGAAATGTAGATGCTTCGCAGAATATTACCAAGTTTTTTGAAAAATTAAATGAGCTCGAAGCAAGTAGAGATGAACATCTTTTTAATTCTGAAAAACTCAGTGGTGAAATGGGCTGTGGCACGATGTTTAAATGGTTCTTCTTCTATCCTATTCTTGTTCCGTATAATGTCATTATCTTCTTGATTAATAAGTCCAAACCGCCAAAGTGGTCCACAACCGATGTGCGTAAGGAAGAGATGATAATTAATTTTCCAGTACCTAATTCTAAAGAAGAAATAATTGAATTTATTACACTTTCGATTAGTAAAATTCAGGTAGTTACTTTAATCAATCGCTTTAGCGAAGAAGGCAAATACATTAACAAATGGAATTCCATTTGGCGTAAAAAAGCAGAACAAGTTTATACAAAAGCCAAACTTTCCATGTCAAATGATAAAAGCACAATATCGCTCATTGAAGATTTACTTACGGAAGTGAAAATTTTAAAACCAAAAAAATAATATGGGACTTTTCTCAAAAAAACAAGAAGGTGGGTTCATGGATGTTATCCGCTGCGATGAACACGAATATTTAGTTTGGAAATGGAGACCTGCTGGTGAGGCCAACTCAACAAAAAAAGAAAATGCAATTCGCTATGGAAGCAACCTTCGTGTAAAAGATGGGGAAATGGCTGTATTTGTTTACCAACAAAAAGAAGGTTCGATGCAAGATTACATTATCGGGCCCTTTGACCAAACCATTAAAACGGCCAATTTTCCTATTTTGTCGAGCATCGTAGGTGCAGCTTTTGGCGGTGCATCACCTTTTCAAGCAGAAATTTATTTTATCAATTTGGCCAATAATGTGCCTATTAAATTTGGCGTGCCGTACTTTAATATCTCTGATTCGAGATTGCCTGACTTTCCAGTTCCGATGGCTGTCAGGGGGCAAATTATTTTCAATATCACTGACTATAAATTATTTATAAAAAATACACGTCTCATCAATTTTGAATTAGAAGATTTTAAAAATTTAATTAAATCCGCCTTAACTAGTTCGATTAAATCCGGAGTGATGAATATCAACAGGACCAACCCATTAAATTTAGTTCAAATTGAAGAAAATTTAGACTTTATTAATGAGACGCTCACATCTAAATTGTCTGAAACCTTTAGCCAAGATTTTGGTGTAAATCTTAAAAGATTGGATATAGACACACTTGAATTAGATCAAGAAAGCGAAGGGTTCCAAAAACTTTTAACCGCAACACGCGAACAACAGGCAAAAACCATATCTGCGCAAACAGATGTGAATATTCAGAATCTGAACGATATGCAACAGATTAATGCCAAAAATCTTGAAGATACCCTTAAAGTACAAAGAGAAGAGGCGCAAAGAGCACAAAGATTGCAAACAGAAACCAATTTTATGGGAGCACATGCCCTTGATCAACAAGCCGATGTTTTAAAAACAGCAGCCAATAGCCTTGGCGAAATGGGCAACATGGGTGCTGGCGGTGGTGGCATGAATCCTGCAGGAATGATGACCGGAATGGCCATGGGTGGTGCCATGGGTGGTCAAATGGCAGGAATGATGAATCAAATGGGGCAAAATATGAATCAACAACAAAATACCCCTCCACCTCCACCACAATTGTTGTACAATGTATCGATAAATGGGCAATCCACGGGGCCTTTCAACGTTGCTCAACTTCAACAAATGATTCAAAACGGACAACTCAATGTGAATACACATGTTTGGAAGCAAGGAATGGCAAATTGGGAGTTAGCAGGCAATGTGCAAGAACTTGCAAGTCTATTTAATGCAACTCCGCCACCACCACCCCCGCCCCCGTCAACTTAACTAAATCAATTAAAATGGAAGATAATTTTTTTGCTGTAGATAGACTCGTTGAATTTGGATTGAGTATGGCCGTTGCTCAACAAATGATTCAATCAATGAATCAATCATTAGATCAAATGAAAGTTGCTGGTCCGCGTCCTGCTCAAAATGCAGCCCAACCAGATATTTATTATGCCATCATCGAAGAAAAACAAGCGGGGCCATTTACAGAACAACAAATGATGAGTCTGATAAATGACAAAAAGGTGACCAAGAGTTCCTATGTATGGAAACCCGGTTTGGCAAATTGGTTATTGGCCGAACAAATGCCTGAAATATTAAAGCTTGTCGTTTTGAGCCCCCCACCGTTTATTAAATAATTAGAAATGAAAATCAATAGTTTTATCACCCTCATTTGTATAGCAATCAGTGCTTTATTGGCCTATGGTCTATATTCTATTTTTAGTGCAGAGAACAAATTGGTAATCGCCGCAGGAGGTTTTGTTTGTTTTTTGAGCACCTTAATTATGGCTTTGGCAGTTAACATGGATTCATCACGCTCAACAATGAATATTCGCGCCTTATCTTTTAGCTTCTTTGTATTGTTGCTCATTGGCCATATTATTTTTGCATACTTCAAGGTGTCGAACCCAATTTATATCATTTGTGCGGGTATCTTGCTTTGTATTTTTCTTATTGTGGTATATGGAATTAGAAAATCTGGTCAATAAATGACTCATTAAAATAATTGTATTGTTTATTAGATTTTTTTATTTTAGAAATAAAAAAAAAGCGCCATCTCTGGCGCTTTTTTTTATTGATTAAAAGCAATAATTTATAGACCGCCCAATCCTTTTAAGGCATCCATTGCATCTTTGGCAGTATTCAAAGCGTCTTCTGCATCTTTATCCATTGGGATATTTTTTAGCAATTCTAAAGATTTCTCATATGCACCAAATGCTGTTTTGAGATCTACATTCTTTCCCGATTCCAAAGCGATAGCCAATTTAGTCAGCTCACCGAGTGCTTTCAACTCACCCTTTGCAAAAGTTGATTCTGTATACGACTTGAGCTCGTCTAATTTGTCTTTCAATTCAGCGGCAGCATCTACTTCACCACTTTTAACTTTGTCAGCATAATCCTCCAACATCGACTTATATTCCTCCATTGCATCTTCTGCAGTACTTAAGGAACTAAAGTCATTAGAATCATCGCTAACTTCTTCCTCTTCTGAATAATCACTGCTCATTTCAGAAAGTTCCTTTAATTTATCCATAGCATCATCAGCTTCAGATGAGGATCCACCGCAACTTTGCAAGGAGAAAAACATTAAAGAAAAACAAGTTAAGGTAAGCAAGGTCTTTTTCATAATAAATAATTTAAAATGTTGAATAAAAAGTTAATTTACAACAATATTTTGCAATTATTGATACACGCGTGATACATTTTAATATTATCTAAGCTCTGAACCAAATTCTCTAAAACGCGACAAAAGCATTGGTAATTCGTAATTGCGATAAATATACAATTCGACAACAATATAATTGGGATTGTCAACAACTATACGCTGCGAAGAATGCAAGCGGCGTCCTTTTACATAGGCAATGGCCCAATCAGTAAATTTAAGCCTAATAATTTCTGGGATACTTTCTTTAAATCGAGCAATCCCCAAGCAATGTTTGAAATACGTTTTAAGACCTGTTTGATTGGCCAAGAGTATCCAAGAAAAATTCTGTAGATCGCCTTCTGTACCATCCTCCCTTTCGGCCAATGCTGGAACCACCACGAAGTTTTCAATGAGATCGAAAGCAAAAACTTTAATCGTAGGATTAGGTGCATTATTTTTCTCAGACCACATACAAGCAACTAAATAATAACGCCCCTCATAAAAGCGCACCTGTAAAGGAGCAACAACTTGTAATTTTGACTTATAAGTTCCAAAAGCAGATTGATACAAAAATTGAATTAAATATTGCCGCTCGATTGCTTGCAGACAAGTTGCCGCTAATTCATATGATTTACCATCGTCATTAAGGGCCGAAAAATTAAAAATCAATTTATCTTGTAGTATGTTTTCTTTAGAAGTCAATTTAACACCCAATTGATTGGCAATCTGAAAAATCATGCTCTCTTGTACAGCTGATGAAATTTGGGCATCGGCTGTAGGTAAAAGTTGATAATAATGTTTCTTTGATACCCGTACATGCAAAAGCTTGTGGGTATGAGACTCCCTGACAACTTGCAAATCGGCCTCTAAAGTCCTACGTGAAATAGTCTTGAGTCCGAGCTGTGGCAAGGTTTCATTGAGATGTTCTTGTATTTGGTTAAATGAAGCCCTCCTAAAGGCTTGTTCCATCAAGAAATTTAAAATTAATTGAATGCGTTGGCTTTGTGTGGTTAATTGAAGCATCTTCAAATATAACTATTCCGCACAAATATTGCGGACATATTTTTTTTTAAAAAAATTTATTGACTCTGTTTTTGGTATTATTTTTGTTTCCAATATATATAATGTACAAAATGAAAAATATTCAACTGGTGACAATAGCGGTATTTTTACTATTGTCAAGCTGTACCAAATGGCAAAGCAATCAAAAACAAATCACTAAAATTTCAACAGACGGAACTTGGATAATTTCAAGTTATATCGACGATGGTAGCGATGAAACAAATGACTACACTTCTTTTGTTTTTGAATTTTTAGAAGACGGCACACTGAATGCCACTGATTTTTTGAGTAGTTCATCTAATGCCTATGTAGGATCTTGGTCTATTACCGATTCGAATAGCTCCGATGACGACGATAGCCTTCAAGACCTTGATTTCAATATTTTTTTTAGTGGAAACAGCTACCTCGAGGAGTTATCCGACGACTGGGATATTTTGTCTTATAACGAAACAGAAATAAAACTTATTGATGTATCTGGAGGCAACGGCGGTACAGACTACCTTACGCTCACAAAGCACTAAATATTAACAATAATCGTGAAAATCCCTGAGGAAACTCAGGGTTTTTTGTTCCTCCGAATTGGCATTCGGTTCAAAGTTATACTCCCAATTTGCCACAGGCGGCATACTCATGAGAATTGATTCGGTTCGGCCACCAGAGTAAATTCCAAATTTAGTTCCGCGGTCATGCAATAAATTAAACTCAACATAACGACCTCTGCGCAGTGCTTGCCAATTCAATTCACCTTTTGTAGGCGCTTGTAAATGACCTCCTTTTAGTTGATCGGCATAGACCTTCGGAAATAAGCGACCGAGTTCTTGGCAGAAAGCAAAGAGCTTATCTTTTTTCAGGCCACAACTTTCATCGAGTTGGTCGAAGAATATTCCACCAACCCCTCTTGATTCGCCACGATGAGGCAAATAAAAATATTTATCTGCCCATTCTTTAAATTTCCTATAAAAATCTGAATGAAAATCATCACAAACACGCTTTAATGAAAGGTGAAATTCCTGAGCCTTGGTAAAATTTACAAAATGAGGAGTCAAATCAATACCCCCACCAAACCAAAAGGTTTGGTCTTCCAACTCGAAATAGCGCACATTCATATGCATAATTGGATGCCTTGGATGCTTGGGATGTAGCACAATAGAAACACCCGTTGCGAAAAAAGATGCACCCTCATGGCCCAACTGATTTTTCATTGCTTCTGTTATGGGCCCATGCACAGCACTAAATGCTACGCCAGCTTTTTCAAGAACCTTGCCATTCATTAAAGTTCTGGTGTAACCTCCTCCCCCTTCATGGCGCTCCCAAGCGTCCTCATTAAATGTGGAATTTCCATCAAGCGCTTCTAATTCGCTACAAATATGCAATTGTAATGCACGAAAACCATCAGAAATTTCGTTTCTATTCATATTGCATCAACAATGAATTTTTATACCAAATGACCCTTGCGGCTCTGTTTTCAAGGTGTTTTTCAGCGACATTTAAGTCGAATTGTAAATTACTAATTAGACCTTCTTGAGCATTTTTATGGCCTAAAAGATACATGCCTGTTTGAAAAAATACATCATAACCCAAACATGCCATTTTAGTAAGATCCGCATTATATTTTCGACGATAAACTTTATGGAATGCTATGGTCTGTGGATCTTTATAATTAAAATAACTAGGCATGGCAACGAGAAAGGGTTGATCCATCACCCTTTTTTCCTTAAGCTCTTTGAAATCGGCCCAATCTTTTTGGCCAGCTATATGGATAGATGAATCTGAAGCAGCTATTGAAAGCAATTTAAGTGCCTTATTAGGTTCTGTGGTGAAACTAACCAAAAGCAGTGGAGCACCAAATGCTTTAAATTTTTGATAATTGTCTAAAGTCCCTTCGTGTAATTTTACTTTAGACTGAATCGTAGATTGAGAATTAAAGGCCGATCTAAATTGCATATCTAATTGCAATTCTTTATTTGTTTTACCTGGTATTAAAACAATAGTATGACCTTTAAAATGTTCATGAATGTACAAAGCCAAATTTTGGGCGAGTACAGATTCGGTAGTGGTATAGGTCATGAAATTAGTCGCCAATTGAACGATATCATCTGGCATTTGTACAGGAAATACAACTGGAATTTGTTTGAGCCGAGCAAAATCTGCAACAATACGCGCAGATTCTTTAAATAAAGGTGAAAAAATCAGATCCATGTGCTGCATTTCGTCCTTTTGCAGCAGCACATCAAGACTTGGCCTTAGGTTTTTTTCATCATAGACAAAGATATTGGCCGATAAACCACGTTGCTCAAGTGAATCAGCTGAGATTTTCAGACCCATATAAAAATCCAGCGCAGCATTCGAGATAAAACTATTGGAAGTTGCATCCATGTCTAGCTCAAAAGGCAAGAAAACAGCTATATTGTATACTTCCTTATCGAAAACAGGAAATTGAATGTTATTTTTAATCAAAGGATCAGGCACTTTTTGAATCGAAACATGCTGGAGTTTGTTTTTATTAACTGGAATAATAATTTGCTGGCCAGCACTTAATTTTGAAGAGTTCAAATGATTGAGCACTAAAAGCGTATTGATTGGCACCATGTATCTTTTTGAGATTGTATACATCGTTTCCTTTCCCGTTACCGTGTGCGTAATTAAGGTATCTGTTAACTTTGGTATCTTGGTAGAAACCTCTTTTATACTAGGATTAGATCTGTTAGAAACATCAAAAGGCAAAATTTGATGTTCAACATGCAGTGTTTGTCCAATTTTCAAACCATCATTAGCTGTTGGATTCCATGCTTTAAGTGAATCAATTGATACCCCATACATCCGCGAAATTGCATAAAGTGTTTGCTGGGCTTCAACTTGGTGTTGAATTCTCCCCAACCTTACAGGAATTAAAACCTGATTACCCGCCTGAGGGCCACGTTCTAAACCAGGATTAAAAGTTAAAAGTTCATCAATATCTATCTCCAATAACTTTTGAAGATCGTGAAGTGATTGATTGGTTTGTAATTCAAATTGATAATATTTTTGCCCATCTCTCTCCACTATTGGTAATGGTTGGCCAGATGAATTGAACAGCCCAAGACTAATAACCAAAATAAACAGCAAATACTTCATATCATTCCCATTCTATTGTTGCAGGTGGCTTTGAACTAATATCATAAGTTACCCTGTTTATTCCACGAACTTGGTTGATAATGCGATTGGAAATTTTTGCTAAAAAATCGTACGGAAGATGTACCCAGTCTGCGGTCATGCCATCGGTTGAACTGACTGCCCGCAAAGCAACCGCATTTTCATAGGTGCGTTCATCGCCCATGACGCCAACCGACTGGATTGGTAAAAAAATCGCACCTGCCTGCCAAACACTTTCATAAAGCCCCTCATCTTTGAGTCCGTTGATGAATATTGCATCTACCTCTTGTAAAATTCTGACTTTTTCTTCACTTACCTCGCCTAGTATTCGAATTCCTAGACCCGGACCAGGAAATGGATGCCGGCCCAAAATACGCGAATCAATTTCTAAGGCATGTCCAATGCGTCTTACTTCGTCCTTGAAAAGTAAGCGCAAAGGCTCTACGATTTTGAGTTGCATGTAATCTGGTAAGCCCCCGACATTGTGGTGAGATTTGATTGTTTGAGAAGGCCCTCCCGTTGCAGATACAGACTCTATTACATCGGGATAAATCGTCCCTTGAGCCAACCATTTTGCATTTTCTACCAATTTAGATTCTTCATCAAAGACATCTACAAATACCTTTCCTATGGCCTTGCGCTTAAGTTCAGGGTCCGAGAGTCCACTTAGTGCAGCATAAAATCTTTGAGACGCATCCACACCCTTCACATTTAAACCCATACCTTGATATGAGGACAATACATCTTGAAATTCATTTTTGCGCAGCAAGCCATTATCGACAAAAATGCAGTGCAAATTCGCTCCAATGGCTTTGTGCAATAATACGGCTGCAACGGATGAATCTACACCACCAGATAAGCCCAAAATCACCTTGTCTTGCCCAAGGAGATTTTTGAGTTGTAGCGTCGTTTCATCAATAAATGATTCTGCCGTCCAGTCGCAATTGCACCCACAGACCTCTACAATAAAATTATGGAGTAATTTTTTTCCTTCAGTGGAATGATACACCTCTGGATGAAATTGAATGCCAAAGGTGGGCTCCCCTTCCACAGCATAACCTGCTACTTTAACATCCTGTGTTGAACATATGACCGAATAATTTGAAGGTAGAGAATCAATGGTATCTCCATGTGACATCCATACTTGAGAACCTAGAGTTAAGTCTTTAGTTAGGACATTTGAAAAATCAATGAATTCTAAATTAGCCCTGCCATATTCTCTGTTATTTGATGCCAATACCTCACCGCCAAAATAATGCGCTAAATATTGGGCGCCAAAGCAAACGCCTAACAAGGGCACTTTTCCCTTAATATTGGATAGGTCTGGCTTTGGTGATTGTGATTCACGCACTGAAAATGGACTTCCCGAAAGAATGACCCCTTTTACAGAAGAATTAATATCCGGAATCTTATCCCAAGGATGTATTTCACAGTATACATTGAGTTCGCGAATTCTACGCGCTATAAGTTGAGTATATTGAGAACCAAAATCTAGAATTATTATGGACTGGTGCATGCTACAAAGATAGTTTAATAAAGAACTATTTGGGTTTAAAATCCATAGAAATCATTAATTTTGACCTTCGCTAAATTGAACAAACAAATGATCGGAGATCTACTCAAATCTATTTTCGGAGATAAAACCGCAAAAGACCGCAAAGAATACTGGCCTTTCGTAGAAAAAGTAAATGACGCCTGGCAACAAATTCAAAACCTTAATGACGATCAGCTGCGTGCCAAAACACCGGATTTTCAAGCACAAATCCAACAATGTATCGCACCCCTAGAGGTCGAATTATCGGAGCTACAATTAAAAGCTTCCGATCTTCAAACACCCTTTGAAGAAAAAGAAAAATTATATGATCAAATTGATCAAATGGTAAAAACCATTGACCAAAGAATTGAAGAAGAATTGCTCCTTATTTTACCCGAAGCATTTGCCGTTGTAAAAGAAACTGCGCGAAGATGGGCAGAAAACGGTCAACTCAATGTTTTGGCATCTGATTTTGATAGAGAATTAGCGGCTACAAGAGATGGTATTCTTATTGAAGGTGATCGGGCAATTTGGCAAAGTGAATGGACAGCTGCGGGAAATAAAATTAAATGGGCCATGGTGCATTACGACGTACAACTCATGGGAGGCACCGTATTACACCTTGGAAAAATTTCTGAAATGCAAACAGGGGAAGGAAAAACATTGGTGGCGACGCTACCCGTTTACCTCAATGCGCTTGCCTCAAAAGGCGTACATGTAGTGACTGTCAATGACTATTTAGCCAAGCGCGATGCAGAATGGATGGGACCGTTATATGAATTTCACGGCCTTCGTGTAGATTGTATTGACAAACATCAACCCAATTCAAAAAGTCGAAGAGATGCTTATTTAGCCGATATCACCTTTGGCACAAATAATGAATTTGGCTTTGACTATCTGCGAGACAACATGGCTGGACACGTTGATGACATTGTTCAAAGAAAACACCATTTCGCTATTGTCGATGAAGTTGACTCTGTATTAATTGATGACGCTAGAACACCGTTGATTATTGCTGGTCCAACTCCAAAAGGTGACCAACATGAATTTCATGAGTTAAAGCCTCGAATAGAACGCGTGGTTGAGGCCCAAAGAGCTTTTGTTCAACAATGTTTAAACGAAGCCAAAAAATTGCTCGTTGTTATCAACGAACCAAATGCCGATAAAAACGAACAAAAACGCATGCTAGATGAAGGTGGAATTGCCTTATTGCGTGCTCATCGCGGACTACCAAAACACCGTGCATTGATAAAGTTTCTATCTGAACCTGGAATAAAAGTGCACCTTCAAAAGACAGAAAATTTTTACATGTCTGAGCAGGGTAAAAACATGAAGAAAATTGATAAAGACCTCTTTTTTGTTATAGACGAAAAAAACAATTCAATCGAACTGACAGACAAAGGCATTGATTTGGTTTCAGGCAAAGATGATCGTGATTTCTTTGTGATGCCCGACATCGGTTCAGAAATTGCAAAAATTCAAAAAGAAAACTTAGACAAAGATGCATACCTTGAACGAAAAGACGCGCTCGTTCGAGATTATGCCATCAAGTCAGAAAGAATACATTCAGTGAGTCAATTGCTCAGGGCCTATACACTTTTTGAAAAAGAAGTAGAATATGTCATTATGGATGGTAAGGTTAAAATCGTCGACGAATCAACAGGAAGAATCATGGAGGGTCGCCGATATTCAGATGGCCTCCATCAAGCCATTGAAGCAAAAGAAAATGTAACCGTTGAAGCGGCAACACAAACTTATGCATCTATTACTCTTCAGAATTACTTTAGAATGTACCATAAATTGGCAGGAATGACAGGGACTGCCGAAACCGAATCAAGAGAATTTTGGGATATCTATAAGCTCGACGTGGTGGTGGTACCAACCAACAAACCAATTACTAGAAAAGACCAGGACGATTATGTTTATAAAACCGCAAGAGAAAAGTACAATGCAATTATTCTTGAAATTGAAGATCTTGTCTCCAAGGGTCGGCCAGTGCTAGTGGGTACAACAACCGTTGAAATTTCAGAGTTGCTATCGAGAATGCTTCAGATGAAAAAAATTGGGCATCAAGTACTCAACGCTAAATATCATCAAAAAGAGGCTGAAATTGTTGCAAATGCTGGACTGGCAGGAACAGTAACAATTGCCACAAACATGGCAGGTCGCGGTACAGATATTAAACTTGGAGAAGGCGTAAAAGAAGCAGGAGGCCTAGCCATTATTGGTACTGAACGCCATGATTCGCGTCGGGTAGACAGACAGCTTCGTGGGCGATCAGGACGTCAAGGAGACCCTGGTTCTTCTCGATTTTTTGTTTCGTTGGAAGATGATCTAATGCGTAAGTTTGGATCTGAGCGAATTGCAGCTATTATGGATCGCATGGGTCTCAAGGAAGGAGAGGTAATTACTGCCGGTATGGTTTCAAAATCGATAGAACGCGCCCAGAAAAAAGTTGAGGAAAACAACTTTGGCATGCGTAAAAACTTGCTTGAATATGATGATGTGATGAATGCACAAAGAAAGGCCATTTATCGAAAAAGACGCAATGCACTCTATGGCGATAGACTCGATATGGACATCGACAACATGTTTTATGATCTTTGCGAAAACACTGTATCAAAAAACTCAAGATTAACTTACCAAGAGTTCTCTATCGAAATATTGCGACTAATTGGAATTGAGACTCCTGTAGATGAAAACCAATACTTGGAATTGGATGCCATTGAACTTTCTAATAAAGTTTATGCATCCTTAAGAGAGGCTTATGATCGCAAAGGTGAAAAAATTGCTAGACTCGCATATCCTCAAGTAAAACACGTTTTTGAAACCATGTCCGGGCAATATAAAAACATTGTTTTTCCGCTGAGTGATGGCAGAAGACAAATGCAATTAATTGTAAATTTAGAAGAAGCATATCAAACAGAAGGACGCGCCATTTCTAAATACTTCGAACGCAATGTGCTACTGAGTAAAATTGATGATGAATGGAAGGAGCACCTTCGCGAAATGGATGATCTTCGAACGGCTGTCCGCAATGCGCAATACGAGCAAAAAGATCCTTTAGTAATCTATAAATTAGAATCATATGAACTTTTCAGAAATATGCTGAATCGTTTAAATGAAGAGGCACTAGATTTGTTAATGCGCATGGATGTGCCACAAGAACAACTCATTGAAAGCACCAACAAAGAAGACCATCATAATAACTATCAAAAAGCACAAACGAACAGTTCTCCTACACCCAATCAACAAGCTATTGCCAATTCATTTGCTAATTCTTCTGCTCCAGAAAAACGTCAACCTGTTGTCGTAGAACAGAAAATAAACCGCAATGATCCTTGCCCATGCGGTAGCAAAAAGAAATATAAACAATGTCACGGACGCTAAATGCACACAGTACAAATTGGTATTATAGGTTCGGGTAAAGTTGCTCAAACGCTGCTTAGATTGGCCTATAATGCAAAAGTTCCAATCGCTGGCATCTATGCGCGCAACCAAGAAAAAGCTAAAGAATTAGGCATAAAGTTTAATTGCGCAGTCTATGAAAATATTCAAGACTTACAATCAGATTTGGTGCTGATTTGTATTTCAGATGATGCACTTCCACAAATAATTTCAAAGTTAAATCCAAATCAAATTGCCGCTTATACGGCAGGTAGCCCAAGTATAAAACTTTTTTCGCATCCGCAGCTAGGCGTTTGCTATCCATTCCAATCCATTTCTAAAGGTCGAGATTTATTAGCCTCAGATATACCTTTTATGATTGAAGGTAAAAATGAATTTGTATTAGAGCGTATAAGCTCCTTCTTACAAGCAATTGGCGCTCAATTTCAGCAATGCGGATCAGCTCAACGGGCAAATTATCACCTAGCCGGCGTTTTTGTAAATAACTTCGGAAATTTGATGCTACTTGAAGCAAGTAAAATTCTTCAAAATGCGCAATTAGACATGTCACCATTGTATCCGCTGCTCAATGAAACAATAGCCAAAGCCATTTTACTCGGTGCCGAGAATGCGCAAACAGGGCCTGCTTTGCGCCATGACCAAAACACTTTAGATCGTCATAAGGAGCAACTTAATGCTGAACAATTCGTTGTTTACAATTGTCTGACTCAAAGAATTCAGGACATCTTTAAAAAATAATGAATTACAAACAACGACTTAATCAAATCACAACATTCATCTTTGATATTGATGGGGTTTTTACAGATGGTAAAGTTTACCTCGTGCAAGACGAAATTGTCCGGGCTTTGAATTCCAAGGATGCCTATGCGGTTCAATACGCCGTTAAAATGGGATATCAAATTTTTTGTATTACAGGAGGTGCTTCTGCCGATGTTCAAAATAGGTTGATTGGACTCGGTGTCAATCAAGTCTATTTGTCTTCTAAAAACAAACTTGAAACCTATAATCATATTAAAACTAAGTACCAACTCAATGATGAGCAAATCGCCTATATGGGTGATGATATCCCCGATATTCCTGTATTAAAGGTAGTGGGTCTATCTGCTTGCCCGCAAGATGCAGTAATTGATGTAAAACAATTAGTGCATTATCATAGTCCATTTAATGGTGGAAAGACTTGTGTTAGAGACCTCATTGAGCAAACACTCCGTTGTCAAGAGAAATGGCTCAGCGATCAAGCTTATGAGTGGTGATGCCGTAGGTTCTTAGCTCTTGTGCCAATTTAAGTTGATTTTCTGCCCTAACTAAATTGTGTGCATCATATTTTATCTTATAATATTTATCGTTCTGAAGATAATCTGTTAAAAATCTTACCGCTTGAACTAATATTACCCCACACGATGCAACTATCAATTTTTTAGCATCAACTTGAAAAGTTTCTAGCAAGGCTTCAAAAATGTCTTGCTTAAAAACAGAGTTACTCGTATTCGAATCTTCCCCCACGGAACAATATGAGCGTACCATATCCGCATAATCATAAAACCGATTACCAAACTGAATGGTATCCCAATCAATGATTGCTCTAACCTGCTTTTTATTTGGGTGAAATAAAAAATTACTTAGTTTAGGGTCACCATGGATTAAATACTTTTCTTCATTGTCGTTAAGCTGTTGCCAATTGGCTATTAAACCCCAATTGCGCTCGATAGCATCAATGACATTGGATGCCAAAGCCAAGCGTTCCATTTTGGCATTTTGGATAGCTATTTGATATGATTCAAGCCTTAAGGATACATCCAAGAATCCACTTATTGGTTCTTTCCATTGCTTAAACTCTAATTGGCTCAATGCACAGTGGAATTCTAAAAGCGCTTTGGAAGCCAAACGCGCGTTTTGCTCAGTTACTTCGTTTAAGGTTAATGAGGGCGTAATTGCATTTGAAAGCCTATAGGCTTGACCATCGTAAAAAAGTAAGGGAAGTCCTTTTTTGGTGGGCAAGAATGTCAAAGGAACCAAAGTTGGCAATTGAATTGCACGGGTCAAATTAACGATTTGGTCCTGTAATACCTGCGGTTCCTTAAAAACAGAAGAGTTTATTTTTTGTAAAATATAATTTAAAGTAGGTGTACGAACAAGCCAAGTTCTATTGATTAATCCATTGTCAATTGGTGAAATATGGGTCGAGGGTAAACCCCATTCTAAATTTACCATTGCTTTTAAATCCATTGAGGGAAAATAGTAGGATAAATTGTTTTTTCTAGTTCTTCAATTTGCATTTGAGCACTTTCGAGGTCTTGGGCATAGGTAATACCAAACCAGCCAGACGAAATTGACATTGTAGAGACTAGCATTTGCTCGTCTGAAATAAATTCATTTATTACCCTTGGCAAATAAATCTCTGCTTTAGGATCTTCAATATTATTTGATAAAAAGGCCAAAACTTTTTGTTCCAATTTTTCAAGAAAAGTACCTGGTAATAACCATGCATTCATTGAAACAGGTTGATTGCTCTTATAACTTCGTTTTAACTCATCAAATATCAACTCCCCTTTTCTTTGAATTTGAAGTACCTCCTCAATTTCTAATAATATCTCGTTTTCAATATTACATATCCCTCTTGCCACAGGGCCATTAACGCTAAGCGTAGGGCCTAACTCAAAAACAAGAGCTGCAGTATTTATTCCCTTATTCAAAAGCTCCATGGCGCGCTGGCAAATCGTTGACCCATAATAATCATCTGCATTCAATATTAAAAATGGGTCTTGCCAATGATCTTTTAAAAAATGTAAGGCATGAGCAGTGCCCCATGGCTTGGGGCGGTCTTGTTCTTGAATTAATACTTGAAAACGATTGGGGTGCATCCAAGAACTAAGTTGCTGCTCTATAAGCGCTTTCATTTCTTTTCTTGTAATGACAAAAACTTTTTCAAATCCGGCACACATAGCATCATAACAAGCATATTCAAAAAGAAAATGTCCTTGTTGACCAAAAGGCGCAATTTGTTTGTCACCACCAAATCTAGTACCCAACCCCCCTGCTAATATGACCAACGCTGATTTAATAGTTTGCATCTACAGAAAATATAGGTTTTCTATTACGCCAATTTCCATTGGTAAAATCAGGAATTTCTTGGGGTGCGCCATTTTGAGCAATGGATTTTTCAGAAAGTGGTGTTATGGCATACCAAGCTGCTAAATCATACACGTCTAAAGGAAAAGGTTTGTTTTGCTTAATGCATTCAATAAATGCATTATCGACAAAAAAGTCCATACCCCCATGACCAGAACTTTGAGCAGCAGCAGCATTCTGTTTCCATAGGGGATGATCGTATTGCTCTAACCAAGACTGTGTATTTTCCCAACGATGGGAATGCATCATTTGGTTTTCAAAATAAATATGTCCTTGTTCGGGATCTCCCCAACCGAAATCTTGCCAAATTCCTTTAGTTCCTTGCACTCTAAATCCTAAATTATAAGGGCGCTGTAAACTTGTATCATGTGTAAGGATAATTGTTTCACCATTTGCACATAGAATTTGAGTAGTAACAACATCACCTTGCTTAAATTCAATGTCGGCATTCGGATGCGAAGTTCCTCCTTTCGGATGGTCTAATATATATTGGTGTAATCCCCTAGATTTACTTGAAAATGAACTCAATCTTATCATGCTATTTCCTCTATTTAGATTGAGCATCGTTGCCACTGGACCCAACCCATGCGTGGGGTATAACTCCCCATTTCTATTTAAATAATGATTGGTTCTCCATGCAGCTTCACTGTAGCCCTTCTCACCAAATTCGACACCAGAATTATAAGCGCTTTGGCCATCATTGAATAAGACCCCACGCAAATCGTGCTCGTAACCACCTTGGGCATGGATAATTTCGCCAAACAAGCCTTGGCGCACCATATTTAAAATAGCCATTACATCACGACGGTAGCATACATTTTCTAAAGGCATTATTGGAACTTTGGTTTGCTCTGAAGTATTGACATACGTCCAACAATCTTCCAATTGCATAGCCCCACCTACCTCCATTGCCACAATTTTTCCGGCTTTCATTGAAGCAATTCCATGAGCCAAATGCCATTCCCATGGTGATGAAACAAAAACAGCATCTATATCTGATTTTTCTAACAATTTTAAATAATCATTGGGGCCATTTTGAAAAATTTCGGGCTTTGGCCAACCTGCTTTTTCAATGAGCTTTAATGCATCTGAGATCATTCTCGGATTAGGGTCGGCTAGGGCAACAATTTCTACATCTGATCTTTTGAGCATTTCTTCTATATGCGTTTGCCCTCTAAATCCCGTAGCAATAAAACCCAATCGAACTTTGGATTTTTTAGATGGAGCAAAAGGGCGCAATGCCTGAGGAAGCGCAATTGCTGCAGCTGCCAAACTTGTTTGTTGCAAAAAATCTCGTCGATACATATTGTAGTTTTTACATAAATACAAAAAAAAAGCCAACCCCACATCGTTTGGTTGGCTTTCGCATCAAAAAACTACTATGAATCAGATGCTAATTTGATATTGCAATACGTACATATTTTTCCTTTGAACTGAATACCCAGTTTGTAAATCATCAAATACAACTGGCCTATTTTGAATATCAAACGAGAGCTTAGCCTTGTGGCCATCGATGAGCCAATTAATGCCAATATTTGAGGTTGCCAAAAATACATCGTTATATTTTTGGAATTTACTACATTGGAAAGCTGCGTATGGTTGAAGCCGGCCATTCTCTTTGAGAATGTTTTTGGGCAGAATAAAACCTATTTGAGTATAATAAGTCATGCCTGTACCGATTAATGGAACGGCATTGCCTCCTCCATTTAAATTCATCGGATAATTATTTCCCGTTGTTGGATTCATCACACCGATATTTCTAATATAATTCTTCCCATAATTACTGTATTGAACAGCTGCATATAGCGTAAGGGCAGTTTTTTTATTTTCATCCAATGGTCTGTCCAAAAAGAAATCTGCATTGACTAATTTTAAATCTGTAAACATGGTGTCTGTAGACAAATACCACATGGCATCTTTTTGATATACTCCACCTAGTCCTAAGTTCATCACGTTTTTACTACCCAAATAAGTTCCCGTTTGATATGGCGTTTGATTGTTCTCTTGGTCTTTACATTGATACGACAAATAACCATGGTACATGAAATGAGCTGGCAAAAAGGAAAAATTAGCATTTTGAGAAATATCGGGCACGCCAGCAGAAGCTTTTTGAATTGCCATGGGCTTTGAAGCAATTAAACGGTAATCTAACTTACCTAATTTTCCCTTTGCATAAATGCTGAATTTTCGTACAAACTGATCACTAATATCATTTGAAAATTGCTGATAAAGAGGTGCGTCAAGAGCAAGTAAAGTACCAATGCTAGGTGCCGCATAGCGCGCTAAACCATTCCATGCCGTCAAACCAGAACCAAAACTAAGTTTGTTAGCCACAGCCACATATTCTGCCGTTGCATCATGCAAGAATATACCTTGTTTGCGTGCGCCATTAAATGATAGATTATTTAATCCAACTTGGCCGTAGACAAAAACTCGCGGCGCAACTGGTCCAAAAAATTGCATTCGTGTTCTGCGCAGTCCAATATCAAAAGTCTCGGGTACCTCTGAATCAAAAAGGGTTGAACCAGGGTTGTTATCTGTGTAGCGCAACCAAGTTTGGTTTAAAAAAGTGACTTTCATTTGGGCATTCAGCTTCCAAAAAATTGAAAAGCCAGCCAGCCAGAGTAAAACTTTTAATTTATTTTTCATTCCTATTTCTTTATTCGTGCAGAGGCAGGGTGCATAGATTTATTTACTGGTCTAAATTCATTCAAACCAATTAAATTCAGATGACCTCCTGCATTTTTAAAATCTAAATCCTGTAAATGTAGTGTCTCTATAGCTGTATGATCAATAAATCGGCAATTTGTAAAATCAATATGAATTTCTTGAGCGTAATCCTTTTGCTCAATTTCATTGACCAACTTTAAGAAATTTGTAAATACCACTGGGCTATTCACTTTAATCACATGATCTGTGGAA
>JAURMI010000024.1 GCA_030830785.1 Crocinitomicaceae bacterium
ACCCGGGCGTTGGCGCAAAGCTTCCCAGCGGTAATCTTCTTCCCCAGCCCAAAATTTAAGGGTATAGGCTCCTCGACGTGCAAAATTAAAAGTAAGCCTTGCACCCCAAAGGGTAACAAGCGCTGCCATGAGCAGCATGCGCTGTGAAATTTCTGGAGCCAACAAAGTCATGTGCCAGACATAATAAATTGGCACAATACTCCATAGTTTATCCACTTGAGAATTATTCCTAGAAATTTCTCCCACCACAAAGCAATATGCGATAACGATGCCAACTGGCAAAGCCATCTGACTGAGGATATCAAGTTGAAGTTCACTAGGCGTGTTGCCGAAGTTCAAGCATATGATGGGGGCAATCACGACAGTAAAAATGAGTAGTAAAATAGTTATTAGCATAATGGTTTGATTTTTTGTGCTTTGAAAGACTTTGTTTTCTGAATTGAATTTAATGATATTCTTCTTTACACTTGTTATAAATTTACATTGAAAACAAACAATGGGAAATACGATATCGCACTATAGAAAGCTTAAGGTCATTGAATTTGATGGAATAGCCACCTATTACGGACAATTTATTAGCCAAAGAGAAAGTGAGATGCTCTATTCACAGATGATCAATTGGCATTTATGGAACCAAAATGAAATTAAAATATTTGGTAAAAAAATAAAAGTACCACGATTGGAAGCTTATTTTGCTTTAAATGGTGAACAATACGGCTATTCTGGACAAAATCTTGAAATAAATCCATTCCCTGAATTTTTAAATAATTTAAGGTTGAGAATTAGTCAATGTACCAATTATCCATACAATGCTCTATTAGTGAATCTCTACCGCAATGGAAATGATTCAAACGGATGGCATTCAGATGATGAGCGAACACTAGGAATTAACCCAAGTATAGCGTCGTTGAGTTTGGGTTGTGCCCGAACATTTGAATTTAAGCACAAACAATTGAACATCAATAAAAAAATCGTTTTAGAAAATGGTAGTTTATTGCATATGTATGGCCCTATACAACATAATTACAAACACCAACTACCAAAGGTGCCAAACCTTGAACAAACGCGCATCAATTTGACATTCCGTTGGGTTCATCCGCATTAATTTCCATAAATTTGAGACCATGAAGCCCCAAGATTACATGCAGCGCTGTTTAGACCTAGCTATACTTGGTCAAGGCGCAGTTGCACCAAATCCCATGGTCGGATGCGTAATTGTTAAGAAGGATAAAATCATTGGCGAAGGCTATCACCAGTTTTTTGGTGGCCCACATGCGGAAGTAAATGCCATTGAGTCTGTAAAAAATATTAAAGATCTTAAGGGAGCAACTGTTTATGTGAATCTCGAACCATGTGCACATTACGGGAAAACACCTCCTTGTAGTAACATGCTTATTGAAAAAAAAGTAGCTAAAGTCTTTATTGGGTGTGAGGATCCTAATCCCAAAGTGAGCGGCAAGGGAATTGAAAGACTAAGAAAAGCCGGTATCGAGGTTGAAATTGGGCTTTTGGGCAGGGCAGCAGAAATATTAAACAAGAGATTTTTTTGTTTTCACCAAAAGCAACGGCCTTATGTTGTACTTAAATGGGCACAAACCAAAGATGGTTTTTTAGACAAGGTCCGGTCTAATGAAAAAAAAGGCATACATTGGATAAGCTCAGAAGAATCAAGAGCTCTGGTTCATCACTGGAGAAGTTTGGAGATGAGTATTCTAGTAGGAAAACATACGGCCATCAATGACAATCCTTCCCTTACTGTAAGAGATATTAGTGGTAAAAATCCTATACGTATCCTTATTGACAGCCAATTGCAAGTCCAAAATGATATTAGTTTATTTTCTTCTGATGCACCCACTTTAATTTTTAATCGCCTTAAAAACGATAAAAAAAATAAGGTTGAATGGATAAAAATTGCTGAAACAAACACAAGCAATATCCTCGAGGAACTGTATAAAAGAGGTATACATTCAGTTATGGTGGAGGGGGGTAGTAGAACACTCCAATATTTTATTGTTGACAATGTCTGGGATGAGGCTTATGTTTTAGTTGGCGACTTGAGTTTTGGTGAAGGTGTTAAAGCGCCATCTCTCAACAGAATTCCTTCAAAATCACATTCTTTTGGCACAGATCATATTTATTATTTTAAAAGACGCTCGTGAAATTTCAACACTTATTAATCATTCTATTTTTAATTGCAGGCCAATGCGTTGGGCAAAGTTATCAGATTGCAGTCCTAAAATATAATGGTGGTGGTGACTATTACGCTAACCCAACAGCTCTTCCCAATTTGGTCAAGTATTGCAATTCAGAATTGGCTATGCACATAGCAAAAGAGGTTCCTTATGTTGCTGTTGGGAGCCCTGATTTATTTCAATACCCATTCATCCATATGACGGGTCACGGCAATGTTGTTTTTTCTAAAGCTGAAGTACTCAACTTAAGAAACTATTTACTAGCTGGAGGATTTTTACATATAGATGACAACTACGGCATGGATGACTTCGTGCGGGCGGAACTCAAGAAGGTTTTTCCAGAAGCCAACCTCACCGAATTGCCTTCTTCGCATCCAATTTTCAATCAATTATATAATTTTTCGAACGGGTTGCCAAAGATTCATGAACACGATGGAAAAGCGCCACAGGCCTTTGGCATTGTGATTGATGGAAGGCTTGTATGTTTGTATACCTACGAAACTGATCTGTCAGATGGTTGGGAAGACCCACAAGTCCATAATGATCCACCCGAAAAAAGGCGACAAGCGCTACAGATGGGAGCAAATATTTTAAGTTATGTTTTCTCCAATTAAAATAATTATTTGTATTCTATTCTATCTGTCCAATTTGACAGCAAATGGACAAATCGACCCCTTTACTGGAATAATTCAAGCGGACTCATGTGATTTCACTACAAATTGTGGCTTTGTCACCGTGCCAAGCAATGACCTTTGGCAACAAGGTATTGCCAATAAAAACAACTTGCAAAGCAACCAAGTGGTGCTCATTACAGATACCCTTTCAACTTATCCAATCAATGCTTCAAATTCTATTGAAATTCATTGGCCAGTATACACTCATTCTTTTTTCAATTTCATTTTGACTTTTGAACATAGTATGCATACCACCGAATATCAAGATGGAGGTAAAATAGAAATCTCTTATGATTATGGGCAAAATTGGCTTTCAGTTGAAGACGACTACAATTCAAATATAGCCGTTAATAAAGAAAATTTCTATGGGCCATTTGACACCTTATTTGATGGCTCACAGGGCTTTTCCGGACAGTTTAGTAATCAAACTTCAGCAATTCAATGGGTTTGGATCTTGCCCTTAAAAGATATGCCTACAGATACCATGTATTACCGCTTTAAATTTATAAGTGATAGTATTGATGAAAATATGGACGGTTGGATGATACACAATTTAAAGTTCTCTTTTGCAGAAATCGATGGCGGGATTATTGAAGATAAGGTGCAGTCAAATTTATTTGATCTTTGGCCTACCTCAAACAACTATCAATTTGAAATTATCACCCAAATAAATGATTTTAAGGTTGATATTTTAAATCAATATGGACAATTAATGAAAACCCTTAAGAATGAAAAAGCCATCGACTTATCTGGCTTTTCGCATGGATTTTATTTAATTACTTTTCACACTTCAAGTGGTCAGTGCCAAACGCGAAGGTTGTGTATCAATTAATGCTCGTGCCCGTCGTGGTCGCCTTGTGGATGGTTGTGACCTGCTTGACTAACGCTTAGTAACTCAATCTCAAATACCAAATCAGCATATGGTGGTATTGCTCCTGGCCTGCCTTGCTTGCCATAGGCATTATAATAGGGAATGAATATGAGTATTTTTCCGCCTTCTTTAATATAAGTAATTCCTTCTTCGAAGCCCGGAATCATGCGCTGTACTTTGTATTCAAATTCGAGCGGCATATTTCTGTCTTTGGAAGAATCAAACTTTTTTCCGCCACGACGAAAAGTACCTGTGTAGTGCAAGCTTACTTTTTTCCCCTCTTCAACAAGAGCACCCTGCCCACTTTCAACAATCACATAAACCAATCCTGAAGCGCTCTGTTTGGCATCTGGGAATCGATTTTTTACTTCCGCATACATTAATTCTTTATAATCTTCTTGAGAGAGGGCTGCGATTCTCTCAACCTCTGCTTGTTGTAGTAACTCTTGTGCTTTTGAAGTCTTGTATACTTGATCAAAAGCAACTTGCGCATCCCATTTTTTTGCTTCCGCGCCTACGCGTATAATTTCCACTTTTTGCATGGCATCATTTTGGGCAATGGCATCCACAACTTCTTGACCCGACACAACATGACCAAAAACCGCATGTTTGCCATCTAGCCATGGCGTTTCTTTATGGGTAATAAAAAATTGAGACCCGTTTGTATTAGGGCCTGAATTTGCCATTGACAATATGCCTGGACCTGAATGTTTTAAAGATGGGTCAATTTCATCATAGAATTTATAGCCTGGATCGCCCGAACCATTGCCAAGTGGGTCACCACCTTGAATCATAAAATCTGCTATGACTCTATGAAAAACCAATCCATCGAAAAAAGGCTGGCTAATTGTAATGTTATCAACTTGCAATTTACCTTCGGCCAAGCCTACAAAATTGCCAACGGTCATTGGGGCTTTTTCATATTCCAATTGACAAATGATAACCCCTTTATCTGTTCTGAATTTAGCGTAAATTCCGTTATCAAGTGGGAGATTGTTTTGAGCCAAGCCTTTGCTTACAACAAATAAAAATAGGAATGAATAAACGTATAATTTCATGGTATTATTTTTCGATATCTAATAATTCAACTTCAAAAATAAGAACAGAATATGGTGGAATAAGTTCTGTTGGAGAGGCTGGACCATAGGCCAATTGCTGAGGGATATAGAAACGATATTTTGAACCCACACTCATTAATTGCACGCCTTCGGTCCAACCCGGAATTACTGCATTGAGTGGAAATGAAATGGGTTCTTTACGTTCTACTGAGCTATCAAATATTTCATTGTCTATGGTAGTTCCAACGTAGTGAACTTTTACTGTTGAACTCGCATTGGGTTTGGATCCCCTTCCCTTTTTTAGCACTTCATATTGCAAACCACTTTCAGTAACTTGAATTTCTTTTCTTTTGGCATTTTCTAATAAAAAAGCTTCTCCCCTTTCTCTATTTACCCTACCAGCTTCCAATGCTTCTGCATTTGATTCTTCGATCATGGTTTGCTCGGCTTGTTGCATAGCTTGCATTTTTTCTTGAAAAAACGACATTACACATTGATTTGTTGGATCTGCTACCAAGCTATTTTTTTGCAACAGTGCATCGCCTAAGCCTAAAATAAGCAATTCCACATTCACTTCAGGAAAGTCCTTGAAGATACTTTGAGCAATATTTTGACCCACTAGATAGCTTACTGAATCAATTCTATTATTGACTTCTGGTGTCTGTGCCTGCATATTTGTAAAGGCAAGCAAACTGGTAATTAAAAAGATTTTTTTCATAGTTTAATGATCATTGCGGGTATCGGATCCCCACAACATTTTGTTTCGGATTGTGTCTAAAAAATTATTGTCTTCAAATTTAATAACATTGATCATAAATTCAGCTTTCGAAATCGTCACTTTTTGACCTTGTTTAATATGTCTAGATTGACCATCTAGAGTCAATAAATAAGAACGATCTCTACCTTCAACTTCTAAGGTAATTGGCATGTGATCGGGAACAACCACAGGGCGAACGTTAAGATTGTGCGGCGCAATGGGTGTAAGAATATGGACCTGACACCCAGGGGTAATGATTGGCCCTCCACAACTCAAACTATATGCCGTTGAGCCAGTTGGTGTTCCTACAATTAGCCCATCTACCCAATAAGTATTTAAAAACTTATTGTCTAAAAAAGCATTCACCTTTATCATTGAAGATGTATCCTTTTTTTGTAAGGTCAGTTCATTAAGGGCAAAATTCTCTTCGCCAAATAATTCATTGATGGTTTGAACACGCAACAATGATCTTTTTTGGTATTCATATTCACCTGTCGAAAATCGATGTAAGGTCTGATCTATTTGATCTTTTGATAAATTCGATAAAAAACCAAGCCGACCGATATTTATTCCTAAAATCGGCACCTCTGATTCTCTTACAAATGATACCGCCCTTAAAAATGTACCATCACCTCCGACACTGATCATCAAATCAAACCCATTTTTGAGGTCTATATAACTTTTATAAGTTTCAAATGTTGTTGGCCATTGAAATTTACTTTGAAGCTGCAGGGCTAATTCATTTTCTAAAATCGGCTTCCAACCAAATTGGGTGATACTATCAATGAGGGTTCGCAAAACGCCAAGGTCTTGTTTGATTATTTTTTTTGCGTAAATAGCGATTTGTTTCATTACATGCTTAAATAATGCATGAGTTCTTGGTAACGCTCTTGAAGTTCATTTTGATGATCGCGATTTTGAAAACTGACCAGCACCTTGTAATCATAGCGTTCAAAGGTACGGATAATTGAATGAAGGTTTTGCTGATTGATTCGCAAATTGACTTGTATTTTTGTGCTATCGGGAATTTCATTAACAAAAACGTTCAAAATTTTAGCTTGATTACTTTCTACAATTTGAGATATTTGGGCCAAAGTATAGTCAATGGCATTCATTTCTAATACCAAAACTGCTCCAGCAACATTTAAGCCACCTGTTTGCGCTAAAAATTGTAATAATTCTTGAGAACTAATTACTCCTAGAAACTGTTCTTGCCGGTCTAAGACTGGCAATACAGTTAGCTTGAAAAGAGCAAAATGCTGAAGTAAATCAAATAGATGGGCGTCGGCATAGGCAAAGGGTCTGGGAAGGTGCTGAAAAAGCGTGTCTAATGAAGGTTCTAAATTCGACTGATCCAATAACTCTGATTCAGAAACAAGCCCAACAAAATTGCCATTTTTTAATACCGGCAAATGATTTATTTGAAACTCATCCATCCAAACAAGCGCTTTCTCGCCAGAGTCTGTGTGCAACAGTGGCGGGATTTGTTCGGATAAAATATTGTCTGCGCGCATATTAAGTGCAAAATACTAAAATACTTGAATGTTTCGTAAATTTACCATCCAATTATTGTGCCATGACACGTCTAAGTGTGAATATAAATAAAATTGCTACCCTTCGCAATGCAAGAGGTGGACATTCGCCTAATGTTGTCCAATTTGCGATTGATGCACAAAGATTTGGTGCACAAGGAATAACAGTACATCCGCGACCCGACCAAAGGCATATTACAACCGAGGATTGTTATAATTTGGCAAGTGTTGTTAGTACAGAATTTAATATAGAAGGGTATCCCGATGAGCGTTACCTTAAACTCATCAAGGATCTTAGACCAGATCAGGCCACACTTGTTCCCGATCCGCCAAAAGCCATAACTTCTAATGCAGGTTGGGATTGCCTAGCACAATCGGAATTCTTAACACCTATCATTGAAGAGATAAAAAATCTTGGTGTGAGGGTTTCATTATTTATAGAGACTGATCTCAATCAAATAAAAAAAGCTAAAACGCTCGGCGCCGATCGTATAGAATTATACACCGGGCCATATGCAACAGATTTTATTTTGGGGCCACAAATAGCCATTAAGCCATATCAAGAAGCAGTAATTTTGGCAGATGAGTTAGGTCTTGGGGTGAATGCTGGTCATGACCTAAATCTTCAAAACTTAGGCTTTCTTAAAAAATCCTTACTAAAACTTGACGAAGTCTCAATTGGTCATGCATTAATTGCAGATGCACTCTATTTGGGAATCGAAAATACAATTCAGCGTTACCTTTATGAATTGCGCGAAGCGCCTTGATGAACAACGCGTTGCGGGAACGGAATTTCTACTTTATTGGTCCTAAATAAGCGATCAATTTCAAGGCGGATTTCTGATTTATAATTATTGATATCCCAACTGTGATCTGCCCAAAAAATTAGCTCTAACTCCAATCCAGAATCACCAAAATCAGACAATCGCATTACAACGGGCTGATTTTTTTTAACCTTTGGATGTGCGAGTGCTGCTTGTTTTAGCAAGCGTTCTATTAAAATCAAGTCTGAACCATAGGCAACACTCAACATAATCGTAAAACGGGTTAGCTCTGAGCCATGGCTCCAATTCTCAATAAGATTTTGAGTCAGATGGGTATTGGGAATAATTAATGCGTTACCTTCCCTTGTTTCAATTTGTGTTGTTCTAACATTGATCTTTACAATTTTAGCAACCATCGCCCCAGTTCCTTGACTATTTGACTTTTCGGAAATCTCAACAATATCACCAACGCGTAAATTGCCTTCAAAAAGTAAAACAATTCCTGCGATCATATCTTTAAAAACGTCTTGTAAACCAAGTCCTAAACCGACCAAAAGCCCTACTGAACTCGTTAATAATATCATTAAATCGATTCCAAGAAGACGGAAGCAGATAAGAATTGAACTAACGTATATGATATACTTAGCGACTTGGTTGTAAACGAATTCTGTGCCTGTATCGACATCGGCCTTTGCTTTAAATCGGCGAGCAAAATACAGCTTGGTAAGATTTACGACAATTTTGGCACCAAAAAAGACTGAAATTACAATTAGAATATCGGCAAAATCTATTTTGAAACCTTCTAATGATAATAGTTTAAACTGCAAAAAATCACTAAAAGTCACCAAGCCATTGTTATAACTTAAACTTAGAATAGCAAGATAGATTGCCAATAGATAAACACTTTGACTGACCAGTTTGAGTCTGGCCATTTGTTTGGCCTCAAGTTGTAAATTCACACTCCTCACATATCCTTTTAAGAGCCTATGTACAATTCGTCTTAATACTACCGCAGTTCCAAAAATAAGTAACAGGAAAATCAAATTCCAAAAACATATTTTATAAGGGCCGATATAAAAAAGGGTATTTGAAAGCATATTAACGGATTAAGGTGATTCCAATTTGTTGAGACAGAAGCATTTTTACTTTTTCCAAACTAACCAATTGAGAAAGGGCTATTGTTAAATTCTCATCAGCTAGATTTTGATGATCAATTTCGTTTCGAATGCCCACAATTTGATGTTCAATAAATGCCAACTTAAATCGATAGAGAATCTGCACAACTGTTTGATATAAATCGTCGGCCTCAGTTTTTGTTTGAATATTAAAGCGTGAAACCCAATTGTGACTTAACGAATGATCTTGGGCTTCAATATCTGCAACAAAGGCCACAATTTCTTGGTTCGTATGTCTTAAAAAATAAGTCGATTCATAAAGTGAATTTTCCTCATTTAATCCTTTTTGAAAAGTATTATATATTTCTTGATAAAGCGGATTAGTAAATGTAAGCTGGTCTTTTTGCAATTCATTAACAATTAGCTCAATAACGCTCATTTGAAGCTCGCTTTGGTCCGGTTCTAACCAGCTCAGGGTGCGCGTACCATATTTTATCAAAATGCGAATTATCTCTGCTTCATAAAGTGATGCATTATAGATTTCTTTATCGCTTTTATGGGACTGCTTTATTTGAACTTTAGGTTGGCGCAAATCCGTAATGGAATTTTCCTGATTTGATTTGACCATGTTCGACTTTCGCAATCCAAGCAACTCAGCTTGCACAATAGATTCTTCTATGTCAAATTCTCTGGACAATTGTTGCACGTATACAGAACGCGTTATTTGATCTGGTATTAATGAAACAGAATGAACAATATCTTTTATTAAACCTGCACGTAAAATTGGATCATTATTAGCATCTGCAAGTAAAATACTAGCTTTAAATGAAATAAAATCTTGTTTATTGGAATCAAGGTAAGTTTTTAATTCTGATGCAGATCTCGACTTTGCGAATGAATCTGGGTCTTCGCCATCTGGGAAAAGTACCACTTTTACATTGAGCCCCTCTTCTAAAATCAAGTCAATTCCACGAAAACTTGCCTTAATTCCGGCTGCATCTCCATCGTACAAAATGGTGAGATTTTTTGTATACCGACTTACCAATTTTACTTGCTCTTTGGTAAGGGAAGTGCCCGACGAGGAAACTACATTTTCTATACCTGCCTGATGCATGCTTATTACATCGGTATAGCCCTCACAAAGCAAGCATTCATCATATTTTATAATTTCTCCTTTGGCAAAATAAAGCCCATAAAGTATTTCACTTTTGTTGTATATGCTGCTCTCAGGAGAGTTGAAATATTTGGCAATTTTTTTATCTGAAAGAAGCGTACGCCCCCCAAAACCCAAAACCCGACCTGAAATGCTATGAATGGGAAAGATGACACGACCTTTAAAAAAATCAAAAAATCTGTCATCCTTTGTTTTGGTCAAACCAATGGTTTCTAAAAACTCTTTTTTATATCCTTTTTCTAAAGCCAATTCAGAAAAAGCCATTCCAGTATTTAGGCAATAACCCAATTGGAATTTTTCAATAGTTGCCCTTGAAAAACCCCGTTCTTCAAAATAAGAAAGGCCGATTGTCTTGCCTTCTTTTGAATTGAGCAACATATCGCAAAATGTATTTTTTGCAAATTCATTGATTATCAAAAAACTTTCGCGCTCGTTTAGTGCTGCTAACTCCTCGGCCGTTGCCTCACGTTCTTTTGGTAGCTCAATATTATAACGATTGGCTAGCCAGCGCAAGGCCTCCGGATATGAATAATGTTCTTTTTCAATTAAAAAACTTGCCACATTTCCTCCCTTTCCGGTAGAAAAGCATTTAAAAATTTGTTTTGCCGGCGATACCACAAAAGATGGTGTCTTTTCATCAGTAAAGGGGCTGAGCCCTTTTAAATTAGAACCAGCACGCTTCAATTGCACAAATTCTCCTATAATCTCCTCAATTCGAGCAGTTTGTAAAATTTGATCTACTATATGTGCTGGAATTTTACTCATTTTTATTTGTATCGTAATCCTGAACGGTTTTTTGACCTTTCAAATCGTATGTAACCCATTGACCTACAGGTAGATCATCTTCGTATTGCCCGTAATAATGAACCTTGCCATTTGGATATTTAACTAAGGTAAAACCATTTTTTTTACCTTCCGAATAAAATGTGTACGACAGAAGATTTCCACCCTCACCATAGAAGCTCCATTTGTTCTCTCTTTCTCCTTTTTTATTGAGCTCGCCTTGATATTTAAGTTGTTTCTTACCCGGATACCATTCTTTATAGTTTCCATCTTCGATTTCTACTAGATCCTTGTAAGCGATTTCTTTAACTTCTTGCTTTGGAGGCTCTTCCTTGCATGACCAAATCAGTGAAAAAGTTAAGACAAGAAAAAATAAGGCTTTATTTTTCATTTTATTATTTATTGCGATTAATGGTATAGGCTACCAGCCCCACTAATGATTCTTTTGCCAAGTTATTTGGATAATCTTTTAAAAGAACTAGTGCCTCTGATGTATATGATTCCATGCGTTCTTTTGCATATCGTACACCGCCAGATTCCCATACAAGTTCTACAGCACGTTTTACCCGGCTACTCACATCATATTCGTTTTTAATTATATAACGCAACTCTTTTTGAACCGATGGGGGAGCATTATTAAGCGCATATATAAGCGGTAGCGTTAGTTTTTGTTCTCTTATATCAATTCCGGTTGGTTTACCAATTTCTAATCCGTCTCCAAAGTCAAAAATATCGTCTTTAATCTGAAATGCAAGTCCTACAAGTTCACCAAAGCGTCTTAATTTATCCTGATGCTGCACGGCGCCTACGCTTAAAGCACCGGCCTCACAGCACGTGGCAATCAATGAAGCAGTTTTCTTTCTAATGACCTCATAATAGACCTCTTCGGTAATATCGAGATGTCTTGCCTTTTCAATTTGAAGTAATTCACCCTCGGACATTTCTTGAACAGCTCTTGCTACTAACTGAAGCAATTCTAGATTTTGTTTATCGATCGACATTAATAAAATTCGAGAAAGCATGTAATCGCCAACCAAAACGGCTATTTTATTTTTCCATAAGGCATTTACAGAAAAAAATCCACGTCGTTCAGAAGCGTCATCAACAACATCATCGTGAACCAAAGTAGCTGTATGCAATAATTCTACAAGCGTAGTTGCATCAAAAGTCCTGGGATTAATATCACCAAGCATTTTAGCACAAAGAAATACAAACATAGGACGCATTTGCTTTCCTTTCCTTTTAACAATATACTTTGTTATCTTATCTAATAATGGAACATCAGAATGCATTGCATCTTGAAAATGTTTTTCAAAATCAATTAACTCCTGTCGAATAGGAGCCGTTATATCGTCAACATGCTGCATCTAACAAATATACGAAAAGCCGAGGCCTAAAGAAAAAGCAAAATGAAATCTTATCTTGAAAGATGCATATTTCTTTCAGCGTAGATTTTTGTAAAAAATGGATCTTTTAAATCCTTAATAAAACGAATGGCCTCACCCGTTGATTTCATCTCCGGGCCTAGTTCTTTCTTCACATCTGGGAACTTTTCATATGAAAAGACAGGAATTTTAATCGCATACCCCTCTTTTCGTGGTTTAAAATTAAAATCGGAAACCTTATTATGACCAAGCATAATCTTTGTTGCATAATTCACATAGGGTTCATCATAAGCCTTTGCTATAAATGGAACGGTTCGAGAGGCGCGTGGATTAGCTTCAATTACATAGACTTTATCGTCTTTGATTGCAAACTGAATATTAAGCAACCCAACTGTCTGAAGTTCTACTGCGATTTTACGCGTAATATCTTCAATTTGGGTCATAACAAAATCTCCGAGATTGTATGGTGGTAATACGGCATAGGAATCTCCAGAATGAATTCCTGCAGGCTCAATATGTTGCATTATTCCGATGATATAAACATTCTCACCATCACAAATGGCATCTGCTTCGGCTTCAATCGCACCACCTAAAAAATGATCGAGTAATATTTGATTATTGCCCATTTCATTGAGAATATCAACTACATGGTGCTCTAATTCTTCTTTATTAATTACGATTTTCATTTTTTGCCCGCCCAAAACATAGGAAGGGCGAACCAATAGAGGAAAACCTAACTGCTCTGAGAGTTCTATGGCTTGTTCTGCACTTTCTACAACACCATATTTAGGAAAAGGCACGTTGTTTTTCTCTAGTAATTTCGAAAATCTTCCGCGGTCTTCTGCCAAATCTAGGGCTTCGTATGATGTTCCTAAAATTGGAATACCATATCGTTGCAGCTTTTCTGCAAGTTTTAAGGCAGTTTGACCACCAAGTTGAACAATCACACCGATAGGTTTTTCATGTTCGATAATATCATAAATATGTTCCCAAAAAACGGGCTCAAAGTACAATTTGTTAGCGGTATCAAAGTCCGTTGAGACCGTCTCGGGATTGCAATTGATCATGATGGTTTCGTAACCACATTCTTTAGCCGCTAACACGCCATGGACACACGAATAATCAAATTCAATCCCCTGTCCGATACGATTCGGACCAGAACCTAGCACCACAACTTTTGGACGATCACTTACTACACTCTCATTTTCATATTCAAATGTCGAATAATAATATGGCGTTTGGGCTTGAAATTCTGCGGCGCAGGTATCTACTAATTTATATACGCGTTTAATACCTAAATTTTTTCTTTTTAAAGTAACCTCCGATTCTAGACATCGCAATAAATGAGCAATTTGTCTATCGGCATAGCCTTTTTGTTTTGCCTCAAAAAGTAAGTCTTTTGGTAGATTTTCCAGATGAAATTTTTCAATTTGCCTTTCAAGCTTAATAAGGTCTTCAATTTGCTTAAGAAACCAGATATCAATTTTAGTTTTTTCAACAATTGTTTTAAATGGAATCCCAAGTTTTATGGCATCATATATATGAAAAAGTCTATTCCAACTTGCAAACTCTAAAGAGTGTAAGATTTCGTTTTGGTTAGTGAGCTCTCTTCCATCAGCACCCAATCCATTGCGGTTAATTTCTAAAGACTGACAAGCCTTCTGAAGTGCTTCTTGAAAACTACGTCCAATCCCCATAACCTCACCTACTGACTTCATTTGAAGACCTAATTGGCGATTGGTACCTGGAAATTTATTAAAATTCCATCGCGGAATTTTGACAATAACGTAATCTAATGTTGGTTCAAAGAGCGCCGATGTGGTCTTTGTAATTTGGTTGCTCAATTCATTGAGATGATAGCCTATTGCCAATTTGGAAGCAATTTTTGCAATCGGATACCCTGTTGCTTTAGATGCTAATGCTGATGAACGCGATACACGAGGATTAATTTCTATGGCAATTATTTCCTCCTTCTCATCCGGAGAAACGGCAAATTGAACATTACAGCCCCCAGCAAAATTTCCAATTGATCGCATCATGTGGATGGCCATGTCGCGCATTTTTTGAAAAGTAGTGTCTGAAAGTGTCATAGCAGGAGCAACCGTTATGGAATCACCGGTGTGAATACCCATAGGATCGAAATTCTCAATTGAACAAATGATAACGACATTATCATTTGCATCTCTGAGCAATTCCAGCTCATACTCTTTCCAACCCATTAGCGCCTTGTCTATCATTACTTCGTGAATGGGTGAAAGCTGGAGGCCGCGCTCGAGTAAATTATCAAATTCCTTTGCATCATGTAGAATACTAGCTCCAGAACCACCAAGTGTATAGGATGGACGAATACATAATGGGAATCCAAATTCCTGTGCTATTTCCTTGCCTTCTAAAAATGACTTGGCTGTTTTCTGAGGCGCCATAGGAATACCGATTTCCAGCATTAAATCTCTAAAGGCCTCTCTATTTTCTGTAATTTCAATGGCATTGATGTCTACCCCAATGATGCGCACCCCAAATTGTTCCCAAATTCCCATTTCATCGCATTGAATGCAAAGATTGAGTGCAGTTTGGCCACCCATTGTTGGCAGAACAGCATCTATTTTATGTGTTTCTAAAATTTTAATTATGCTATCGGGCTCAAGAGGTTGAAGATAAATATTGTCTGCAACTACTTTGTCTGTCATGATAGTTGCTGGATTGGAATTAATTAAAGTGACTTCAATTCCTTCTTCTCTGATCGATCTAGCAGCTTGAGACCCTGAATAGTCGAATTCACACGCCTGGCCAATAACAATAGGACCGCTACCAATAATTAGAATGGATTTAATGGAAAGGTCTTTAGGCATAAATCTTCAATTTACAAGTTTCTTTGCAATAAACCTTGGTTGCAAATTGAGCACAAATTTAATTCAATTTTGAGGGCTATGGATATGAAATACATATAGTTTTTGAACAAAATTGATTGCTTTTGTTAATAGTTCTGATTTCTTTACATTACAACCTCTCATTTTAACGACGGTTGAGAAAAATTAATAGTTGCCCAACAAAAAATTTATTAGACAAAAAAAACACCCATTCAGGGTGTTTTTTTTTAATGGAGCCTGGATAGCTTATTTTTCTTGAACCTCTTCAAAGTCCACATCAGTGACTTCATCTTGAGTGGAGCCTGCATCTTGATCTGTACTTGTATCTGTAGATGCATTTTGGCTATTGGCAGCGTTATACATGTCTTGAGAAGCCGCACTAAAAACCTCATTGAGTTTATCCATTGCTGCTTGCAAATTTGACAAATTCTTTGCCTCATATTCTTTTTTCAATTCAGCCAAAGCATCTTCGATTGGTTGTTTTTTATCAGAAGGGATTTTCTCACCATACTCTTTTAACTGACGCTCCGTTTGAAAGATTAACGAATCGGCCTTATTTACCAATTCTGCTTCTTCTCTAAGCTTGTTGTCAGCTTCGGCATTGGCTTCAGCCTCAGCCTTCATACGTTGAATTTCTTCATCTGACAGTCCACTAGATGCTTCAATTTTAATTGACTGCTCTTTGCCAGTGCCCTTATCTTTTGCCGAAATGTTCATAATACCATTGGCGTCGATATCAAAAGTCACTTCAATTTGCGGCACGCCTCTTTGAGCCGGCGGAATATCAGTTAATTGAAAGCGCCCTAATGTTTTGTTGTCATTAGCCATGGATCGCTCACCTTGTAATACATGAATTTCAACAGATGGCTGATTATCGGCAGCCGTCGAGAAAATTTCAGATTTTTTGGTTGGGATAGTCGTATTGGCATCAATTAGCTTAGTAAAAACACCGCCCATGGTTTCAATACCTAATGAAAGAGGAATTACATCTAGAAGAAGTACATCTTTCACCTCACCTGTAAGAACGCCTCCTTGAATTGCTGCACCAACGGCAACTACTTCGTCTGGATTCACTCCTTTTGAAGGCGCTTTGCCAAAGAAACGCTCAACAGCCTCTTGAATAACAGGAATTCTTGTCGAACCACCAACCAAAATTACCTCATCGATATCAGAGGGTTGTAAAGAAGCATTTTTTAGCGCTGAACGACATGGAGCAATTGTGCGTTCTACAATGCTTGAAATCAATTGCTCAAACTTTGCACGTTGCAATGTACGCACCAAGTGCTTTGGAATGCCATTTACCGGCATGATATAGGGTAAGTTTATCTCAGTACTAGTAGTAGATGACAATTCAATTTTGGCCTTTTCTGCTGCCTCTTTTAATCGCTGCAATGCCATTGGATCTTCCCTTAGGTCTAATCCCTCTTCGGCCTTGAATTCTTCTGCTAACCAAGTAATGATTGCTTCATCAACGTCATCGCCTCCTAAATGCGTATCGCCATCCGTAGACAAAACTTCAAAAACGCCGTCGCCTAGTTCGAGTACCGATACGTCATGTGTACCACCTCCAAAGTCAAAAACGACAATTTTCTGATCAATACCTTTTTTATCCAAACCATATGCAAGTGCTGCGGCGGTTGGTTCGTTAATGATGCGCTTTATTGTTAATCCAGCAATTTCTCCTGCTTCTTTAGTTGCCTGACGCTGCGCATCATTAAAATAGGCAGGAACAGTCACGACTGCTTCGCTTACCTCCTGACCGAGATAGTCTTCAGCAGTTTTCTTCATTTTCTGAAGAATCATGGCCGATAATTCTTGTGGCGAGTAGAGTCTATCATCTATTTTAACACGTGGGGTGTCATTATCCCCTTTGACCACTTCATAGGGCATGCGCGATACTTCTTTTGAAGACTCTTTAAAGCTCGAGCCCATAAAACGCTTAATTGATGAAATCGTTTTAGTTGGATTGGTAATGGCCTGACGCTTTGCAGGATCACCTACTTTACGTTCACCACCTTCCACAAATGCAACAACTGAAGGGGTAGTTCTTTTTCCTTCTGCATTGGCAATAACCACTGGTTCATTGCCTTCCATGACCGAAACACAAGAGTTTGTTGTTCCGAGGTCGATTCCGATTATTTTTCCCATTTTAAATTATTTTTTGATGCTAAACCAAAGACAATGATTGTGCCACTGAGTAAAATGCGCGTTTTTATGACATTTTGAGCTTAATTAATTTAAAATAAATGTCTTTTTGTCAGTATTGCTGACAATGGTAACTTAGGTTACCTTTACTATTTGACTTTTCAAGTATCTTTGAAACATGATTGCACGAAAAGGAACCAAATTATATAGCATTGTCAAATTAAAATGCCCTCATTGCCATGAGGGTCAATTTTTAGAATCACATCCATATGACTTTAAGAAACTTGGTGATGTGAGATCTGAATGCGAGGTTTGCCATATTCAATATGAACGAGAACCGGGTTTTTATTATGGGGCTATGTATGTTTCTTATGCATTGGGAGTTGCACTCTTTGTTACCGTTTGGACGACATGCAATTTATGGTTTGACTGGTTAACAGTATGGAGTCAAATCGGTTTAGTAATATTTTTTACGATAGTGCTATCCCCTTATTTATTTGCGCTTTCTAAAATTATTTGGGCCAATTTCTTTATCTCATATAAATCCAATGCTACGGTCCGAGAGTAAACTTAAAATATTACAATCACAATTGGGGTATATCCTTGAGGCAGAATTGTTAGAAGAGATGGCAAGCGTTGCCAAAGTAAGAGAAACCAATACGGATGAAGTGGTAGTAAATGTTGGAGACCATCTTCTAATGATACCGATTGTTATTGAGGGGTCTGTAAAAATATCAAGAGAAAATCCTAACGGGGACGAAATATTACTCTACTATATAGAGGGTGGAGATACTTGCGCTATGTCCTTGCAATGTTGCACAAGAAAAATTGATTCTCAGATTAAAGCAACTTCTATGGAGCCCTCCTTATTGTTGATGTTTCCTTCTCAATACATGGAGCGTTGGCTCAATGATTATAAATCCTGGAGAGAATTTATTTTAAACAGCTATCATTCGCGCATGTTAGAGCTAATGGAAGCCATTGATGCAATTGCTTTTATGAATTTAGACCAACGTTTGCTCAAATACCTTTCGGATCAAGCTAAATTACTTGGTAGTCTTGAAATTCATCTTACCCATCAAAAAATTGCCGATGATTTACACTCCTCAAGGGTAGTGATATCACGCTTGCTTAAACAACTTGAAAACAAAGGAGAAATCAAATTATTTCGCAATAAAATCCTACTACAAAATTTTTAATTATTGTAATAGGATTTTTTTTACTTTTGGATTATAATCCTATAATCCAAGCATTTATGAAAAATTTTACTTTGTTTGTAAGTCTGCTAATGCTTACTACATTTCTGAACCAATTGAAGGCGCAAGGTTTAACCTGTGCTACATCACTTCCTGTTACTCCTGGCACATTTACGGCAAGTGCGCTAGTCGGAACCCCTTCACAAACAACGGCTACGGCAGCTGGCTGGTATGCTTTCACGCCGTCTTCGAATGGAATTCTTAATATTAATTCTTGCGGTGGCGGATCGGATACCAGACTATGGATTTGGTCAGGAACTTGTGGATCGCTTTCACCAGTAGCAAATAATGATGACTTTCCAGGATGTTATTCAGTTGGCACTACAGCATATGCCTCTAAAATTGAAAATGTCATATTGATGGCAGGAACAACTTATTATTTTGAATGGGACAATGTTTGGGAATCTTCTGGTTTTACTTGGACTTTTAACTTTTCAGCGCTACCAATGAATAATGATGTGGGAATCACAAATGTTTCAAATAGAAATACACGGATTTCTATTTCACAAGCTAGCTTTGGAATTCCTCTAGGTGCAACAGTTAAGAATTTTTCTGGCGCTACCATCTCAAATGTAGCGCTTACAACAGAAATATATCAGCTTCCAAACACAACAACGCCAGTTCAAACCTTTACAAGTACGCCCATTTCATTAGGAATCGGTGGAGAACAGGTAATCACGTCTGGTACTTGGGCGCCTACTGTAGCTATTTCTACTTCATATTTAATCAAATATATCAAAACACAAACACAATTAGATGGTGTTACAACAAATGACCAAACTACGCAGAATCTGATTTTAGATTATAATTACACTGCAAGAGACAATAACCTTTACCAAGTTGCTTATAATTGGTCATCAACTCAAGAATATACACAAGGAGTTGTCCATACCGTATATGGCCCAGATAACATGACTGGGGCGTCCTATTATTTGCAGTCATCTTCGACCACCCAAGAGTATAATGTACAAGTTTTTCAAGTAACTAACGGAGTGGTGGCTTCAACACCACTTTACACCTCTGCAAATATCACAGCCAATGGTGCAGGATGGAAATATCACAATTTTCCGACGCCCATTGCCGTAAGCGCCGGAGATTACCTTATTGCTATTAAAAAAACGGGTACAGTCTCATTTCCGGTGGGAGCTGATTTCAATTTGTTTACACCTGGGAAAAATCTTGTTAGGGCCGGTGCAACAGGGGCTTGGAATCCAGTTGAAGCTTACGGAGTAACTCCTTGTTTTATGATTCGTCCAAAATTTGGGGCAAATCCGTCAAATGAAATTGCTTTTTTAAATAACAAAAATCCAGGAATCGAAGATACTAAAATACATACACGTCAGTCTTTAGCAGGAAATGATTTGCAATTTTGGGCGCGTGCCATAAATAATGGGACAGGAACTGTAAATGGTGTAACAATGACAGTTAATGTAACAGATGCATCTAATGTTGTTATTTACACCGCTACAAGTGCTGCACAAGATTTGATTGCTGGGCAAATAGATACTTTTACCGTTGCCAATTACAATGTAACTGCACTAGGTAACTATTCAATTGAATATGTTTTCAATAATGTAGGTGATCAAGTTCCACAAAACAATAGCAAAACAACATCATTTTCGCGAACAACGGGTGAAATGTCAAAAACAGTGGGTGTGACGGGTTCGCTAGGCGTTAGTTCAACAAGTGCTCCGGGAGCAACAAATATTGAATTTGGCAATAACTATAGCCTTACACAAAATGACTTTCTCGACTCGGTTATGTTTGTTTTAAACCCAGGGACACCTATTGGTTATGTGGCGAGTGTGAATATTTACGGCACTACCGATAACGGCTCAGGTGTAATGGTACCAAATACAACATCACTTGCATCAACCACAACTTATACAACTACTGCAGCGGATAACCTGAACGGTGCAGTAATCAAATTACCAATAGCAACTGGTACGCTTACTATGACCCCCGGAACATATTTCTTCGGTGTATATCAAACATCCGTTGCGACAGGAAATATCCGGCTTGCTACCTCTACTGACTATTTTACTCCCAATACGGTATTTTACAGATGGCAAGGTAGCAACGGCGGGACCTATGCCGCATCGGGCTATTCGTTTGTAGTCAACCCAATTTTTAAATCTTGTGTTGCGTACAATGAAATCGTCAGTACAACTGCTGCTTCTTGTGGGGCAAATGATGGTGGTGCAAGTATTGCAGCAACAGGAGGTACAGGAACGGTTAATTTTTTATGGTTCAATGGCGCTACTACAAATAGCATTTCTGGATTATCTGCAGGCCAATACCCTTGTGTACTTTCCGATGTTAATGGTTGTCCAACAACAGTAAATGTCATTGTACCGAGTTTATCTAATCTGAGTGTTTCATCTACCTCTCAAAATATAACATGTGGAGGAGAGTCGACAGGTGAAATATCATTGGTTGCAAGTCAGGGTGTTGAACCTTACACCTATAATTGGTCAAATAATCAAGGTACTAACGCAATTTTAAGTAATGTACCTGCTGGAAATTACGAATGTACCGTTACTGATGCTACAGGATGTGTGGTTATCGTTTCAAATACGCTTACAGAATTGTCTAACCTGCTGGCTGTTGGCAATGGTACCCCTATATTGTGTAATAGTGGACAAACGGGTAATATCGAAATCAATGCTAGCAATGGTTCAGCTCCCTATTCCTATCAGTGGATAGGGACTAATAATACAAGTAACTACGTCACATCGGTAGGGCCAGGTACTTATACATGTATTGTTACTGATGGGCTCGGGTGTATTGATACAGTTGTAACCGTTCTTTCACTCAGTAATTTATCTGCAAGTGCTGACGCATCAAATCCATTATGTTTCGGTACGAATACGGGAAGTATTACTGTTTCAGTGACCGGTGGAGCAACGCCATATAGTTATGACTGGGCCGGCTCAACATCAAGTAGCGCTATCTTAACTGGCTTAGCACAAGGAAGCTACTCTGTTATTGTAACAGATGCCTATGGATGTGCTGTGTCTGCAGCGGCGAATATCAATGAACCAGATGCTTGGTCTGTTAGTGCCTCTGTTACTCCAGCGGTATTTGGAGGTGATGGAGCTATCGATTTAAGTGTTAATGGTGCTACAGGTCCTTATACATATATTTGGAGTAACAATGCAACCACTCAGGACCTTAATAATTTAGATGGAGGGAGCTATGAGGTCACGATTTTTGATTCTTTGGGATGTTCCTACACAACGAGTATAACAGTGGCATCAATTGTAGGGCTCCAAATCGAAGATTTAAATTCTGCTCAGATTTTCCCGAATCCTACCAATGGAACATTTTACATTGCAAGTCCAATATTAGATCATGTTGATATGTTCAATTCATTTGGACAAAAGATTAGTATAGAACTTCTTACAATTGGTGAAGGTAAATATCAAATAACTACCGATCATTTAGCCAATGGCAGTTATATTTTAGAGCTGCAAAGCAACGATAAAATAATTCGTAAGTCTATACAAATACTGAATTAAATCATACAAATAATTCAATCACTAAAGACCCGGCTTTGTCGGGTCTTTTTTTTAGCTAATTTCGACCTATGAGAATGTCCTTGGTTTTAATTTGTTGTCTTTATTTAAATTTTGCTTTCGGCCAAATATTTATCAACGAAGGCTGTAATAAAAATGGCATAATAAACTTTGATGAAAACAACGAACCTTCAGATTGGATTGAACTTTACAACGGTAGCTCAAGCCAAATCAATCTTTTAGATTGGAAACTATCCGATCAATTGAACGGAATAAACGCTTGGGTTTTTCCAGAGGTAGAGTTGGGGCCAAATGAATTTTTAAAAATCAATTGTAGTGGGAAAAACCGTTTTGGCAGCCCCCCATTTATACCCACAAAGCACCAAGTCAATTTTACGCCTGCCGTAGGTTGGAATACCCATACATTTACCCAATCTTTTAATTGGGATGGGCAATCAAATATCATCATCAATGTTTGCGCCTACACGAATACCTACACTGAAAATTCAATCTTTTATCAACAAACCACAAGTTTTCAATCAAGTCTGTTTACCTATGAGGATGGTTCTCAGGCAGCATGCAGTAACAACCTCGGGCAAACCAAAAACCAAAGACCAAACCTCAAACTCAATGGCTTAATCATTGGGGCGGGCAATATATTAAATGGCAATACC
>JAURMI010000025.1 GCA_030830785.1 Crocinitomicaceae bacterium
GAGCCCTTGTGTCAGGATGATGCTGAAGGTATGGCTTCCCATTTGTTTAACGACACATTTTCTGGTGCGTGTACCCAGTATTGGGATCCCGTTGCTCATTTTTTGAATAAAGTCTCGGGTGATAGGTTTATTGACCGTGACAACATATTCTTTTTCGTGGTGATTTCGCGCGCGTAGAATCTTATTGACAATGTCACCATCGTTGGTCAAGAAAATGAGCCCTTCGCTTGGTTTATCTAAACGCCCAATCGGGAATATGCGTTTGGGATGATTGATATAATCGATGATGTTGTCCTTCTCACGGATATGGTCAGTGGTACAAACAATGCCGATAGGTTTATTAAAAGCTATATAAATAAATTCTTCCTGTGGTGTGCCTATGGGGTCATCGTCTACGGTAACGACATCGGTGGGTAGAACCTTCGTGCCCATTTCTGGAATCTGCCCATTGATGCGCACGCGCCCTTGCTCGATTAGCTTATCGGCAGCCCTGCGAGAGCAAAACCCAACCTCACTTAAGTATTTATTAATACGTATACCGTCGTTTGCTTCCATTAGGTGCAAAAGTAGCTAATTTATGTCAAGGTCATTAATTCCTGAAAACCGAAGCTGGCTCTAATTTGGTGATCCTGCGGATGGCAAACAAAGTACCTGAAATACTTATCACCGCAGTAATGACGAAAAATCCAAATTTGATGGCTGGCGAGAAGCTAAATAAAGTGCCTGCATTGGCGATACCATTCCTAAAACCTTCAATTAGTGCATATCCGATTAAGAACCCTACGATGGCATAGAGTGTGGCCTGCATTAAAATGAGTTTTCTAATATAGCCATTTGTTGCCCCGATAGCTTTGAGTGTGCCATAATCCTTGATGCGGTCAATGGCTGCAGAATAGAGTGTGAGCCCAATGATGATGAAACCTGAGATCAGAGCAAAGATGATAAGTGTTCCAAATGAGAAGGCAATGCCACTAGATTTGAGCACAGTGATAATGGTTTGATTTTTGAAATCCTGAGGCATCCAAGCCTTTACACCTGGTATGTTTGCATTGATAGAATGCACCACATCTTGCATTTTATTGACATCATCCACTTCTACTAAAAAAGCAGAGGTTTTTGATTTAGAAATATTCCCTAAAAATCTGGCTCGATCAATGGTGGTGTAGGAAATGAGCCCACCTCCAAAGGATCGTGCTCCTTTGGTAAGTGCGGCGATGTGTACTTGTTTGTTATTGATTTCGAAATAATCTCCTTTTTTTGGATTACCTAAAGCCTTGGCATCAAAAAAGTCTACTGATATGGCACCATCTTGGATTAAATCCTCGGGCTTACCATCGGTAAAAATTCCTTGCTGTATGCCGTTGAATTCCGGTAATTCGACACCTACAATGCTCATCCCTGCTGCGGTGCCATCATCAAAGCGGGCTGCTCCACTTGCCAAGACAAACTGGTGTGCCTTAACGATATGTGGTAAACTTTCCATCTCATACCCCAGCCGCACGTCTATTTGAGCCAGTGCATTGACATTTTCCGTTTTATTGTCAGTAACCCAAATATAACCATCATTGACACGTACAAAATAGCACATCGCGTTGGTTAAAAAAGTAAAAATGCCGGTTTGTTGCCCCACAAGAAATATTGAAATAATCACCCCAAAAAGAGCCCCAATACTTTTGGGTTTGTCAAATTTGATAAACTTTAAGGCGGTGCGCAGCATAGGTGTGGGTTAAAGGCTAATGATACATTCCACTCGGCTGCCAATCAAAACCGCCTTTGGTTGGTCAATTCGAACGTGAACTTCGCGCACGCGACGATCTTCTAGGTTGTCTGCACGGTCGTTAAAAATGGATTTTTTTGACAAAAATGGAGAGCAAAAAACAACAGTTCCTGTACTCAAGGTGTTGGAAGTGCCTTGCATGTTGATTTTTACTTTTTGTCCATTTTTAACTTGCATGGCAAATAGTTCATCGACCTCAGTAATCGCAATAAGATCCCCAGCGGGAGCATAATCTGCTAATTTGCTGCCCACTGTGATTGTTTGACCAACTTTGATATCCCAATTAAGTACCATTCCGTCTGAGGGGGCATAAATATTTTTATTGTCGCAGAGCTTTTTTGCATAATTGATTTCAGATTTGGTTTCACCCAAGAGAGCTTTTGCTTCTGCGAGATCGGCTAAGGCAATCGCTAATTCAGCATTCAAATTTTTGTAAGCATTTTCAGCATCGAAGGCAGCCTTTTGGGTTCCAGCTTGTGCTTTTGCAAGTTGTTGGTCTCTTTTTTGCTCCGTATCAGCAATGTTCACTTTGAGGCGAATGGCGGCCACTTTGGCTTCTAAGGCATGAATGCGTTCTTGTTTTGTCAAGAGCTTGGCTTCGCTTTGTGAAATTTGTGCTTGATCTAAGGCTTGATCAAGACTAACAAGCAAGGTGCCTTTTTTTACAAAAACTCCTGCCTTGACATGAATCTCTACTACTTGCCCTGCGCTTTGGCCACCAAGCGGGCTGATTTTTGCGGCCGGTTCTATGCGTGCAACTCCTCTGATTTGATCAATTTGCCCCACTTTGTATTTTTCTAGTTTTACAGGAGTATCTTTTTTACCACCACAGGATATGAGTAAAAGCGTGCTTAAAGCGAAAATGAAATATTTTATTTGCATGTCAATGGATTGCTAATTTTTGAGAAATATCTGACTTTGAAATCTCTTTGGCCCGACCGGCTTCAACTTCTATGATTCTGTCGGCATATTGTAATAACCTTGGGTCGTGAGTTACTACGCATACCGCTTTACCATTTTTGGCAAGGTTAACCAATTCTTGCATCACTGTTGTGATGGAGTTGGCATCTAAAGAGGCCGTTGGTTCATCGCAGAGCACAAGTTTAGGATCGGTAACCAAGGCTCTAGCAATGGCAACGCGTTGTTGTTGCCCTCCGGAGAGTTGTTTAGGCAGGTTGTTCTTTCGGTCCATCATGCCAACAAGTTCTAGCGCCGCAAGTGCTTTTTGTTTGGCAATATTTCTTGGTAACTTTTTAAGTTGCAAAGGCATCATGACGTTGTCAAGGGCATTGAGCGGAGCAATCAAATTAAAACTTTGAAATACAAAACCAATGGTATTGAGTCGTAAATGAGCCAGTTCTTTTTCAGAAAGGTCGTTAATAAGTTTGTCTTCTACCCATAGTTTGCCATGGGTGGGGTAAATCACACAGCCCAGCAAGGACAGCAATGTTGTCTTTCCAGAGCCTGAGGGGCCAATGATCAAGAGTAATTCTCCAGCATTGACTTTGAGATCCACAGGGTGGAGCGCAATGATGGTTTGATCACCAACCTGGTATTCTTTTGAAGCGCCTGAAAGTTGGGCAATATCTCTCATGAGAAGCGAAGTATGCGTTTGATCCAAGCCATTTTTTTAGTTGTGTAGGGTGGATACTTCAAAGGTACTTCAAAAAGTGGTTTTTTAAAAATAGATTTATTGTGTGAAAATGTATCAAAACCCGCCTTGCCGTGGTAACTACCCATGCCGCTCTGCCCAACGCCTCCAAAGGGAAGATTCGGATTGGTGATGTGCATAATTGCGTCATTGATACAACCACCACCAAAGCTAAGTTGAGCGAGCCACTCTTTTTTTTCAATCTTATTCTCTGTAAATAAATAGGCTGAAAGTGGTTTTTCTTTGTTAGAAATTATAGCTATTGCTTCTTGAAAAGTGGAATAGGGAATCAGGGGTAACAAAGGACCAAAAATCTCTTCTTGCATCAAAGCACTCTCTAGATCAACGTTGGTAATTAGTGTCGGAGCGATAGTGCGGTTTCCATAGTTAATCTGCCCGCCATAGGCTATATGATTGTCGTTAATTAACTTCGCAAGCCTTGTAAGGTGTCTTTCATTGATGATTTGCACGTAGTTATTTTGCTCTAACGTATAACAATTACGTGCTATTTCATTTTTCATCAGCTCCAACACTTTTGAGTAAATAGACTCATGTATTAAGATAAAATCCGGTGCAATGCACGTTTGCCCAGCGTTGAGAAATTTAGCCCAAATGATTCTTCGCACTGCCATATCAATAGAGGCGTGTTGCGTTATGATTGCAGGGCTTTTTCCTCCCAATTCAAGCGTAACTGGCGTGAGGTGCTTGGCAGCTGCTTCATAAACAATTCGTCCTACTGCAGGGCTACCAGTGAAAAATATTTTATCGAATCGTTCTTTTAGAAGTTCCCCGGTCTCCTCAGGACCTCCTTGAATAACTGCTAATAATGTTGGATCAAAATATTCGGCAATTATCTCAGCGATGCATTGGGCAGAATTGGGTGCCAATTCTGAGGGTTTTACAACAACGGTATTGCCCGCAGCAAGTGCAGAAATTACTGGTGCTAGTGAGAGTTGAATAGGATAGTTCCAAGCACCTATAACCAAACATAGGCCAAAGGGTTCTGCCAAAACAAAAGATTTAGCAGGCCAATTGACTAAATTGGTTCTGACACTTTTGGCTTTGCTCCATTTTTGAACAGATCGCAAAGCCTGATCAATATCTTTGATCAATAAGATATATTCAGTGAGGAAAACTTCATGTGCTGATTTTCCAAAATCTGCAAAGACAGCTTGTTCAATCTTTATGCGATTGGCAATGAGCATTTTTTTAAACGTACTCAAGGCCAGTTTTCGCGCACTCAATTTTTTGGTGTGTTGTTCGTTGAAATATTTCCTTTGAAGGGCAAGAATTGTTTTGGATTCCATTAAGCGAAAAACACTCGATAGGTCCAAATTGTTCTTGTCATAACTATTAAAAAAATGCTTAAGTTTGATCACGCAGGTCCTTTAAACATCTGGTGATGAAACTATTTTACTCAACTCTAATTTGCTTATTTGTCTCAACATTAAATGCCCAAGTCGGTCTTCATTTCGATGATGCCGACGACATGAGCTCCGCTACAGCAGGTCAAGTAATGTTGTTGGATTTATTAGGTAAAATGATTTTTTTATGACTTTAGTGAAGGTATAATCAATATCAATGTAAAAGATTTAAATGTGGGAACTTATTTATTGATTTTTGAATCTGAATCTTATCAATTCAGTGAATTGGTAAAGGTACAACGCTAATTATTGTTTTAATCTCCAATAGATGCAAAAGCAAAATTGACAAGAATAATTATCTTTGATTTAGATCAATACATATGAAAAAAACAAAAGTCATTTATTGGATAAGTACTACACTTATCTTTTTGTTTCAAGGACTCATGCCTGCTTTAACTTCACAGACTGAAATGGCCAAAGAAGGAATCGCACATTTAGGTTATCCTGCATATTTTGGAGTTGCACTGACCTTCTTTAAAGTTCTTGGATCGCTTATTCTCATTATTCCTCAAGTACCAAAAACACTCAAGGAGTGGGCTTATGCAGGTTTTGTTTTTGATTTTATTTTTGCTGCACTCAGCCTTTATGCTGTAGATGGTATGAATCCGGAAGTGTTTTTCCCTTTTGTAGTTATGGCTGTATTATTTATTTCTTATCGCAGCTTTCATCAACTGCAAAAACAATAAGGGTGTCGCAGCTCGAAAGTCAACCCAACAACCCGCTGCATGGGATCAAACTTGCTCAAATAGTAGAAGAACTCGTTGATTACTATGGTTGGGAGCATATGGCTTTTAAAGTCAACATAAATTGTTTTAAAATTGACCCCAGCATCAAATCAAGTTTGGTATTTTTGCGTCGTACTCCATGGGCCCGCAATAAGGTTGAGACACTTTACCTAGAAATGATTCAGAAAAAAATAAAATAACGATGGAACTCACACTCACCACACCCGCCTTGCTTTTCTCTTCAATTTCTCTGATCATGTTGGCCTATACGAATAGATTTTTAGCTTATGCTAACATCATTCGCAATTTACATAGTGCTTATAAAACAAATCCAAATCAGGTCATCAAAGCACAGATTAAAAATATTAGAAAACGTCTTTATTTGACACGGTCTATGCAGATTTTTGGAATCAGCAGTTTGTTGCTGTGCGTATTGTCAATGTTTTTAATTTATATCCAACTTGATCAATTGGGAATCTGGACCTTCGGACTGGCGCTAGTTTTGTTAATCATCTCACTGGCGCTGCTCATTTGGGAAATCCAAATTTCGGTCAAAGCTCTCGAGCTGCATTTGATGGATATTGAGGCTTAGTTCAAAACTTTAAGGTAAATTGTTATATAGTCTTCTTATACCCAAGAATCTTCTTGGATAGGCAGAGTTATAATAATCCGTGATCACTACCCCCCAATGGCTTTTAGAACTTGAACAGTGAATGAATTTTAGTCCATCCGCATCATTTTGAACCACAATACCAACGTGACCAACAGTTTTACTACTTGGAGAAGTGCCAGAAAATAAAATACAATCTCCAGGTTGAGCAGCTGTTAATTCAATAGGTAAGCCCAGATTGGAATACGCATTAGAAACTCTACAATTAGTTATACCAAAACTTCCATATACATAGGAGGTAAATCCTGAGCAGTCGAAAGAAACTCCGGGTCGGGAAGTGCCATATTTGTAGGGTGTTCCTAACTGTGCTTTGGCAAGAGTCAATAGGCTATCTGTATTTAGTGTTTTTCCAATTTGCGCATTGAGAAAAACACAAATAAACATAGTGTAATAAATAAAAATAACCTTCATGGTTTTTATAACATTCAGTAAATCAGCAGTAAAGTTCCGGATTTGCAAAGAAAATTGCAAAATTAATAATTGGGAAAATAGGGTTTCGCTTAATTTAAAATCGATTCAGTTACAAATTTTGTAAATTTCAATTGGATAAGAATGTTTAAAAATCATGAAACTAAGATTATTTTATTGTCTAGTTGCTGTTTTTCTATCGTACAGTCTAGTTGCCCAAAAAAATGGTCAGCTCACTGCTAGGATATATACATATCTTGGCGAGCAAAACGAGTCTCAATTGCCTGGATATCTATTTAAGGATTGGGCAACCGATGAAGAGGTTTTATTTGGTTACAATGATTTTTTAGATTTACCGGGTGCAAACCACGGCTTTGACTTGGGAGGTTTATCTAAATATAAAAACAAGGAATTAATTATCGATTTTGTTTATTTGAAGCGACTTTGTTCTGAAGGAGCAGAGTCTTATATTAGTTCTGGATGGGTCGCATATGGCATTAAAAGTTGTAATGAGTGCTCTCAAAGTATTACCTCGCATCAGAACAACAAGCAGGTAAAATTCCCAAGAATAGGATATTTTGAAGATCCAGATGGCTATGTAAATGTTCGATCTCAGATGGATGTACAATCACCGGTAGTATCAACCCAAGAGTTCTATGAAGGTGAATATTTTTATTTTTTTGAATGCCCGGATAAAAATTGGTATTTGTATTATGGATATAATTACAAGGGCTATGTGCATGCGTCTCGTGTGCGATTAATAAACTGAATATATTATGAAGGTCAAACTGCTTTTTTTATTTCTTACTATCTGCAATGTGGCGTTTTTGCAGTCTAAGAAAACTCAAATTGAAATGATGACTGCTCAAATTGATAGTCTGAGTCTTGTCATTTATCAGGCTCGGCTACAAGATTCAATAAAAACGCAGAATCATCAAACTATTGTTCACAATTTTGAAGATTCTCTTGAAAGAAACTATAAAAGCATATTGCAATTACAATTGGATATTCAGTCTATAACATTGCAAAAGCAAAATTCAGAACGTGAGTTAAATGCTAAACTAAATAATTTGGACTTAGAATTTCGAAAAGTGCAAGCTGAATTTAATGATCAAATTGAGAAACAACAAAAAGCATTGTCGGCATCAGGTAAAATAATTCAAGACCTTAAAAATGACCTGTCTAAATTGAATGTTGTAGGTGTTTATGACTTGCCCGCTGATATGAATACTTGTAATATGCAATATGAATTGATTATCAGATCAGATATGCGTGTTCAATTGATTTCCTCTTGCTTTCATCCTTTTGAGTCTATTTCCATTGAAGATATGGGGGTTTTAACTTTAAATACACCATTAAAATTTGAATGGAACATGTCTGCGGGATTTCTTTTTAAAGAAAATGGGTTTTATCTCATCGATAACACCGGTAACAATATTTATTTCAACGGTTGCTGTGATGAAAGTCAACAAGTGTATGGAACAGAATGTGAATGTTTTATTCCATATTCAGCTAAAAAATAATAGTTAACAATAAACTCTAAAACTAATCTATGAAAACTACTGCTCATGCTTTAATCATTTTTTTGGGGATCATCATTTTGGGTGCCTGTAGTAATCCCGAACCACCAAAAACTGAGTTGCCACAAACTCCTGAAATACAAGATTTTACTGAATCTTTTGATGGAACTATTAGTTCGTATCCAGTTATCATGACGCTTTCAAAAAAGGGTAATGAACTCACTGGTACGTATACCTATAAAAAAAAGGGACTGACCTTCAGTGTGAATGGGGAAATAGATTCATTAGGGAATTTAATGATAAATGAATTCAGTGATAAAGGGAGTATTACTGGCGTTTTCAAAGGGCAATATAGTGAAGATCGGATAATTGGAAATTGGCAACGGCCAGATGGGAGCGGAATTATTCCATTTTCGTTAGTGAAGAGCGCGCTCAATGAGGCTGATTTCATGAAGCCACAACTTGATTTAACCAAGTTAGCTGGCAACTACTTTATTGGCTCCAAATCTTTGATGATCAGGGGGAATGTAAGTGATGGCTTTATTCGCTTCGAGTTATCAGTTGGCACGGAAAATTGTATGGGTGACCTAACCGGAATTGCAAATATTACCCAATCTGGAGAATCAGCGATCTATCAATCAAGTGAAGATGGTTGTATTATTACCTTTTCATTCAAACCTGAAGGAATTGTAGTTGAGGAAATGGCATGTGACTACTGGCACGGCATGACTTGCAACTTCAATGGCAAATACAAGAAAAGATAATTTATAAAATATATTGATTATGAGAAATGTTATTTATCTGTTTTTCATTTTGGCAATTTATTAATGTACAGATTCCACTAAAAAAATGGCGTATTGGAAAAGTTGTACAGAACAATATAGACAAAGGAATTAATTAAATAAAATAACTATTATGAAAACATTTTTTCTAACATTATTCATAGTTTATCTAAGTGCTAATTTGAATGCGCAAACAAATAAACTCAACTATGACGAATTAACTTTTGTTATTGATTATTTTAAACAGTGGGTTGTTAAGTCAGCAAAGGCTCTGGAATCTGAAAATTGGTCAAATGGTTGCCAAGTAGAGACTGCACAGAATGGCCAATTCTCCATTACCTTGAAAGGAGAAGAATATGGGCCTTACGTCCTTCTTTCAAATAATCAAGAAAACATATTCAGTATTGAACTGCAGGAAGAAGGGCATCAACAAAAAATCATAACAAACATTGAATCTGGTGGAGGTTCAGCCGAATGGCAAGGGATTTATGTTTTAGATATTTTACCCAATAAAAATTATCACATAACTGCATTAGAAATTCCATGTCCTTGCAATAATTGTGGAGAAGACCCAACTTTTGAAATTTTGGGAATACAAAAGAATCAACTTACGATATCTGTACCATGTTTTGGCGATTTTGACCCAAATTGTTGCCCATCTTCTAATAAAGAAGTTTTATACGAATTTTCATATGGAAAATTGAAGTTGGTTCGTACTATACGAACTACTTCAAATTAATAAAGGATCAAACCAAACTGGATTTCTAATCCTCAGCCAGAACAATAACAAAGTCATCGTCAGAGAGTGAGAATATTTCTTTTTTACTTGGGTTAATGTAAATTCCGAAGTTTTTATCAAGGTCTCGCGCTTCTGAGCTTCTTCTATAGCCTATTGCAGTTTCACCCCTTTGTGCGGCACTCTCTAAAATGGTGTGAAAGTTGATTTTGGCTTCCGAAATGACATATTGATTTGAAGGTTTGAGATAAATCTCTGAACCTTCAGCTTCAAACAAGACGTCATATACATTTTTTAAGAATTTATTTTCGCTTACTTGGGAAATCATTAAGCTTATCAAATCATCACTTATAATAAAATCATCTGCCTTGGCAACAACTCCTAGCTCTTTGTTTTGTTGATCTCTCATTTCCGAAACTATGGAAAATTCCATACCTAAAGATTCACTAATTGATCTCAAATGTAAAAGGCAAATAAGGGTCTTGGCGTCACTTTGTTGAATATCAAGTTCAAAAGAACTTAAAACAATGATATGGTCATAAGATTCTGGTTTTAAATCAATAATGGTCTGTCTATCGTTGATGTTTCCTTGCTGAAAGCTGATTTGTTGTTGAAGTTCGTCATTGAGAGAAGTAATTTTCTTCTCGAGTGCAATATCATCTGAGATAATTTGTGTAACGGAACCTTTGGCCACATAGTTCTCTAGTTCTTGGATGATGCCAAAACCTTTTTCATTCCAACCTAAAATGAGTGTCTTCTCGCACTGCGCGGCTTGTTGTGGAGCACTTTGAATAGATTCTAAAAAATAGCTCTCAGGTAAAGATGATGATAATATCACTGTATCATCATCTTCAGAAATTGCAATAATTTGATCTCCATCTTGAATAATGTAGTCCATTAGAGGGTTAATCAACACAGAAGTATCTTTTTTAACAATACCTATAACACTAGACGCATTGTATTTGTGAAGCGCCTCCTTGTATGTAAAACCGATTAAATTTGGCTCGGCAGTGAAATATATTTCATCTCCCTCAAACTGCATTAAATTATTATAAACGATACTTAAACCTGATTGCCTGCATGTTTGGGCAATCATCCGTGAAATGAGATCAGCAGATTGAATATAAACAGCCTCGTCATTTGCCACCAAATTGGCAGCCTCTAGGTTTTCATCATTTTTTATTTCCCCGACAATATGATATTTACCATTTTTTCTCTTTTGGTTATTGGTGATAGCTAAAACGGATTTTATTGTATTGGTATCAGCATATTGATCATCGTCAGACAAAATAATAATGGATCTTGCCAAATTTGGATTTACAACCGCGATATCCTTGGTTGAAAGCGGACTTCCACTGCGCGTAATTATTTTTGTTGTTTTTGTATCGGGTACATTCTGACGAATTTCGTCATCGAGTTCTTCTTTATTTCTATCTGCTAAAATGACGATCCGAGCCTTTTTTTGATTTGAATTGGCCTCAATTATTTCATTGATAATAGTAAAAATTTTATCTGACCAACCTAAAATTAATGTGTGGTTTGATTCTAATACTTTTGATTTGCCTTTCTTTAAATCATCAATTTTTGAATCAATACCTGATGAAATTGTACCAATTAAAATCGAGAGCAAGAACAGGGAGGCTAAAGTAGCAATAAACCTTACAGCCCGGAATTCCCAGCCGTAATCGGCAGCCATGGCTCCTTGGTCGAGCGTAGACATCAATATTTGCCAAGCTCCTTCAATAAATCCCAAACCTTCGGAATCGTTTGGTGAGCCTTTGATTCCAAATGAATAAATCACAGCTCCTAATACGATGACAACGGTTAACGATGCAATTCCAAGCCATTTAATCACCCCTTTAGGGCCCTGGGACATGGTATTTTCAAAATAATAACGAAATCTCTGTTTGAATGTTGGTTTAGACATTTTTTACTTTTAAAAGTAAAAATGAGAAAAATAATCTTTAATTCGATAGTTGTATCAACATTGTATCAAATTAAATCGCTAACAGAAAAAACATCTTATTTCGCTCCCTTTTTCTTGGGTTTGCCATACTTTTCTCGCATGGCTTTTTTATGATTGTAGCGCACATTGACTTTTTTATTTTTAGCTAATTTTTCATGAAAAGCCGGGCCAACATCTCGTTTTGGAAGCGCAAGAATTTTACCGCCCACTTCGGTTTTAGGTTTTTCAAATTCTAGTAATTCAGCGCTTATTTCAACATGGTCTGCTAAAGCCTTGATAGGAATGGTCTTTTGCATATAATTCTCAATTTCTTGAATTCCCGCATCATCCTGCATTCCAATAAAAGTAATCGCTATGCCATTTTGATCTGCACGACCAGTTCGCCCAATACGGTGGATATAGTTTTCAGGTTGATCAGGCAAATCAAAATTAATCACATGAGTAATGTCCGTTATGTCAATTCCCCTTGCGATCAAATCCGTTGCTATTAAAATTCGTATTTCGCCATCTTGGAAGGCCCGAACCATTTCAAAACGAAAATTTTGTGCCTTGTTAGAATGAATCAATCCGATGCTCGATCCATATTTAGATTCAATTCTTTCATAGAGCAAATCAGCAAGGGCTCGCGAGGCCACAAAAATGAGAATTTTAGAATTTTCGCCAATTTCGTCCAATACCACATTAAGTAAATTTACTTTAGAAATAAAGTTGGGTATTTGGTAAGCATATTGTTCAATTTTGTCAAGGGGTGATCCAGCTCTTGCTGCCTCAACGCGCACAGGTGCGATGAGATAGTTCTCCAAAAATCCGGCAACCTCATCAGAAAGTGTAGCAGAAAATACCATGAATTGTTTTTTGGACGGTAAGAATTCAAAGATATTGAGCAGTTGGGGCCTAAATCCCAAACTCAGGGTTTCATCCACTTCGTCAATGACGACCTTTTTAATATGCTTTAGTTGTAATGATCCACTTGCCGCCAAATCATGAATTCGCCCAGGTGTCCCAACTAAAATATCCAATCCTTGTAGTACCATAGCTGCTTGAGTATTCATATTGGCACCTCCATACACACCACCAACTGCAACATTCATGTAGGTTGTGAGCTGTTCGGCTTGTTCGACCACCTGCAAAACAAGTTCACGGGTTGGAACAATAATTAATATTTGCGGGTGGGGATCTTTAGAAAATTTCCACATGCACAGACAAGGCAACAGATAGGCCAAGGTTTTTCCTGTTCCGGTTTGAGCGATGCCTATTGTATCCTTTCCAGACATCATGACATTAAATCCTGCAATCTGAATTGTAGTTGGTTGGTGGTAGCCGAGGTCATCAAGGGCGTTCCAAAGGGGTTTTTTCAAATTCAAATCGCGAAAATTCATGTACAAGTATTTGTTACAAAGCTAAGGAGGATTATTTGCTTTGGCAGAAAATAACAAAAAAGAAAACCCCAGTAATGAATACTAGGGTTTTTCTTTGTGACCCCGGAGGGATTCTAACCCCCAACCGCTGGAGCCGAAATCCAGTGCTCTATACAGTTGAGCTACGGAGCCTTAAATCGCTAAAGCGAGTGCATGCAAAAATAGGCATTTTATCCTTTTTATAATTTAAGATGTTGTACAAACTATTGATGTAATCCGTGAATTTCAAGTTTCCCTAATTTTTAAGTCTTTAATGATTAAATATTTTTAATTTCGTTGCAACTAATAATTCAAGAATGAAAAAAATATTTCTAGCTTTAACTATAGCAACTACTACGTTCGCCTTTTCACAGAACTCTAAATTTGGAATCCAATTCAATGCCGGTGGGCACTTTATGAGTGAAGCTGGTACAGGTTTGACTCTTAATTCAGCAGTTACGTATAATTTTGTTTCAAGTTTTGGCTTGAAATTAGATGGCGCAATTGACTTAGTAGGTAACGATAACCTGAACAGACTTGGCCTACAATTAGACCTTAACGTAGTTAAATTGGCAAATGAAGATGCTAAATTTGGATTATCTGTACATGGTGGCGCTGCATTGATTAATAATGGCAATTTTTTGTATAATGACACGTATTTGATGCGAGGTGATGACATGATTGCATTAATGGCAGGAATTGCACCAAGCGTTAGAATCAATGAGCACCTTCGCGTGCAATTGGACGCCACTTATTTGCCAAAAATGTTTAAGGTTGATGGCAACATAACGAAGTATTTGAATACTACAATCGGAATAGCTTATAATTTTTAAGCATTCAATTTTAGTGAGCTAATCAATAAAGGGGCTTCGAGAAGCCCCTTTATTTTTGACTGTAAATAGGTTGCCTCACGCTTCGAAGTCCCTTGAAGTAGAGCAACAAACTGATCAGCAGCAAAACATGTGAAAAATCATTCCGGTCAAACCATGGCGCTAAATTGATCTTTTGGCTTTGTATAAAGGCATTAGGTAAAAGAGTCAATGCTGCAATCCAAAAGAATTTAAATCCTGAATCAATTTTGCGTTGATAAGTGACACCTAAATAGACCAGTGCAAAAATCAGGCCGATGCCACTAATTAAAGTAGGTACAAACAAACCTTTGCTTTGATCTTCACTAAGATCAATGCCTATGAACACGACTATTTCAGACAAAATTCCAATTGCAAGGAGCCATTTACTGAGCAAAGCAAAAAGCTTTTTTTTAGATTCGTTCTCCCATAAATCGATCATGGCTCTAGTTAAAAAATAGGTGGCTAACATCCCTAAAATCCACGATGGGTATTTACCCCAAAGACCTAGGTAATTGTAAAAGAGATGCCCAAAACCGCCAAACAAGAAACTCCATCCAAAAATGAAATAAAAGTTTCGCCAATTGCCAAAAAAGTTATTCTTGATTTTACTGCAGAATGCTGCCATGTACATAGCGACAGCAAACAAGACAATATCTCCGAGCATTGCATTGGGTTCGAGTAGCTCAAGTCCGGCGAAGTGCCATTGAATTTTTTCAAAATCTTGTCCAATCATTTACTTTGGTCTTCAAATTTGTGGAGATTGGCATTCAATATTTTTTCAACGATAAGTGGTGAAAGACCATTGAGCATGCCGTTGAGTTTGCCTATCAAGGTCTGTGTTTTTTTAAATCTCTTTTGTTTCAATAAGGTGAGGCAGTCCTTTGCTACTGCCTCCATAGTTAGGACTTTGCCTTTCTGTCGTTTGACGAGTATTTGCATGCTTCCATCGGCTGAAACTACTTCTTTGTTATGCACAATTTCAGTCATAGCAACTTGTAGTAAACCAACATGAATTTGATATTTTTTTTCCTCAATGCGCAACGATTCTACAAAGGAGGTGAGTGCCATTTTAGAAGCGCTGTAGGGCGCCAAACCTGGTAAGCCATGAATGGCCGCCAAACTTGAAATAAAAATAATCTGCCCCTTTGTTTTGCGCAAAAAAGGCAAAGCGTAATGTGTAGGGTGCATGGTTCCAAAAACATTACTTTTGAAAACTTGTTCAATAACACTAGGGTTCAGTGCTGCAATATTACCCCGACTTGAAATCCCAACGTTATTGATTAAAATATCGATTTGCTCAAATTTTTCTATGGCAAAGGCAACTAATGCTGCAGCATTTTGAGCCTCTGCGACATCTCCCTGATAATAGATGGATTCAATTCCACTGGAAAGTAGCTCATTTTGAACTTCCTTGAGCCTGTCTTCGTCTCGACCATTTAAAACAATTTTAGCGCCTTCTTTTCCCAAAGCAAAGGCAATGGCACGTCCAATACCTCGGCTCGAACCTGTAACTATAGCTACTTTGTTTATGAAACGTTTTTTTTCCATTTTTCATAGTGGATTTCAGGATGGTATTTGAGTGCAGTCAGACTATTTGTCCAAGCCATGATGACATGCACCACAAAGGCTATCCAAATATTTCCTGCCATAAGGGTAAGTAGACATAGTAAAAATCCTAAAGGCGCAGCACCCAAGGTTTCTTCAATCCCCTTAGGGATATGCGTAGCAGAATAAAGGGCAACATTGATGGCAATGGCAAGCCATAGCCCGTATGCTTCAACCAAAGGAAAGAGCAACAAACCTCTGAACAGCAATTCGTATCCAAATAAATAAACCGCCCAACCAATTAAATTCAAACGGAATGTTTTAGGATTCCATCGTTTGGCCCTGATTTGAGGATAATTGACTAAATTCTTTGGTTTTTTAGCAGAAAAATTTGCAAGTGGTATTAAAATGCTACCTAACAATAAGATCATTAGCAGATTAAAGAGTAAGGTGTCTGTTCTGAAATTTAACCCATAATAGCCAATAGCTCTCTGCCGAACAGTGATCAATAAAAAAAGAAGTGGCAAAAGGCCCATGCTGAAAAAACCTACCCATTTGGTCATGAAAATGAATTTCAGCCAAGCTGTATCATGGTCGTACTTATTAAAATATTGCATTTTAATACGCTCTGACTTGGAAATGAACCAAAATATAACAAAACCCGTCAAAGCCAAATAAATTGGACTGATACCCTCTTTAAGACTAGGTTTAAGATCAAATGGAAGTGTCAAAAAAGTAAACATGGGCATTATTTGGGTAAATAGCCATTTTCTTTATACCAACCAATGCAATCAGCAATGGCAGTTTCAATTGGAGTACTAGGTAAATTGAGCTCCTTTCGCGCCTTATCTGGGTTGTAAAATTGTTTTACACTCGCCATTTTTGCCATAGAATAACTCAATTGAGGAGCTTTGCCAGAGATTCTAGCAATCAGTGAATTGACTGCCCCCACAGCATTGATGGCAAAGCCAGGGAATTGTTTGATTTTAAAAGGTTGATCAAATACATCGGCAGCTTTTTTGAACATTTCGCCAAAGTATAAATTTTCATTGCCAACAATATAGCATTGCCCTAGGCGTCCCATATGTAAGGCATTTACAGTAGCGACAGCAACATCTTTAGAGTACACAAAGTTTTTTCCACCGCTCGCATAGCCGGGCAATTTGTTTTTATACAATTCCAATAACATACGCCCTGAGGTGGGGCCAGAATCAAAAGGGCCTATCATATAGGTTGGATTGAGAATAACAACTGGAAAGTTTTCATTTTTAAAACGATCTAGCAAGTAGCACTGAGCTACGTATTTACTATCCATGTAGTCCATTTTGAACTGACCACCTGTGTAGTTTTGAAGTTCATTTCCAGGATTGTCTTTTGTGCCATGGTTAAATGAATTGGCCGTACCAATTTGAACCATTCGTTGCAAACCATACTTACTTGCGACCGAAGCAATATTCTTAACACCTTGAAGATTAACTTCATAAATGCTTTGAAGCCTTCTTGGCCAGATGGTAGTGAGTGCAGCAATATTAATTACAAATTGACAATTTGATAATTCACGATCTAAAAAATCAGAATCAAGAATGTTACCTTCCGTAATTTCAATATTCAAATCAGCTAAGACATCACGATTTGAACCAGGTAAAATTTGAGCCTTTACCTTAAATCCTTGCGCTAAGGCCTCACGCGTAACACTTGCTCCGAGCATCCCATTTGCGCCGGTAATAAAAACTGTATTGGACATTTATAATATAAAATGAGCCTCAAAGATACTAATTTTTATAGCCTAAGTGGTGTAGTTTGGCTTGCTGAGTTATATAAAATATAATGCAGAAAGGCTACCTAAAGTAGTTAGTAATAGTACGGCGCTTTGTTCTATGGATAAGGACTGTTTGGTTTGAACAGTTGGTTTTTTCAATGCCAAAATCAATAAACGAAGGTAGACAAAGACACCTACCACCGAGGCCACAAGTGCCAAAATTGCTGCATAGGGTAGGTGTGGCACTGCGGCTAATAGAAGTGAGAATTTTCCAAAAAATCCAGCTAATGGTGGAATTCCTGCTAGAGAAAAAAGAGCAATCACTAAAGCAACACCAACAAGTGGATTCTTCCATGCAATTCCTTCCCAATTAGCTATAGCATCTTGAGTAGGATTGGCAAGTTGATTGATAACAACCAATGGTATGGTGGCAAAAGAATAAGCAGCAACGAACAATAGAATATTGCTATTGAGTATATCAGAGAGGGCAAAAAGCATCAATCCTGCATTGGCAATAGATGAGTAGGCTAAAAGACGCTTAAACGAAGTTTGTTTCCATGCAGTAATATAGCCGTAGAACATGGATAGGACAATAATTAAGGCAATCAAGTCAATCCAAAAGAAATAGGAGTCACGGAATATTTGTCCAAAAACGTTTAAAACGGCATAAATACCTGCAATTTTTACAATGGTAGACATGTACATGAGCACTGCATTGGATGCTCCCTGGTAAACATCGGGCCCCCAAAAGTGGAATGGAACAGCACCAATTTTAAATACAAATCCAGCAAGTAAGAATAAAGATCCAAGCATTGCCATGGGGCTTTGCCAAATTCCTATGGCTAAATTGGATTGAATCTCAATGATTTGAAAAGATCCCGTGGCACCATAGAGCAGCGCAATTCCAAAAAGAATGATTGCCGATGCAAATGAGCCCGTAAAGAAGTATTTAACAGCGGCCTCTGCTGAAGTAGCGCTGCCTTTTTCAATGCCCACCAAAACATAAATAGGAATCGATAAAATTTCTAACCCAATAAAAAACAACATCATGTCATTTGGTTGGGCTAAAATTATTGCTCCACACAATGAAAAAAGTAACAGAGAAAGGTAATCTCCAGTATGTTCTTCATCTTGTTTATAACGTTGAAAACCACCCAAAACTGCTAATATGGACACAACACAAAGTAAAATAATTACATTGGAAGGTGTTGGAATATACCCACTGTAAGAGGCAAGTGGTGAGATGTAGGTTCCGCGAAAATAGGCTGCGATACCTGCAAATATGAGCCCTAAGATCGATATACTAAGCGATAAGACTGCTTGTCGACGCATGCCAACAAATAAGCCCAAAAGTCCAGTGATAAAAAGAATGACAATGCTATCCATGATTTAAATTAAAGGGTGGGTTGGTTGATGCTAGTTGCTACAAAATCAGTAAGGCATTTGGGAGAGAGCCCCAGGTAAATCGCCGCGATTATCAGAAGTGCAAAAACAAGTATTTCAGACCAAGATAAATCTTCAAATACGCTGTTTTTGGTAGGTCCAAACATGGGTATTTGATAGGCTCGCAGCATATATACTGCTCCAAAAATCAGTGTGGTTGCCGCTATGATGCCACTAAGGGTATGCGCATTGAAAATAGCCTTAATAAGGAAAAATTCACCAATAAAACCAGCAGTAAACGGCACAGATAAGGACACAAATGTAATAGCTGCAAACCAAAACGCAAATCTAGGTGCTACCTTAGCAATACCTCCTAGTTGCGTGATATCTCTTGTTTGTAAACGACTTTCGATGATCCCGGCAGCTAAAAATAATCCTATCGATACAATGCTGTGATTGACAATCTGAACAATAGCAATTTGATTTGTGATCTCATTTTGTAGCATCAGTGCAGCAGCTATTAGACCGAGGTGACTCAGTGATGCATAAGCGAAGATTGTTTTGAGGTCTTGTTGTTTGATTGCAATTAATGCACCATAAACTACACCAATGAGCCCGAGGGTAATAATTGGCCAACGCCAAAATTCAGTAGCAACCCCGTCAAATATGGGCAATACCCATTTGAGTAGACCAAATAATGCCATTTTTAACATAATCGCCGAAAGGAGCATTGTACCAGCTGTAGGAGCTTTGGTGTATGTTTCTGCTTGCCAAGTATGAAAGGGGAAAAGTGGTATTTTCACTGCAAAAGCAAGTAAGAATCCGCCCATTAGCCAAATACTAGTTGCTCCATGCGCGTTTAAATCAGCGGCCAACAATGCCTCATAGGTTTGTTGGTTAGTCAGTTGCAATAGACCAATTACCGAAAGTAGCATGGCTAGTGAACCTAATAGCGTGTACAAAAAGAATTGTAGTAGAGCCTTGGGTTTCTCAAATGATCCAAACCAATACAGAATAAGAAAAATAGGCAATAGGGTCAGTTCCCAAAAAATATAAAAGCCAAGAATAGAGTTGGTCGAGAAGACACCAATTAAGCCAAATTGCATTAAAAATGCCAAGGCTGAAAAACGCTTTTTAGAAGTTATTTCTTGCTTGAAATTGCTTAAATAAACCATGAAAAAGACAGCATTCGTGAGAATGATCATCGTATAACTTAAACTGTCAAGAGAAAAGTGAACGTAACGCAACCCAAGATCAATGAAAAGTTGATCTTGTGCATCAAACCCATATACAGAAATGAGACTAGCAAACAAGTTGATAGTTGTACCGATCAGACCGAATAATCGCGTTTGTGCGCTTGGTAGCAGCCACGCGATTAAACTAAATACGAGAGGAAGAAGTATTAGTGCCAAACTGAAATTTTTAAAATATAATATGCGACGAAAATAATGAGTCCGAAGACCATCCAAAATAGATAACTACTTAAAAAGCCTGATTGCCATTTGCGGCTGATATTTGCAGAATTCAACACCCCATCGGCCAAGGCATAAACCCCGTTTCGTAGCAGTTTAATATCAATTATTTTACCTGTAAAGTCCGAAATTGCTAATATTGGATTGACAATTAAAACGTTGTAAAGCTCATCCACGAATAATTTCGCCGCTGATAGCCTCTCCCAACCATTCAAATCTTTATCGTCTTTGGCAATGTTGCCTTTTTTAACATAGTTAAGATAGGCCCAAATCAAAACACTTAAAGCAACGATACTAGCAAAAATCATGAGCTGGATGGATGTTGCAAAGTCTAAATGCACCGGATGAATGTGATTGAGCCCAAAAGTACCGGCACTTAAGAAGTGATCAAACCAATGAGCACTATTCTTAAAGAATAATCCTGGTAAGTTCAACAAACCACCAAATATGGAAAGAATAGCAAGAATTATCAATGGTAGCGTCATTGAAGGTCCACTTTCATGTACCTTGCTTTTGAGTTGGTCTCCACCGCGAAATTCACCGTGAAAAGTCAAAAAATAAAGCCTAAACATATAGACGGCTGTCATCGTAACGGCAATCACTAAAACAATGTATGCAAAGGTATTGTGATGAAGGGCCTGAGCCATGATTTCATCTTTTGAGAAGAATCCAGACAGAAAAGGAATTCCCGAAATTGCCATTGTTCCAATTAAAAAGGTAAAATGTGTAATTGGCATGAGCTTGGCTAAACCGCCCATTTTTCGAATGTCTTGTTCTTCATGCATGCCATGTATGACCGATCCTGATCCTAAGAATAAGAGTGCTTTAAAAAAGGCATGGGTGGTGACATGAAAAAGTGCTACTGTGTAGGCCCCAAAACCGAGCGCAACAAACATAAGGCCAAGTTGAGAAACCGTAGAATAAGCCAATACTTTTTTAATGTCATTTTGTCGCAGTGCCATAAAAGCAGCAAAAAGGGTAGTGGCTAATCCAGTATACAAGATGATATTTTGAGTGAAAGGTGCTAATTCAAACAAGAAGTTTGATCTTACGGTTAAATAAATACCTGCCGTAACCATAGTTGCAGCATGAATGAGTGCTGAAACAGGTGTTGGTCCTGCCATGGCATCAGGAAGCCATGTGAACAATGGAATTTGAGCACTTTTACCGGTGGCAGCGATAAACAAAGAAAGTGTAATAAAGAACATTGCGCCTCCTGTGAGTGCCTTGTTTGATTCAATTAAGTGGCCAATTTTAGTGTACTCAAGTGTATTAAATTGCCCTATGATCATAAATAGCGCCACTAATAGCCCCACATCGCCAATGCGATTCATGATGAAAGCCTTACGACCAGCTAAGCTGTTTGCAATACCTTTTTGAGCGTCGTTGTAATGGAAACTTATAAGTAAATAAGAACACATACCAACACCTTCCCAACCAAAAAAGAGGACAAAATAATTGGAGCCCAAAACTAGGATCAGCATAGAAAAGATGAACAAATTCAGGTAAGTAAAGAATTTGTAAAACCCTTCGTCGTGGCTCATATAACCTATTGAAAACAAGTGTATTAATGAACCAACCCCTGTGATGATTAAAGTCATCCAAATCGAAAGTGCATCAATCTGAAAAGAGGCATTGATTTGTAAATTTTCGAAATCAAGGACATTAAAAAGATTGACAATCGTAGTGCCGTCAAGCCTTGAGAAGAGGGAAGTAGCTAATAAGAATGAAGCAAAAACTGCAACTGTAGCAATACTTCCAATTACCATTTTTGGTAATTGCTTTCCAAAAATCCCGTTGATTGCAAAACCAAGCAGTGGGAAAGAAAGTAGCAAAATAAGTGTCAGGTCTTGTGGCATGATCAGTTTTTAAGTTGGTTGTACATATCGATATCAATGGATTTGAGATTACGATAAGCCATAATAATTATAGAAAGTCCGACGGTGGCTTCCGCTGCTGCCACAACCATGGTAAAGAATACAAAAATTTGTGCATCACCATTGCCATAATAGGTTGAAAATGTAACGAGCATAAGATTCACAGCATTGAGCATGAGTTCGATGCACATCAATAATACTATCATGTTTTTACGTGTCATTGCACCAATGGCACCTATTGCAAAGAGGGCAATAGCTACAAAGAGAAAGAAGTCTAGGGAGGTCCCGATGCTCATATTAGCTTGCATGTTATTCAATGATTTGTTTTTCGCGTTTGGCCAATAAAATGGCACCTACCATCGCAGCGATGAATAATATTGATGTTATTTCAAAGGCAACCACATATTTGGTAAAGAGCAAATTGCCTAATTCTTTCACTAGACCAATTTGTTCATTTTTTTGTCGGAATGACTCTCCTAGTATGAGGGTGTCTTTGAGTGCAGTAATCAAAATAAGGAGAAGTGAGCCTCCGGCAATAAGGGCTGTAAATTGAGCCGTTCTGGTATTCACCGGTTCAATTTCTTTGTTGAGATTCAGTAACATCAATACAAACAAGAACAGCACCATAATGGCCCCGGCATAAACAATCATATTGACGATGGCCAAAAATTGTGCATTCATCATGATGTACATTGATGTAATGAGAAAGAAAGTGACCACAAGATAGATAACACTGCGCACAGGGTGTTTACTGAGCACTACGAGAAGTGCAGTGGCTAGGGTTAAACTACCCAAAATAATTGAAATGATTTGCAAACTCATATTGTATTACGTTTACCGGTGTGTTGACGCTTTGTGATGTCTATACGCTCATCTACAGATTCGACAAGTTTGTCTTTTCCGTAAATAAAATTGTCGCGTTCAAAATAGGTTGGCACCAAACGGTCTGTAAGAAAGATGGCCTCTTTGGGGCAAGCTTCTTCGCACAGACCACAGAAGATACATCTCAACATATTGATATCATAGGTTGCTGCGTATTTTTCTTCTCTGTAGAGGTGTTCTTCACCTTTTTTTCTTTCTTCAGCGGTCATGGTTATGGCCTCAGCTGGGCATGCCACAGCACACAGACCGCAAGCGGTGCAATTTTCACGACCCTGTTCATCGCGTTTGAGCACGTGTTGGCCACGGTAAATAGGTGCAAATTCTCTGATTTCTTCAGGGTATTTGATTGTTTTTCTTTTGCGCAGCATGTGGCGCAAAGTAGTCAGCATCCCACTCATTATTGCCGGTAAATAAGCTTTTTCCCATAAAGTCATGGGCTTATCTGAAACTACTTTTTTGCGATTGGTAAGACTTTCCATCGTATTTTATTTAAAACCATCCGTTTTTAAAAGCTATCACCAAACCTGTAATCAATAAATTGATAAGGGATAGTGGAAGCAAGGTTTTCCAGCCAAGGTGCATGAGTTGGTCAAAGCGAAATCTTGGTATGGTCCAACGGATCCACATGATGACAAATATGAAAAGGAATATTTTTACGGCGAAAGCTCCTATGCTAAGAATAGCAAGGGTATTTCCACTGAAATAGCTCATTCCTGGAAAATTATATCCGCCAAAGAATAGGATGGCCATAATGGCAGACGAAACAAACATGGAGGTGTACTCTGAAAATAAATACAAGCCCAATTTCATAGAGCTGTATTCCGTATGGTAACCACCGACCAATTCAGATTCACACTCGGGTAAATCAAAAGGCGCACGATTTAATTCAGCAAGTGCACAAACAAAGAATATTAAAAAGGCAAGCGGTTGATAAACGACGTTCCAAACACTGCTTTGTTGCGCCACAATATCGTTTAAACTCAACGATCCCGAAAGCAAAACAATTGTAATGGCCGACACACCCATAGCTAGTTCATAGGAAATCATTTGCGAACTAGCTCGTATGGCACCGTAGAGTGAATATTTATTATTTGAAGCCCAACCACCTATCATAATGCCATATACCCCAACAGACAAGACACCAAATACATAAAGAATGCCAATATTAATGTCTGCCACCTGCAAGGCAATGTCTCGGCCGAATAGATGGAGTTTTGGCCCCCACGGAACTACTGCGCTAGTAATGAGTGCAGTGAACATGGCAAGACCAGGTCCAATGATAAACAACCATTTGTCTGCTTTTGCCGGAATGAAGTCTTCTTTTAAAAACATTTTTACTCCATCGGCAATTGGCTGTAAAATACCAAATGGCCCCGCACGGTCAGGCCCAACGCGGTCTTGGATCCAGGCGGCAAGTTTGCGTTCAAAATAAGTCATGTAGGCAGCGGCACCCAAAGACACCAAGAACAGCAAAACTACTAATATGGATTTTTCTATAAGTAACGCAGTATCCATTATTGTAATAGTTTAGGATTGTTGTCGTTTTTTGTAGCGTATTTCCCTTGTGAAATCACGGAGTGGCGGTCTATTTTTCTAGGACCAATCAGATTCCATTTGGTTGGATCTTTTTTATCGAATCGGCAGTCGTTACAAATCCATGCCGTTTTGTCTTCAAGGCTTTCTACCTCGCCGTATTTATCTTTACGAGCCGTAACGCGGAATATTTCGTTTCCAAACATCCACACAACAGCCTTTCCACTGCATTTTTCACAATTACATTCAGCCTCGTAAGGTTTCAAAAACCAAACGCGTGATTTAAAACGAAAGGTTTTATCGGTAAGTGCACCTACAGGACACACATCGATCATATTACCTGAAAAATCGTTGTCAATAGCGTTTTCAATGTAAGTAGATATTTCTGCATGTTCGCCTCTGTGTAATACGCCATGTACGCGCTTGTCAGTCAGTTGATTGGCAACCGCTACGCAACGGTAACACAGAATACACCTGTTCATGTGTAGTTTGATTTTGTTACCTATATCAATGGGGTTAAAGGTTCTGCGTTCTTCACGGTATCGTGTTTTTGCAGATCCGTGTTCATAACCGAGATCTTGAAGATGACATTCACCTGCTTGGTCGCAGATAGGACAATCTAAAGGATGATTTACAAGTAGAAATTCTACCACCCCTCCGCGATTAGTTTGTACGCGATCGGAGGTCTTATTTTTGACGATCATGCCATCCATGACAGCTGTGGAGCAAGAAGCCACAAGTTTGGGCATAGGGCGTGGGTCAGCACTAGAACCCGCTGCAACTTCCACAAGGCAGGTTCTACATTTGCCACCGGTTCCTGGAAGTTTGCTGTAGTAGCACATAGCGGGCGGAACGATCTCTCCACCAACTTGGCGCGCAGCATTAAGAATAGTAGTACCTGGAGCTACTTCTATTTCAACGTCGTCTATTGTTACTTTTATCATAGTACTAGGCTTCAATGGGAGCTGAGATTAAACCAAAATTTCTTTTTTGTGCTTCTTGCGGAGCTTTGACATGCCATTCAAATTCTTCTCTAAAGTGACGAATTGCAGCAGCAACTGGCCAAGCAGCAGCATCCCCTAAGGGACAAATGGTATTTCCTTCAATCTTTTTATTGATTTCTTCAAGCAAACTGATATCTTCCAAAGTTCCTTGACCATGTTCCAAACGGTACAATACTTTTTCCATCCATCCGGTTCCTTCACGACATGGTGAGCATTGGCCACAAGACTCATGGGCATAAAATCTTGCAAAATTCCATGTGTTTTTCACAATGCATTGATCTTCGTCAAAAACGATAAACCCTCCGGATCCAAGCATAGATCCAGAAGCAAAACCGCCATCAGCTAAGCTTTCATAGGTCATCAAACGGTCTGTGCCTGCGGCTGTTTTGGTTACAAGGTAATGGGGTAGGATAGGTACTGAAGACCCTCCAGGAATACAAGCTTTGAGTTGTTTTCCGTTGGCTATCCCTCGGCAATAATCATCACCATAAATGAATTCTTCAACCGACAAGCCAAGTTCAATTTCATAAACACCCGGACGAACAAGATTGCCGCTAGCTGAGATGAGTTTAGTGCCGGTTGATCGTTCAATACCGATTTTCGCATAGGCCTCGCCACCTTCATTGACAATCGGCACTACTGCGGCAATAGATTCTACATTGTTTACAACTGTAGGGTTGCCCCATAATCCTTTGACCGCAGGGAAAGGTGGTTTCATGCGTGGATTACCGCGTTTACCTTCCAATGATTCGAGTAGAGCAGTTTCTTCGCCGCAAATGTAAGCACCACCACCGGGCGTAACCACAAGATCGAGGTCGTAACCAGAACCTAAAATATTTTTTCCGAGCATACCATTGGCGTAGGCTTCGGCAATTGCTTTTTCTAAAATGCGCAGCACATACATAAATTCTCCACGAATGTATATGTATGAACGGCGTGCTCCAAGTGCATAACTCGAGGTAATCATGCCTTCTATGAGTAGATGAGGCAATTTTTCCATTAGGTAGCGGTCTTTGAAAGTACCTGGTTCAGATTCGTCGGCGTTGCAAACTAAATGTCGTTCAACTCCTTCTGGCTTGGCTAAAAAAGACCATTTCATTCCAGTTGGGAAACCTGCTCCGCCTCGCCCTCGAAGGCCAGATTTCTTCACTTCTTCAACTACTTCCTCAGGACTCATGGTCTTGAGTGCTTTTTCTACAGAAGCATATCCTCCATGCATTCTGTATATATCGTATGAGGCAATTTCTGGAACCTCAGCGTGTTCTATGAGTAATTTTCTTGCCATTTTTTATGATTTAGAGGCTTCCCGCATGGCGTCAAGCATTTCGTTCACTTTCTCTTTTGTTAATCGCTCATAGAATTGGTATTTGCACATGAGCATCGGCCCATAACCGCAAGCACCTAAACACTCAACTGTTTTGAGTGTAAATAAACCATCTTTGGTGGTTTCTCCTACCTTGATATCAAGCTTTTCTTCAATGTATGCGATCAGATCATCAGATCCTACCAATTGGCATGGTCCGGTGCGGCATACTTCCAAGACGTTTTTCCCGACGGGGTCTAGGTGAAACATCGTATAGAAAGTGGCCACTTCGTATACTTCAATAGGTTGGATATTCAAGAGCAAGGCAACCTTGTTCATCGCTCCAACACTGACCCATCCAAATTCATCTTGGACCAAGTGCAAGATGCTTAAAATGGCACTTTTCTTTTTCCCTTCTGGGAATAGACCCATGACGCGCTGAATTTCAGTCATGGTTTGGGCACTGAATTCTATTGGTGCCTCGTTCACTGCTTGTGGGTGGTCTACTTTCATATTAGGCGTCTAGTTCTCCGGCAATTACATTGATACTACTGAGCGTTAATACCGCGTCAGAAATAGGCATACCTTTGATCATTTCAGGATAAGCTTGGTAATAAATAAAACAAGGTCTTCTGAATTGTAGGCGGTATGGCGTGCGCCCACCGTCAGAAATCAGGTAATATCCTAGTTCACCGTTTCCTCCTTCAACTGCGTGATAAACTTCACCAACAGGAAGTTCTGTCTCACCCATGATGATTTTGAAATGATAAATCAGTGCTTCCATGTTGTTGTATACTTCGGCTTTTGGCGGAAGGTAAAAATCAGGTAAGTCTGCTTTGTAATCTCCTTCTGGCAAATTTTTGTAGGCTTGTTCGATGATTCTCAAACTCTGACGAATTTCTTCTTGACGAACCATGAAGCGGTCATAAGTATCGCCATTCACTCCAACAGGAACAATGAAATCAAAATCTTCATAAGAAGAATAAGGATTCATCAAACGCACGTCATAATCAACTCCAGTTGCCCTCAAATTGGGGCCAGAAAAAGAATAAGACAAGGCGCGCTCAGCAGAGATTGGTCCTGCACCTTTGGTGCGATCCATAAAAATACGATTGCGCGCCAACATGCTATCAAACTCTTCGAAGGCTTTGGGAAAAGTTTTTAAAAAGGATTGAAGTTTTTGGTGAAAGACGGGATTGAAATCTCTTTCAAAACCGCCAATTCTACCCATATTTGTAGTGAGCCTAGCGCCACTCAATTCTTCGTAAAGTTCATAAATTTTTTCACGTTCAGAAAACGGATAAAAGAAGGAAGTAAGTGCTCCGGCGTCTACACCAATAACAGAATTACAAATGAGGTGATCTGCGATGCGAGCTAACTCCATTATAATGACACGCATATATTGTACGCGTTTGGGAATCTCGACTCCTAAAAGCTTTTCAACTGTCATTTCCCAACCTATGTTATTGATTGGTGATGAGCAATAATTGAGACGGTCGGTGATCGGTGTAATTTGATTGTACGGTCTGCGCTCAGCCAATTTCTCAAATGCACGATGTATGTATCCGACAGTTTGCTCCGAAGAAATGATTTTTTCACCGTCCACCTTTAAAATATTTTGAAAAATACCGTGCGTAGATGGGTGTGTCGGACCAAAATTAATCGTGGCAATATTTGCCGGGTCTGGGCTCAAAATAGTCTCTTTAGTTTCTTGGCTCATTGTTCGATGTTATTACGTCCGAAAAATCTATCGTCTTTATCTTCCCTAGTGGCATCTTCCAAAACATATTCCTTGCGCATTGGGAAGTAATCCATGTCATCCATGTTTAAAATTCTGCGCAGATCCGGATGTCCATCGAATTGAATTCCAAAGAAATCATAGGTTTCGCGCTCCATCCAGTTGGCACCATCGAAAAGGTCTGTGATGCTTGCAATATGTAGATTCTCTTTTGGCAGGTAGCCTTTGATGCGCAAACGAATATTGTTTTTCCATGAATGCAGCTGGTATACCACTGCAAATTCACGACCAAGAGCCTCTGGGTAATGCACCCCTGCAATATTGGTTAGGTAATTTACACTCAATTCTTGATCTGCTTGAAGCCATGCAATAGCATCGTGAATTTTACTCGGAGTTAACTCAACATTAAGCATACCAAAAGACTCTTCGTGGGCAAGAACCTCCGAGCCAAAGCGCTCTTGAATGGCACTTAAGTAATCGTGATTATTTTTCTTGTCCATTGTCGATTTCAATTTGGTATGATTCTAGCAAGTGTTTGTATTCCTCTGAATACCTACGTCTGTTAGATTCTTTTTTAACGAGTTCATGGATATTCATGACTCCTTCAATTATTTGTTCAGGTCGAGGCGGACAACCGGGTACATAAACATCCACCGGAATAATTCGGTCAATCCCTTGCAGCACTGAATAAGTATCAAAAATGCCGCCAGATGAGGCACAGGCGCCTACAGAAAGCACCCATTTTGGTTCGGCCATTTGCTCATAAACTCTCTTGAGAACAGGCCCGAGTTTTTTAGAGATTGTACCAGCCACAATCAATAAGTCGGCTTGTCTTGGAGTAAAAGACATGCGCTCCATGCCAAATCGAGAAAGGTCATAGGCACTTCCCATTGTAGCCATGAATTCTATACCACAACACGAGGTTGCAAATGGCAAAGGCCAAACAGAGTTGGCCCGAGCAAGTGCGATTGCTTTGTCAAGGGTAGTGAGCTGATAGCCCTCTCCATTGATGGTTTCGAGGTCTTCTATTTTTCCCATTCTAGTGCTCCTTTTTTATAGATGTAGTAAAAACCTGTCAAGAAAAAGCCAACAAACATAATAACGGCAAGCAGGCCTTCAAGTTTTAAATCGTAAAAATTAACGGCGTAGGGGTAAAAAAAGATTACTTCTACGTCAAATAACACAAACAAAATGGCTGTCATGAAATAGCGAATCGAAACCGGAAAACGGGCATTGCCTTGGGCTTCAATTCCACATTCAAAATTGTCATCTTTTCTTTCTGAATTGATGCGTGGCGTTAGTTTGTGCGTCACAAATAAGGTGAAGATGACAAAACCGGCAGCAACACCAATTTGCATCAAAAGCGGGATATAGTTTGCACTTGAGGCTGTTTCCATTTTGTTTTATTTGAGTAACAATTGTTACTGAACTAAGTTTGTTTTGCGGCACAAATTTACCTTTTTAGTTTCGTACAGACACAAAAAAAGCCGAGAAAATATTCCCGGCTTTTGATTTATTGCACTTATCAATTATTTGAATGCAAAACGCAAGCCCATATTTGAAAAATTTCCGACGCTAAAGTTTGTTTCTAATCCTGAAATTTGATTGACATTGAAGCCAGGGCGTAGTTCTAAGAAAAGGTGCATTGGTTTCCAAAATTCACGATTTTTACCAACTTGGAAATCAATACCTAGAGGCGCATATACGCCTAGGCCGTAACCCCCTTTATGTTCAAAATTTTCTTCGATATGCGTGCCTTCTGAATAGATCCAATAACTATAATTAGAATTGTAGTCTGCCCAAGGGGTTACATAATGTTGGATATTTGTATTGGCCTGGTAGGTGAATCCGAAATTGGCGCCAATCCCTCCAAAAAAGCTCCATCTATTTTTAGCATTGTAACGAAAAATCAAGGATGCGTCCAGTCGAATTTGCTTTTGGCCATAATAAGCATGATATCCATGAGTGCTAAATGAATCGATAAAGAATTGTTCTCCAGTTTGTGAACTAGTCAGTGTATCCATCGGAAAGGATTCCGTGTAGGAGCCCGAGGTCTGCATCAAATTATTTTGATTTGTATGCATCAGTCCAAGGCGAAGTGTTGCGTTGGGTAGTTTACTAAGCCCTAAACCTAAACTAAGTGTTTGTGCTTGGCCTGGTAGATTGAAATAGTACATCGAATTGTTCTTATACATACTCAGGTCTTGGTTGAGAATGCTAGAGTTTGGAGCAAGTTGCTGAAAGTCAGCTAAGGAACCGTTAGAAGTGTTGAAATAGCCGCCAGACTGTAAGTATATTTCTTTGATATTTACTTGTGCATTGGCACCAGAAATGGCCCCAAAAAATAGGCCTAGAATGAGTTTTTTCATAGTATAAAATTTGTTTAATTTAACGACGTGTGACCTACTTTATTGTTACAAGTTTGACAAATTTATTCTTGGATGCATCACTGAAGTAACAAATGTAGTCCCCAGGTTTGTAAGCGCCTACATCAATTTTTTGGCCGGGTTGCAGATTGCCTTGTGCAATAAGTGTTCCAATTGACGAGTATATGATATAGTTGTATTCAATTGCTTGCTCAAAAATTTGAATAAAATCATTGGTTGGATTTGGGAATAAAAGGATTCCTTTTTGGTGAGTTGGTATATATTGGCTTACAGAGAGGGTTGGGTCCATACTCACCCCGGCGGTTCCATTGACTACCCAATTGAACGGATCAATCGTTATATTGCCGCTGAGTTGGCCAAAATTATTCAGTATAAATAAATCTGAATTGCTGGTAATTGGGAATCTAACAATGGTGTCAGCAAAACCTGTTCTTTGCAGACGTAAATTAATTGGGTTGGTAAATGTTGGAGTCACAGTTGGCATCGAGGAGCTATGAGATATTTGCAGCACTAAATCATTTCCAACCTGGTTATAACTCACCTGATAAGTAGGGTAGCCCTCTCCAAAATACCATTGTTCAAAAAAAGCATCGAGGTCAAGGTTGCAAAAATTGGCTACATGATTTTTAAAGTCAAGTCCTGTAGCTGTACTGTGGGCATAAGTGAGCTGAAAATCTTTTAAGGCATCA
>JAURMI010000026.1 GCA_030830785.1 Crocinitomicaceae bacterium
CTGGAGCTGTTCCTCTAAATGAAGGATTGTGATCGCAATGGAGTAATTCTACCTCCGGTAATACCATAGGAAGCGCGCGTTGGCCTGCACCATACATGGCATCGTACATGAGGTTTAAACCCGAATTTCTAATGGCCTCTAAATCAAAATTTGACTTGACGTGATTGATGTAGCGGCTTTCAATATCCACCTCTTGGAGTTGCCCTGATTGCATTGCAACATCCAAAGAAATTTCTTGGTAATTGAAGCTACATGCATCTGGAATTAGCGCTTCCACTTCATTGACTTTTTCTGGTTCCAAGGGGCCGCCAAATTTGGCTTTCAATTTGAATCCATTGTAGTTCGGTGGATTGTGACTGGCCGTTAAAATGATGCCTATTTCACAGCCTAATTGATGTGCTGCAAGTGAAATCATTGGGGTAGAGACAAAGCCTCTGGCTATTTTGACTTGCAATCCTTGAGCTAAAAGAACTTTAGCTGCGGTTTCCATGAATAGTTCACCTCCAAAGCGGCAGTCATGACCTATCACTACCGATGGCCTATCAAAATGCGCTTTGAGCCAAACGCCTGTGGCTTCTGTAATGCGCGCTACATTTTCTACTGTAAAGTCTGCAGCAATAATAGCTCTCCAGCCATCGGTGCCAAATTTAATGGGTGTTGCCAAGGTTCCGTTATTTAATAAAATGTTGAACTGTTTTTTTTATGATTTGAATGCATTCTAAAAGTTGATCTTTTGTAATGACAAGCGGGGGTGCAAATCGAATGATATTGCCGTGCGTTGGTTTAGCCAACAAGCCATTTTCCTTGAGCCCAAGACACAGACGCCATGCTGTATCAGATTGAGGGCTATCATTGACCACAATTGCATTGAGCAATCCTTTGCCGCGCACCTTTATCAAAAGGTCTGAATTATGGATAATGCGCTGCATTTCAGCTCTAAATAAGTCGCCCAATTCACGTGCGTTTTGGATAAGTTTTTCTTCAGATACAACCTGAAGTGCCGCAATTGCCACTTTGGCAGCTATAGGATTGCCGCCAAACGTTGAGCCGTGCTGTCCAGGTTGAATTACATTCATTATTTCATTATCTGCCAGTACTGCAGAAACAGGGTAGACACCTCCTGAAAGCGCTTTACCCAAAATTAATATGTCAGGTCTTGAGTAGGTCTCTGTTTGCTGTTCACAACGATTTTCACAACTGCAATGACCACAAACAGCAAGAAGGCTTCCAGTGCGTGCAATGCCGGTTTGAACTTCATCAGCAATGAAGAGCGCCTCGTATTTAGTACAAAGCGCACGTGCATTTTGCATAAAATCATCATCTGGCATATTCACACCAGCCTCTCCTTGGATTGGTTCTACCAAAAAACCCGCCACGTTTGGTTTGGCCAATGCATCTTCTAGCGCCTTTTTGTCGTTGTATGGTATCGAAACAAATCCAGATGGGTAGGGCCCAAAATTTTGATAAGAATCTGGGTCTGTTGAAAAGGAAACAATGGTGGTTGTGCGGCCATGAAAATTGCCATCACAAACTATAATTTGTGCTTGATTTTCAGCTATCCCTTTTATTTCATAGGCCCATTTTCGACATAATTTAATTGCTGTCTCGACGGCTTCGGCCCCAGTGTTCATCGGCAAGACCTTATCAAAACCAAAAAAATCAGTTACGAATTGTTCATATTCGCCTAAGCAATCATTATAAAATGCACGGGAGGTAAGAGCGAGTCGTTGTGCCTGATCGATAAGGGACTTAGTAATTTTTGGATGCGCATGGCCTTGATTGACCGCTGAATAAGCCGACAAAAAATCAAAGTATTTTTTATTGTCGACATCCCAAAGGTAGACGCCCTCTCCTTTTTGTAGCACAACAGGTAGGGGATGATAGTTGTGTGCTCCGTACCGACTTTCTAAATCGATAAAGTTTTGGGTTTTATTCGAAAGTTGATCTGTTGATTGCATAGAGTGCAAAGATAAGTGAATCCTATTTTTTTTTAAGAATTATTTAACAATAGTTTGATTGGCAAATATTAATTTTGACCTATGCATTGGTCTAAACGCTTGGTATTTTTCTTGACGCTCCTGGCGTTTTTGAGCAATCTTGCTTTGGCAAATGGTAGTAATTTAACTAAAAAGGAAAAATTACCCTCCGTCAAGCATGGACAAAAGCAATTCAATAGCATTTCAAATCAAGAGCCATTTTGGCTTTTTACAGAAGCACTAGAAGAATTTGAGGAGTCTGAATTTGAATCAGACCATAATCTTGATTTAGACCTAATACTTCCAATTTTCCAATCCTCTTTTGGTTTGGAGCTCCATACAACTCTTCCACGTACTAGTTCTATTGAACTGAATTTCAGCGATGGAATGGTTCAATTATGGAGTAGGTCATTTCAAAAAATCATCATTTATAATCAGGTATTTAGGATATAAGATAATAACAAGTCACTTGTTTATTCACCTTATAACCTTAATTCATGAAAGAAAATCAAGAAATTGCTCATGCGCTGCATGTGCTTGAACATTACCTGCCTAGCCAGGCACCATTAAAAGATTTTATACATCACAATACCCTTCATGCTTTTCAAAGCCTTCAATTTAACGATGCATTAGAGGCTGCTCATAAATTATTTGGATATCAAACTTACTTACCACTTGATCAGTATAGAGATCTGTATTTCGACGGTAAGATTTCTCAAAAGGTACTAGATCACGTCCTTTCAAAGTCCGGCTTAAATATAAAAAAATCAGACTTAATCGAAGCAAAATTTGATGAGTCCGTTTCCCCAATTGTGGGTTCATTGCGAGCTGCTTGGAAGGATAAAATGGCCTTTGATTTGGATACCCGAGTGCATCCAGCGCTATTTAGATTGACATCGAGTTTTTTAGACCAAGGGATTGCCATTTGGCCATTTCCAACCGCAGATCTTGACTTTTTATCTGCCTTACGAAAGTTGGAAACACAAGGATCGAGCTCCATTTTTAATGGAAAACGCGCTCGGCAGTTATTTTTAAATGAAAAAACGACCTTACTCACTTTACTTGATTTATTGCTTGCTGATCGTAAATTGATCACTTGCTATTTACTAGATCAGCAATTTGCTCATCCTGGTTATTCTGGAATGGTGGCGCGTATAGCGCAAAATCCAGATGCATTGGTAAAACGCAGAAAAATTCAACTCTTGGATTTCATCTATTTAGAGTGCTTATTGGAAATAGATGCACTAGACCAACATTTTCATACCTCCTGGCAACCCATTGGTGTATTGGCCTTGCCAGTCTATGAATTTGAGCCCCAGCAAATCGAAAAATCAGAACTATTTGCCTTTAAATCTATTTGGCAGGAAGCCTATGAATGGACCTTCTATGAACAAGTGCTCTCTGGATTAATTTTAAAAGATAAAAAAACAAAAGAGGCATATTCAACACAAGGCATATTTTGTATTGACGATAGAGAATGTTCCATAAGGAGGCACATTGAGGGAATACACCCTTCGTTTCAA
>JAURMI010000003.1 GCA_030830785.1 Crocinitomicaceae bacterium
CAATGGCTTAATCATTGGGGCGGGCAATATATTAAATGGCAATACCACCTATCCTGCGCCTTATGGCAATTGGTATTGGGGAGCGAGGCATCAGTTCTTGGTATTGGCCTCCGAACTGCAAGCTGCAGGGCTCAGTGCCGGGCCAATTAATTCATTGGCTTTTGAAGTGGCCAGCACCATCGGTGAGTTTTATTCCTATATCGACATCTCCTTGAACCATACCGATTTAACAGATTTAGCGCCTGAATTTCTTCCTCTAAATGGTCAAGAATTACATACCAATTTTAAATTAAATGCCCAAGGAGAAACGGTTTATCTCTTCGATTCGAATAATCAACTCCAAGACCAACTCCAAATCAAGAGTCCAAGAGCAGATATTTCTGTTGGAAGATTTCCAAATGGTGCGTCTCTCATTTCTTGGATGTCTCCAACCCTAGGTAGTTCCAATAATGTGGCCCAAATTTATAATGATTCGCTACCGCGACCACAAATTTCTATCAAAAGTACCCTGCTCAATGGGCCAATTAATGTTGAAATCACAACTACTGTTCCAAGTAACCAAGGCAAGCTTGTCTTTACGACAAACGGCTATGACCCTACCTTTAATTCAATCGTGTATTCGGGTCCTATCAATATTGCCTACAATCAAGTGCTGCGCGCCAAAGTCTTTCCTGTCAATTCACCAACTACCCTACCTAGTGAACAAGCCGTGGCGAGTTATAGTTTCAATGTTTCACATACCACGCCGATATTGATGGTGAATACAGCACCTACTAATTTATATGGCAACACTGGAATTTTTGAAAATTGGTGGACAGATTGGGTCAAGCCGGCTTATGGAATATTAATCGATACGGGAGAGGCACACACCATAATCCATGAAGGCATTGCGGCAATTAGAATGGATGGCGGTGCGGGCGGAAGTAGGTCTCAACCTCAGCATTCTTTTCGCTTGAGTTGGGCAGATGGAACCTACGGAGACCAACCTATTGTTGAAGCAATATTACCCGACAGACCAAATAGGCATCTGTACAGTGATTTTTATTTAAGAAACGGATCTAATCAGTATTTAAACTTGCCCTACAAAGATGCTTTTCAAGTAAAAATGATGAGTCAAGGCACAGACAATTATTATTCGAGCTATAGACCTGTAAGTGTATATATCAATGGTTGGTACAATGGTTTGTACGAATTACGCGAAAAATTCAATCAAGAATATTTTCAAGAGCACGATGATGCCTCAAAAGATTCCATAGAAATCTTGTCATTGAGTTATTGGTATAATCTTGTGCTTAGAGCTGTTGAAGGAGACGTCAATAATTTTTGGAATTCGTATAATCAATTTCTTGGGTTAAATACAAATTCTACCACGTATTGGCAAGAAGCAGACCAATATTTTGATCTTAAGCATTATACCGATTACATCATCGGGGAGTCTTGGATTGGCAATGTTGATTGGCCGCAAAACAATATTAAAATTTATCGCTCAGATGCTTCTCAAATGCGGTGGCGCTTTGCCCTTATTGATTTAGAACTCTCCCTGCAGCCCAATGGCTGGTCCCATTGTCAAGATAACCACATTGCCTACATGAAGAACATCAACTCAATTCCATATATAATGATATGGAAGAAAAGCATGCTCAATGAAATGTACCGCAATTATTTTATCAATCGTTTTGCAGATCAAATGAATACAAGTTTTAGACCAGAAAATTTGATCAACACCGAAATGGAATTTTATAACTCTATGCTTCCCGAAATGCCTCTTGAATTTGCACGTTGGGGTGATCCTAATAATATTGCTGGGCAAATGGCAGTTTTTGAAGCCAAACACCTTGAATTTCAACAAGAACTCTTGTGTAGGTCAACTTATGTTTTTAACCACTTACGTTCTGAATTTAACCTAGTTAAGAAAGTTGAAGTTACCCTTACCGTTGAGCCAGAAAATGCCGGAGAAATTCATTTAAATACCATACAGCCGAGCACTTATCCTTGGTCAGGAACCTACTTTGATGGAGTGCCAATTTCGCTTCAACCCATCGCTAAACCTGGTTTTGAATTTTCACATTGGCTTCCTGCCTCAAATATTGTAGATAGTCTAATGGATAGCCTCAAAATCAACGTAACGCAAAATTCGCAAACTTTTACGGCTGTTTTTAAATCTGTTCCTATCATTGCCGATGGCCCAGACATTCATTTTAGTGTGAATCCAAATCCAAACAATGGTTTCTTTGATTTGATCAGCGATAATAAAACCATTGCCAAAGAATGTTCATTTTTTGTGTGTGACAATCAAGGAAGAGTTGTAGAAAATGGACAGGTTTCTCAAACCAATCAAACGCCAATAGATCTTTCAATAAATTGTGCAGGAATTTATTTTATCAATATTTATCAAAATTCGGCATTAATTGAATGTTTGAAAATACTTAAATATTAAAGGGTATTATTTTCTTTCAATTTTCAGCTTTGTAAGTGCTTCATAGGCCATCATCTTGCCTTCTGCAATGGCTTGCTTTAATGACTCAAAAATTATAAGGTTGCTTTGATTGGAATAAAATTCACTTTGTAATAAATCTATTAGAAGCTGATTAAATAAAGCCAATTCTTGATCTTGGCGCCTGTTCACAAGACTTCCGTTCAATGTAGCATGATTAAAATACGACTCGGTAATTTGCCAAATTTTATCAAGACCTGAACCCAAAAGACCCGATGCACACTCAACTTTTGGTTGCCACTTATCTGTACGCGAAGCAAATAAATGAATTGCAGAGGCATATTCCTTACGCGCCAGCATGGCTAAATTTTCATTCTCGCCATCGGCTTTATTGATCACAATAAGATCGGCTAGCTCCATAATTCCCCTCTTGATACCCTGTAATTGATCACCAGCGCCAGCAAGCATCAATAGAATGAAAAAATCTACCATTCCATGAACTAAGGTTTCAGACTGACCCACACCCACAGTTTCAATTAATATGATATCAAATCCTGCGGCTTCACACAAGGCAATCGCTTGTCGTGTATTTTTTGCCACACCACCCAGGGTTTGACCTGCAGCAGTGGGTCGAATAAACGCATTTGGATTTTGTGAAAGTTGCTCCATTCTGGTTTTATCACCCAAAATGCTACCACCACTAAGTGTGGAAGATGGATCTATGGCTAACACTGCGACTTTATGTCCGGCTTCTATGAGCTGAAGACCAAAATTCTCAATAAGCGTGCTTTTTCCAACTCCCGGTATACCAGTTATTCCAATACGTTTTGCAGGAATTTTTGGCCCAGTAAGTGCGCCCATGAGTTCATGCGCTTGTTCTAGGTCATCGCTATTTGTGCTTTCAATCAAGGTAATCGCTTGTGCTAAAGCGTTGTGCGAAGCTGTCTTTATACCCTTCAACAATTCGCGATGAGTACGGGTTGAACGATGTTGCCTTTTGGCCTCAAACCAATTATCGATATTTTTCTTATTTGGCTTCAATTAATTCTTTTAGCGCCAATAACGCCTTGGCGATATTATTTTGTAATTGTGGCAGGCTAGCTTCCATCATATAGCAAGGTGCTGTTATTATACGATTTGCATGGTCAACGCAGATTTCATCTATGGTACAATCTGGTGTTTGAACACCTTTGTTTTGCATTCCTTGTTGAAAGGCAGAAATTTCGTAAGGTGAGGCGGCATGCCTGCTTCCAATGGTTAGCTTTTGATTTATTGGCATGCCATCAAAGGCCAAAGCCAAGAGCACTGGACTCACACATAATGCCACTATAGGTTTGCCAACATTGTATAGATTGACAAGTAATAATTTAACATCTGCACGTATGCTCCCTTTTGGACCTTCAAACGCCCATGTAGAAAAATTCTTGGCGCTTCCGAAGCCACCGGGTATTACAAGTGCATCTATATCGGCGGGTACAACAGTTTTAATATTTTGAATTTGACCTCGCGCAATACGTGCTGCCTCTTCAAGCATATTTCTTTTCTGTGCAATTTCTTTTCCGTCTAAATGATTGATGACGTGATGTTGATGGGCATCTATTCCTATACAAACTGCCTCATAACCCATACGCTGGATTTCCAACAAGGTTATGACGGTTTCATGAATTTCGGCACCATCATAAACACCAGCTCCTGAAAGCAATACACCTATTTTCATTTGTTTTTTTGCACTAATTTAATATATAAATTTTCGTAATGTGGTAGCACTTTTTCCAGGCTAAACTTATTAGCAGTTTCCATTGCACCCTGTTTGAAGCCCAAAATATTTTTAGGCTCAATAATTTCTAACACATAATTAGCCATTTGTTCAATATCACCAACTTTTGCAACATATCCGGATACTCCATGTCGATTTACCTCTGGTATGCCTCCAGTATTTGATGAAACAACCGGCACACCCAGAGACATAGCCTCAAGAGCAGCCAATCCAAAGCTTTCCGTTTTAGATGGCAATAAAAAGACATCGGCGATTTCTAATACATGCGCAGTATCTCTAACCTTGCCTAAGAAAATGACATCATCACATAATTTTAATTCGCGGCATAAGCGTTCGCAGGCATATCGATCTGGGCCATCTCCTACCAAAATAAGTTTACAATCCCTTTGATGGCGTACAATTGAAAATATACGGATTACATCTTCTGTGCGTTTTACAGGGCGAAAATTCGAAACATGACACAAGATAGTTTGATCTTGATTTGCATATTTACTACGTATGTAAGACTTTGAGCTGTCTTTAGGCGAAATTGGCGGTACAAAATTTGGAATAACTTCAATATTGGAACTGACTTTAAAATGATTGAGCGTGTCTTTTTTTAAACTTTCGGAAACAGCCGTTACAGCGTCGGAATGATTAATGCAAAAAGTTATCACAGGTTCAAAAGATGGATCTTTTCCAACAAGCGTTATATCGGTGCCGTGAAGTGTGGTTACAAAGGGGATTTTAATACCTTCGGCCAATAATATTTGCTTTGCCATATAAGCGGCCGAGGCATGAGGAATGGCATAATGAACATGAAGAATATCTAATTTCTCATATTTTACTACATCCACCATTTTACTTGCCAATTGCGTTTCATAAGGCTGGAAATCAAATAAAGGATAATCTGTGATAGAAACCTCGTGATAAAATATATTTTCACGAAATGAACCCAAGCGTACAGGCTGAGAATAGGTGATGAAATGAACTTCATGACCCTTGCTAGCAAGTGCTTTACCTAATTCAGTTGCAACAACACCACTTCCACCAAAAGTTGGATAAAGAACGATTCCTATTTTCATTATTGACTATCTATTGGTATAAAAAACGTGAGTCTGTAAATAATGGGTAAAATTCTTACAACTTGCCCAAATTCGTTTTTAATTTTAAAAGAATAACTACTTCTAAATGGACTATTCGTTGCATTGATTAAATCATAGAACAATGCCGCATTTAATCTTACTTTATCAGTTAGCTTTAGATAAAAACCACCCCCAACCATCAAATTTGGCGACCACGGCTTTACTGTTTCTAAAGGATTTACAAAACTATATGGACTTTTTAAGTATTGAAATTCGATTCCCCCAAAAATAAGTTCCTGATATCTGTAGTGAGCAAATATGCCACCACCCCAAGTTGTCATGTTGCTTTGAACTCCTAAATTATTGGACCAATTTCGCTGAATTCTAAGTGAGGGTCCAACGATGAGCGCATCCGAAATGCGTGCAGCATATTTTATTTCGCCACCAACCGATCCGCCAAGATTTGAAAAACCAATGTATGGTTCAACACCTAATTCGGCGCCTTGGTAGTTAAGCTGAGCCATTAAATGCGAGAATAAGTTAATACAAAGGGTAAGCAACAGGTATCGCATAATTATTGTTTATTACAAAGATACAGGATTTGTAGCCACGAGGCATCTTTGTATCTTTGCAAAAAAAACGCATGACTATATTAGACGGCAAGGCAACGGCAGCCATCATTCGAGAAGAACTGAAAGAGGCTGTTCTAAAACGCAAAAGTGATGGTAAAAAGATACCTCATTTAGCTGCAGTTTTGGTGGGAAACGACGGGGGTTCGGTTTCTTATGTAACAGCTAAAGTAAAGGCTTGCGAAGAAATAGGATTTGAAAGCACGCTAATTCGATATGATGAAACCGTATCTGAGGAAATTTTATTGCAAAAAGTTGCCAATTTAAATCAAGACAATAGTATTGATGGATTCATTGTCCAGCTGCCTCTTCCAAAACATATTGATGAATTAAAAATCATTCAGGCAATTGATCCCAAAAAAGATGTTGATGGTTTTCACCCTCAAAACATTGGAAAAATGGTCTTGAATCTACCTGGTTTATTACCTGCAACTCCGGCTGGGATTATCGAATTAATTCGCCGCAATGAAATAGAAACTGAAGGTAAAAATTGCCTAATTATTGGGCGAAGTAATATTGTAGGCACCCCCTTATCTATTCTACTTGGGCGTAATGGGAAACCAGGAAATTGTACCGTCACACTTGCCCATTCCAAAACCAGTAATCTTAAAACGCTTAGTTTAGAAGCTGATATTATTATTGCTGCAATTGGAAAACCGAACTTTATAAAGGCAAACATGGTAAAAGATGGAGCCGTAGTAATTGATGTGGGTACAACCAGGGTTGAAGATGCTTCTCGAGCCAGGGGATGGCGACTTGTTGGAGATGTGAAATTTGATGAAGTTGCACCAAAATGCAGTTATATATCTCCAGTTCCCGGAGGTGTAGGACCAATGACAATTGCCTCACTAATGATCAATACGCTCAAGGCTATTGAAAATAAATCCAAATAGATGGATCATCAATTTCAAATAGAAGGACCTTTTATTGAACTAATAGGCTTAATTAAAGCACTCGGTATCGCCCAGAATGGTGGGCATGCCAAAGCCATCGTGGAGCAAGGCATAGTTTATCGCAACGGAGAACGGGAATTACGCAAAAGAGCCAAGCTCGTAAGGGGTGATATTATTCAAATCGAAGCGCTTAAAATTCAACTCCAATAGTTGTTCTTCATTATTTGAGCTATTCTTATTTTAGTGTCCTAAAATCTTGTCCTGATTTTAATTTTAAGAGCACGGCATAAATAAGGCGAATGCAATTTTCAACATCTTGTTTTTGAACCATTTCTACTGTGGTATGCATGTAACGCAGCGGCAATGAAATTAGTGCAGAAACCACCCCTTCATTTGAATATGCAAAGGCATCAGTGTCTGTCCCTGTTGAGCGTGAAACCGCTGCACGTTGAAATGGAATTTTTTCCATATTGGCCGCATCAATAATAAATCTCAATAAATTATTTTGAACCGCAGGGCCATAAGTTAATACGGGCCCTTTTCCACTTTGTTGGTCACCATTTTCAACTTTATCCACCATAGGTGTTGCTGTATCATGACACACGTCGGTAATAATAGCTATATCTGGCTTAATTCGATGGGCCATCATTTCGGCACCACGTAAACCAATTTCCTCTTGAACGGAATTAACCACATAAAGTGTAAAAGGTAATTTTTTCTTGCCTTCCGAGAGTAAGCGCGCAACCTCTGCTATCATGAACCCACCCACACGGTTATCTAGTGCACGGCCAACATATTTATTTTTATTTAAGACCATAAACTCGTCCTCGAACGTTGCCACGCATCCAACATGAACCCCCAAAGCTTCCACCTCCTCTTTTGAACTGCAACCGCAATCTAAAAAAATATTTTTCATACTTGGTGTTTCTTCCTTTTGTTGACGCATATGAATTGCTGGCCAACCAAATACAGCCTTTACAATACCATTGTCTGTATGTATATTAACGCGTTTTGAAGGCGCAATCATGTGGTCCGAACCTCCATTTCGACGCAAGTAAATGAAGCCGTCTTTGGTGATGTAGTGCACAAACCAAGAGATCTCGTCGGCATGTGCCTCAATCACGACCTTGTACTTTTGACCAGGATTTATTACAGCCGCTACAGAGCCATATGCATCAGTAATATATTCATCAACGAAAGGTTTAATATAATTAAGCCATAATTGTTGTCCCGAAGTCTCAAAACCCGTAGGGCTTGCATTATTGAGATAAGACGCTAAAAATTTTTCTGAATTATTTGAAATGATTTTTTTCATATTTATCGAATAAGGGTAATATTTCCTTTAAATATATTTTGTAAGCCTCCCAAACAGGTTACTTCTAAATAATAATCGTAAACATCTGGGTCTAATAGCTTTCCCTTGTATGTTCCATCCCATCCTTCTGTTAATGTAGTGCATTCCCAGACAAGCTCTCCCCAACGGTCAAAAACTCTAAATATAAATGATTCAATATACGGGCCTCTGACATAAAGCTTATCATTGTGGCCATCTTTATTGGGTGAAAATGCATTGGGCACAAAGACATAAGGTAAAGAACATATACTATCGACTACTTTGATAATCACGGTGTCCGTACCAAAGCACATACCATCAGTAACGGTCAAAGTATAAATCATGGTTTGGTCAATGACTGCCTGTGGATTGGCAATATTTGAATTAGACAATCCAAGGGTTGGTGACCAAGAATAAGCATAGGAACCCATCGGCAAGCCAGTCAATTGAGAACTTGTATTTGGGAGTATTATTGTGGGGTCTGCACTAGCCGAAACAAGAAGTGGGTCTAATGGAGATACATTTATATAAATAGAATCTTGTAAGATACAATTCTGGTCGGTAAGCACTTCGACATAAATATTTTGGGGATTGTTAAGTATTAAAGTGGCATTGGGTAAATTGTTTGGGCCTACGAGCAAACTAGTCGGACTCCAAGAAATCGATTGAGCCGTTGCAAAACCAATGAGCAATAATTCAAAAGGAGTTTGACTACAAACCATGTTCGGACCTTCAATAGACATTGAATCTGACAGAATAATCAATTCAATGCTATCTATTACGGAGCAATAGTTATTTGAAATCTCAATGAAATACCAGCCTGTCTCAGGGTCAATTAACGTTAAATTAGGAGAAAACGATAAATTGAGTGTATCTGTGAATTGCCCCGAACTCGACCAAATGATTTGAGAAGGAACCCCAGAAATATTCGGCGTAATTGTAGTATCTGTGGAATTACATAGTAGTATTTGATCATCCAATAATAATCCTAATGTTTCTCCCACTGTTACTTGAATACTTTGTTGATCTGAACCTAAGCATATTGAATCTGAAATAAATAAACTCAAAGTATAGGTGCCCGCTTGATCATAATAAACAATCGGATTGAAATTGGTACTGTCAACTATGCCATTACCAAAATCCCATAAATAAGAACTTGTCACCGTAGAGTTATTATTTAATATCAATGTGAGAGGTGCACAACCAATCGTATCACTAATCATAAAGGAAGCGTTAATTGGGACATCAAATTGGACGTAAACCGAATCGAGCGAAGAACAAAATCCATTGCTGGCTTGACAAAAATACCAACCAGAGGAGCTTATTGTTATACTGGATTGCTGCAATGAATTAAGCGGATTACTCAAATCGTTTTGCATAGACCAAATAAATTCATTGGCCGTACCTTGGGTATCGGCATTCAAAACAAAGGGCGTAGTACTACAAAGGTTTATTGTATCGGCTAAATTTAAGTGGATTGAATCGAGAACCAGAATTTGAATTTGAGCAGTATCTGTTAATAAACAAACACTGTCTGTGACATATAGAAAAACCTCATAGATACCTGCATTGGGATATGTAATTGTTGGGTTAAATATAACACTAGTCGTGTCGCCATTTCCAAAATCCCATAAATAGGCATCTCCTTGTGTAGATTGATTTTGAAAAGTAACTACAAGATCTTGGCACCCTTGAACGTTTGAACTTGTAAATTCTGCACTCGGTATCAACTGAAAGTCAAACTTAAAAACAAGGTTGTTACAATTGCTGCTATTATTCGTATTGGACCAAACACCTGAAGGCGTGGGAAAATCAGATTGACCACCACAACCACCACAAACAGATTGATAAACAACGCCATTCTTATCAAAGCGCGATGTACCACCATCCACATGCTCGTGTGCAATAGGCCCACCTAAATACGAGGCGTAAAGCAAGCCTGAGAAATTACTCGATAGCACCATTAAATAAAAATCGAATCCCGTTGTAGTTGCCTGAAATGCATTGGCACTTACCGGCATTCCGCTCAAGGGAGTTGATTGCAGAATATTTGCACCCCAACCAGAAATATAAATATTTCCACAGATATCAACCAAGAAAGCCGCTGGTGAAATATTCACTTGGTTTGATCCGTTTCCAATTACTGTTGATGCGATATTGGTTGTGAGTCCTGCATTTAATTTTAAAACAAATTGACTACTCCCTGGATTGCTGTATGCTGCGTTATTAATTACAAAACCACCATTATTTGCCTGGCCGAGTAAAAATATATTATTATTACGATCAATCTCAACAAAAAACACTTGGTCATATTGGGGAGTCCCGATATAACTGGCTTTTTGAATACTAGCGCCTGTAGCAATGAGCTTTACCACAAAGCCATCTGTCTTACCACCGTTATACGAACTTTGATAGGCTCCACTTGTACCCGATAAATTGTTTGAACTTGTCGCACCTGCAAAAACAATTGCGCCAAGGGTATCAACTTTGACAGAATATGCCGCATCATCTTTATTGCCACCATAATATGAGGAAAATTGCAAATTAGAAAAAGTAGGATTCAATCTAAAAATTACGGCGTCCTGACCTATTCCTTTAGTTGGCTGAAAGGGATTAAATGTTGGAAAATCTGAAGAGCGCGTGCAACTTGCCACCAATACATCTCCATTTGCATCGATAAAAATTTCTCCTCGGAATTGATCGCCATAATTGCTTGTTAGTGAATCATAGGCCAGTACACTATTATAAGGTAATCCTAGCGCACGGTAATTAACCCCATCGTTTGAACTGCCGCCAATATAGGTTGATGCCAACAAATTTTGACCATTGGCACTTAATTTAGATACATATAAATCTGTTCCCTGGGTGCCAAAATTTACCCCGTTAAAATAAAAATTAGTGTTAGCCACTCCGCCTGCGTGGATACTTTGAAGCGCACCTGACGTTATAGGAAAATCAGTACTAGAAGTTGCTCCAAATAAGTAAATATTATTTAGAGAATCGCAAATTAAACTATTTGCCGTTTCGGTACCTTGAAAGTTATCTCCACCTCCTAAAAAACTAGACCAGAGCATCGTGCTTCCATCAGCAGAATATCGCGTAATAAACACATCGGTTATGCCATAGGCACCGGATATTGAATTGAAATTAGAATTTATATCAAAGCTCGACAGACTCGGAAGAGGGAAATTATTACCATAGACCATACCTGCAGAATATGCCGTCCCATCATAGCCATAGGTGGCGGTCATCCCAAAATTATCAGAAATGGCACCGTTATAGGTTGCAAAAACCAATATTGGGTCTATGTATAATGTTTGGGTTGAATCATAGTCGCCTAGTGCATAGCTAAAAATGCCGCCTTCTTTTTCAAGGTAAGCACAAGCAACTTCTTTATGATTGCCATTTATGATTTGATAAGCAATTGGTTGCTGTTCAATAATTTGACCAATCGGTGTTTTTAGTACTAGTTTACCTTTTTTTATCTCAATACGCTGTGGGCCATGGTAATTCCAAATTATATCCTCAGGACTCGCTCCGGGCAACAATTCAAATGTGTATTTGTATAACCCTTCAGAAACTTGCCAATGCAAATTTATATTAGGATAAAAAGCTTTATAGGATAGCTCGCCATAGGCAGCCACGTCTTTTGCCCATTTCGAGTTTTCGCTTCCATGAAAGAAATTATAAACATGTTTTCGAGGTGAACCTGGTGCGGCATTTAAATTAACATTTGCACCTAAAAACTCCTGTGAGACTAAATGTGTTGGAATCTTAGGATCATCTACAACAATATTTTGGTGATGCGCCGCTTCGAGAGCAGAAAAATCAGTTAGCTGGTATAAAATTCGATTTTCACCAATCCAAATTTTTGCAGCTCCATCTTTGGCCATATAATCGACATCTGAAGGCCATTGACCCTTATTTTCAACAAATTCTAATCCTTGAAATTGGGCTGCAACTTTTGTGCAAATTACTAAGCCAAATACTGCGGAAAATAAAATCTTGTTTATATAAGAATACATCTACGCTAAGTTAAGCATTTCGACTAATTTTGTAGGGAGCAAATTCATATGAATCATTCACCAAACAAAATCTGTGCACTTTTTAATATTCAATACCCCATAATTCAAGGAGGAATGATTTGGTGCGCTGGATGGAGACTTGCTAGTGCTGTTTCAAATGCCGGTGGTCTTGGACTCATAGGAGCCGGATCAATGTATCCTGATGTTTTAGACGAGCATATACAAAAATGCAAATTAGCAACTCAAAAACCTTTTGGTGTGAATCTTCCATTACTCTATCCCAATATAGAAGACCACATTCAAACCATCATCAAGCATAAAGTGCCCATCGTTTTTACGAGTGCTGGAAATCCAAAAAGCTGGACCCAAACATTAAAAAATGAGGGGATAAAAGTAGTACATGTAGTTTCGAGTGTCAAATTTGCATTAAAGTCTCAAGAAGCTGGCGTCGATGCAGTGGTGGCTGAAGGTTTTGAGGCTGGCGGACACAACGGTAGGGAAGAAACCACTACACTTTGTTTGATACCTATGGTAAAAAAACACATAGACATTCCATTAATCGCAGCAGGCGGAATTGGCGATGGCAGGGCCATGTTAGCCATGTTCAATTTAGGTGCTGATGGCGTTCAGGTGGGGAGTCGGTTCGTCGCTTCAAGAGAATCAAGTGCACACCAAAATTTTAAACAAGCTGTAATTGATTGTAAGGAAGGTGATACATTGCTTACACTCAAAGAACTTACACCAGTTCGCTTACTTAAAAATAGTTTTTTTGAGAAAGTGCAAAGCGCATATTTCAAGGGTACAAATCTAGAGGAAATCACCGAATTACTTGGGCGCGGACGGGCTAAAAAAGGCATGTTTGAAGGTGATCTTGAAGAGGGTGAATTGGAGATTGGCCAAATAGCAGGGAATTTTGATAGTATATGTTCAGCCCAAGAAATAATTCAGGAATTTGTGAGTGATTATAATGCTGCTTTATTAGAACAAACATCCTTTTAATGATCATAAATTTTGAACAATTTACGTTGGGCAATGGGCTTCGGGTGATATTTCACAAAGAGCCCTCTACCCCTATGGCAGTAGTAAATGTTTTGTACGACGTTGGTGCAAGAGATGAAAATGAGAATAAAACTGGATTTGCCCATTTATTTGAACATCTCATGTTTGGTGGTTCAATTAATATAGGAGACTTTGACTCACCACTTCAAGAAGCCGGAGGCCAAAGCAATGCATTTACTTCCAATGATATTACCAATTATTACAATATTTTACCAGCCCACAATATTGATACAGCGTTGTGGTTAGAATCAGATAGGATGTTGTCTTTGGCATTTACTCCTAAAAGTTTAGAAGTTCAACGCCAAGTTGTTATTGAAGAATTTAAACAGCGTTATTTGAATCAACCTTATGGCGATGCATGGCTTCAATTACGTCCTTTGGCTTACAGAAAACATCCCTATCGTTGGGCTACTATAGGAAAAAAAATACAACACATAAAGGACGCCTCAATGGAAGACGTTCGCACTTTTTTTAAAAAATATTACCATCCGGCAAATGCAATTTTATGTATAGTGGGCAATTTTGAATTGGAAACGATAAAGCAAAAAGTTGATTATTATTTTGGCGACATCCCCGCTCAAAAAAAATCAACACGAAAGATTGCTAAAGAACCAAAACAAAAAAAGTTTAGGTCAAAAAGAATCATACGCAATGTGCCAACAGATGCTTTTTATTATGCCTTTGCAATGGGCAGCCGTTTAGATCCTCAGTATTACCTTGCAGATTTACTTTCTGATCATATCGGAAATGAAAAAACTGGGATTTTGTATTCAGAATTGAAAATAAAGAAAAAACTTGTCAATGAAATTGGAGCATATATTACTGGGTCTATTGACAATGGGCTATTAATTATTACAGGTAAATTGAACCCGAGAATTAATTTTGAACACTTAGATGGCGCTTTGTGGGATGTATTGGAAAAATATACTTCACGACCCATAACTCAACCAGCACTAAAAGAATTAAAGTTAAAGATGCAAACGGCCAAGGCATTTCAAGATCAAGGTCTTTTAAATAGGGCCATGAATCTTAGTTACTTTGAACTATTGTCTAAAGCCAATATGATAAATGAAGAATCGACAAATTATATGCGCATACAAGCATTAGATTTGCACCACTTTGCTAAAGGCATTTTAAGAAAAAATAATTGTTCCTTATTGCAAATTCAAGCTAAAAGATGATTCGTCAAATACAATATCATAAGCCCATAAATCGCAGCATAGCGCCTGCTATACAGTCTATAGATAAAATAAATTTTATAGCTCCTGAAAAAATTATTCTTCAAAATGGGGTTTGTTTATTTTGGAAAAGCGGTATACAAAATCAAACAAGTAAAATTGAATTGCATTTTGAAGCTGGATCATCCATAGATGACCCGCTTACTGCCGGTCTTTGTGCAGGGTTATTGATTAATGGTAGTTCAACAAAAAATGCCAAACAAATTCAAAAAGCCCTCGATTCAGTAGGCTCCTATTATGATGTAAGCTTAAATCAAGATACAGCGGTTGTAACAATATATGCACTAAATAATCAACTCTTAAAAGCATACCGTATTTTTCATGAGCATCTTTTTGACGCAATTTTCCCTCAGAAAGAAATTGATAATTTAGTTCAAGAACGCAAACAAAAATTTAAACTACAAGAACAGAAAGTAAGTTTTTTGGCGCAAAGGCTGTTTCAGCAAAAATTAATGGATCAATCATCCTATGGCCGTCTCATTGAATTTGAGGATTATAAGCGCGCTAATCGCGACAAAATACGCGCCTATCATAGTCAATATTTTCTAAATGGGCTGCATAAAGTGTTTTTGATTGGGGATATTAAACAGATTGAATTAAATGATCTTATCGGGCTTTTGAACGCGTATAAACAAAGTACATTGCAGCGCGAAAATTTTACCTGGAAAGCTCAAAAAGGAGTGCAACATTTAGTTAAAAAAGATGCAGTTCAAAGTGCCTTGCGCATTGGTAGACCCCTTTTTAATAAGACGCATCCGGATTTTATTGCCTTCAGTATTTTAAATACAATTTTGGGAGATTATTTTGGGAGTAGGCTTATGAGCAATATTCGCGAAGATAAAGGCTTCACTTATGGGATCGGATCACATATTTTAGAGAACCGACAATTTGGTTATTTGGTAATTGGTTCAGAAGTTGGAATAAATAACAGGGAAGCCACCATTAGCGAAATTCAAATTGAATTCAAAAGACTTCAAAACCAATTGGTAGGCAAAGAGGAATTGGATCTTGTGAAAAATTTCCTTTTAGGGCAATTATTAAAGAGTGCGGATGGCCCTTATGCAATGCTAGATTTATATGCAAATGTTGAAGTCCACGATTTGGATTTAAACTTTTATGAAAAATACATCGCTGAAATCAAAAGTATCAAACCTGAAAAATTAAGAGAATTGGCAATTGAATACCTGAATTGGCAAGATATGCTGATTATTTCAGCAGGATAGCAACTTTCAATGGCTTTAGCCGTTATACTAAAAGAATAAAAATTTCGTTTTTTAGTAAATGCCCAGAATTATTTATGTTTTGCTTTTAATGCTCATTGCCCATGCTAGTTTGGCATCGCATGTTATGGGCGGAGAAATAACTTATAAACATTTGGGCAACAACGATTACCAATTTGAATTGGTATTCTATCGAGATTGCAATGGAGCGGATGTAAATGGAGTTTCTGAAACGCTTCGGGTTTGGAATCACCCGAGTTTGACAGCCATTCCCGTTCTATTTGTTCAGCGGCAAGATTTATCGCCAAGTTGCACTCAAGTGAATGGCGGCGCTGCACCACTTCTTTGTGGTTCAGGAAACAACGGAGGTAATGGTATTGGGGCCATTGAAAAAGTAATTTACAGAAGTGCTCCTATTCAACTCGTAGGCAACCCGCCGCCGGAAGGATGGGCTTTTACTTACGAGAATTTTTCGCGCAGCGGTGCGCTTACCAATATTCTAAATCCCTCAACCTATGGAATAACCTTAGTGGCTAAAATTTTTAATTTGGATCAACCTGATGACGCTCCAATTTTCAATGAGGATCCCTATTTTGTGAGTTGTGCAGGTCTTCCATATGCGTACAACGGAGCGGTGAGTGATGCCAATTTAGATTCACTTTATTTTGAATTTGGCACGCCATTTAATAATTTTCCTAGCGGCATATATGATCCACCGAACAATCCTACGCCTATTCCGTTTGAGGTGGGTTTTAATGCTAATAGCCCGACACCGGGACCTACATTAAACCCCAATAACGTTTCTGCCTCAATTAATGGTGCAAATGGAACACTTTCCTTTCAGTCCTATGTGATTGGCAACTACGTTGTTAAAATAACAATTAAAGCATATCGACAAGGCATTTTAATTTCTGAAACGGAACGCGAAATGCAATTGGTTATTCAACCCTGCAACAGCGCCAATTTCCCACCCAATATTTTACCACCATTTTCAGGGGGGACATCCTATGAATTGACTGTTAATGCTGGTGATTTAGTCACTTTTGACTTAATCATTAATGATCCAGATACTCAGATTGATGGTAGCCCTCAAAATATTACCCTCACGGGCAATTTAAATTGTGGTATTGCACCAAATCCTAGTTTAAATGTTGCACTACCTTTCACGGCATCAGGACAAATCCAAACGCAGTTTACTTGGCAAACCACTTGCGATCATATACTCGATGGCCAAGGTCAGGCACAAGCTCAAAGAACATATCATTTTGTCTTCAAGGCTTCGGATGATGTTTGTCCAGTTGTTCAATCTCAATACGCAACCATTACTATTCACGTGCTCAATTCTGGCATCATTCATGCCCCTGAAATAGCTTGTATTCAAACTAATAACGCCAATGAACTCAATATATATTGGCCATCCATCAATAACGGAAATACATCGGGATTCTCTTCCATTCAACTTTTTTCTCTTCAAAATGGATTTTTAACCGATACCCTGGATATAACTGCCACATCCTTTACCATTCCACCGATATATACGAGCCATGATTTTTATATTGGCGTCAATTCAGGTTGTGGAGGGTCATTTTTAAGTTATTCGGATACGGTTAAAAATATTTTTCTGACTTTAAATAACCCAAATAATGGAACAGCTGTTTTAAATTGGAACAAACCCAAAAGCCAAGCCTCTGCTCTCTACAATAGCCATTATTATATTTACAGAGAATTCCCGACAAACTTTTTCAATTTTATAGATAGCGTACCTTACAACCAAACTACCTATATAGATACCATAGATTTATGCCACGAATATTTACGCTATCGTGTAAATCTTAAAACGACTACATGTAATTTCAATTCAAATAGGCCTGGAGATTCACTTACAGACATGATGACCCCGTATATACCCATTATTTTCAGCGTTGGATTTGATACAAGTTCCCAACAAATGCAAATTCAATGGAACCAAAATGCAGCACCAGACACCTATGGATATGTAGTATACACCTACGATGCCAACGGATTTTTAGTGGAGCTCGATACGGTTTATGGCCAGACAAACACAACATATATGTACAACGTGCCTTTTGATAATGGACCATATACCTATACTGTTGCAGCGTTTGATTCATGTTTTATATCCTACAATCCACCAGTTTTTCAAACATCGGCAAAGGCAAATTTAAATACGTCTATTCATGCAAGTTATACCATTGATATGTGTCCGCAACGTGTAGACATTAAATGGAGCAAATACCAAGGTATAGGTGTGCAGGACTATGAATTATGGAAAAAACATAATAATATCTGGACATTGGTAGCCAATACTACAGACACCCTTATTAGTGTTCAATTGATTAAAAATGAATCCTATTGTCTGTATATAAAAGCCAACTTAGATAATGGTTATTCGGCCTTTTCAAACCCTATGTGTTTTATTATGCCTCAACCTACACCACCAAGTTTTCATTATTTTAGATACGCAAGTGTTATTCAGAAAGATATTGAACTTGCGGCATTTGTAGATCAAAGTGTTGGCATTACAAGTGTTCTATTTGAACGCAAAGACACCAATGGTGTTTATGAAGAAATTGGACTAGGTGATGTCATTAACAACACGGCTTATTTTCTCGATGAAGATGTTGATCCCTCATTTGGGCCATGGACCTATAGAAGTATTTACATTGATAGTTGTGGAAATCCGGGCGAGTATGCCAATGAGAATACGACTATTTTTGTAACCGGCACCGCCGACCAATACAACATGATTAACACTTTAAATTGGACACCGTACACAGATTTTAATGGCGACATAACAAACTATCAAATATTTCGCAATACTTATGGCACATGGGAAGCCGTGCCATTCTCGATTTTACCTGACGGGAGTTACTCACTCATCGATGATGTATCGCAAATGCGCAATAAAGGAGAGGTTTGTTACCGTGTTTTGGCCATAGAAAACTTGAATCAATTTAACTTGATGGACAGTAGTTTTTCAAATGAGCAATGTCTGATTTATGACCCACTTATGTTTGTTCCAAACGCATTTACACCAGATGGTTTGAACCCAATATTTCTGCCTGTAATTCAAAATGTGGATCCAGAAAAATACACATTTAGCATCATAGACCGTTGGGGGAAAATTGTGTTTGAAACCTCCGACCCTACTCAAGGTTGGGACGGAAGAATTAATAGTTCAGGCTTACTTGCAAGTAACGACGTCTTTCAATATCGGATTGAATTGATAATCAATAAAACTGATTCAATTGTCAAACAAGGATATGTTACCTTAATCCGTTGAATTTGGATAAAATCCTCATCATACAAACAGCTTTTTTAGGAGATGTTATTTTAGCCTCTCCAGTATGGGAAAATTTGCACAACAAATATCCAAATGCGCAAATCGATGTTTTGGTTAAAAAAGGAAATGAAAGTTTATTAAGTGGACACCCCTTTATTAGAAAAGTTTTTGTTTTCGATAAAAGCCAAAAGCTTAAAAATATTTGGTTGCTCACAAAAACATTTCGGAAGGTAAACTATGACCTGATTATCAATTTGCAACGTTTTACTAGCTCGGGCATCATTACTGCTTTAGCAAGAGGTAAAGAGAGCCGTGGATTCCAGAAAAATCCTATGTCTTGGCTTTTTACAAAGCGTTTTGCTCACCAAATGAAATCAGGTTGGCATGAAGTAGATCGCAATCTATTGCTTATATCCGATTTAATTGCAGCACCTACAAGAGGGCCTAAATTATATCCAAGCCACAATGACCAACAAAAAGTAAAAGCCTTTCAAAATGTGCCTTATTTTTGTATGGCGCCCACCAGTGTATGGTACACAAAGCAAGCACCCAAAGAAATATGGTTGAAATTAATTAATCAGCTTGCGCAAACAGAACATACCATTTACCTTCTTGGCGCACCTGATGATAAAAGTTTTTTGCAAGAATTATTAAACGAAGTCAAAGACCCAAAAGTGATCAATCTAGCAGGTGCGCTTACACTACTGCAATCTGCTGCGCTCATGTCAGGTGCGATAAACAATTTTGTTAACGATTCGGGGCCCTTACATTTGGCTTCTGCATCCAATGCCCCTGTCACGGCATTTTTCTGCTCGACGGTGCCAGAATTTGGCTTTGGTCCACTCTCAGAAACATCTCAAATCATTGAGGTGAAAAATCTAGACTGCCGCCCTTGTGGCTTGCACGGCCACAAAGCTTGCCCAAAAGGGCATTTTAAATGCGGAAATGGATTAATCTTTAGTTGAAAAACATACCACGCGTTTATGTAATTTATCCATCCGACTTCAATTTATTCACATTAAAATAGGTTATTTAATCTAGGCAATAATTAGTCTACTAAGCAAAATTTTATTACCAATTTTAATAAGTGAAAATGTAATTTCACCTAATTTCTGAACTTGCAGCTTCCAATTCGTTGCATTTTTGTTCAACAGTTAAACGGTTTTATGTTATGAATTGGAGAATAGTCATAGCTTTAGTATTCATCATCGTTGGAGGATCCGATTTAATTCTTTGGGTTTTTAATGGCTTTTCATTTGGATGGTTTGAATTTATATTTGGAGTAAATGCTATTGCCAATATCCTACCTTGGACTTTAGTTGCTACTGGAATTTGGCTGATTAGAAGAGAACGTTCTCTTAAAAAAATAGAACTAGAACTCATTACAGAAATTTCCAAGGGAGAAACCGTTGAGTATCGTCAAGATACTGGTCAAACTTTATTCATTATTACAAATCAAAAGATAATCTTTCGTAATTACGGTCTTACGAAAGAATTTACAGAAAAGTATGAAGATCTGTTGATTGACGATAAACGAAACGTTGTTTTTAATGAAATTGAAAGCGCGAGAATAGTACTAAAAAAAGAAATTGCTTTAGAATCCAAAGAAAAAAAATCCAACAAGCCTTTTGGCATACAATTGATTTTAAAATCTGGTGAAAAATTCAATATTGATTTGGGAAATAAATGTGAATTCGCTTTTGCACATCTACAAAAGCAAATGAAAGATTAATAATGAGAATAATTTCAATTATTGGGATAATATTCAACTTAGCTCTATTTTACTTTTATTGGAATATTGAATTACCTGAGATGTCCCAACAAGAATTATTAGATAATAAATTAGGCCCAAGCATTTCGATTTTATTTTTTATATCAACCTTGGCAATAGTGTTTGGACTTATAATATCAATTTATGGGTTACGATATTCTAAAAGGACACATATCAAAAGAACAAAATAATGAAAAAATTAATTTTAATTGGCATTTTGCCTATTTTAATCGGTTGCAAAAGAAGTCTTGAAAACACGATAAAGGAAGGCTCTTTTTCGGTTTGTCCAAACGTAACCGTTCAAAAATTATTTACGAAATTTTTAAAGAATCCAAATTGGGAAGGTTTTTTATCACCAGATGATAATAAATTTCATTTAAACGTTTCGGGATCTTTTGCAATTGAAGGGCAAAGGAAAAATATGTTAGTCCAATTTCAATATACAGAAGGGGATAATTGGGAAGTTAATGCCATGGAAATAGATGGAGAAAATGTTTCAACGGATGAATGGGGCGGTATTATTGAATACATATGTGAATATGTAAATCAATAAAATACTTGATTCAATAACGCGAGTATTTTATTGATTTTTCTGATAAAGCAATTTTGTTCAATTTTAACCTTTTTATTCTCTTATCAAGTGCGAATCGCTCTTCTATTATTACTTCATCTATAGGAATGTTATATTGATATGAAATTTTTAATTTAAAATCCTTTAAAAGCAATTCCCTGCGTTTTTTCAGAGTATCGATATTTGGCGCTCCAAAATCTACTAAATCATTTATCTCTGAAAACTCTAACCCGTCATTCGCTCTCGCTATAAATAATTCCAATAATTTTTGCTCTTTCCATGTTAGAATATTGCTCATGGATGAATGACTGAAATAATAGTTATTTTTTATTTTCTTTTTTTTCTTCTTCCACAAAATGTAAAGAAAAATAAATGCAACTATAATGCAGAAAATTACAATTACTAATTTTATAAGAGTAGTTCCTTTTATATTCTCATAAATCCAGCCTTCCGATTTATTTAAAGAATTTAAAAATTCACCATGGTCAATTCTAACAAAATATTCTTGACTTCCCGTGTTTCTGAATTTAGTTAGATATAATCCATTATTTTCCAAAATCAATTGAATTGAATTTTTGGAATTCAATTTAAAAGCCTCAAATCGATTTAAAACAAAATTATACCTCACAATTAAATCTTCAAAAACACAAAAATCATTTTCATAAATTTGGAATTGTCGTTTTTCATTAGATTCATATGATGATTTAGAAATAAGCGGATTTAAATTGCCAACTTTCGTCCATGTGTTAGTTTTTAAATTCAAAGCATAAACACTTTTTAAACTTTTTGGATTTGCTTCATCATTCATATTAAAACCATTGAAAATATACAAGCAATTATTTTCAATTTTACTACTTGCCATTTGAATCAGCGGCGGCTTATCACCAGAGGTAGGCAAAAGGAACCATTCGCTGCTTTGAGGATCGAAATATGTAATTATATTTTTAAAAGTAAATAATCCGTAACCTCCAAATAAATATGGGGCATTCTTATATGCAAAAAATGAACCACCAATCTGGTTTAAATGTTTAAAGGATTTATCAACTCTTTTCACTTGATTACCAGTCCATTTTAATACTATTCCACAGCCTGGCACAATGAAAAATGGTTCATTCAAGTTGCCTGTTACTGGAATATAACCTAGAAAATCATTAAAATCAATGTCTGCAACATATTTGTAACTATGCCGTTCCCATCTATTTTTTGCTCTATTAAATAAGCGGTAAGAATTGGAATCCTCAATAATTATATAGGATTCAATCTTTTTATCATAAAAAACTTGGGCGTTTCTTCCATTTAATTGAATAACAGTATCATTTTTTTGTCCTAAACACCCAACTGGTGAAATTAGGAGAACCATTACAAATAATCTTAACATCAGATAGGCTTTAAGCAAATATAAAATTTAGCTTTTACAAAGCACAAAGAAATGGGTGATGATGCATTTTTCCCCTAATTTCACCTATTTCATGAACTATTTGATAATAAAAAAAGCCATCCGAAGATGGCTTAAAATATCGCTAAGTGTGGAGGTTACTAAGAAAGTACTTCCTTCACCTTATCTGCGGCTTCTTGAAGCAATACTGCCGAATGCACATTGAGGCCAGATTCGTCAATAAGGCGCTTGGCTTCTTTGGCGTTGGTTCCTTGTAGGCGAACAATGATTGGGACAGGAATTTCACCAATGTTTTTGTAAGCATCTACGATGCCTTGTGCCACGCGATCGCAGCGCACAATTCCACCAAAAATATTGATCAAAATCGCTTTTACATTTGGATCTTTTAAAATGATATGGAACGCTTTTTCAACGCGTTCAGCATTGGCTGTGCCGCCAACATCGAGGAAGTTGGCCGGATTACCGCCTGAAAGTTTGATGATATCCATGGTTGCCATTGCCAACCCTGCACCGTTTACCATACAGCCCACGTTACCATCGAGTTTAACGAAGTTCAGACCAGCTTCATCGGCTTCCACTTCGGTAGGGTCTTCTTCTGTAATATCGCGCAATGCAGCTAAATCAGGATGACGGAACAAACCATTACCATCCAAACTCACTTTGGCGTCTACTGCAATGATTTTATCATCAGAGGTTTTAAATAAGGGATTAATTTCAAACATAGAGGCATCAATTCCTACATACGCATTATAGAGTGCCGGAACAAAACGGACCATGTTTTTGAATGCTTCTCCGGAAAGACCAAGATTAAATGCAATTTTACGCGACTGAAAGCCTTGCAGGCCAACACGCGGATCGATGTATTCTTTGAATAGCTTTTCTGGGGAATGTTCTGCGACGTGTTCAATATCCATTCCTCCTTCTGTCGAGTATATAATAACATTCCGTCCAGATTCCCGATCTAAGAGAACAGACATATAAAATTCTTTTACTTCAGAAGGCCCAGGATAATATACATCTTGTGCAATAAGCACTTGATTTACTTTTTTACCCTTGCCATTTGTCTGAAGGGTAACCAAATGGCCGCCTAGAATTCCCCCTACCTTTTCTTCTACTTGATCAATTCCCTTTGCCAATACTACGCCATGTGAACCAGTTTCTTGAACCTTACCTTTTCCACGGCCACCGGCATGAATTTGGGCCTTAATGACATACCAAGAAGTTCCTGTTTGCTCAGTAAGCTTCTGCGCTGCCTCAACAGCATTTTCTATTTTATCAACTACAATTCCCTCTTGAACGGCTACACCGTAATCTTTAAGAATCGCTTTGCCTTGAAATTCGTGTAAATTCATGCTCTATAAATTGCGCCGTAAAAATAAGTTTTTTTTAAGCGCAAAAAGCAGATTAAGTCAATATTTTACTTGTATTGGTTCTTCCATGCAGAAGTGATATTGCGAGATGCAAAAGATTTTTTCTTTTTGTTTTGTACATCCTGCCATATTTGATCTAAGGAATATACCAGTGCTTGCTCTTCTTGTTTCATTGCATCTGTGATCAAACCAACTTCTGAGAAATGGGTTTTTACGAAATTAGTATCAAATTTGCCGCTTTGAAATGCAGGGTGCATTAAAACAAATTTTCCAAAATCAAGTGTCGTTTTTACACCGGATATTTGATAATCATCAATTGCCGAAATACAACGCTCAATAGCCTCTTGTCTGGTTTTTCCCCAGACAACCAATTTTGCAATCATTGGGTCATAGAAAATAGGTATTTCCATCCCCTCCTTGAATGCATCATCAACACGCACATTTCGGGCTGAGGGAATTCGGTATCGATTCAAAGTACCAATATCTGGATTGAACCCATTTAAAGTATCCTCAGCATACACGCGTACCTCAATAGCATGACCATTAATTTTTAATTCGTTCTGCAATTTAGGAAGACGTTCTTTTCGCGCAACACGAATTTGCCACTCAACAAGGTCTAAGCCAGTAATTTCTTCTGTGACAGGGTGCTCTACTTGAAGTCTGGTATTCATTTCTAGAAAATAAAAATTCAAGTTTGCATCTAGTAAAAATTCTACAGTACCTGCACCAACATAATTACACGCTTTGCAAACCGCAACAGCAGCCTCACCCATTTTTTGGCGGATCGTTGGTGACAATATAGCACTTGGTGCTTCTTCAATTACTTTTTGATGACGGCGCTGAATAGAACATTCTCTTTCGAACAGATAGACTACATTGCCATGTTCATCTGCAAAAACTTGAATTTCAATATGCCTTGGTTGATCTACAAATTTTTCAATAAACACAGCATCATCACCAAACGATGAGCGCGCTTCATTCTGAGCAAGTCTCATTTGCTCTTCAAAATCATTTTGGTTTTCAACAAGACGCATTCCTTTGCCCCCACCACCTGCAGAAGCTTTTATCAAAATGGGATAGCCAACTCGGGTGGCAATTTTTTTTGCCGCTTCTACATCACTAATAGCTTCATCAACACCGGGTACTAATGGTACATTATAGGATTTCACAGCTTGTTTAGCAGAAAGTTTATCACCCATAATTTCCATCGATTGTGGAGATGGGCCAATAAGCTGGATGCCTTCTTTTTCTAATTTGCGCGCAAAATTTGCGTTTTCAGATAAAAACCCGTAGCCAGGATGAACCCCATCTACCCCTAGTTCTTTACAGATTTGAATGATTTTGTCTTGTTGTAAATAACTTTCTGAAGAGGGACTGGGGCCTACATAAACGGCCTCGTCTGCCTCTAAAACGTGAGGTGCGTTTGCATCGGCATCTGAATAAATAGACACACTTTGAATGCCCATTTTCTTCAATGTTCTAAGAACGCGTCGAGCGATTTCGCCGCGGTTGGCTACTAGTACTTTTTTCATCTTGAGGCAAAGTTACAGGTTGTCTATGTTTTTTTAAAGGAGGTAATCCAGTTTTTTTCCTACCAAATTTAAGTAGCTGTTTAAATTGTTTAATAAATGAAAGGTCTGAAAAACGCTGAAACTCTTCAAAGTAAGAGATACCAAAACCTTGGGTAAATGGACCTTGGTTTTCATTCACAGAATTGGAATTGGATTGATTAAATGCCCTAATACTAAAATTATCTTGAATTTTATATTCCACATTTACATCTCCAATCATGGTATTGGTAAAGGATTGTGAACCGTTATTTGGGGCTGTTCTATTCTCTACACCAAAGCTTCCTGTGATAACCAGTTTGTCATCTAAGAATCCTTTGGCAACGCCAAGTTCAACTGAACTTTCTCCAGCCAGAGCATCGGAACCATAATCCAAATTCAACTTGTAATTTTCCGAGAGTTTTCCAAGTGCAGCGTTAATTTGTGATTCTAGTAAATCCAATGCTGCAGAACCTCCTGCCGATAAGCTGCCCTTTAAAGGCTGAAATTTACTTACCAATAGTAAGGAAAAGAACTGTCTATTTAATTCATCTGGATCAGATTTGACTCTATCGATAAGTGCTTTTCCTGTTTGGGTAGTGCGTGGTGCTAAAATGTCAAAAGTTATTTTTGGCTGAAGTAAAGATTCTTCCAACCTTAAATAACAATGAATTTCTTGATTCACTAAAGAATTGTCTTGTAACTCTGGACTTAATTCTAATATGGAGGCGCGTTTGATAGCTATAGTATTGATATTAATATCTGCGTTATAAGGGTCTCCTGTCCATTCGATTTTGGAACCTCCTTCAATATCAAAAGTTTGTTTAATAGAACCAAGTGCAAAATTGTATCTGCTGCCATTTGAAATTACATAAGGACCATTCATGCTAAGTTGATCATATTGGTCGAGTTTAACATTGATCTCGCCACTACCTTTGGCAATAATTTCATCTCCTGTTTGGTCATTAAAAATGAGTTTCATATTGGCTTCGGGAGTGATATGAAAATTTAAATCTAAATCGAGTCCAGTAAAGTCAATTCCTTTTTGCTCTATTTGCTTTGTTGCATTCCTATTAATAAACTGTACGATATTATCTTGTTCATTTATTTCCGACATTCCATACATCGGAAAAATAATCTCAGTTCCTTTTTTCGAGGTTGCATCTACTGTGATTTCAGTATTATTCATGGTGCCAAAAATATTTGCGACTCCTCTGCCATATGCTTTACCATAATAAACGTCGCCATCCTTATATTTGGTGTTCAGTACCATGAATCTATCCAATGGAATTAACTGATTGGTAATAGGATCTATCTTATTAATATCATCCTCAAAATTTAATTGAATATCATAATTCCAAGAATTAAAATTGTTATGATTGACCGCACTTGATAGATAGGCAATATTCCCTTCTGGATCTTTTAAAGGTGCATTGTCTATAAAAAAGGCATCTTCAGTTACTTTAATTAAACCTTCTAGCTGATAATTGACGCCTAGTATTGCAATTTGTGCCCCTCCGTTATTTAATTGTAGATTTCCCTCTAATTTTGGATGACTAGGACTTCCTGAGAGTTTTAAACGACCATCCAATTTACCCTTAATATCCTTGACAATTTGCGGGTCTAAATATGCGTTAGCAAAAGAAATATCGGTCCTTTTGAAGTTTAATCCCAAATCCAAAATATCTTCTTTAACAAAATAGCGTCCATCAAAATCAAAAGTCCTTTCATTTCTGTATTGTAAGGTGCCATCTAATGCTATACTCTGCCTTGTATCATTCCAATCTGAATGCAGCATAATATTGCCTACAGCCTGACCATCAATTTCAAATTCTTCGATATTGGCATCGGCAGAAATCCTCAAGTTTGTAAATGGTGTTGAAATTGTTCCCCAACCACTAAGTTTCCCATTATAAGAATTTGGTAAGCCTAAGAGATCACTCACTTCAGAAAGGTCAAGGCCAAGAACATCAAAACGGATTTGGTCGCGTTTATTTTCAGACAAACATCCATCGAGTTGAATCCTTTGGTAGCCTCGGGACAATAGAAAATCACTTACCATAATTTCATCGCCACTAAGCGTGATTTCTGATAAATTGGAAACATTCCATTTTACGCCATTAATCGTATAAAAAGAAGGTTGAAGCGCTAGACTGATATAGTTTTTAGAAAGCATTGTTGTGCGCCATCGGATTAAAGAATAATCATCTGTATTTGGATCCCAACTCAAGGTTGCATCTTGCACCCCTTTTGCTCCTTGGTGACTAAAATTAAGATTGTGAAAACTTGTAGAGTCGGCAACGATAAATTCATTGATGGCAAACATTCCTTGAGCAGTATTCTGGTGAATAGTTTCATTCAATTTTAATTGCCTTAAATCTAAATTTTCAAACTTAATGTGAGCACTACTTAGATCTACTTTTAATAATTCGTCTTTAGAATTAAACGAACCACTCAAAACCGTACCATTGGAAACCTTTAAATCAGGAAAGAAAATTGCAAAAAAATCATCCGTTTGACGCGCTGTAATATTGAATTTAAAGCCTGCATCTGTATGTAAAAAATCACCGGATTGTACAAGCGGAGGGTAAATGACTGCCAAATGTTGTGACAAATCATTTGTCAAAGAGGTCTGATCGACTATTCCTTCCAAAGAAAAATCAAAAATTGTCGAACTAATATTCAAATTAGTTATCTCATCGATTTTACGAATATGAATTTGGGCTAATTCTCCATTAATTTGGTGTTCATCGACTTGATAAGTATAATCTTTCAAACTAGCGTATCCAACCAATGTTTTTGAATTCTGACCATCAAGTCCTAAATTAATCTGAGCGCTAAAATGGTCGTTGGGAATATTGCTTAAATGCAATTGACTCAAATCAGCACGGCTTAAATTTAATTCTAGTTGATAACTTGGTATTGAACCGAGATTTAATTGTAATACACTGCTTAATTGCAAATGTGGGTCATTGACCTTAACCTTTGATAACAATTGCTCATTACGTACTTGTAAATCATTTATTGAAATATTGCTGTAGGAATAATTATTTACATTCAAACTTTTAAGCAAACCATTGCCATTTTTTAAATCATATTTGCCATCAAAACCAAGTACTAATTCGCAACGGACTGCGCCACTTAAGCTTCCTATTTCGGGGATTTCAACTAACTCCCCAAGAAGAAAATCTTTTAAAATTAAAAAACTCGTATCTGCTACTCCTTTAATTTGAATTTGTTTATTCTCGGTAGCGAGCACTACTGGGGCTAGCTCAAGAGTACCCAACTTAGTTTGGGCTTCGGCTATTGTTAATTCAAATTTAGAAGGATTGCCTTTTAATTTGACATTCTTTAAATCGAAAAATTCTGCTTTTTGTAAAGATTTGGGGATTTCAATAGCCTCATATTTGGCGGGTAAATGTAGATTTTGAAGGTCTTCAAGTTGAAGATGTGCCTTGGTTATTTGCTCCTTTAATAATTGTTTTTGGGTTGGTTGTCTAAAATCTGGTAATTGAATTTGAGCGTGTAAATAAGATTTCTTACCAAAACTTAAGTTTAAATCTGAAATCTTTAACGCATGCACTTTATCATGGATTCTGCCTGAAAGAAAAAAAGTCTGGTCCATACCTTCGAGTGCTGGTGCAAAGAAAACAACATCACTAGAATTTAACTTACTTGGAGAAATTTCAATGTCATATACATTGTGCTCATTGAATGAAAGAAAATCTTCGCGAGAGTTTGAATGAATTGCCATTTTTGGCATTAATATCAAAGACCTCTTTGTTTGGATTTTGGCATTTTCTAAAATGAGCCCTTTATCGGTGAAGATGAGTATAGAAACCATGTGCTCAAGAGCAAAGCCGCTACGCTCATTAAAATTTAAATCTTTAATTGAGCAAATTATTTTTTTACCATCTGAATTGAAATTTTGTGCATTTAAATTAATATTTCGGATGTCTAGATGATTGAAATCAATTCCCTTGACCATAGATTCTCTTCTAAAGTCATTGTATTTTAAATCTATATTTTCAAGGCTAAATTCATTGAGGTAGACCGTAAATTGCTTTGAAGATTTAGTTCGATAATTGGCATCGATGTAATGTTGAATGAAGGCATAATTGTAATTGCCATTTTTTTGTTCCCTACTTATATTTATCTCCCCACCATTTAAACGCAAATGTTTAATGTTTAATTTGTTGGGGTTATACAGAAATTGATCAAGTTCAATAAAAAGGTGATTTAGATGCAGAAGCGGTTGCTTTGTGCGATCTTCCATGTAAAAATTGCGCAAATCCACATGTTTGAACAATACAATATCAACCCCCCCAATTTCGACTTTGGTATTGAGTTCTGTACTTAAGTAATTGGTAAGCTGACGTGCTAAAAAGGTTTGAAAGGCACTACTTCTTATGGCAAATACAACCATGATAGTTAAAATCAGGAACCACTCTAAAAGAATGGCAATTATTAGGCCCATGATTTTGAGTACCTTTGTCATATTTGTACAAAATTAGCAATCTTTTGACTGCAAAAACGAAGATCATATTAGGCATTGAATCATCTTGTGATGACACTTCTGCTGCCATTCTTGTCGGCAACCAAATTCATGCCAATGTTATTGCCAATCAAGAGGTGCATCAATCTTTTGGTGGGGTGGTCCCTGAATTGGCAAGTCGGGCACATCAAGAGCATATTATTCCTGTAGTTCAGCGCGCATTAAATGATGCGAAAATTTCTCTCAATCAATTAGACGCCATCGCCTTTACCCAAGGTCCAGGACTCATGGGCTCACTTACAGTAGGCACCTCATTTGCAAAAGCATTGGCCCTAGCGCTAAAGATTCCGCTTATTGGAGTTCATCACATGAAAGCACATGTTTTGGCCCATTTTATTGATGATGCTAGCGATTGTAAACCTTCTTTCCCTTTTCTGTGTCTTACGGTCAGTGGCGGTCATACACAAATAGTGCAAGTCAATAATGCGATTGATATGCAAGTGTTAGGAAACACAATTGACGATGCTGCTGGAGAGGCCTTTGACAAGGCTGCGAAAATGCTCGGACTACCTTACCCAGGTGGACCTTTAATAGATCGATATTCAAAACACGGAAATCCAAAAGCATTTACCTTTTCTAAACCACAAATTCCAGGACTTAATTTTAGTTTTAGTGGACTAAAAACATCCATTCTATACGCATTGCAAGCTGCAGAAAAAAAACAAACTGATTTTAGGAAAATTTATCTAAATGACCTTTGTGCAAGTATTCAGAATACCATTATTGAAATTCTAATGGACAAACTCGAAAAAGCAGTTAAACAAACGGGTATTAAAAATGTAGCGATCGCTGGAGGGGTTTCAGCGAATTCTGAATTAAGGAAACGCATACTATCAAAAAGACAAACAGATTGGAATGTAAGTATTCCAAAAATGAGCTATTGTACCGATAATGCTGCTATGATTGCAATGGCTGGCTCCTTTTATTTACAAGAAAATCTATTGGTTGGACAAGATGCAGCTGCTAATCCACGACTTAGTTGGTAACTCTGGCTACAAAATGATGCTATAATTTTTGTAATTTCGGATTCTCAATACACTTTATAAGTATGCGTTTAGCAATTATTTTTTGCTTTGAAATTTTTTTGTTTAATACTCATATTATGGGTCAAGACAAAATTCAATGGAGTTTCGACTTCAACGCTTCGAGATGCCTCGAAGCTAAAGCCCAAATTGAAAGCGGGTGGCATCTTTACTCCGCATACCTCGACCCAAATTTAGGCCCTGTGCCAACGGCCATCCTTCTGGAAAAAAATAAATCAGTTACACTCTTAGACCCATGGATCGAAAAGGGGAAATTGGTCCATGAATTCGACCCATCCTTTGGCGCCGAAATGGCATATTTTGAAAATGAGTATACTATTTTCGCACCTATTTTTATAAAGAAGCCCACCACTTTAAAGGGTGAACTAACCTACATGCTCTGCGACCAAACGCGTTGTCTGCCACCAAAGTCAATTGCATTTGAAATTAGCGTAAGCCCATTAAATACTGTCAAACAAAATTAATACATGAAAGCGATTTTACTTAGCATACTTTTTTTAAGTGTTTCTAATGCTAGTTTTGGCCAAGATTTTATGAGTCAATTTATTAATTGGACTTGTACTGTAGAAAAAATTGATAATAGCCATGCCAATTTGGTATTTACGGGTAAACTGGTGCCGGAATATCACATATTTAGTCTCAAACACAACCCAAATGACGCCGATGGAACGGGAATTGTTCCAGAATTTAGCTTTAAAAAAAATAAAAATTATAAAATTATTGGAAAGGTTTTTGAATTAGGAAAACCGCATAAACAAGTCGATGAGTTAGGAACTTCATACTATTTTGAAAATAAAGTTGTTTACAAACAGAAAATAGAAATTTTAGCGCAAGAGACCTTTAGCACCAATTGCAATCTATATTTTCAGCTTTGCAATCATGAAGGTTGCCTACCTCCATTTGATTTTGATGCCAATTTTAAAATTTCAGGTTTCGAAACCCAAACGGTTGGCCAAACAACAGAAGATACCTCACAAAACATTCAGCAAAACAATACAGACACAAGCCAAGCAAAGCAATCGGTTAAACAAGCCAACAAACCTATTGAACAAGATGAGAAGAAAAAAGACTCGGGGCTAGTCATTTTCATTGCAGGTTTTATTGCAGGTTTAGTAGCGCTCGTAACGCCTTGTATGTTCCCAATGATTCCAATGACGGTTACCTTTTTTACCAAACAATCAAAAACGAGAAAAGAGGGAATTTTTAAAGCCCTCGTTTATGGCTTTTCGATAGTTTTTATTTATGTCGCTTTTGGCCTGATTTTCACCGCAATGATGGGCCCACTAGGGCTGAATGATCTTTCAACCAACGTGTGGATGAACCTTATCTTTTTTAGCATTTTTGTATTGTTCGCATTCTCTTTTTTAGGTGCGTTTGAAATTCAATTGCCTAATTCTTGGGTCAATAAAATGGACAAGCAAGCAGATCGGGGAGGTTATCTTGGTATTTTTTTCATGGCTTTTACATTAGGGCTCGTTTCCTTTTCTTGTACAGGCCCGATCATTGGCAGTCTACTTGTAGAGGCAGCCACATCAGGTTCGTATTTGACCCCCGCCATTGGCATGACCGGATTTTCATTGGCCCTAGCTATACCGTTCACCTTTTTTGCCATTTTCCCGGGTTGGCTCAATAGTTTGCCACAGTCGGGCGGTTGGCTCAATTCTGTGAAAGTTGTACTTGGTTTAACAGAACTTGCGCTGGCACTTAAATTCCTCTCGTCTGTTGACATGGCTTATCACTGGGATTTGCTTTCAAGAGAATGGTTTGTTGGAATTTGGTTTGTTTTATTTTTTATAATGGGTATTTATTTGCTCGGTAAATTGCAATTCGCTCATGACTCACCTGTGCAAAAATTAAGTGTTACGCGTTTTATGTTTGCGCTTTTAGCCTTGGTTTTTTCAGTTTACTTATTTACGGGTATGTTTGGCGCGCCATTGACGCTCATAGATGGTATTGCACCACCGAGAACACATTCAGAGGACAATTTCAGATGGGTAAACGGCGGGCAGCAAACTGGATTAATAGAGGATTCAATTTCTGCTTCATTTGCCTCCGATATGCATCCAGTTGGAGATGGTTCAATTTTGGTATTCCATGATTTAATAAAAGGGCAGGAATATGCTAAAAAACGTAACTTACCAATTCTATTAGATTTTACTGGTCATGCTTGCCAAAACTGTCGTAAGACAGAAAGCACCGTTTGGACCAATGATGAAATCCGACCTATGCTGCAAAAGAAATTTGTTATTATTTCCCTATATGTAGATGATCGACAAGAGTTGCCTAAGAGTGAACAACGAAACTCCAAGCTTAGTGGGCCTATACGAACCGTAGGTAATAAATGGGCAGATTACCAAATGACGCGATATAAAAGCTTTCAACAACCATTGTATGTGGTAACTGATCATCAAGGAAACGATTTAACTAAAGCCATTGGTTATACACCAAATATCAAGACTTATAAAAAGTTTTTAGAACAAGGCATTGAGCGATTTAGTAGTCAATGATTGTTTGTATTGCCGAAAAACCAAGTGTTGCCCGTGACCTAGCGGAAATTCTAGGAGCCAAGGTTCGAAAAGATGGCTATCTAGAAGGTAATGGATATGCTGTAACATGGGTTTTTGGCCACCTCTGTTCGCTCAAGGATCCTGAAGATTATAACGCCAATTGGAAATATTGGAAACTTGAGGATTTGCCAATCATTCCTGAAAATTTTGGAATAAAACTAAGAAAAGATCAAGGAGCAAAAAAACAATTTGAGGTGATTGAGCGCTTGGTTAGTCAGGCTGAGGAGGTCATTAATTGTGGGGATGCTGGCCAAGAAGGAGAACTCATTCAAAGATGGGTTTTACTAAAAGCCAAGTGTAAGGTGCCAGTTAAGCGTCTTTGGATTTCATCTCTTACCGAGGAGGCAATTAAAGAAGGATTTGAAAAATTAAAACCAGCTTCCGATTTCGATAGGCTTTTTGCAGCTGGAAATGCCAGGGCCGTTGGAGATTGGGTATTGGGTATTAATGGGACTAGGTTATTTACACGAAAATATGGAAGGGATAAACAAACCCTTTCTGTAGGTCGCGTTCAAACACCAACACTTGCATTGATTGTACAGCGTCAAAAAGAAATTGACGCATTTAAATCTGAAACATTTTTTGAGCTCAAAACACTTTACAGGGAAACCGAATTCAGTTGTCAAATTGATCGACTTAAAAACTTTCAAAAGGCTCAAAAAGGCATCGATTATTTAGAACAACACGATTTTGAAATTACATCGTTTGAACAAAAAGATGCAAAAGAGGGCAACCCTAGGCTTTATGACCTTACCGCATTGCAAGTAGATGGCAATAAATACTATGCATTTTCTGCAGAAGCAACACTCAATGGTATTCAGAGCCTTTACGAGAAAAAACTCGTGAGTTATCCACGTGTGGATACTACCTATTTGTCCGAAGATTTACATCCAAAAATTCCGGGAATTCTAAAAAGATTGAAGGCTTACAATCGTTTCACAGATGCAATATCGGACAAACCGATTAAAAAATCCAAACAAATTTTTGACGATAAAAAAATAACCGATCACCATGCTATTATTCCCACGGGGATAGAACCTGGCGCAATTAGCCAAGACGAACAACGTATTTATGACCTTATTGTCCGACGATTTATTGCCGTATTTTACCCGCCATGCGAAGTGTCTAATACTACGGTTCTCGGTAAAGTTGCTGCCCTAGAATTCAAGGCCACTGGCAAACAGGTTTTAGACAAAGGGTGGAGAATCCTATACGAAGAGCTTAAAACACAACCAAATCAAACCGAAGATAAAATACTGCCTCATTTTTCACAAAACGAAAGAGGGCCTCACAAACCATTCATTCACGAAGGCAAAACGAGCCCGCCAAAATTTTATACAGAAGCCACGCTCTTGCGCGCAATGGAAACTGCTGGAAAACTCGTAGAAAATGAACAAATGCGTGAAATAATGAAGGAAAATGGGATTGGTCGACCTTCGACAAGGGCGAGTATTATTGAAACGCTTTTCAAACGGCAATATATTGAAAAGAAAAAGAAAAATTTACTAGCAACTCCTATGGGAATTGAGCTTATCGATAAAATTTCATTTGAGTTACTCAAGAGCCCGGAATTAACTGGTCAATGGGAATATAAACTAAGAATGATAGAGCGCGGTAATTATGAGGCACAAACTTTTAAAAATGAATTAATTCAAATGGTGCGTCAATTAACCGATCAAGTCATTTTTGGTTCGCATTAACCCCCCCTTACATGCGTTGGGGTGCATCTACACCTAAAATCCCTAAAATACTAGACAAAACTTGACGCACACTTGCACTAAGTGACAATCGGAGTTGACGCAATTCTCGATCTGATTCACTTAAAATTTTCACGCTTTGGTAAAAGGTATTGTAAAGCTTGACTAAATCATACACATAATTGGCTAAAATTGCTGGAGAATACGCTTTTGAGGCTTCATGAAGCACAGATTCAAATAAGTTTAATTGTTTAATTATTTGCTTTTCTTCTTCTTTTAAAATAGCGGACGATGAGAGGTTTTGCGGCTTATAGATAGCTTTTTGGAGTAGGGTTGAAATTCTAGCATGTGCATATTGTAAGAATGGTCCTGTATTTCCTGTTAAATCAATTGATTCTTCGGGATTAAATAACATTCGTTTTTTAGGATCCACCTTAAGAAGGTAATATTTTAAACCACCTAATCCTATTTGCCTGTATAAATTTTCTTTTTCTAAATTGCCCAAACCGTCTAAATGACCCCGTTCTTGAGTCATTGCTTTTGCTTTTTGGATCACTTCGGCCATTAAATCATCTGCATCCACAACAGTTCCTTCTCGAGATTTCATTTTACCGCTAGGTAAATCAACCATTCCATAACTTAAATGAAAACAATTGTTGGCCCATTGATAACCGAGCTTTTGTAAGATTAGAAACAAAACCTTAAAGTGATAATCTTGTTCATTTCCAACTGTGTAGACCATTCCATAGAGATCGGTATAGTCTTTAAACCTGTCGATAGCCGTTCCGATGTCTTGAGTCATATATACCGCAGTGCCATCTGAGCGCAATACTAACTTTTCATCTAGTCCATCAGCGCTAAGATCTATCCATACAGAACCATCAACTTTCTGATAAAATATGCCCTGTTTCAAACCGTCCATTACCTGATCTTTACCTAATAAATATGTATCAGACTCATAATAGAGCTTATCGAAAGTTACGCCCATTTGGCTATATGTTTGATCAAAACCTTCATAGACCCAACCATTCATTGTAGTCCAAAGAAGATATACTTGAGGATCGCGGGCTTCCCATTTAACAAGCATATCTTTAGCCTCTTGTAATATGGAACTTTGATTTTTTGCTAGTTCCTTTATTTTTTCATCAATTGCATCTTGTGCTTTCTGATCCTTTTGAATTTTTGTTTGCTGCAATTTTATTACCTCATCGCGCACGGATTCTTTCGTGTTATCGAAATTTCCACGCTGCCAATCAGTCACGATGATCTTTACTTCTTTTTGAAGGGCCTGCTCAAATTCCACATAATATCTTCCTACTAGCTTATCGCCTTTAAGGCCTGTATTGGAAGGTGTTTGACGTTCGCCTTTGTCATTTATAGGAGAAAATTTCTCCCAAGCTAACATAGATTTGCAAATATGTATTCCACGGTCATTGATCACTTGCGTTCGCACCACCTTGTGTCCTACCGCCTTTAAAATTTCGGCAACCGAAGCACCAAGAAAAATATTGCGCAAATGACCTAAGTGCAATGGTTTATTGGTATTTGGAGAAGCATATTCCACCATTACTGTTGGCTTGGTATTGGCTTTAGAAAAGCCAAAGCGCTCCGAATTTTGTATTTCTTGTAATCTGTTGATCCAGTGCTCATCTTTATAAACTATATTTAAAAAGCCACCTACCACATTACAATGTGAAATTTCTTCTATATTTTCTTCAACCCAAGCTTTTATCTTTTGAGCCGCATCTTCAATAGAGCAATGCAAAATTTTAACAAAAGGGAAAACCACTAAGGTTAGATCACCTTCGACATCCCTTCGTGTTTGCTGAAATTGAATGCTACTTTCAGATAATTCTATTCCAAAAAGCGTTGGCGCCGCATCGATAAGCGCTTTACGGATTCTATTTTCCATTTAATTTAAGTACGGTTATCTAAAACATTTTCGATAAGTTGTAAAGCTTGCTCGGCCATGGTATTTTGCTTATCATCTAAACAAGGATTTATTTCTACAATTTCTAATGCACATAATTTCTCATTCTTAGCAAAAAAGCAAAGTATATCATTGGCTTCTCGAAATAAAAGTCCATTAGACACTGGTGTTCCTGTACCCATTGACGACTCAATTGGATCTATGCTGTCTACATCAAAAGAAATATAAATGTAATCGCATGCAGCAAGGCTATTAGATATTTCTTGCAAACATAAGGCAAGGCCCCTTTGTCGAAGTTCTTTAATAGTGTAGTTTCTGAGTTGCAATTCATTAATAAGGGCATCTTCTTGAGTTTCTGTATCGCGGACACCGACATATATTAAATCTTGTGGCTGTATTATACCACTTTTGAGTTGATTCCAGTAGGCGATGGTTTCTGTATCTGGATTATTTTCAGCTAAATGATGATGATCAAGTCCAAGCCCAGCAGCCACTGGCATGCCATGTAAATTTCCTGAAGGCGTTGTGAATGGCGAATGTAAATCGGCATGAGCGTCAATCCAAACAACGCCAATTCGATTTTTTGGATAAAGGTTTTTAAGTGCGCCAAAAGTTCCTGCAGCCGCACTATGATCGCCAGAAAGAATAATTGGAAAGCACTTTGACTTAAAGCACTCTTCAATTGTTTTAGACAATTCGTTAAATACGAGTCCTAAACCGTCAATGTATTTGGCAAATTTGAAATTAGTGCCTCTATCTAATAAGTGATTTTGATGTTCTACCGTAGCAACCCGGTAGTCACTAAAAATTGAACTTCCCTTACTTCTTGCAGCAGTCCGAATTGCCTCAGGACCCAAGGAAGCCCCTCTAGTGCCAGCACCCAACTCTGTTGGATTAAATATAAATTGAATATTTTTTTTAGCCATAATATCCCTTCATAGGGCCTTAGCAAAGATACGGCTTATTTGTAAAATGGATTTGGCCAATTATGCTTAGTTTTGATTATGTTCAAATACATTTTTCTGTCTTTACTCTTTTATAGTTCTAGTATCATTTCAGCTCAAAAATCCTTTGTTGGTGCTTTGGAATATAATATCTCGAAAGTAGACCTGATTTCAAATGATACACTGAGTGGGAAATTATTCATCTATGCACTCGATAGTTTAGTTCGGTTCAATTACCTTTTAGCTGATGGTACGCGACAAGAAAGTATTCATCATATAAAAAAGAGAAAATTTCTAACCCTTTTGCAAATTGATGATCATTTTTTCGCAGTACAAATCATTGATTCCTCGCTTCTGCAGGATGAATCTAGATTTTATAAAACACTTAGGCGAAAAAAAATTGCAGGGCTCAGATGCAATGGCGGGAAAACAAAACACAGTGGCAGAGAGGAAAGTTTTTATTATTTCAAAAAAATCCCGAACCATTATTTTGTTGGCCAAGTAAATGCACCCGGACTCCCAACCTTAGGAAGATTGGCAACAGAAAATGGCTGGATGAACTTTGAATTACAACAAATCGATTTTAGACCCCCGCCCTTAGCATTATTTGTCCCGGATAAAAAATACACCATTCTCTCTTTAAATGATTTTTTACAATGGGCTAAAACATATAATGACAACACACCCAAGACAAACTAACACCTTGCTGTTTATAGGTTTCCAACTTTAATACCTGATTGTGTACCGCTTTAAACTATTTTCGTTTTATTAGTCGCCCTCATGGAAGAAAACGAATACATACCTAATTCAAGCACCAAAAGTGCTCCAAAATCTAAAGAAAAAATCGATAAATCGACTGAAAAAGTCCGATCCAAGGTTTCATTCAAGGAACGAATCAATTGGAATAAGATTAAAATTATTTTGGGTTCATTTTTGAGCTTATTGAGCGTTTTTTTATTTTTTGCAAGCATCTCCTATATTTTCACTTGGACAAAGGACCAAGATCATTTAATAGACCGTTCCTTTAGCGAATATATTTTCAATTCACAAATTCCAGCTGCTGAAAATTGGCTTGGGAAATTTGGCGCATGGAGTTCAAATTTGTTAATCTTTAAAGGTTTTGGTATTCCATCCTTCGGATTAATTTTCATCTTGTTTTTATATGGATTCAGAATATTGTTCAATACGGCCTTACTTCCATTAGCTCGCACTACGAGTGTGGTAATTAGCTATCTCATTTGGGGTTCTATGTTTTGTGGTTTCTTTAGTTCAACGACAAGTTATGCAGGTGGCGCATTTGGATTTTATATCAATGAATGGCTACAAATAACACTCGGGTATTTTGGAACCTTAAGTTTACTCGTCATCCTATTTTTTGTCATTACATCCATCCAGTTTAATCCCAATTACCTGGCCTTTATTCAGAAACTCTTCAATAAACAAGCTACCGACCCAGGTTCCTCAGATGTACTTTTAGATGGCGCATCGATAGATGATATTTATGTGGTAAATTCTATAAAAGAAGACCAAATAAAGGAAGATGACATTTCGCAGGTTGTTGAATTCGATAACGGCTCTAATGAAGAAGAAAACAATGCTGATCAAGAAAGTGAACTCATTGTTGAAATTAAAGATGATCAATTTTCTGACGACAGTAACGAGGATTCTATTGATACTGATTTCGAAATTGAACTAGGGGAAGATCCAGAAGTTGATATCTCTGATACAAAAGATGTTGAGGATGAGGAACTTTTGGCATCTCAACTCATAGGCAAGCATGGACAATACGATCCAACAAAAGATTTAGATGGTTACTTACTACCTCCTTTAGAACTGATGAAAGCTTATAGTTCATCTGGTGCTTCTGTTAGCAAAGAAGAATTGGAGAACAATAAAAATCGAATTGTCGAAACGCTTTCTAATTATAAAATCGATATCGCTAAAATAAAAGCAACGGTTGGGCCAACAGTAACACTTTATGAAATTGTACCTGCTCCTGGCGTTCGTATTTCGAAGATAAAAAATCTAGAAGACGACATAGCACTGAGTTTGTCTGCACTAGGCATCCGCATCATTGCACCAATACCTGGCAAGGGAACTATTGGCATTGAAGTGCCGAATTCAAATCCTGAGATGGTCTCAATGCGTTCTTTAATCGCATCGGACAAATTTCAACATTTCGATGGCGAATTGCCTGTAGTAATGGGCAAAACAATCACGAATGAAACCTACGTATTTGATTTAACGAAAATGCCTCATTTACTTGTAGCGGGGGCAACTGGTCAAGGTAAATCTGTAGGGCTAAATGCCATTTTGGTTTCTATCCTTTACAAAAAACACCCTGCGCAAGTTAAATTTGTGTTGGTCGATCCCAAAAAAGTAGAACTTACCCTATACAATAAAATAGAGCGCCACTTTTTGGCTAAACTTCCCGGCGAAGAGGAAGCCATAATTACCGACACGTCCAAAGTTGTTAATACCTTAAATTCTTTATGCATTGAGATGGATGACAGGTACGAATTACTCAAGGAAGCCGGGGTGAGGACAATCAAAGAATACAATTCTAAATTCATAGGCCGAAGACTGAACCCTGAAAAAGGGCATAGATATCTACCTTATATTGTAGTATTGATTGACGAATTTGCAGATTTGATCATGACGGCTGGAAAAGAAATTGAACATCCTATAGCAAGGATTGCTCAATTGGCAAGGGCCATTGGGATTCACCTTATTGTTGCCACCCAAAGACCATCTGTCAATGTAATTACGGGAATGATAAAGGCCAATTTTCCTGCGCGAATTGCCTTTAGGGTATTATCAAAAATCGACTCGAGAACTATTTTAGATGCTTCTGGAGCCGATCAACTCATTGGTCGAGGGGATATGCTTATTTCCACGGGGTCAGAAATGAAACGCCTTCAATGTGGATTTTTAGATACACCAGAAGTTGAAGAAATATGTAGCTTTATTGGCGCTCAACGCGCATATCCTGAAGCACTCATTTTGCCTGAATACGTCGCAGAAGGAAGCGAGGCCAATGGCGATATAGACATGAATGAAATAGACGCGATGTTCATAGATTCAGCGCGTATTGTCGTCATCAATCAACAGGGATCTGCTAGCTTACTGCAGCGAAAGCTTAAGCTTGGCTATAACCGCGCAGGGCGCATTGTAGACCAACTTGAAGGAATGAATATCATTGGGCCTTTTCAAGGAAGCAAGGCCCGTGAAGTTTTATTTTCGGATGTAGAGAGTTTAGATGAATACCTTAGAGTTAAAGGGATTCTCTAAGTTTTATTTTACTCTATTGATTCCCATCGCTTTGAGCATCCATTTGGGCAAATGCTTTAATTTTGATCCTTGCTTTAAATTTAAATAAAGACCGAGTTTTTTAAATACTGGTACTTTATGGGTTTCGACAAATTCAATCCAGTACCCATCAGGATCCTCGATATATGAAAATCGGCCAGCTGCTTCTCCCATATCAAAGGAATTATCAGAATCCACTGTAAAAGGTGTGCCAAAATCTGCACATCTTTCCTTTAGCGCTTCCATCCCTTGTACATCAAAACACAAATGAATAAAGCCCCAGTCACCCCAAAAACGATTTTCAAATATTGGGCGCGCTTTAATTGGTGTCTCTAATTGTATTAATTCAATTTCTGTAATTCCCAATAGTTGAGCAAAATATCCCTCCCTTTCTTTGAGATGAGTAAGTAAAACTCGTCGATACAACTCCTGGCCGCGTTTGAAAAATTGATAATCATCGAATGTTTCATTTTTATCGTAAATCAGGGTGTCAAATCCAAGTAAATTCTTGTAAAAATCCAAACTTTTTGTCATATCAGAGACACCAATTACTGCCCCTGCAACACCCCCACATTTCGATGGATGTTTGGATTTTCCAAACCATGATCTTCCTTCAACGATTTGAAAATAATTACCATTTGGATCTTTTACATAACAAGTCCAACGACCGGCAGGATCCTTAAAAGCTTGGCTAACATCAGCGCCCATTTGGCTCAAATGACGGTGGGTATGGAGGACGTCTTCAGATTTAATCTTACAAATAAATACCCCAAGATCTCCTAATTGAATTTCGAAATCCGCTTTTTGGGTAGGCCTAGAAGTAAATTGCCAAATTTCGAATCCACCGCCCCCCGCCATATTCAGTGCCAAGGTTGCTGTCCGGTGATGTACTTCTCCTCCGGTGTAGCGCGTCATTAAAGGGGCCGGGGCTGCTTCTTCAAAAATCCTAACATCTAAACCAAACGCTTTCCTGTACCAAGACCAAATTTCTTGAACATTCGGCACACCAATGCCCATTTGTTGAATTCCATTGAGGTGAAAATTATTATTTTTCATGAGTTATCTAATTGCGCGTTCATTAAAAAGTAAGTAACCAAAACCCAATTGAAATTGAACAGGTTGGGCATATTTTGGTAAATAATTCAGGCTTGCCCGAATTGGGCCAACTGGCGTATGATAGATGATATGTGCCGCTGCCAGTAGGCTACGGCCGTCAAGTGGTTTAGCATAACTAAAGCCTCCGTCGGGATCTTGAACCAATTGAATAATTGGAAGAAAAGTATACCCATCTACGCGAAAATCTAAATTTTTTATTGGGCTAATTATCAGCTGAGATCCTACACAAATATATTGTGTAGAGCGGTACGAGGCGATAAAATAAGTGTCTAAATCAGCAAGTACATTTAAACCTGGCAAAGCAAGCATACTTGCTGTGTAATTGGCAAATAAGGACTGGCTATTGAGCACTGTTTTGAAATGTAATCCGAGGTTTACCTTTTGTTTTTTCTGAAATGGAAAACTGAGCAATTCCATTTGAATACTCAACCACTCATGTTTTTTACTAACTGTATCTTTAATTAATGAAGTAGACCCAGGAAAAGTCAATTCCTTTCCTCTTACATAACTTGCATTGCATTGTATAAAAGTTCCAGAACTCGCAAATTGTTTTCTATTCAATGTATTGCGCGTGTAAGATAATTTTAAATTTTCACCAATAAAGGAAGTAAAATCTGCAGTGTCTTCCTTGTTAAAATAGTCCGTTTGGTAATAAGAATCATCTAGGGCAAAAATGCGAGAATTAATGGCGAAAATTCCATGTGGTCCTGATGGCATTTTAAGTTGTGCACCAAAATATCGCTCTTCTTGAACTAAAAATGATGGTTTAACATCCTCAAAAAATGTGGCAAAGCTTCTAAAATAATCCCAACGGTTTAAAACCAAATAAGCACTTAGACTAATGGGACTACTTGTTGGAAAGACTGCCTCATAATTTATTTTCCCGGAGCCATAAAACTTTCCAAAATAAGATGATACATCTATTTTTTGACCTATATATCCAACCCGGCGATAAGCCAAACTTAAAAAACCTGTGTTTACCGCACGCGAGGACATATATCCACCAAAATCTACACGAAATGCATTTGCTTTATCCACCTTTAAAATACAAGAAAGTAATTGTTTCGAATTCTTTTCAAAACTAGGTGTTAATGCACCGTAATAGGGTGCTGCCATGGATTTGTAAAATCGACTTTCAAATTCAATGCTATCTAAATAAGTAGAATTCGAATAACGTGAAAGCATGGCATTGCGTAAAAAAGGCAAATCTTGTCTACGGGCTGTGCTACTTCTTACCTCCGAGATTTGCAATGGCAACAAATGCTGTCTGAAAGTCAATCTTTGTTGTGCTAAAAAATCCAAATCAGTACTATCTGACACATATTTTCTAATAGAATCTATCATAGCAATAGTTGCATTATAGCCCTCATTTATGGCAATTTTAACATCTTCAAATTCAAAGGTTCCAATTGATCTTTGAGGTTCAATAATAATGCCTTGTTGGCAGGGCATTGCGTAATTTGTAGGAGTGGTCATCATGCTAGCCAATAAGCCAAAAAAATCGTGCTCAGAAACGGGAGGTAAATTCTGTGATACATTACTGCCAATAATAAAATCTGGAGAAAATTCTTGGTAGAGAACATCTATAGGGAAATTATTGTAGAGTCCGCCGTCGAAATACAATTCACCGTCTATTCGAATCGGATTAAGATAAAGCGGAAAGGTCATAGAGGCACGAACGGCTAAATTTAATTTTCCATTTTCAAAAGTTTTACTCGTTTTGGATTCGACATCAGATGCAACACATCGGTATGGAACAAAAAGTCCATCGAAGTCTTCATTAACACTAGCACTTGTTCTACCAAATATTTTGAGCATTTCAAAATCCAAATAGGTGGGATCAATGAAGGCAATCGGGAGTGATTTTTGTATAACACTATCTTGAGAAAGACTAAAATTAAACATCGACGCATTATTGGCCTCTTGATAGAAATAAAACTTATTCTTGGCTTCTCTTTGTCCCTTAACCATTAACTGAAATGAAGGGGAAAGCACATAAGATTCAATTTCTGAAGGTGAATAGCCACTTGCATACATTGCCCCTACCAAAGCTCCGGCAGAAGTGCCAACAATATAATCCACAGGAATTTGTTTTTCTTCTAAAGCCTTTAAAACGCCAACATGTGCAACACCCGAGGCACCTCCTCCGCTAAGCACCACTCCTATTCGTTGTCTTTCTTGTGCAAAAAGTGGAATACTAAAAAAAAGAAAGTACAATAGGTGCTTGATCTTCGACAATTTTGTTCTTTTGTACAAAGTTAACGAATCCCCCAAAAATGCATTCAAGTCAAAACGCAAAAAGCACCCCTTTAAAAATTACACTAAAATGTTTTTTTGGTTTTGAAAATATTTTGGCAGAAGAACTATATGAACTTGGTTATACTCAATGTGAACAATTAAACCGTGCGGTACAAATTAGTGGGTCTTGGGACGATGTATATAAATTAAATTTATTTTGCCGTTGTGCAATTTCTATTTTAGTTGAAATTGATCAATTCTTTATTCAAAGTGAAGAAGATTTATATAAGCGCTCCTTGCAAATCAAATGGCACGAAATATTTGATGTGAACAAAACTTTTGCCGTAAAAGGCGCCATTTTTTCTCCAATTTTCAAAAATACACATTACCCTTTTTTATTGGTAAAAGATGCCATTGTAGATACCTTCAACAAAAGGTTTAATCAGCGGCCCAATATTGATGTAAAAACGCCAAATGTACTTTTCGATTTATATATAAAGGATAAACAAGTAACGATCTCTGTCAATACAAGTGGCTTACCACTATTTCAAAGAGGTTATCGAAGTTCGGTTGGGGCCGCACCGCTCAATGAAGTCGTTGCTGCTTGTTTGGTGCGCATGTCTGGCTGGGATCGCAAACAAACCTTCGTAGATCCCTTTTGCGGATCGGGAACTATTCTCATTGAAGCCGCGCTTTTAGCAGCTGGAATTCCAAGTAATATTGAACGGCAACATTACGCGTTTAAAAACCTTAAAAATTATAATGCAAAATGTTGGGAAGATATTTATCAAGGAGCAACACGAATTGTTCGTCAATTACCTTGCAACATAATTGGAGGTGATATATCAGATGAAATGGTACTTAAGGCAAGGAGAAACTTAAGAAAATTCTCCTTCGGACGCCTTGTTGAAATTTCATCCACCTCTTTTGATCAACTCAAAATGGAGCCCCCTGTTTTTATATTAACAAATCCCCCTTATGATCAAAGACTCGCTGCAAATATTTTGGATCTGTACGGACAACTTGGTACATGGCTAAAACACAAGATGGCGCCTAGTTCAGTTTGCATTATTAGCTCTAGTCGAGAAGGGTTCAATGCAATTGGCTTAAAAGCATCAGCTAAGCACCTTGTTTATAATGGCGATATCGAATGTGAATTTCGAAAATACGAATTATTTGAAGGTAAAAAGGACCTCAATTGAGGACCTCTTAGAATGCTTTTATCTTTGATCGATGGGCAAATATTGCCTATTAATTTGACCTGTATAGATTTGTCTTGGCCGACCAATAGGCTCCTTATTTTCGGTCATTTCTTTCCATTGCGCTATCCAGCCCGGCAGACGTCCAATGGCAAACATTACGGTAAACATTTCCGTTGGTATGCCTAAAGCCTTATAGATGATTCCAGAATAAAAATCTACGTTAGGATAAAGATTTCGTGCTTTAAAGTAATCGTCTTCTAGGGCAACCTGCTCTAATTTTTTAGCAATTTCCAAAAGCGGATCATTCACACCAAGTTTTGCTAAAACATCATCACAAGCTTTCTTGATTATTCTAGCACGCGGATCAAAATTCTTATATACCCTATGACCAAAACCCATTAGTCGGAACGGATCTCCCTTGTCTTTTGCTTTTGCAACCCATTTATCTACATTTCCACCATCTTGATCAATCCGCTCTAACATTTCAATTACCTCTTGATTGGCACCACCATGTAGCGGGCCCCAAAGCGCTGAAATTCCTGCAGAAACTGAAGAATAAAGATTGGCTTGAGATGAACCAACTATTCTTACAGTTGAAGTGGAACAATTTTGTTCATGATCGGCGTGAAGAATGAGCAATTTATTTAAAGCATCGGTTACTACAGGGTCAACATGAAAATCTTCAGTAGGCATAGAAAACATCATATAAAGGAAATTCTTACAATAATCGTTTTCATTGCGCGGATACATAAATGGGTGGCGAATCATGTTTTTGTATGACCATGCTGCCAGTGTAGGCAATTTTGCTAATAGACGGTGTATTGTCAAATTTTTAGCATCTGCACTTCGGTTTGGATCTAAAGATTCAGGATAAAAGGTTGCCAAGGAGGCGACCATTGATGAGAGCACGCCCATTGGATGAGCTTTTGAAGGATAAGCCTCAAAAAACTGCTTCATGTCTTCATGAACCAAAGTATGTTTACTTATGCTGTCTTGAAAACCTGAAAGCTCTTCTTTATTGGGTAAATCCCCATAAATAAGCAAATATGCCACCTCAAGAAAGCTCGCATTATCAGCGAGTTGATCAATTGAATAGCCTCTGTAATGCAAAATTCCTTCTTCGCCATCTAAAAAAGTAATCGCACTTTTGGTCGCACCAGTATTTTTATATCCAGTATCGAGTGTAACATAACCTGTTAAATCGCGCAATTTGGAGATGTCAATCGCTTTTTCATTTTCAGTCCCAATTACAATTGGAAGTTCATAAATCTTGCCGTCTAGTTCTAATTTGGCTTTTTCACTCATTTGATGGAAATATGTCGTTTGATAATTGTGTGGCTAAGTTACAAAAGAAAGTATAATTCAAGGGAATCATTACTTAAAACATATAATTGATGCAATAGTTTATAGCTCATCTAAAATATAATCATGAATCATATTGAATAAATGATTGCGGGTGTTGCCACCATATATTCCATGATTTTTATTTGGATAAATAAACAAATCAAATTGCTTATTGGCTTTTACCAATGCACTGATCATTTCCATTGAATTTTGGTAATGAACATTATCATCTGCTGCTCCATGGATTAAAAAATACTTGCCTTGAAGATCTGCTGCAAAATTTATAGGCGAATTATTATCGTATCCATCGGCATTTTCTTGTGGGGTTTGCATAAAGCGTTCTGTGTAAATATTATCATAAAATCTCCAATTGGTAACCGGAGCAACCGCAATCCCTACTCTGAACAGCCCCTTGCCTTTTGTCATCGCTAAAGATGACATAAAACCACCATAGCTCCAGCCCATAATACCTAAACGATTGGCATCGACATCCGAACGCTTGGCAAATGCACGTGTTGCATCTAAAACATCTTCTAATTCTAATTTACCCAATTGTAAATAGGTTGACTTTTTAAAATCTGCTCCTCGGAATTGAGTTCCACGTGGGTCAATGCTCAATACCATATAACCATCTTGTGCCAGTAAATTGTGAAAGAAATAGTCATTGCCATCCCAGCTATCCAACACTTCATTGTGCCCAGGGCCACCATAAACATTTACAAATACAGGATATTTTTTAGTAGGGTTATAATTTTTAGGTAAAATTAACGATGCATTGAGTTGAGCATTGGGAGTTGCGATGGAAATAAATTTCTTTTCGCTTAAATTCTCTTTTTTCATCTTTTTAAGCAAGTCGGCATTATCTTCCAAAACGCTTACCAATTCTCCGTTGGCCTTTCTCAAAGAAAATACTGGAGTTGTATTGGCATTTGAATAATTGAGAATGAAATATTTCATTCCATTAAGAAATTCACCATTGTTATAACCTAACTCAGGGGTAAGGTTGGTTTTATTTTTACCATCTAAATCTATACAGTAAATAGACTTGTAAATTGCACCTGGTTCAGCAGAAGAATAATATATTACTCCTTTTTGTTCATCTAATCCCAAAAACTCAATTACATCCCAATTTCCCGAAGTTATTGGCGTAGAGGTTCCATCCATTTCAATTCTATAAATATGATTAAAACCGCTTGACTCACTGGTTCTAATGATGGACTTACCATCTTTCAAAATCAAAAGATTGTTATCTACATCTATGTAGGTATTGGAATTTTCCGTGAAGAACTTATTAATTGTAACTTGCTTTTGATTGGCATCAATCAACCAATAATTCAATTGATTTTGATGGCGATTTAATGTTTGAACAACCAATTGATTTGATTGAGAAGACCAATTTAATCTCGGTATATATTCAAATGAATCGAGGCTAATTTCTTGAATTTTTGCATTGTCAACCTCCAACAAATTCAAGCTTACTTTGCTGTTAAGTTCGCCTGCCTTTGGATATTTGTATTTATATTGCTGTGGGTAAAGCTCACCATAAAGCGCCATTTGATATTCCGGCACTTGTCTTTCATCAAACTTTAAAAAAGCGATTAGCTTACTATCTGGCGACCAACAATAGGCTTTGGTAATAGCGAATTCTTCTTCATAGACCCAATCTGTAGTTCCATTTATTATTTTTTTACGCTTTCCATCCTCGGTGAGTTTTTTTACCTTTCCTGTGGATAGTTCTTTAACAAAAAGGTCGTTTCCATGAATATAGGAAACCAATTTTCCATCAGGACTGTATTCAGCAAGGGTTTGTGGTGTATGATCGGCATCTAAAGGAGCTAACTTTTTAGTTTGAAAATCGTACAAATAATATACTGCTTCAAAACTTCGGCGGTAAACAGAAGTTGGGTTTGTTATGAGTAGCACTTTCTGCTCATTTGAGTTAAATTCAAAACCGCTCACTTGGATAGGCTGGTTATTGTATTTCAAATCATCGTTAGAAACAAGTACCTCTGGGGTTTTCGTTGGGTCTTCTACATGGCCCTTAACTATATTTCCTTGGTCGTCGAAATCTACGTAATGCTGGCCATCTTGAAGCATCTGATATGAGCCAGCTCCGGCAGCTATAAACTCATAGCTTTTCCAAATGCGCTCTACGTTAAGCGATTGCGCTATTGTTAATTGAGTTATTAATCCCAAAGAAAAAAGAAGAATGTATCGCATTATAATAATTTTAAGGCCAAATGTACAATAATTAAACCACAAGGGCCAATGCTTTTTAATTCAAAAAATGATCAAAAAATGTAAGGTGAATGCTCTTGTATTACTTTATTTAATTACGTAGATTTGTCAAAGATTAAACATAAGTTTTAAAATTTAAAAGCATGATGAAATATACTATTCTCTTTTTATTATTAATTGGAAGTTTAAACCTTCACGCTCAAAATACCTGTAATGAACTTTTCATTTCGGAATACGTCGAAGGTTGGTCGAATAATAAGGCTTTAGAGATTTACAACCCAACAGATAATCCGATAGACCTATCGGGATATTTTGTGAGTCGTTATTCGAATGGTGCAACAACAGCAACTGTTGCCAATTCAGTACAATTGACAGGCGTTGTTCCTCCTAAAGGAGTATATGTAGGTGTTATTGAAAAATTAGACTCAATGGGTACAGGACAAGAAGCTCCTGTTTGGGATTCACTTCAATATCGGGCAGATGGTTTTTACTGTGCAGATTACAACGTTTCAAACGCTTGGTATTGGAATGGTAATGATGCTGTTCTATTGGCCAAAGGAACACTTCCTGCAAGCCCTACGACAGTTATAAATGCTACTAATGTTTCTGGTTTTGCCATAATAGATGTATTTGGAAAAATTGGCGAAAATCCGGCCAATGAAACAGGTTCATCATCTGGAAATGATGGTGCATGGTCCTCTCAATTTCCCTACAGCACCGGTTTAGGAGTGCTTATTACCAAAGATCATAGCATGATTAGAAAACCAGGGATTTTAAAAGGACAAACAACTAACCCTTCTTTTTTTGATCCTCTACTTGAGTGGGATAGTATTCCACCAGTGGTTGTGCGTTTAAATGCAAATGGAGATACACTTTTTGGACAGAGTGGAAACCCAATCTTGGATGGAAATTGGACTTCTTTAGGAGTGCATGAATGCGATTGCAATTCAATTGGGCTTCATCAAGATATCAAAGCAGCGCCAAGTGTTTATCCTAACCCGAGTAATGGTGTAGTTCACGTAAAGACCCAAAATGAAATTCGCAAGATTCAAGTCGTTTCGGCACTTGGGCAGCAAATCAAAGAAATAAATGTTTCAAGTTCTCAAGGGCAAGTTGATATAGATCTAAATAATTTGCACGGTGTTTATTTTCTTCGACTTTTACAATCTAATGGAGAGCAAACGCTACATAAGGTAATTATTCGCTAAATGTCGCGTTTAAGTCTTCTCTTTTTTATTTTTGTTGGCGCAACATTCGCTGCAATTGGTCAAAATAGCGGTACAATTTCAGGTATAGCACTCATGACACCAGGTGATATACCGGTTGCAGGTGCAAAAATAAGCCTCATAAAGGATAACCAAACCGTAAAGTTGACAGCCACCAACGATGAAGGATTTTACACACTTGAAAATGTGCCTTTTGACCAATATTTGTTGTTATTCACCCTTCCTTTAACTGATACCGTAAGACACTTTATCGAACTAAATCAGCCCAACTTAATACAAAATGTAGCAATTCGCCCAACACAAGAAGTTAGAGAAATTCGTGTAATTGGCAACTTAGTTCGCGGCCAAAATGTACCTGTGGCTGTCACAAAAATTGATACAAAAAAAATAACTGAGGAACTCGCCTCGAGAGATCTTCCGATGCTTTTAAATGGGACAGCAGGGGTTTATGCTACAACGCAAGGAGGAGGAGATGGCGATGCGAGAATTAATGTCCGAGGTTTTGACCAACGAAATGTCGGTGTAATGATCGATGGTGTGCCGGTAAATGACATGGAAAATGGTGCTGTTTATTGGTCAAATTGGTTTGGATTGGATGCCATTACATCTCAAATGCAAGTTCAGCGTGGTTTGGGTGCAACAAAAATTGCTATGCCTTCCATAGGTGGAACCATAAATATCATTACACAAGGTGTTGGCACAAAAAAAGGTGGGAGTTTTAAACAAGAATACGCCACTGGCAATTTTCTAAGGAGTACCCTTTCTTACAATACGGGTATGACCAAATCGGGTTGGGGACTTACCTTATCTGCTTCATACAAGCAAGGGCAAGGTTGGGTGGATGGTACACCCACTCAAGGATTTTTTGGTTATACAAAAATATCTAAACGTCTTAACAATCATTTACTTACGCTTTCTGCTTTTGCGGCGCCACAACACCACGGGCAGCGCTCCTATAACCAAGGAATTCAATATTGGGATTCCACAAGATCTCAGCAACTCGGCATCCCATTTGATTCAACCCTCATTCTCAACGACATGGGGATTCGTTACAACCAACATTGGGGCTATGTTACCAATTCAAGTGGCCAGCGAGAAATACTCAACGAAAGGGAAAACTTCTACAATAAACCGCAGATTACGCTCAAAGATTTTTGGGCAGTCAATGAAAAACTCGATATCTCAAATTTGGCCTACGTTTCTATTGGGCGCGGTGGCGGCACGAGTATTTTCAATTCTTCTGCTATTCTCCGCGACAGTAATTCCAACATCGATTGGGATCAAATGATTCAAGAAAATCAAGTGAACTCTCTATTCGGCACACCTAATATTGATCCAATTTATTCTCCAACAGAAATCAAAGCTAGTCAGATACTTTTGGCCAGTAGGAATAATCACTTCTGGGTAGGATACCTTGGCCAGTTCAATTATCAATATTCAAAGTCAACGTCTTTTTCTGGTGGTATTGATTTTCGCTACTATCAAGGAAGACACTATCAAGAAATCACCAATTTATTGGGTGCAGATTATTTTGTGAGCGCGGCAAATTTTAACGATCCCGACCCTATGCAACGCGTTGGAGATAAGATCGCTAAAAACACCTTTAATGCAGATAGAGACGGAGTGGTAACCTACGGTGGTTTATTTGGACAAGTGGAACATAATGGCGATCGCGTGAATTGGTTTTTCAATATGTCGAGTATTGTTAATGGTTATAAAGGAATAGATTATTTTCAAAGAAAATTGCTCGATTTAGGTGATACAATCTTGCGCATTGGTGCACTTGATACCATTCAATATAACGGCCAAACATATGATGCCAATTCTACAGGTCTTAGTTATTATCAAACGCCATGGAAGTACATCCCAGGAATTACATTAAAAGGAGGTCTGAGTTACAAGCTCAATAAATTTCAAGATGTATACTGTAATTTAGGTTATTTAAACCGCACACCACAATTTTCGAATGTCATCGACAATAATACCAATAGTTTCTTTGGTGAAATTGTAAACGAAATTATCTATGCAGCCGAAGGCGGTTATCATTACACGAACAAACACTTCGGCATCAATTACAACGCCTATTTTACTAACTGGAAAAACAAGCCATTTCCCTATGGAGTAGCTGTGCCTGATCCCAATGATCCTACAGAATATATTCGCGTCAATATCAATGGTATGGATGCCATACATATGGGTAATGAATTAGATATTGCTTGGGAAATCGCGCCAAAAATATCTTTTGAATTCATGGTATCGGTAGGTAACTGGATTTGGAATTCGAGTAAAACGGTTTTCATTCCTCAGTATGACTCTCTGGAATTTACTTTTGATGCAAAAGGTGTGCATGTCGGTGATGCAGCACAAACGGCAATGTCCGCCTCATTTCGTTACGAACCATTCAAGCGAAGTTATTTAAAAATTCAAGGGCAATATTTTGACCGTTATTATGCCAATTTTGATCCTTTCTCTTTGCAAGGAGCCAATGGCGGCCGCGATTCCTGGATGATTCCATCTTACTCGCTTTTAAATTTATTTGGCGGTTATCGCTACAAGCAGTTTAATGCCGGTTTTGCGATCACCAATTTACTCAACAATTCTTTTATTTCGGATGCCATCAACAACGCCAATGGCATATACGATCAGTTCGATGCACGTTCTGCCACTGTGATGTTTGGTCAGGGCTTGCGTTTTAGTTTTAATTTAAGCATAAACTTTTAATCATGAGAAAACTTTTACCCTTACTAGGCATTATGACATTTAGTCAAATGTTGATGGCCCAAACCATTGAACAAGTTCGTAATTTAGGTATTGGCCAAACCGTTACAGTAACTGGTGTAGTTACTAACGGCGCCGAACTGGGCCCGATCCGCTATATGCAAGATGGAACGGCGGGCATTGCATGCTACGGAACCAATTTAGCCAGTGTGCAGCAAGGCGATTCGATAACGGCTACAGGTGTTTTATTTGAATTTAGTGGTTTATTAGAGCTATCTCCTACCAATTCATTTATCAATCATGGGCAAGCTACTGTGCAGCCAACTCCACTTCAGATTCCAATTGCAAGTGCTGGTGAAAGTTTAGAGGGGCAATTGGTGCGTCTAGACAACGTAACTTTTGTTCAAACGGGAAATTTTGCAACCGGAAACAGCACCGTACAGGTCAATGACGGTTCAAACACTTTGGATGTGCGCATCAATGGGAGCACCAATATAGATGGCTCTGCAATTCCTTCAGGCCCAGTAACAGTTATTGGTTTAATGGGTCAATATAATGCGAATTATCAATTGGTTCCTAGAAGCTTGGCGGACATTTTCCCTTATGTGGCCCCTTCCGTAGAAATCAATGTGAAAATTAACGGTGTTGACGTACTTTCTGGTGATACCTATGTAGTTGGCACTACAGCTTCAACTGATATTACTATTGAAAACTACGGGGTGCAAAATTTAAATGTGAGTGGAGCTAGTTTCTCTGGCCCATCTGCTGCTGAATACTCCTGTAGTGCAAATGTTACTGTTGGGCCAACAAGCAGCCAAGTCATTTCTTTACAATTTACACCTGCAGGTATTGGCTCTAGATTGGCAACACTTTCTATTGCCAACAATGACAACGATGAAAACCCATACATCATTCATTTATACGGCATCGGGACCAATAATCTGGCAACAGAACCAATAAATCCGGAATCAAATTTCATAACTTGGCCTGTTGTTACCCCTTATAAATTGGTCTGTGAATTCACACCGTCGGGTGCAGAACAATACTTGGTTTTATGGAAAGAGGGCGATGGCACATCGCCAGTTCAAGGCTATCCACTTGATGGAAACACCTACAAAAGAGGCGATGTGATTGGCAATGCCAAAGTGGCTTATGTTGGTCCTGGCACTTCTTTTTCGCCACGACACGTAGTGGCCAATACAGGATATATGTTTGCTATTTTCGCATTCAACGGGCCAGATGGATACCAAAATTACGACCAGACCATACCTGCTGGTGCTTACATTAACACCCTTGGCAGTCAAGTAGGAAATTACTACGATGGAATCTACTCAGGATCTGCAAGTTTTCTTGGAGACTTGAGTGCACTGATCAATCCACATACTTCGATTTCCTACTACAACTACCTCACGACAATGATGCACCAATACGAAGTACGCGATACAACAAACGGGCAGTCTTACGTAGAATGTGTGTATTCAGGAGAGCGCAAAGTATTCAATGACCCTTTTGCTTGGAGTGCCGTGGGCTATTCACGTGAACACACCTACTCTCATTCTTGGATGGCGACTTACCCATGTGACAACCCTGAAAAACCAGAATATAACGATCAACACAACCTTTGGCCAACCAACCTGCAGCAAGCCAACACGCCTCGATCTAACCTTCCTTTGATGGATATTGACGGAAATGTTGTTTTCAACTATCTGGGAGGTAGCGTAGGTTACAGCGGTAATCAATTGGTATATGAGCCACGCCCCGAACAAAAAGGCAACGCAGCTAGATCCATTTTCTATATGGCTACGTGCTACAATGGACAGTCTGGCTTAACTTGGGAATTACCTGCCAACCAAAGCCAAGAGTCTTTGAAAACCTGGCATTTCAATGACGCGCCTGACAATTATGAAATTGCACGTCATGAATACGTATATGCGCTACAAGGAAACCGCAATCCCTTCATTGATTCGGCATACTTTGCCTGCCACATTAATTTTGCTAATATGACTTACCTCAATTGCGATATGGGTCTTGAGGAAAAATTAAGTAATAATTTTTCTGTTTTCCCTGTACCAGCCTCGCAAACCTTGTATGCACAAGTTAATGGGCTTGAAATTACAGGCTATCAAATCATCGACCTTCAAGGCCGACAAATTGGGGCAGCTCAAGATTTGAACCTACCTGTACTCACTTTGCCAATTAATGACATCAAGCCTGGTGTTTACTATTTAAAGGTGAATACCGCCTACGGGCAAGTACAACGCGAGTTCGTGATAGAATAATGAAAATTAAATTTTGGTATATATTTTTTGGAGCAAGCCTAATGGCTTGCTCCACTTATTTAAACCCAAATTTAAAGGTTCGGTCTTTGGTGATAGAAAACCAAAATTCTGATTCAGAAATTGCAGAACAACTCGCCCCCTATCAAGATTCATTGCACAGAGAATTTGATCAAAATATTGCCTTTACACCTGTAGATTTAATTGTTCAACGGCCAAGTTCTAACCTTATGAATTGGTGTGCCGATGCTGTATATTATTCGCAAATAGGCAAAACGCAATTAAACGAACCTGTTATTTGTTTACTTAATAAAGGAGGTATTAGAGCCTCATTTGGAGCAGGAAACCTCAGCTTGGCTGATTTTTATAAGCTTATGCCCTTTGATAACCGTTTGGTTTGGGTGCATTTACCCGTTAGGAAAATTAAAGAGATTGAACATTATATTTCCCATAGTGGTGGCGAGCCCATGGCAAATTGCACATTTGAAAAAGACCAATTGCATATTGTAGGGCTACTTCCAGAACACCAATTTATTTGGGTGCTTACTGCAGATTTTTTAGCAAATGGTGGCGACCAAATGAACTTCTTCTTGAATGAGGAAAAAAAAGAAACCAATATTTTGTTGCGAGATATTTTTATCCAAACTGCAAAACAACAAGGCAAGTTAATAATAGATCAAAATCAAAGGCATTATCCATGAAATTAAGCAGAAGAAAGCTTTTAAAAAGAACTGGGTTGCTTTCCTTAGCGATTCTAATTCCTAAATGGTTGGGTGCATTTTCTAGTCAGAAGAGGATTGATAAGTTGGTCATTCTACATACCAATGACACCCACTCTCATATCGATCCACACCCTGCTAATCACAACAAGTACCCCAATCAGGGAGGAATTCTAGCACGGGCAGGGCTAATCGAGCAATACAGACGAGAAAATGAACATGTTTTATTGCTGGATTCAGGAGATTTTTTTCAAGGCACACCCTACTTTAATCGCTATCATGGTGTTTTGGAGATGAAATTAATGAGCGCGTTGCAATACGACGTGGCTACATTAGGGAATCATGATTTTGACATTGGAATAGATGGTTTTCTAAATGCAAAAAAACATGCCTCCTTCAAATTTGTAAATGCCAATTACGATTTTACCAACACTGCATTGAACGGTCAAATCGATCCTTATCATATTATCGAAAAAGGCCCTTTTAGGGTTGGTATTTTTGGATTAGGTGTTGAACTAAATGGTTTGGTTCCAGCAGCTAATTACGCTGGTATGCAAATTAATGACCCTTACAAAAGTGCACAAGAAATTGTTCTTGAACTACAAAATCAAAAATGTAATTACATCGTTTGTTTATCACATTTAGGATATGAATATAAAGATGAACAAATCCATAGTGATATTAGACTAGCCCAAGAAGTTTCGGGTATTGATATTATTTTAGGCGGACATACACACACCTTTTTAGACGCACCAACAGAAGTCCAAAATCCTCTTGGTAAATCGGTATGGATTCATCAAGTAGGTTGGGCAGGAGTAAGATTAGGTGTAATAGAAATTGAAGGAAGAAAATTGAATTTCTTTCAAAGGAAGATTGTCTCCAAGGCAAGTAGCTAATTGATTCTTTTCAATTTACTATCTTTGCACTCTATTAATTTTTATATGTCATCTGCACCAGTTCGCGTACGATTTGCACCTTCCCCAACAGGGCCTCTCCATATGGGAGGAGTCCGCACGGCATTGTATAATTATTTGTTTGCAAAAAAACATAAGGGTACCTTTCTAATCCGTATAGAGGATACCGATCAAACACGATTTGTACCAGGAGCACAACAATATATCATGGATGCCTTGCAATGGTGTGGAATCATGCCCACCGAAGGTCCTGGCATCGGTGGAGAATTTGGACCCTATGTGCAATCTGAGCGCAAGGAAATGTACAAACCTTTTGCAGAACTACTCATTAATGAAGATAAAGCGTACTATGCATTTGATACTGCCAAGGACTTAGATCGCATGCGCGAGCAAGCCAAAACCATGGGGATGCCCAATTGGCAATACAACAGCGTCACGCGCAATAGTATGCGTAATTCTTTGACCCTACCACAATCTGAAGTTTCTCAGTTACTCCAATCAGGGGCACCTTATGTCATCAGAATGAAAATGCCACGCAATCACGATGTGCGTTTTCACGACATCATACGAGGGTGGGTTGTAGTAAATACCAATAACCTAGACGACAAAGTTTTATTTAAAAGTGATGGAATGCCAACCTATCATTTGGCAAATATCGTCGATGACCACACCATGCAAATTAGCCATGTAATTCGCGGCGAAGAATGGTTGCCGTCAGCCCCTTTACACATCATGCTTTACGAAGCATTTGGATGGCCTTGTCCTGAATTTGCGCACCTCCCGCTTCTATTAAGACCTGATGGAAATGGCAAACTTTCCAAACGAGATGGTGACCGCCTTGGTTTCCCTGTTTTCCCAACGAATTGGACTACCGCTGAAGGCGAACTTTATTCGGGCTATCGTGAAAACGGGTATTTGCCCGGTGCTTTTATCAATATGCTGGCCTTTTTGGGTTGGAACCCAGGTACAGAACAAGAAATTTTTTCAATCGAAGAGCTGGTTGAAGCTTTTTCTTTAGAAAGGGTAAGTAAAGCAGGTGCTAAATTTGACCCCAATAAAACCAAATGGTTCCAGCAATCTTACTTGCGTGCACAGTCCAACAAAGAGATTGCCAACCAGCTACGTCAAATAGAAAATATTGCCCTCTCTGACCAAGAATTGCACACTGTTTGCAATCTTATGAAAGAACGTGCCACCTTCGCCAAAGACATTCTTGTAGAAGGAGCCTACCTTTTTGACCGTCCATCGATGTATGATTCAGAAACCATACTAAAAAAGTGGAAAACAGAAACTAGCAGTCATATGATGGAATGGAAATCTGTACTTGACTCCTTATCAGACTTTTCAGCACAAACCATAGAGCATGCTTTTAAATCATTTTTAGAAAGTAAAGGCCTAGCAATAGGAGCCGTACTATTGCCATATCGCTTGGTTTTGACCGGAGTGGGAGCTGGACCTGGAATGTTCGATATTTCTGCATTTTTAGGAAAACAAGAGGTCTTGGAACGTATAGAGGCAGGGCTAAAAAAAGTGGAGCAAATTATCAATGAAGCATAAAATATTTGTTGAAGGGATTAAGTGTTATGCTTTTCATGGCTGTTTGGATGAAGAAGCACGCATTGGTGGCAATTATATAGTTGATGTTGAGCTAATTACTGACTTTAGTCTTGCAGCCCTTCACGACACACTTGACGATACAATAGATTACGTGCAAGTCAATGAGATTGTTGTTGCCGAGATGGCAATAAGATCAAAACTCATTGAACAAGTGGGGCAACGCATTGTTGGTAGACTCCAAAAGGAACTAAAAGGAATTTTAGCCTTGAAAGTTAAAATCACAAAAATTAACCCACCCATCAACGGCGACGTGGATTCAGTGGCTATCTCTATCGAAGTCTAGGCAAGGTCTGTCAAGAAGCTTAAAAACTGTTTCATTGCCCTGGCACGATGGCTGTAATTGTTTTTTTGCTCAAGTGTCATTTGAGCGAAAGTTAAGTGCGCATCATCGGCAATAAAAATTGGATCGTAGCCAAAACCTTGATCACCTCTTTTGTCTTCACTGATCTTCCCTCTTACAATTCCTGTAAATTGAACTTGCTTTTGTGCATAGCAATAAGTAATTACCGTTTTAAACTGTGCCTCTCTATGCATACCAGGACCAAGTTCAGACAATAATTTATCCATGTTCGCCTCATCTGAGCGCTGTATAGAGGCATAACGGGCCGAATGAACACCCGGTGCACCATCCAATGCATCCACTTCCAACCCGGTATCATCAGCAAAACAAGGCATGCCAAATTCTTTGAAAATCCATTGTGCTTTGAAAGCTGAATTTCCTTCGATAGTAGGCTCGTCTTCGGGAATTTCTTGGTGGTAATTTAAATCAGCAAGTGTAAGCAGCGTAATTCCTTGTGGTAAGACGGAACGAATTTCGCTTGCTTTTTTCTCATTATGGCTTGCAAATACTATTGTCATTTTTCAAAAGTAGGAAATATAGCCAAGATGCACTTTTGCAGCATTGAATCTCAATCCTTGACCAATTTGTGCCCCTAATGCATAATTAAGTTTAAATTGACCGTTTTCTGTACCTAAAACAAGTCCAAGACCTAAAGCATATAAGCGTTCATTTTGAGATAAATTAATTTTGTTTTCAGACCATGCCCAATCAGTAAATAATAAGGCATATGAGTTTTCCTCAAGCAAATAGCGATATTCCAACCCTGAAAAAACAATGCTTGATGCAAAAAATGCATCTTCATCAAAGCCTCGCATTCGTTCAAGGCCCCCAAAACGATACAATTCATTGCTAAAAATGATAGGAGCTTGAAGGTGATCCAACTGCCCTGACCAACAAAAAACTTGCCTTTTTCCAAGTGGCACATAGAATTTTTGCTGCAAAGCCAAACGCCATGTAAATGTAGTCTGATCTGTCTTTTTGTTCCCAACTAGATAATTCACTACTAAGTCCATGCCTTTACGTGGATTAACAATATTATCTAAAAATTGTCGCTCTAAACTTAAGCCATAAGTTGTCGAATGAAAGGAAGAAAGTTCGTTGGTGGTCTGGTTGGCAATGGTATTGGAAAGCCAATGATCTATTTGTGTGCTTAATTGCCAACCATGCGCAAACTGATACCCAAGTGAAACATTTGTACGCACTTCAATAAAAGACGTATCCCGCTTATACATGGTTAATCCAGATTTAAACCCATATGAGCTACCTGCTATAAATGGTAACTGAATTTTTGTTTTAAGCTGTTGACTTTGTGGTGCAATACTACGCCAATGCAACTGTATCTTTTCATTTTTCTGCCAATTATTTTGTAATTGCACATTGAGCTCTCCAACCAAAGAAGCCTGCTGGTTGCCAGGATTTGTTTGTAAACCAATGATACCTGTTGCAGAACTAACTCTTATAGTTTCTATATAAAAATAGATATCTGCACTGTTGTCATTATATGCCCATTCAGGGGCACGGACAAGTTTAAAGGGCATTTGATGTAAATTCCCTGGTTTCAAGTTATCCATAGCTTTTAAAGAAAAGGCCTGCTCTGAATCTATTTGCAACATTTTTTGAAGCACCTTTGGTTTGATAATTCCCTCTGGCTTTACATAAACTTGACCCCACCTCACATGAGGGCCAGATATAGCCGTCAAGTGTACTAATGGATCTTTTGCTGATTGATATTTCAATTTTATATTTGCAAAAGGATAACCATTATTCAAATACCAATTCAAAGTATCCTCAACTCGAGCATTTAATTGATCTGCATCAAAAGTTTTGATAATTGAATCACTTTCACAATAGGATATGCCAGAAAAAAAAGGTCCATAATAAATTTGAAAATAATCTAAACTATCGGTTCTTTTTGACACCCTTAAATCAAAAAGAAAATATCCTGCTTGAATGGCAAGCTTTTGCCAATGATTGGTTAATTTTTGCCATTGTGAGGATGTATAATGTTTGGAAGTATCAAAATTTAAGGCCGAAAGGGCATCGGGAATTGGCTGCTGAATTGCATCAAGCTTATAATTTTTTTGGGCCTGTAACGCGTCTAAGCTTACTATTAAAAAAAAGCAAAAATAAAGTTTAGGCATGCTTAAATATAATGGAGTTAACGCGGTATCTTTTTAAAAATTGTAACTTTGGTGTTGAATTTCCGTTAAACACACCAACAACAAAACAAACACCATGAAAACGAAAACAATTTTTATTTTGGCCTCATTTGCTACTTTACTACTAATGGCCTCTTGTGGCGCTGGTAGAAAAGCTGGTTGTGATGCATACGGAAAACTCGATCAGAGCAACATTGAATTGGCGTCTCGCTAAAGATTAACTTACAAAACGAAGCGCTGAATATGTTTTGCCATTTGCATCTGCATGTTCAGCGCTTCGTGCTTAGCAGCTTGAGCAAAATCCAGAGCTGAACTTGCATATAAAATTGAACGGGAGCAATTAATTAGCAACCCACACGAGGAGTTAGCACCATTTGCTACAACACTATCAATATCTCCACCTTGCGCCCCTACCCCTGGAACCAATAAAAAATAATCCGGAACCAATTTTCTCACGCGCGAAAGATATGCTGGGTGAGTGGCACCCACAACAAACATCAATTGTTCAGAAGTGCCCCATTGAGTAGATCGCAATAAAACTTGTTCAAAAAGCGCATAACCATTGCTTTCGATGAATTGAAAATCTTTTGCTCCTTCATTTGAAGTCAAGGCCAATAGAATGACCCATTTATCTTTAAATTTTAAAAAAGGTTGCACAGAATCAGAACCCATGTAGGGTGCAACAGTAAGTGCATCGGCTTTTAAATGTTCGAAAAAGGTTTGCGCATAATAACTCGATGTATTTCCTATATCGCCCCGCTTTGCATCCACGATTACCAAGCATTCTTTTGGTATATGGGCAATTGTTTTTTTCAGTGATTCCCAACCCGCTGCACCATGGCACTCAAAAAAGGCAGTATTAGGTTTAAAGGCAACCGCATAGGGGTGTGTGGCATCAATGATTGCTTTACAAAATTCAAAAAGAGGATCTTCGCATGCCAACAAATGAGCTGGAATTTTTGTTAAATCTGGATCGAGACCAACACATAAAAAACTTTCTTTTTGTTTAATTTGAGCTATTAATTCTGCTTTGGTCATGCGGTTTGGCCTTTTAATTTTTCAGCATTTTCTGCCATTTTTAGTGCATCTAACATTTCTTGTATGTCCCCATTCATGAAAACATTCAAATTATACATTGTTTTATTAATGCGGTGATCAGTAATTCGACCTTGTGGGTAATTGTAAGTGCGGATTTTTGCCGAGCGATCACCAGTAGACACAAGTGTCTTTCGTTGTGCCGCACGTTGGTCATGGATGCGATCAAGTTCCAATTGATAGAGTCTTGAACGCAGAACCGAAATGGCTTTTTCCAAATTCTTATGTTGAGAGCGTCCATCTTGGCATTCCACAACTAAGCCAGATGGTATATGGGTTAATCGAATAGCAGATTCAGTTTTATTGATGTGTTGCCCACCTGCACCGGAGGCCCTAAAAGTATCTTTTCGCACGTCGTTCATGTCTAGCTCAAAGTCAACCTCTTCGGCTTCTGGCAACACCGCTACTGTGATTGCAGAGGTATGAACCCGACCCTGAGATTCTGTTTCTGGAACCCTTTGAACGCGATGCACACCAGACTCAAATTTAAGCGCCCCATAGATGCCATTACCCGTAATTTCGATAGATATTTCTTTATACCCTTTAACAGAACCCTCTGAAGAATTTAAGAGTTCTACATTCCAACCCATAGATTTAAAATACATGGTATACATGCGATATATGTCTTCGACAAATATACAGGCTTCATCTCCGCCAGTGCCGGCTCTTAGTTCCAGAATAGCATTTTTATCATCTTCTGGGTCTTTTGGAATGAGTAATATTTTGATTTCCTCTTCTAAAATGGGTCTCTCATGTTCAAGTTGATCAATTTCTTGCTTAGCCATTTCGCGCATTTCAACATCCTGTTCCACTTCAAGTAAAGCTTTTGCGCTCGATAAATTGCCCAGTAATAGATTATATTTTTGATAAGTCTGATCTAAAGATTCAAGATCTCGGTATTCTTTATTGAGTTTTACAAACCTAGGCATATCGGAAATTATATCCGGATCAGTAATCATTTTGCTTACTTCTACAAAGCGAAAATGAATGGCCTCTAACTTACTGAGTAAATCTGACATGGCGCAAAGATAGGTATAAAAAAACCACCCGAGGGTGGTTTAAATTAGTTTATCGATCCTGTCACACGTTTCATAAATCCGTTCAAGGCCTTCTTTTTATCCGCACCATTTAAAATCTCCTTATGCACTTCTAGTGCACCTGAAAAATTTGATAAAAGCTCGCCAATAACATCGAGTTCTTCATCCTTAATTCCAGGAGCGTCAATTAAAAATTCTAAGGTCTCCATGGTTTCAATGATGTAATCTTCATCATTTTTTTCAATGAATTCTACGAGGTGTTTAATTACTGGTAATCGCATCTAAGACTTCTTGAATGGTTTCTAATTTATTTCCTTGCGCTTCGCAACTGAGTTTACCGTCTTGAAATGAGGCAAAGGTCGGAAGATTGCTCACGTTGGCGAAGCCACGCGATTTGGGAAAATGTTCGGCATCAACATAGATAAATGCAATGTCAGGATGACTCTCTGCAAGGCGTTTAAACTTTGGTTTGGTGATTTTGCAATTTCCACACCAACCTGCACCGTATTGAACCATGACCTTTTTGTTGACTGCCAAAAATTGGTCTAGGGTATCAGATGTTAGTTCGCTAAACATCGTTTTAATGTTTACTCAAATAGTCCGCCACGCCACTTCTCGTCGCGTTCATTGCATCTTTTCCTTCTTCCCAATTTGCAGGACAAACTTCACCGTGTTTTTGAACGTGCGTAAAAGCATCGATCAATCGAATGTATTCTTGAACGTTTCTTCCTACAGGAAAATGATTGATAGACTCATGGAAAACCATACCGTTTTCATCCAACAAATAGGTTGCACGATAAGGAACATTATCGCCAGCCATATTGTCTTCGTCAAACATATCGTAATCAAGAATTCCTAATTCTTGAGCTAACAATCGGGTTGAATCTGCGATGAGTGGGAAACGAACTCCTTCAATACCACCATTATCTTTAGATGTATTCAACCAAGCAAAATGTACCTCAGCCGTGTCGCAAGATGCACCTATAACAATGGTATTGCGTTTTTCAAATTCAGCTGCCGCTTCTTGAAAGGCATGTATTTCAGTTGGGCAAACAAAGGTGAAGTCTTTGGGATACCAAAACAGGACTACTTTTTTATTATTGTCTATTGCTTGTTTTAGCACATTGATTTGAAAAGCATCGCCCATTTCATCGATAGCTTTAACATTAATATCTGGGAATTTTTTTCCAACTAAAGTTGACATATTCTTACTAATTTTTAAATGATTACTACTGTTTTAAACAAAGATACGACGCTTTGGTTGGTACATTATTATAATTTATTTCGATTTATTTTATAATTTAATAGATTTTTTCTATATGATTTCACTTCAGCAAATGGGCTATATACTTGCGCTTTCACAAGAGCGCTCATTCCAAAGAGCAAGTGAACGCTGTTTTGTGACACAGCCAACGCTTTCAATGCAGATAAAAAAAGCCGAAGACACCTTGGGTTATCGGATTTTTGATCGGGATGCAAACCCACTTCAAATTACACCAATTGGACAAAAATTAATTCCTATTCTTCGAGAAATCTTGGCTGAAAATGATAAGATTAAATTACTGTCTGATCAACTTCAAGGTGTTGTTAAAGACGAAATAAGAATTGGAATTATCCCAACCGTAGCGGCCTACATGTTGCCAGATTTATTCAAAGACTGGTTAAATAGTTTTGATTCGGTTAAGTTTAAAATCAGCGAATTAAAAACAACCGATGCATTGGAAGCGCTTGAAAAAAAGGAGCTAGATATTGCTATCATTGCTGGGCCTCATCACAATTCAAAATTAAAAACAGTGGGCCTTTACAGAGAAGAGATACAAGTATATTGCCCACAATTGAAAAAAGAAGACATTCATTTTGATGAAATTCAACGCTTGCACCCTTGGCTTCTCAGTAAAGGCAACTGCCTGCGTACGCAAATGTTGCATTTTTGCAAATTAGCTAAAGATGAAATGAATCAAGATTGGGATTATGAAGGTGGGAACTTACCCTTACTTATCGAAATGGTAGATAAAAATGGAGGTTATACACTCATTCCTTCGAACTATAGGTTGAATGCAACTCAGAAGAAAGGAATAAAGAATATTGCAGAAATTCAAGGTGCACCTGCCCGAGAAATTATTGGTCTTGTGCCAAATCGCAGTATGAAAATGGAATATATAGAAGCTATCATCCGTCAAATTCAAGTCCATTACAGACAAAAAAAAACCAACAAAAATTTGTTGGTTTTGGATTGGGATGTCACCTAAAAATTAGTTCTCTTACGCCTTTGCCATTGCGACAAAGTCGTCATAAGCCAATTCCTTTTTTGAAATCGCGACATTTTCTTTAAAAAAGGCCGTAAGCTTTGACTCTGCCAAGCGATCGTAGATTCCATTGGCTTGTTCTTTATTTTGAAGTAGTCGTTTAGCAGTCTCTGTTAGTTCCTCTTCATCGGGTGCTGGCATTCCATATTGGGCATAATTCCCAACAATCAACGATTTAGTATAGTTGATTACCTCTTCATTAGTCAATTGAATTTGATTGTCTTTGAAAATCTTAGTCTGGATTAATTGCCATTTTAATGATTTGAGATATGCATCAAACTCACGGTCCAAATCTTCATCAGCTATCGGTTTTTCGGATGAGGCTTTGATCCATTTTTTGAGGAATTCCTCAGGGAATGTCATTTTGGTTTCTTCAATCAATAGATCATAAACATTTTTTGTAAACAAACGATCTGCATCTTCTTCAAACATCCTTGTTAAATCTGCCTCAATACGCTTATTCATTTCATCTTCTGTCTTTATTTCATCACCAAAAAGTTTTTGAAAAAGCTCCTCATTCAACTCAGCCATCTCCATGCGTTTTATATCAGTGATGGTGAATTGAAAATCGCAACTAAGGCTTGCATAAATGTCTGCAGAAACACCGAGCATAGCGGCTGCATCCTCAGGGCCTTTAGATACCGATGTGAGATCCAAAACAAAAGAATCATTAATCTTTTTGCCCGTCAATAACTTAATTGCCGCTTTGTTTTCGAGGAATTCCATAGAAATCGTAGTAGAATGGCTTATTCCACCTTCTTTAATAAGACCCGATTCCAATTCTTCAAATTTCCCCATGACCATATCTTTGTCTGATATGTTTTCTACAGAAACGAGCTTACCGTATCGTCGACGTAAATCATCAGTCTGCTTGTTGAGCAACTTTTTATCAATTTTTACCGTGTTATAGGTAACCTTTGTTTTTTTAGATATCGGCAAGTTAAAAGATGGACTATAACCAATTTGATAACTAAAAGTAAAATCTTGTGGTGAATCAAAACTACCTTCAACTCCATTTTCAATAGGAAGCGGGTTACCTAGAATTTCTATTTTCTCCTCAGTAATGTATTGATAGAGCGCATCGTTAGAAATTTTATTAAGCTCGTCGATGAGTACAGACTTTCCATATTGCTTTTGAATGAGCCCTGCTGGTACCTGTCCTGGTCGAAAACCTGGAATTTTTGCTGTTTTTCTGTATTTATCCAAAACTGCCTTTACCTTACTTTGGTAATCTTCTTGAATAATTTCAACCTTAAGAATACCATTTTGTGCATCTACCTCTTGACGAATAATTTTCATTTGAACTAATTATAATCCTTTACATTAAAAAAAAAGGTCTCGTTGAGCTAACGAGACCTTTGTGCGGATGGAGGGACTCGAACCCGCACACCTCTCGGCACCAGATCCTAAGTCTGGCGTGTCTACCAATTTCACCACATCCGCAATTTTATTTAAATCAATATGCCGTTTGCATATGACCCTTATCGGGTGGCAAAGATACTAGAAGAAATTATAATTCCAATAAACGATTAAAAAAAAGCTAGAAAAATACTATGTTTTCTTCTGAAGTTTTTCACGAATTTCCTTCATAAAGGATGATGCATAAACAAAGCTTTCAATTTCAGGATTGTCTGCGTTAATAATAGAATGTCTGTTGCCCGTCCACCATTTTTTACCTTCATGAATGAATAAAATTTCATCACCTATTTCCATGACACTATTCATATCATGTGTGATGACAACTGTAGTTATATCAAATTCCTTGGTGATATCATTAATAAGATTGTCAATGACAATTGCCGTTTTAGGGTCAAGACCAGAGTTTGGTTCATCACAAAACAAATAGCGCGGTCGCATTGCAATTGCCCTTGCAATACCAACACGTTTTTGCATTCCACCACTACATTCTGAGGGCAATAGGTTGTTACTGCCATCTAGATTCACCCTTTCTAAACAATAATCTACCCGATGCTGAATTTCGGCTTTGGTCATTTTAGTGAACATCTGCAGCGGAAACTTTACATTTTGTTCAACGGTCATGGAGTCAAAGAGCGCCGAACCTTGGAAAAGCATTCCTATTTCTTGCCTAATTTCACTGCGCGCTGCACGATCCATACCCGTGAAATTTCTTTTATCATAGAAAACTTCCCCCGTATCGGGTTCATAAAGACCTACTAAACATTTTGCAAGCACCGACTTTCCTTGACCCGATTGACCAATTATTAGATTGACCTTACCTTTTTCAAAACTATGGTCTATATCAAACAATATTTTTTGACCATTAAAACTTTTGGATACCTGATGAAATTCTATCATGAGAGCAGCATAAGTTGGGTAAGAATAAAATTGGCAATCAAAATAGCGACACTACTCGTAACGACAGCCTGAGTAGATGCCTTTCCTACATCTAAGGACCCACCCTTTACATAATAGCCGTAAAATGAGGCAATACTTACAATTAAGAATCCAAAAATCAGGGTTTTTGAAAGTGCATAGGTTATATGAAATGGATTAAAAAAGGATCGAATTCCTAATATATATATTTCAGTTGTTGTTAAATCAGAAAACAATAAGGCCAACCAACCTCCAAACATTGAAAGCGCCATGGAAAAAACTACTAAAACTGGAAAGAAAACCAATGCAGCTGTTATTTTTGGTAATACCAAAAAATTTAATGAGTTTACTCCCATTATTTCTAAGGCGTCAATTTGTTCAGTAACGCGCATAGTTCCAATTTCTGAAGCAACATTGGAACCAACCTTACCGGCCAAAATAAGGGAAATAATTGTAGGCGAAAATTCTAAAATCGTACTAGATTGAGTAATGTAACCAACAGTATATTCCGGGAGCAAAGGGCTCTCCATACTCGATGCAGTTTGAAGCGCAATTACCGCTCCCATAAAGGCCGACATAAGTGCAACTATTGGCAACGAATTGATACCAATTTGCTCTATTTCAATCAAGGATTGCTTCCAGTAGAAACGCCAGCGGTTTGGTCTTGAAAAGACTACGCCAAGCATTAAGATATATTTTCCGAATTGTCTAAGCCAGTTCACTAGGCTAAGTTAAACATTATATTTGCAGTAATGCAGCACAAACGCGACCAATTTATTTATACACTGCGTAAGTATGCACCTATTGATTTTGTAGGCTACCTGGTAGATTGTATTTTAGATGCAAAAGTGCGTTTTAAGATTGTAGCCCGACGAAAAACCAAATTAGGTGACTTCCGTTTAAATGCTTTTGAATCCAAACCAGTTATTACTGTAAATGGTGATTTAAACCCATACAGCTTTCTAATCACAGCCTTACATGAATTAGCGCATCTCGACACCTTTAGAGTGCATGGCCACACTGTAGAGCCCCATGGTAAAGAATGGAAAATGTTCTTTGCAAAGCGACTTAAGCCCATTTTAGAAAGTAAAAAATTACCCTTGCCTTTGCAAGAGGCACTCGAAAAAAGTATCCTTAAAATTAAAGCATCAAGTTGTTCTGATATTCAATTAAGTCGTGTGCTTAAAACTTACGATGAACACCAGGAAACTTTTTTAGAACAACTCCCTTTTCAAGCAGAATTCATACTTAAAGACAAACGATTTATCAAAGGTGAACTCCGCAGAACTCGTTATCTTTGCACTGAAAAAAGTAGTAAGCGTATCTACCTAATACATGCATTAGCACCAATAACACCAATCCTTTATGATTAGCAAAAATACTTATGGACTTATTATGGCTGGAGGCGTTGGCAGTCGTTTTTGGCCACTATCAACAGCGTCGAACCCCAAACAATTTTTAGATGTATTGGGAATTGGAAAGTCACTTTTAAGATTAACATTTGAGCGACTAAATAAATTTATCCCAACAGAAAATATTTATATACTAACAAATTCTTCATACGAGTCATTGGTTCTAAAACAACTCCCGGAATTGGAAAAAGGTCAAGTGCTTTGTGAGCCCGAACGTAAAAACACAGCACCCTGTATTGCCTATGCAGCCGCAAAAATCAATGCCCTCGACCCAAACGCAACACTTTTGATTTCTCCATCTGACCATTTGATAGTCAATGAACTGCGCTTTGAACAAATTATAGAAATAGCATGGCAAACAGCGCAGTCTGATCAGCTTGTCACACTTGGTATTGAGCCAAACCGTCCTGATACAGGCTACGGATACATCGAATTTGAAAAAACCCATCAAAATCAAAAAGGTGCAGTTTGTCAAGTCATGCAATTCAGAGAAAAGCCAGATTTGGCCACTGCAGAATCTTTTCTATTGGCTGGGAATTTTTATTGGAATGCTGGAATTTTTATTTGGAAAGCCGATATCATTCTCAAGGCCTTGTCTTTATATCAGCCTGATATATTCAATATTTTCAACCAAGGATCAACTATCTATGGTAGCCCACAAGAGCCTGTTTTCTTAAAAGAAGCTTTTGCGGCTTGCCCTGATATTTCTATTGATTTTGCGATTATGGAGAAGGCACCCAATGTCAGTGTTGTATTGGCAGATTTTGATTGGAGTGATTTAGGCACATGGGGGAGCTTGACTACACACTTAAAAAAGGATCAGATGAATAATTCAATTATTGGAGAGAATATCCACGTATTCGAAACTGAGAATTGTTTAATCAACATTGCTTCAAATAAAACAGTTTTGCTCGATGGTCTAAAAGATTACATTGTCATTGATACTGAAGATAAACTTATGTTGCTCAAATTAAGTAACGAACAAAAATTGAAAGAATACCTTAAATCAATGGGGCTTAGTTCATAGAAAGTGGTAAAAATAAGAAATATCGAACTTGGAGATTTCCCATTGCTTTTAGCGCCAATGGAAGACGTTAGTGACCCACCTTTTCGTGCTCTTTGCAAAAAATATGGTGCTGATTTAATGTATACCGAATTCATCTCCTCAGAGGGCCTTATTCGCGACGCGGCAAAAAGCACTCAAAAACTAGATATTTTTGAATATGAAAGGCCTATTGGAATACAAATTTTTGGATCTGAAACAGAAAGCATGGTTCAATCAGCACAAATTATAGAGGCTGTAAATCCAGATTTAATTGATATCAACTACGGTTGTCCTGTAAAAAAGGTAACATGCAAAGGCGCAGGCGCAAGTCTACTTCAAGATATTTCAAAAATGGTCCGTCTTACAAAAGAAATAGTAAATGCGACCAATTTACCCGTGACGGTTAAAACGCGCTTGGGTTGGGACGATGATACTAAAAATGTAGTTGAAGCCGCTGAACGTCTTCAAGATATTGGAATTGAAGCAATATCTATCCATGGTCGGACAAGAAAACAAATGTACAAAGGTGAAGCGGACTGGTCCTTGATCTCAGAGGTTAAAAACAACCCACGGATGCATATACCAGTTTTTGGAAACGGAGATATTGATAGCCCCCAGAAGGCCCTTGATTATAAAAACAAATATGGTGTAGATGGTGTAATGATTGGTCGAGCATCTATTGGTTATCCTTGGATTTTTAGAGAAATTAAACATTTTATACAAACCGGAAAATTTATGGATAAACCCTCATTGAGCGAGCGCGTGATGGCTTGCCGAGAACATTTATTAATGAGCATTGAATGGAAGGGCGAAAAACTTGGCATTGCAGAGATGAAAAGGCATTACACAAACTATTTCAAAGGCCTGGGGCATTTTAAAGAATATAGAACTCAGTTGGTAACCAGTTCCGGACTAGAAGAAATTTTAGAAATATTAAACTACATTGAACAACATCAAGATGAGTTTGTCTTTGTTTAATCTAAATAAATTTGTTGCGTTTTAAAATCGATTTAATTGGGATTTTTAAGGTTCCATAAACCTCATAACGCGTTAAATTGTCAATTTTAAAATAGTAACGGGTTCCTTTATATTTCCATATTACTTGATTCAAATTGGTCGTGAATAAAGCTGGGGAAGTAGCCGCCGAAAAGTATTGATATATAGGCCCTGTTTTTTTAAAATTTAAAAGCGGCGAGAATAAAAATCTAAAACCCTTGTTATCCCTTCGAAGCAATCCTTTTTGAGTCAATTTACCAATAAATTGAGGTGCATTTTCATTGAAGGAGCTTAACACAGAAAATCCAATAACAGTATCGTAACGAATTTTTTCTATTTCAGTCTCATTGAAATCTTCATCAAGAATGGTTTCAATATAGGTTTGCTGTTGAATTTCACGTCCACCCTCTTGATAAACTAAATCACCATTCCAAGCACTTAAAAAACGCTCGAAAGGAAAGCCTACCTTTTTACTGAGTTTTAATAATTGTACATACACCGAATCTTGTGTATGCTTTCTAAATTCATTTATATCGAGATGAATATCAATAAAATGATCGGCATTTAAATCACTTTTGTATCCCACACCATCTGACTTTAATGCAATATGCAATGGTGTACGCTTTTTAAAGTAACTTTTTAATTGCAAAGAAAGTGAATCACTATCGTGGGCGAACATGGCCATTTCGACATCATATTTTTGTAATTCTGGCCAATTGGCATAAAATACGAGGTGTTCATTTTTGAATTGCTTTTGATTCAAAAATTTCTTCCAAACCGTTAGTTGATCACCAAAATGTGCAGAAACAACATGGTTCAAAGTTTTTAAAAAATCCGTGCCTTGATACAGAAGTAAATAATCCTTTCCGTAATGAAGAAAAGATTTCTCTTTTTCAATAAAATAATACTTATTTCCTCCAACAATGGAATCTTCTAGATCATTGTATTTTGATATCCTTTGAATGCCTAATTTAACTTTGGATGAATCAGATAGAGGCATAAGCACGCCCCAGTTTCTATTTTCATTAACAAAAATATAGCTATCGGATTCAAAATCAACACCATACTGCTTGGCTTGTCCTAATAGAAATTCATAGGTAGTAAAATCTCGAATTGAAAGTTTATTAAATTGTAGCAGGGCGCTAGATTCTTTTGCTAACTCTAAGATATTTGCCCTACCTAAAAAATCTGCCGTTGGTAACCGATCTATTAATCGCGTGTTCTTGGGTTTTTCAAATAGAAAAGTTTTGACAAATAAGACCAAACCTAAACTTCCCGCGATTAAAAATAGAACGAGTAATTTGCGATACATAGTCAGGGGTTCAACGTGTACATCACATAAAGCGAATTGATCATGTCAAGAAGATGTTCACCAGGAGTTTCTTGACCATCAAATTGATAACTGAGTTTGATGTTGGTGTGCGTTTCACTGGTTTGAGAGGATGTGAGTTCTAACTGACCTGATTTTCCTTTAAACGAAGAAAAAATTTCTGCATTCTCAGCAGAAAGCACCTCTAATGGGAATCGATCTAGCGCTTCGAAAACGTCAATCTTTCCGTACATAAAACCACTCTTTTTTGCCGCCTTTCGTTGTTTTTTTGATAAAGATTCATTGCCGTACCCATTGTAATGAAATCTCGCCATATCCTCATCATTACTTATTAAAAGTAAATCGCCTGTGTTCAAAATATACAGTGGCACGGCATCCAATACGGCATTGTCAATTCGCCAATAATTGTCGAAATGTTGTATTCGTGAACTTAACCTTGAGAGTTGTTTTAATATCATTTCAGGAATATCAGGTCTAGAGGTTGAAAAACCAAATGTAAATATGGGCATGTCCGTTTGGGTTTCGGTTTCTATCTCTTGATATTCAAAGGACTGTTCGTCAAAAGTAAATTCTATTTTTTTGGTATTCACCTTTTTAATGCCATTAAAAGTTCCAAACATACTTCCTTTGTAGGTATCAAAAATGGCATCTTTATTGATGAACTCATTTAACAATTCTAAGGTGAGTACGTTTACGGCAATTTGCGCATTTTTTTCATCACTCAACAAAGGAAGAACAACTTTAAAGGCTTGCTCATAAGCTTTTTGCAAGTTGATATTATAAGTAAAATAAGCTGGGCTTGAAGCAGGAATATAATCCAATACATTTGCATCAAAACGCGCATCGTTCATTTGAGTATAAATACTACCTAGGGATGCTCCGTATTGGGCTTCAACTTCAAAGTCTATTTGATTATCTCTCAAAAATAAATCACCTAAAATTACGTTGCCCGCATAGAGATCCTGAATGTCTTGATATAAGGTAGGAAGCACTGTTTGAAAATACCAAAAGCCTTGTGCTTTGTTTAAATTTCTGGCGTTATCCATGTAAAATGCTGCTTCAGCCTGGTGGCTTAATTGAGACGCAAATCTTTCATCAGCATTAAATAAATTTTGGCCGTTGATAAAAATTTCCTCTACAACGCGTGAAAACTCCTTTTGCTGAAGTATGACTTGTACGCTATCTCGCAATTCATAATAATTCTTAACTAATGGGTTTTCAGATGCTTCAGGAAAAACATTTGAATTCTCTTGCTCTTCATCATAGATTTCTTCCTCTAAAATAGATTCTTGTTCTTCTAGAGCACTTTCTTCGTCAATAAAAGATGGATCAATTTCAAATGACGCTTCCTCGTCAAATGACTCCTCATCAAAAAATTCAAAAGGCATTTCATAGCCCCGCGCAAACCAAATTGAATCTGTTACCTCATCAATATATTGCATTGTCGGTTCTATACGAATAAGCAACGCTTGATTATCCTTAATCAGGAGATTGTTAAAAAAAGTTCCATAAACTTCTAATCCTTCAAATTGAGATTGATCATATTGAAAATCATCAAATACATCAAACAATGATTTTTTATCCGAAACACCGAAAGTAAAACCAGATAATTCATATTTGATAGACTTGCCATAAAATAAGTTTAGTCGTTCGTCAAAGTTAATTCCTGCATCCTTAAGCGTTTTGTTTGAAGTAGAACCATCAAATAATTCTTGATGTACCTCAGACATAAATTCATAATTGACTAAATCATCCATTGCTATTTTTTGCAATAAGCTGATGTTATTAATGCTAAATACCGTTACAGCATCCTTGGGTAATAACTGTTCAGAATGGATAGAATTAATTTGAGACCAAGATGAATGGGTGGAGATAAGAACCACAAAAAGCCAAAATCGGCGAAAGGATAATGTTAACACGTCAGCATGAAAATTTAAACAAAGTTAATTAAAATAGGTTAGTTTCATCTAGGTGAAAGAACAATGGTATTATCCAAAAGATGTTGATTTTCTTTTAAAGCATAAGTATTGGTTTTGACCAAAACCGCCATTTGATTTTTACTAATAACCGAAAGTTTATTTTGGCATGATGCAACAGGTCGGTCAAAACGGGCGATTGAAGTATAAACACCTTCTTTTAATAAATCTAAATCCTGTATTTTGTAACTTTTAATTTGTTGAGTAATATATGTAGGTATATTGCGAACGAGCATATTTCCATCCCAATTAAGCCAATATTGATCCATAGGCGCAGTTACTTTATCGTCAGTGATTTGGGCAATGCTCAATCGAATAGCGTCTTGGAGCTGCTTAATATTTTTAAAATCGCAAGAAAGTTTAAAAATATAATCTGTGTAGTTTTCTTCAACTAAAACATTTGAAATACCATTCTGAGCATCGAGAATTCTTACAAATTCATTGATTTTAGCACTTATTTTAGCAATGCTTGGTATGGGTTTCCCATCCAAACTATCTAAGGCCAGAATTGAATTTACTTTTATTTTACTTGCACTTAAATTTATTTTATATCGAAATGTTCCAGATCCATCATTATGTATGGTGATGTCATCGGAAATTTCAATGCAAGAAACAAATGACAAAAGAACTAGAAGGCCTAAAACAACTTTCATACAATTCAACTAACAATTGTAGTGCCAAATTTAATCAAATAAGCCTTTTTGCATACCCAATAAACCCGAATATCTCTGTTGCACTGCTTCTTGGTTGGCGTCAGCACTTAGTAATAATTTTTTATTTACAGGCCAGGCTTCCAATTCTACCTTTGAACGATTGGCTATATCTTGAAGCAAAATTTCTTTACCCAACCAGTGATTTTCTTCCTCTTTATTTAGAATTAATGGCATTCTCTTTTTTGTATTATGAATCTCTGACATGAAATCATTGGCTTGGGTTGTTAGAATGGTAAAAGTAAGTTCTTGAGCGCCTGTTGAAGGATTTAACCAAACATCATAAAGGCCGGCCAGAGAGAATATAGTTTGATGCGCGTGGCGGATAAAGTGTGGGATTTTCTCTTTGCCATGCGTTTGCCATTCAAAAAAACCTGTTGAAGGTACCAAACATCGCTTATTGGCAATCAAATGTTTGAAGGAAGCTTTCTCATGACAACTTTCTTGCCTTGCATTGAGTGTTTTAGAAGCAAAATCCATCCAATTATTACCTTTAAACCAATGAGGCAATAATCCCCATCGCATTTGCTGTAATTTTTCATCATCGGTTGCTACAATCCAATTTGGGAAATGGAATCCCGAGGCAAAATAATAGGTAAATTCAATGGGTGATGAGGGCTTAAGCTTTTTGTACCTTTCTGAAAGCTGTAAGGTTGTCGAAGTAGAAGAATTGCTGTAACACATCACTCAAATGTACAAAAAGAAAGCCACCCGAAAGTGGCTCTTATATAGACATTTCTCGCTATCCGCAAATGCGGGAAGAAAGAAACGATGAAGAGCCCGAAGGCTCTTTTTTACTTTACATCATTCCAGGCATTCCACCACCCATTGGAGGCATCGCAGCACCAGCATTTACTTCTTCAGGTTCATCTGCAATCACACATTCAGTAGTTAAAAGCATGGCCGCTATCGACGATGCATTTTCTACGGCAATACGCGTAACTTTAGTTGGGTCGATAACCCCAGATTTATAAAGCGCTTCAAATTTCTCAGTTCGTGCGTTGTAACCAAAATCATCTTTTGATTCGCGCACTTTTTGAACAATAATTGCACCTTCACCACCCGCATTGGCAATGATTTGTCTTAGCGGTTCTTCAGCTGCACGTTTAATGATTTGAATACCGGTCATTTCATCGTCATTGGCTCCTTTGAGCTTGTCTAATGTTTCAATGGCACGCAATAATGCAACGCCCCCACCCGGTACAATTCCTTCCTCAACAGCTGCTCTTGTTGCGGCAAGCGCATCGTCAACTCGGTCTTTTTTCTCCTTCATTTCAACTTCTGTAGGAGCACCTACGTATAAAACGGCAACTCCACCTGCTAACTTAGCAAGCCTTTCTTGGAGCTTTTCGCGATCGTAATCAGAAGTGGTTTGTTCAATTTGAGCACGAATCTGACCAACTCGGGCCTGAATATCGGCTTTTGTACCTTTTCCATTAACAATGGTAGTATTGTCCTTGTCAATTTCCACTTTCTGGGCAGAACCTAACATATCTAAAGTTACATTTTCGAGGGTCATGCCTCTATCTTCTGAGATAACTGTACCACCAGTTAGTATTGCGATATCTTCAAGCATAGCTTTTCTTCGGTCTCCAAAACCTGGTGCTTTAACAGCAGCAACTTTCAAAGAACCGCGCAAACGATTTACGACCAATGTCCCTAGTGCTTCGCCATCGACATCTTCTGCTATAATTAATAGCGATTTTCCAGACTGCACTACCGGTTCGAGTATTGGGAGTAATTCTTTCATGCTGGAGATCTTTTTTTCGCAAATCAAGATAAGTGGATTCTCCATATCGGTGATCATTTTCTCAGCATTCGTCACAAAGTATGGAGATAAATATCCCCTGTCAAATTGCATTCCTTCCACAGTTTTTACTTCTGTTTCAGTGCCTTTTGCCTCTTCTACTGTAATCACGCCGTCATTGCCCACGACTTTCATAGCCTCGGCAATGAGCTTACCTATTTTTTCATCATTATTAGCAGAAATTGATGCAATTTGCTCTATTTTACTAATATCGTTGCCAACAACTTTGGAAAGTTTCCGCAAGTTAGAAACAACCTCTGTTACGGCTTTGTCAATACCTCTTTTTAAATCCATTGGATTGGCCCCAGCTGCTACGTTTTTTAAACCAGCAGTAACTATTGCTTGTGCTAAAACGGTAGCCGTTGTGGTGCCATCACCTGCAATATCTGCAGTTTTAGACGCCACTTCTTTAACCATTTGAGCACCCATATTTTCAATTGGATCTTTGAGTTCGATTTCTTTTGCTACGGTAACGCCATCTTTAGTTACATTGGGAGCACCAAATTTTCTTCCAATTACAACGTTTCGACCTTTTGGACCGAGGGTTACTTTTACTGCATTTGCCAAAGCGTCTACACCTTTTTTTAATTTTTCGCGTGCTTCGACATCAAAGTGAATTTCTTTTGCCATTTTAAGTTCAATTTATCATTAAAAAATTCCATAAATATCTGACTCTCTCATGATGAGATATGTTTGCCCATCAATTTTGATTTCAGTTCCGGCATATTGCCCATAAAGGATTGCATCACCAACTTTTACAGACATCGGTTCATCTTTTTTTCCAGAACCAGCCGCTATAACAGTTCCGCGCAACGGTTTTTCTTTGGCTGTATCGGGAATTATAATTCCACTCGCTGTTTTTTGCTCTGCAGGACCTGGTTCTACGAGAACTCTGTCTGCCAATGGTTTGAATTTAATAGACATAATAGATAATTTAATTTTCCTACAATAGACCAAAAACATGCCAAGCCCTAAATCGCGTCAAAATTTCAGAATTAGGCAAAAAAAATGTCAGCATCTGTGACATACTGACATTTATTCGAGATTTTTTAAGAGTTTATTTTCCAGAATTCTGTGCTGGATTTTGACCTTGAGGCGCCTGTTCTTGAGTTTGGTTTACAACCTGCTTTGGCGGTCTAGGTTGATTTAAAGAAATTCCTAAACTACAAACTACAATGGCAGCTGCTAAGCCCCAAGTTAATTTATCAATCAATTCGTTGGTGCGTTGTACTCCGCCTAATTGAGATGCACCGCCAAAATCAGCACTTAAACCTCCTCCTTTAGGATTCTGAACATACACGACAAGAATCAATAAAATACTTGCTATAACCGTTAAAAAAGATAGAATGGTTGTGATCATGATGTGGAATTGATGTTTTTCTTTAAAATTTTAATTTGGTTTGCAAAGAAACTCTTTTTTTCTGGATTAAGCAAAATTAATTGTTCATATACTTGAATGGCTTTTTGTACTGCTCCTTGCATGGTATAAATTTTTGCAAGTGTTTCAGAAACAGGTATATGATCGCTATTGACACTTTCTTTTGCCTTTTTCGATGGAGAATAAAAATCCTGCTTGGGTTTCTCAATTTTTAAGAACTTAATTTCTTGGTCCTCTTGCGATTCATCGTTAAAGTGAAGCCAACCAATAAAAGGGCGTTCACTCAGGCTTTCTGGCGTGATAATAGTTGAATTGGATGCTGACTCCAACCCAATTTCTTTTATAACAGTTTGATTATTTTCTTCCAAATCAGTGAGCTCCTCAGTGTAGGTAAGATCAACATAGGCATGACTAATCAAATTTGATCGCATCTGCTGATCAAGAATTTCTTGTGTTGGATCTTTTTGAGAAGATTCCGTTGGTAATTCGTCTTTTTGATGTTCCTGTATGTCCGATGTTTTTTGCGCTTGCTCAATTTGTGGAATCGGTTCAACAGATGGTTCTACCTTCTTTTCAAGGCTATCACCTATTTGGATGCTCTCATTGAGTAGTTCATATAAAACGACTCGGTTTTGAATAGCAAAAGCACTTTGATCAAGCGCTTGAGAAAGACGCACGTCTTGCTCTTTGGCCAAGGTTTTAAGATATAGAATAGAAAAAGAAGAAGCATAAGGATATGAACTGCGTAAGGCATCAATATCTTCTAGAAAGGCACCGTTGCATTGACTTGGGTCTAATATTTGATTATGTAGTTGCTCCTTACTTAACACCTTACTAAATTACCAATTACTATATAATTTATTGATAAGATCTTGCACCATTTGGGCTGCAATATCATTAAACAACTTTTGCTCGACATCCGCTAAATTTAATCCTGATGAAAAGTCGGCAAATCGCGTTGAAGTGAACTGCCATTCTTCTTCTTTGGGTACGCTGATTTTAATTTTTAACTGAAGTGTCATTGTCAGTCTATTGCTCGACGCATTATCAGAACCTTGAATTGCTACAGGTTGTACCTGATAATTTGTAATTGCACCCTCTATATGTACTTGCCCTGCCCCATTCTGCGTGTCGAGCAACAAGCGCGTATTGTTCTGCACGCCATCCTTCAATTGTTCACTCAACAAGGGGCCAAATGATAGCGGACAATTTGGTGCTTGGTTTTCGAGATTTTGAATGCTAAATGTTTTCCACTCTAAAGGCATTCCTCCTGTATCCCTAAAAGAAAAGCTTTCTGGCCAACAAGAATTGAGAACATAACCCAAGAAACACAATGTAATTAATCGTCTCATTCTCCCAATTGGAATTCTTTAATTTTTCTATATAAAGTTCGTTCGGAAATTCCAAGCTCTAAAGCAGCATACTTTCGTTTTCCTTTGTGTTTTTCCAAGGCTTTTAGAATCAATTCACGCTCTCGATCTTCAAGACTCAACGACTCTTCTAACTCGATATGCTCTTCGAAATCATCGTTTGATGATGCTAAATTTGGCAGAGAGGTAGATTCTGAACCCGCACTGGGTGCGGCTAAAATGCGCGCTGGGTTTTGCTCGTAAACTTCCTGATATAACCTAGATACTGCCGCACTTTGATCGGCGTTGAGTTCTATGTTCGTGGTGCCTCCAGCTAAATCTAAAACCAATTTCTTTAATTCCGTAAGATCTTTTTTCATGTCAAATAAAAATTTATACATGAGCTCCCGTTCAGAAATTGACTCTTGATTTTGGTCGTTGATTTGTAAACCACTAGCATTCTCGGCTATCGGGGTTAAATAATTATTTAGCGTGATTGGATCTATTTCCCTAGCTGTTTCTATAACAGATAGTTGTTCTACAAGATTCTTAAGTTGACGAATGTTTCCGGGCCATGGATAAGCCTGCAGCAATTCAATTGCTGAGGAAGTTAACTTGATAGCTGGCATTCGATATTTATCTGCAAAGTCATTGGCAAATTTTCTAAACAATAGGTGTATGTCTTCGGCACGCTGACGCAATGCAGGTAATGCAACAGGCACTGTGCTTAACCTATAATAAAGATCCTCGCGAAATTTACCTGAAGCAATTGCCTTTTGCATATTCTCATTTGTTGCAGCAACTACCCGAACATTCGTTTTTAAAGGTTTAGAAGAACCAACTCGGATGTATTCGCCGGTCTCCAGCACCCGTAGTAAGCGAACTTGGGTTTGCATAGGTAATTCTGCAACCTCATCCAAAAATATTGTGCCACCATTTGCAACTTCAAAATATCCTTGCCGGCTTCCTTGAGCACCAGTAAAAGATCCTTTTTCATGACCAAACAATTCAGAATCAATCGTTCCTTCTGGAATAGCACCACAATTTACAGCAATGTATTCTCCATGTTTTCTGGCACTTAGCTGGTGAACGACTTGAGGAATTATTTCTTTACCCGTGCCGCTTTCTCCTGTTACCAATACAGAAATATCCGTAGGTGCCACTTGAATAGCAATTTCTAGCGCCCTATTAAGTAATGGTGCTGAACCAATAATTCCAAAACGCTGTTTAATTTGTTGGACATTCATGATTCTTAACTTTATACAATTTCACCTTTTAAAGTAGCCGAGGTACACTCGGTAATTTTTACTTGCACGTAACTTCCCTTTTTAGCATCGGTCTTTGGAAATACAACCATTACATTACTAGGAGTGCGCCCGCACAGATGCGAATTTGATCTTTTTGATTCTCCTTCAATTAATACTTCTTGAATTGTTCCCAACAATCTTTGATTCGAAGCCAAGGAATGAGCAAGCTGTTTATCTATAATTTCATTCAAGCGTTGTGCTTTTATTTCTTCTGAAACATCATCTTTAAAACGACGTTCGGCTAATGTTTTAGGACGTTCAGAATATTTAAACATATAAGCAAAATCATATTGAACAATGTCCATCAAACTCAGGGTGTCTTTATGTTCCTGATCGGTTTCTCCACAAAATCCTGTTATAATATCTGTTGAGATTGCACAACCAGGTATAATGCGTTTAATTGCTTCAATTCGATCGATATACCATTCTCTGGAATAACCGCGATTCATTCTATACAACACATCAGAATTTCCTGACTGAACCGGAAGGTGAATATAAGGACAAATATTGGGGTATTTGGCCATCATAGTCAAGACCTCATCAGTCATATCTTTGGGATGAGAAGTACTAAATCTAACTCGCAATTCTGGTGAAACTAAAGCTACCATTTCCATCAACTGAGCAAAATTAGTGGTGGGGAGCTCAGGGTTTTTAATTTCACCCTTTGCCGTAATATTCCATCGATATGAGTCTACATTTTGACCCAGCAAAGTCACTTCACGATAACCTGAATCAAAAAGATGCTTACATTCTGAAACAATGGTTTGAGGGTCGCGAGAGCGTTCTCTTCCACGTGTAAACGGAACGACACAAAACGAACACATATTATCACAACCACGAGTAATAGTTACAAAAGCAGATATTCCCTTTTGATCTAGACGAACAGGTGAAATATCAGCATAAGTTTCATCTCTTGAAAGTAGAACATTGGCGGCCTTCTGTCCAGAACCTACCTCCTCGATAAGATTGGGCAAATCGCGATAAGCATCCGGACCGGCGATTAAATCCACTAATTTTTCTTCATCTAATAGATTTTTTTTGAGGCGTTCGGCCATACAACCCAAAATCCCAACGACAAGTTGTGGATTTCTGTCTTTTTTAATTTTAAATTCTGTGAGCCGGTTTCGTACGCGCTGCTCTGCATTCTCGCGAATCGAGCATGTATTCAATAGAATTACATCTGCATCATCTATATTGCGTGTGGTTTGATACCCATCACGCTCAAGAATAGATGCAACAACCTCACTATCCGAAAAATTCATCTGACAACCGTAACTTTCTAAATAGAGCTTTTTTGCCTCAGCATTTAACTCATGACTCAACTCAAGTGCAGTACCTTGAACCGATTCATCGATTATTTTATTTTGATATTCCATTGAATTTTTTGAACTGCAAAAATAGGGCAAAATCAATCTGCTGACAAATTGTCATGAGTGAAATAAGCCATCAATTCAAAAAAAATAACCGTAGGTTAGGTCTAGAACAGACAAAAATTGATGCGAACTACTTGAATATTGAAATATTTTAATTTTACATTTGTGCCCAAAATTCTCCAAAATGGCAAAAAATCTGGTTATCGTTGAGTCTCCTGCTAAGGCGAAAACAATTGAAGGTTATTTAGGTAAAGATTATATTGTTAAATCGAGTTATGGGCATGTAAGAGATCTTTCTAAAAAAGGCCTAGCTGTCGATATCGAAACAGATTTTACACCACAATATGAGGTTAGCGCCGATAAAAAACAAGTAATATCAGAACTTAAAAAATTAGCAAAAACAGCCCAAACTATTTGGTTAGCAACAGATGAAGACCGAGAGGGAGAAGCCATTTCTTGGCATTTGTTTGAAACTTTAGGGCTTGATAAAAAAGACACCAAACGCATTACATTTAATGAAATAACCAAGACTGCAGTAACGCGAGCAATAGAAAATCCTCGAGAAATAAATACAGAACTTGTGGATGCACAACAAGCTAGGCGTATATTAGATAGAATTGTTGGTTTTGAATTATCTCCTGTCTTGTGGAGAAAAGTACGCCCAAGCTTATCTGCAGGCCGCGTTCAATCTGTAGCAGTAAGACTTATTGTAGAACGCGAAAGGGAAATTGATAATTTTAAATCTGAAGTATTCTATCGCATTCAAGGGCAATTTAATTTAATTGATAAACAAAGTACACTTCAAGCTGAACTCAATACTTATCTGAACAACAGCGATGAGGTTCAAAAACTTTTAAACGAGGCACAAGAGAATGAGTTTCATGTTGAGGATGTACAACAAAAACCAATTCAAAAATTTCCTTCAGCTCCTTTTACAACCTCAACACTACAACAAGAAGCGAGTCTTAAATTAGGTTTTTCAGTGAGCAAAACAATGAGTGTTGCACAACGTCTTTATGAGGCAGGTTTCATAACTTATATGCGAACTGATTCATTAAATTTTTCTCAGACAGCTATCGACGCTGCAAAGAATGCCATAGTACATCAATTCGGTTCAGCTTATTCCAAACCTACTAAATACACTACAAAAAGTGCTGGTGCTCAAGAAGCTCATGAAGCAATTAGACCAACTGATTTCATGCTTCAGCGAATTGACGCCGACAATGATCAGCAAAGGCTCTACGAGCTCATATGGAAACGAAGTATTGCTAGTCAGATGTCTGCGGCTCAACTCGAAAGAACCCAAATTAAAATAGCAGGACTCAAAGGACCAAATTATTTTATTGCAAAGGGAGAAGTAATTGTTTTTGACGGGTTTTTAAAAGTTTATTTAGCAGCTACCTTGGAAGAAGAACAAGATGAAAATGCTACCCAAGAGCTCCTGCCCAAAGTTTCCGTTGGTCAATCGCTATTGCTCGAGCGATGTACTGCTACAGAACGCTTTAGTCGTCCTCCATCGAGATATGTAGAAGCATCTTTAGTTAAGAAACTTGAAGAATTGGGTATTGGTCGGCCATCGACTTATGCACCAACAATTTCTACTATTCAAAAGAGAAATTATGTAGAAAAAAAAGAACGTGAAGGTGTTTTAAGAAATTACATCCAATATGTTCTTGACAAGGATGGCATACAAAAATTGGAAAAAACCGAGAATACAGGTAAAGAGCGAAATAAACTGTCGCCAACCGATATTGGCACTGTTGTAACGGACTTTTTAGTAGATCACTTCGAACAAATATTGGACTATAAATTTACAGCCACAGTCGAATCTTCGTTTGACCAAATTGCAAAAGGAAAACTCAATTGGAAAGCTATGATTCAATCCTTTTATGGGCCTTTTCATAACCAAGTTCAAGATACTTTAACACATTCAAATCGAGCAACCGGAGAGCGAGAATTAGGCACTGACCCGAAAAGCGGAAGGAAAATTATTGCAAGAATTGGCAGATTCGGGCCAATGATTCAGATTGGTGATGAACAAGCCGATGGACTAAAACCTCAATTTGCCTCCCTTCAAGCGAATCAATCTATTCAACATATTACATTAGAGGAAGCATTAAAATTGTTTGAATTGCCTAAAATTTTAGGAGAATCGCAAAACGAGGTTGTGAAAGTTAATATTGGCCGTTTTGGACCATATGTGCAGATCGGGAAACGCTTCAGTTCTATACCCAAAGACGAAGATCCCATGGCCATTAGTTTAGAACGCGCCATCGAACTAGATAAGTTAAAACAAGAGGAAGCGGCAAAGGCAATAATTAAAACATTCGAAGAGAATCCAGAGGTGCAATTACTCAATGGTAGATATGGCGCATATCTTAAAATTGGTAAGGATAATTTTAAATTACCCAAAGATTGTCAACCAGAATTATTAACCTTAGAGGATTGTTTGGAAATTGCAGCTAATCAACCAACTAAATCAATTAAAAAACGCCAAATTCGAAAAAAATAACTATTATTGATTGAAAAATAAGAGATGAACGGCAGTATTAACAAAGTCATTTTAATTGGCAATTTGGGAAAAGACCCAGACGTGCGTCGTTTAGAAAATGGAGCCGTGGTGGCTTCTTTTCCTTTGGCTACTTCTGAGGTATACACAGATAAACAAAGTGGAGAAAAGAGAGAAACTACAGACTGGCATGACATCGTATTATGGCGTGGTCTTGCTGAAGTAGCAGAAAAATATCTTAAAAAAGGGGTCAAAATTTATGTAGAAGGCAAGCTTAAAAAGCGCTCTTGGACTGATAAAGAAGGGCATCAACGCTATGCAACAGAAGTAGTTGGCGACGATTTAACCATTTTATCTCGACCAGATAACTCCGAGCGCCAAAGTAATTATGGTAATGAAGGGCGGCCCGATCAACCTGGAGCGATTACTGGTATAGCACCTGATTCCTCAGATGATCTTCCATTTTAACGCATGCAAAACGCAATAGAACCTCCGAGTCTTGAAGCATCCCTGTTTGGTCTAATTGGCCAAATAAGCGATGCAAGTTATATTTATCTACTTATTATATTAATCCTCCTTGGCTTATCTGCATTTGTTTCTGGATCCGAGAGCGCCTTTTTTTCGCTAAAGCCCAAAGATAACGCAGAGCTCAAGGATGATCCCTCAGCAAAAGCCAAAAATATTTTAAAATTATTGTCCAAACCCCAAGAATTATTAGCAACCATCCTGATTTTTAATAATTTTATAAATGTCGGTATTGTTATTTTATCCTCATTTGTTCTCAATGACATTTTTCCGCAATCCGATGATTTTTCTCTAATTCGATTTATCGTAGAAGTTTTAGGCATTACTTTAGTTATTCTTCTATTCGGTGAGGTGATTCCAAAAATTTTTGCAAATCGAAACGCATTGAAGGTGACCAAAATTGCCGCCTATCCCTTGAGAATTTTAAGCAAAACTCCACCTATTTCATGGCTCAAATCAATATTAGTGAAAGGAACCATCAACATTCAACAATGGGGCAATCAGACCACTTCAATTGACCAAAATGAATTAGAACAAGCGGTGGCTATTACTAAAGCTGTATCCGGCTCTGAAGAAGAACAAAGAATTTTGGAAGGAATAGTAAAATTTGGAAAAACAGAAGCTTCTCAAATCATGACTCCACGAATTGAGGTAGAAGATATTGAAGCAGCAGAACATTTCTCTTCAGTTTTGGAACAAATCATTGAGGTAGGTTACTCGCGTATACCGGTCTTTGAAAATAGCCCTGACAACATTATTGGTATACTATACATTAAAGACCTACTCAATCATATTGATCGAGATGATTCTTTCGATTGGAAACAAGTCCTTCGTGAACCCTATTTTGTTCCCGAAAACAAGAAAATCAATGATTTACTCCAAGAATTTCGAAATATGAAAATGCATATGGCTGTTGTAGTAGATGAATATGGTGGGGCTAGTGGAATTGTGACTCTGGAGGACATTCTTGAGGAAATCGTTGGAGATATTACCGATGAATTTGATGATACGGAGATTTCATTTTCCAAACCTGCTGACAACACCTATATTTTTGAGGGCCGAACTTCTTTAATTGATTTAAATAAAATACTCGGAGAAAAATACGAGCCATTCATAGAGCAAGCTCGAGGTGAAGCCGAAACCTTAGGAGGTCTAATTGCTGAGGTGGCTGGTCGCATATTAAAAAACAACGAATTCATTATTACAGGCCCATTAAAATTTATTGTGGTTTCTTCGGATAAAAAACGCGTCAAATCGATAAAAATAGTGGTTGATGAAAAAAATTAGTTTGCTCTTGATTTTGATCGGCTTTTTATGGGCCTGCTCCGAACCAAATCCGGTCCCGAAGCCAAGTACTTATTTGCGCACTCAATTTCCCGATCACGCTTACCGCCAATACATTAGTCCACAATCATTTAAATTCCGATTAGCAGACATTTATAATTCCAAAAACTTTGAGCAGACAAGTGAAAAGTTTAGTTTGCAAGAAATAGATTTAGGGCCATTAAACGGAACTTTATTTTTGTATTATGTACGGATTTCTGCCATAGATTCTCTGGCAGAAATCATCAACTTTGCTAATGATAAAGTGGATGAACACAAGATTATGGCCGATAAAATTGATTATGAACTAATCTTACATCCACTAAAAAAGGTTTACGGGACTTTTTTTGAACTTAAAGGCAACGTTGCCACTAATTTTCAATTTTATTTAACCGATTCGACAACGCATTTTTTACGCGGTGAAGTACTTTTGAATTGTAGACCCAATTATGATTCGCTGAGGCCTGCATTGCAATACTTGAAAACTGATCTTCAAGAACTTGTCAATAGTTTTGAATGGAAATGAGAACGAGCAACAGGGTTGTAATTGCTTTTGGATCAAATCTAGGTAATCGAGAAAAAACAATTGCTAAAGCCATAGATTTAATCAATCAAGAATGTGGCAAAGTTTCTCAGGTTTCTCCTTTTTTTAAAAGTTTTCCAATCGGATTTGATTCAAATAACGAATTTTTAAATGGTTGTTTGCTTTTACACACTGATTTACCTCCAGAACAGCTATTAAAAGCACTTCAAAATATCGAGCAAAAACTCGGCAGAACAAGAAAATCTTCCACTTATGAAGACCGTTGTATTGATCTCGATATAATCTTTTACGAATCCCTAATTTTAAATAAGCCTAATTTACAAATCCCCCATCCGCGCTATCATGAACGGCCTTTTGTAATACAACCTTTAAAATCTTTGAATTTAGACTTTGTAATCCTTGAATAAAGTTAAGTTTGGTAAGCTTTCAAGAAAGTTGAGTAAGTAAAATTAATTGCTTAATTTTGTAAGGAATATTAAAATTTTAACCCATGAAATTAAATCGCTTAAAAAGTGCACTAATTATTGGAATTGCTGCGTTTTTCGTTGCCTCTTGTGACTTAGTCAAAGACCTAACTTATACCGTCAATCCAAATCCACTGGAAATGCACGGTGATTCCGTAAAGGTCAGCATTACTGTGAATGTCCCAGAAAAAGGCATCAAAAATAAAGCAAAAGCTGAATTTACTCCAATGCTTGGTTCAACTGCGGTTGGTACTTGGAATATCAACGGTTCAAAGGTTACCGGCAATGGAACGACTATAGATTTCAAATCCGGAGGAACGGCAACTTTTGAACAAACTTTAGCCTATAATCCTTCGATGGAAGCAGCTGATTTAATCATCACCGGAAAGTTATACTTACAAACAAAAGAGAAAGGTGCTCTGCCAGAGACTAAAATTGCCGATGGAACAATAATCACACCCTATCTTGTGGACAAAACTTTTAAAGTTCTCTCAGAACCAGACGCTTTGGTTAGACAATTTGAAAAATCTACCACTGCGACAATTAATTTTGAAAAAGGGAAATTTAATGTGCGTCCAAATGAAATTAAAGATGCAGACATTGCAGCGCTCATGGCTTGGATCCAAGCAGCGCAAAATAATCCTAAAATCAAGATTAATTCAATCCAAATTAATGGTTACGCGTCACCAGATGGAGAAGTAGCAAAAAACGACGACCTTTCTTCAGACCGAACCGTTGCAGCACGTAAGGCACTTATTGACCTTATGAAAAAAGCTAAGTTAAACATCTATGCTGATACAAGTGCTTACAAACTCGCCAAATTTGGTGAAGATTTTGATGGTTTTAAAGCTCAATTGGCCGCAACAAGCACAATACCCGAAGCTGATAAAAATCTTTTTATACGCATTTTGGAAATGACTAAAGATCCCGAACAAAGAGAGAAGGACATGATTAATCTAGGTAAAGCATATACCGAATTGGAACGCGATGTTTTTCCGATGATTCGACGTGCAGTGATTGTGGTAAACTATACTGAATTTGGACTAACTGATGATGAATTAAGGACAGCTTCTGTGCAAAATCCTGCTACTTTGAACGTTGAAGAATTGTTGTTTACAGCTGGTAAATTGACAATGGATGCCAACGAGAAAGCGCGTATTTATGAAATTGCTGCGACAAATTTTGCATCAGATTACCGAACACATACAAATCTGGGTGTAAGCCAATTTGAACTTGGCAATACCAAAGAGGCGGCCAATTCATTTAAAAAGGCAAATGATTTAAAAACCAATCCAGTTACCAATAATAATCTTGCGGCTAGTTTAATTCTCGAAGGAAATCGTGAAGCAGCCAAAAAATTGTTGTCCTCGTCAAAAACAAGTGTCTACAATTACAATCAAGGAATTATAGATATAATGGAGGGAAATTACAATGCAGCGCAAAAGAACATTAGCCAAGATTGCTACAACAAAGTTTTAGCATTAATTTTAGGCAATAATCTCGATGCAGCCAATAAGTCAAGTGCTTCCTTAAATGAGACTGCTGAAATAGCTTATCTTAAAGCAATTATTGAAGCTAGAAATGGTGCAGATGCTCAAGTAGTTATTGCTAAATTGAAAACAGCAATTTCTAAAAACCCCTCTTTAAAAGAAAAAGCAAGCTTAGATCGTGAATTCATCAAAATTATGAATGATCAATCCTTTATAGATTTGATTAAATAAGATTTTTTTAAGTGTCTGAAAAAAATCCTGGACTTCCAGGATTTTTTTTTGATTTGCAACAATAAATAAAATCAACCTTTATAATTAATTTTAGTCTTAAAAAAACAATGGACAATAACGAATTTCGAAAATACGCCACCAAACACATGGGCATTGGAAGTATGTATGTGGATCATTACATTGAGTCATCTTTGACCCCCTATATCATTGAGGAAAGACCATTAAACATGACACAAATGGATGTGTTCTCGCGACTCATGATGGATCGAATAATTTTCTTAGGCACGGGTATTAATGATCAAGTGGCAAACATCATCAATGCGCAATTGCTTTTCTTAGAGTCTGTTGATGCAAAAAAAGACATTCAAATCTATCTTAATTCACCTGGTGGTTCAGTTTATGCAGGTTTAGGGATTTATGATACCATGCAATATATTCGACCAGACGTTGCCACTATTTGTACTGGGATAGCAGCCTCCATGGGTGCAGTTTTGCTTTGTGCTGGTGCATATGGAAAACGCAGTGCTCTGAAACATTCAAGAGTTATGATTCATCAGCCTCTAGGCGGCGCTCAAGGTCAGGCTTCTGATATAGAAATTACGGCGCGTGAAATTCAAAAATTGAAAAAAGAACTCTACGATATAATTGCCATACATAGTAAGCAAGAATACGATAAAGTATGGGCAGATTCTGATAGAGATTATTGGATGACCTCCGAGGAAGCTAAGCAATACGGAATGGTGGATGAGGTTCTTTTACGCAATCCAAAATAAACGATGGCTAAAAAAGAAACAACTTGCTCTTTTTGTGGAATGCCGCGCTCTGGTGTGGGTATGCTCATTGCCGGAATAAATGGTCATATATGTGATTCTTGTGCAAACCAGGCCAATAAAATTGTTCAAGAAGAACTCAATGGAACTACATCAAATACTTCAGAGGCTATAAATGCTTTGAATCTGCTTAAACCGCAAGAAATAAAAGCGCACCTTGATCAATATGTAATAGGGCAACAGGATGCAAAAAAAGTGCTTTCCGTTGCTGTTTACAATCATTTTAAACGACTCAAACAAAAAACAAAAGAAAACGATATTGAAATTGAGAAATCTAATGTCATTCTTGTAGGACGAACTGGTACAGGAAAGACCCTTTTGGCTAAATCAATTGCAAAACTTTTAAACGTTCCCTTTTGTATTGCGGATGCTACTGTTCTGACTGAAGCTGGTTATGTGGGTGAGGATGTTGAAAGTATCCTTTCTAGATTGCTTCAAGCAGCAGACTACAATGCTGAAAGTGCACAAATGGGCATCGTTTTTATTGATGAAATTGACAAAATTGCTCGTAAAAATGACAATCCGAGTATAACAAGGGATGTTTCAGGAGAAGGGGTTCAACAAGCCTTACTAAAATTACTTGAAGGGGCGACTGTGAATGTGCCACCACAAGGAGGTAGAAAGCACCCCGAACAAAAAATGGTTGCAATCGATACGAAGAATATCCTATTTATATGTGGTGGAGCTTTTGATGGTATAGAAAAACTTATTGCAAATCGCGTCAACAGGCAAACTATTGGCTTTTCTAACGAACATGAACAAAGTATAGAAGGAGATTCCCTTTTAAAGTATATCGCGCCATCCGATATTAAAACTTTCGGACTCATTCCTGAATTGATAGGCCGTTTTCCAGTTTTAACATACCTTGAACCACTCAGTGAGGCCGATTTGAAAAGAATACTAACTGAACCAAAAAATGCGCTAATTAAGCAATACACGAAATTGTTTGATATGGACGGTGTTAAGTTAGATTTTGATCATGAAGTACTGGATTTTATTGTTTTAAAAGCAATTGAATTCGAATTAGGCGCTCGGGGTTTAAGATCAATTTGTGAAGCGATACTCACAGATGCAATGTACAATTTGCCTAGCGGTTCTGTTAAAAACTTACATGTGGATATCAATTACGCCACCCAACAATTTGGAAAATCGAAAATTGCTACACTTAAAGTGGCTTAATAAGATTACTTATCTGACTTATTTGTAATTTTGCCAATTCTAAAAAAAGAAATATGAAAACCTTACAGTTCAGAGAAGCACTTAGGGAAGCCATGTCGGAAGAAATGCGTCGGGATCAAAATGTATTTTTACTTGGCGAGGAAGTTGCTGAATACAACGGTGCATACAAAGTATCTCAAGGCATGTTAGATGAATTTGGGCCAAAGCGTGTGATCGATACGCCAATCGCAGAACTTGGTTTTTCAGGTATTGCCGTTGGTGCTGCGATGAATGGACTGAGACCTATAGTCGAATTTATGACTTGGAATTTTGCCATATTAGCTGCCGATCAAATTATTAATTCAGCAGCAAAAATGCTTCAAATGTCAGGTGGACAATATGGCTGTCCAATTGTTTTTAGAGGGGGGAATGGGCAAGCCGGTCAACTTGCTGCTACACACTCCCAAAGTTTTGAAGCATTTTATGCCCATGTCCCGGGTTTAAAAGTAATTACACCATCGAATCCTGCGGATGCCAAAGGATTATTGAAGGCAGCAATTCGAGACAATGACCCCGTTGTATTTTTGGAATCGGAAAAAATGTACGGGGACAAAGGCGAAGTACCTGAAGGAGAATATATTATTCCTATTGGGGTCGCCGATGTAAAACGAAAAGGAACAGACATTACCTTAGTAACCTTCGGTAAGATCATTAAAGTTGCCCAAGAGGCAGCAGAAGTTTTGGCTAAGGAAAATATCAGTGTTGAGATCATCGATTTACGCACCATCCGCCCTATTGATTTCGGGTGCATTGTCGAATCAATCAAAAAAACCAACCGGTGTGTGGTAGTTGAAGAATCGTGGCCTTTGGCAAGTATCTCCTCTGAGATTGCGTATCATTTGCAGCGTTATGCATTTGATTACCTTGATGCTCCGGTGCAGCGCATTACACAAACCGATACACCATTTGCATTCTCGCCATCCCTAATTGACGAGGCCTTGCCTAATGTAGAGCGAATCGTTAAGGCTGTTAAAGCAACACTATACAGATAATCTTTGAAAATTTTTCTCATTAAATTTTTTAAAAGGAATCCATTTGGGTTCCTTTTTTTTATCTGAAATGGGTAGTTAAATTACTCGGGTAAAAAAAATTGAATAAAACTTTCTTAAATAATTGAATATTTTTCAATCGGTATTGGTTTATAAAAATATATAGTTATCTTTGCACCCCTCAAAGTACGTTTGGGGGTTATTATTTATTTTATAAAACAAGAGTATTTTATGCCAACTATTCAACAATTAGTTCGCAAAGGAAGAACTGCGGTAGTGAAGAAAAGTAAGTCTGCTGCGCTTGATTCATGTCCACAACGCAAAGGCGTTTGCGTTCGTGTGTACACGACTACTCCAAAAAAGCCGAATTCGGCAATGCGAAAAGTAGCGCGTGTACGTTTGACAAATGGAAAAGAAGTCAACGCTTACATTGGTGGTGAAGGCCACAATCTTCAAGAACACTCATTAGTATTAGTACGCGGAGGAAGGGTAAAAGATTTACCTGGAGTTCGCTACCACATTGTTCGTGGTGCTGAAGACACAGCAGGCGTTCAAGGCCGTAGCCAACGACGCTCAAAGTATGGTACTAAACGTCCTAAGCAGAAATAATTAAAAGCTAGACATCATGAGAAGAAGAAAAGCGAAAAAAATTGCAATCCTACCGGATCCAAAGTTTAACGAAGTTGTCGTAACTAAATTCGTTAACAACCTGATGCTAGACGGCAAAAAAAGTTTAGCATTTAGAATTTTCTACGAAGCACTAGACATTGTAGAAAATAAAATCGAAGACGCTAATGGTCTTGAAACTTGGAAAAAAGCTATCGAGAATATTACGCCGAGTGTAGAAGTGCGCTCACGTCGTGTTGGTGGTGCTACCTTTCAAATTCCCACTCCAGTTCGTGAAGAAAGAAAATCTTCTTTAGCCATGAAGTGGTTAATCGGATATTCACGTAAAAGAAATGAAAAAACGATGGCCCAACGTTTGGCCTCGGAAATTATTGCGGCTTCTAAGGAAGAAGGTGCTGCATTTAAAAAGAAAGAAGATACGCTTCGGATGGCCGAAGCTAACAAAGCATTCTCACACTTTAGATTCTAACAATGGCTAGAGATTTAACATTTACTAGAAATATTGGTATTGCTGCGCACATTGATGCAGGAAAAACCACTACTACTGAGCGTATTTTATATTACGGTGGTGTAAGTCATAAAATTGGTGAGGTACACGACGGTGCAGCTACAATGGACTGGATGGAGCAAGAACAGGAGCGCGGTATTACCATTACTTCTGCTGCCACTACCCTTGATTGGAATTATAGAGGTCAGAAATACCACGTGAATATCATTGATACACCAGGACACGTAGATTTTACAGTTGAAGTAAATAGATCGCTACGTGTTTTAGATGGTTTGGTATTCTTATTTTCAGCAGTTGATGGTGTAGAACCACAATCTGAGACCAATTGGCGTTTGGCCAATAATTACAATGTTCCAAGAATTGGGTTTGTAAATAAAATGGACCGTCAAGGTGCAGACTTTTTAATGGTTTGTCGTCAAGTTAAAGATATGTTAGGAAGTCATGCACTTCCCCTTCAAATTAACATTGGTGAGGAAGATAATTTCAAGGGAGTTGTTGACTTGATCAACTGGAGAGGTATTGTTTGGAATGAGCACGACATGGGAATGACTTTCCAAGAAGTAGAAATCCCAGCTGATATTATTGATGAAGCACGTAGGTTGCGTTCTGAATTATTAGAAGCAGTTGCAGAGTTTGACGAAAACCTCATGGAGAAATTCTTTGAAGACGAGAACTCACTTACTGAACGTGAAATTCTAGATGCCTTGCGTCAAGCTACAATCGCAGGAAAAGTTGTTCCGATGATGTGTGGTTCATCATTTAAAAATAAAGGTGTACAGGCAATGCTTGACATGGTAATGGAAATTCTTCCTTCGCCACTTGATGTTGAAGCAATTACAGGTACTAACCCTAAAACAGACCAAGAAATTAGCCGTAAACCTTCTTACGACGAACCATTCTCAGCACTTGCATTCAAAATTGCAACTGACCCATTTGTAGGTCGTTTGTGTTTCGTTCGCGCTTATTCAGGTAAACTCGAGGCTGGTTCATACGTATTGAACACTCGTTCAGATAGCAAAGAGCGTATTTCTCGTATTTTCCAAATGCACGCCAACAAGCAAAACCAAATTCCTGAACTAGGAGCTGGAGATATCGGTGCTGTAGTTGGATTCAAGGACATCAAAACCGGAGATACCTTATGTGCTGAAAACGCACCAATTGTACTCGAATCAATGGTATTCCCAGATCCAGTAATTGGTTTAGCAATTGAGCCTAAAACGCAAGCAGATACAGACCGTCTTTCTATTGGTTTATCTAAACTTTCTGAGGAAGATCCAACGTTCCGCGTTAATACCGATGAAGAAACTGGTCAGACAATCATTTCAGGAATGGGCGAATTGCACCTTGAAATCATCGTTGACCGTTTGAAGCGTGAATTCAAAGTAGAAGTGAATCAAGGTGCACCTCAAGTTGCATACCGTGAAGCCATTACTGGAAATACAGAACACCGTGAAGTTTACAAGAAACAAACTGGTGGTCGTGGTAAGTTTGCCGATATCTTTGTGAAGATCTCTCCTCAAAACAGCGAAGAAAAAACAGGATTAGAATTCATCAATAGCATCAAAGGTGGTAACATTCCTCGTGAATTCATACCATCAGTTGAAAAAGGTTTCAAGGATTCGATGAAGAATGGAGTAATGGCCGGCTTTCCTATCGACTCAATGGTAGTTGAATTAATCGATGGCTCTTATCACAACGTTGACTCCGATTCACTTTCATTCGAATTATGTGCTAAGATGGCTTATCGTGCAGCATTGAAAGCTTGCCGTCCGATCCTTCTTGAGCCAATCATGAAATTAGAAGTAGTTACACCAGAAGAAAATATGGGTGATGTTGTTGGTGACCTTAACCGTCGTCGTGGAATGATGAAGGGTATGGACGATCGCAACGGAGCTAAGGTATTGAAAGCGGATGTGCCACTTTCAGAAATGTTCGGATATGTCACACAATTACGTACCATCACATCTGGTCGTGCAAGTTCTTCAATGGAATTTTCTCACTATGCCGAAGCTCCTAAAAACGTTGCAGACGAAGTAGTAGCAAAAGCAAATGGTAAAGTCACAGCATAAAAAAGTCAAACGCGATGAGCCAAAAAATTAGAATAAAATTAAAATCTTACGATCACAATCTGTTAGACAAATCGGCAGAGAAAATCGTAAAAACAGTAAAATCCACAGGTGCTGTTGTTAGTGGTCCTATTCCTCTACCAACCCACAAACGAATTTACACTGTGCTTCGTTCACCCCACGTGAACAAGAAAGCACGCGAGCAATTCGAATTGTGCGCCTACAAGCGTTTAATGGATATCTATAGCAGTTCATCCAAGACTGTTGATGCCCTTATGAAACTTGAGTTACCAAGTGGAGTAGACGTTGAAATCAAAGTATAATTTTTAACTACAAATCATATGCCAGGAATTATTGGACGTAAAATCGGGATGACTAGCATCTTTAGTGCCGAGGGCAAATCGTTGCCATGCACTGTTATTGAAGCTGGTCCTTGTGTGGTGACGCAGGTCAAAACACAAGACAGAGATGGTTACGATGCTGTTCAGTTGGGATTTGGATCTCGCAAAGAGAAAAATACCCCAAATGCATTAAAAGGTCATTTCAAAAAAGCAAACACTGCTCCTAAAGCAAAATTGGTAGAATTCAAAGATTTTGAATCTGCCAACCTTGGAGACACCATTGATGCAAATCTTTTTGAAGAAGGAGAATTTGTGGACGTAACAGGGATCTCAAAAGGTAAGGGCTTTCAAGGAGTTGTTCGTCGCCACAATTTTGGTGGGGTCGGTCAATCTACACATGGTCAGCACAACCGTTTGCGTGCACCAGGTTCTATTGGCGCTTGTTCATACCCTGCTCGTGTATTCAAAGGAATGCGCATGGCAGGTCAAATGGGAAACAAACAACGCACTCAAGCTAACCTTCAAATTTTAAAAGTAATTGCTGAGAAGAATCTTTTAATTATTAAAGGTTCTATTCCAGGAGCAAATGGTTCAACTGTAACAATTGTCAAGTAATGAAACTGAAAATATACGATACAAAAGGTACCGCTACTGCTAAGTCAGTAACCCTTTCAGATGAAGTGTTTGGAATAGAACCGAACAACCATGCTATTTACTTGGATGTTAAACAGCACTTGGCTAATAAACGTCAAGGAACGCACAAAGCAAAAGAACGTAGCGAGATTGCTGGGTCAACGAAAAAACTTAAGCGTCAAAAAGGTACAGGTGGCGCTCGCGCAGGATCGGCTAAATCTGGAACTCGTGTGGGTGGAGGCCGTATTTTTGGCCCGCGACCACGTAACTATCATTTCAAATTAAACTTGAAGTTGAAGCGTTTAGCTCGAAAATCGGCTTTTGCTTTTAAGGCGAAAAACGATTCGTTAATGGTTATTCAAGATTTGAACATGGAAGCCAAAACCAAAGATTTCAAAACGCTTTTAGCGTCCATGAATCTCGAAAATCAAAAAGTACTTTTCATCCTAGGTGACAAAACAGACAGCGTTTACCTTGCTGCACGAAACCTTGGGCGTGTAAAAGTCGTAACAGCAGATTCATTCAATACTTACGATGTGCTAAATGCGTCCAAAGTTGTATTGGCTGAAAGCTCTATTGAGAAAATTCAAACGATTCTTAACTAAGCGTTATGCATACTATTATCAAAAAACCAGTTATTACAGAAAAAGCTACCAAGCTAAGCGAAACTGCAAATCGCTTTACTTTTGAAGTAGACCGTAATAGCAATAAAATCGAAATTAAAAATGCCATCGAAAAGATGTATGGAGTACATGTCACAGATGTTCATACATTAAATTATGGTGGTGGGGTATCCTCTGTGAAATACACGAACAAAGGTATTGTTGAGCAACGCAGCAAACAATGGAAAAAAGCTGTAGTTACAGTAGCAGATGGTGAAACCATTGATTTATTTAACAATTATTAATGAGTAACCATGAGTTTGAAAAAATTTAAACCAACAACTCCTGGCCAGCGCCACAAAGTAGCTTCAGACTTTGCGGAGTTGACCAAATCTACACCGGAAAAGAGTTTGTTGGCTCCTATGAAAAAATCAGGTGGTCGTAATAATGATGGCCGCATGACTATGCGATATTTGGGCGGAGGTCACAAACAACGTTATCGTATTATAGATTTTAAACGCGATAAATTTGATATTCCTGCAACGGTAAAATCAATTGAATACGATCCAAATCGTACGGCGAACATTGCATTATTGTATTATGCAGATGGTGAAAAACGCTATATGATTGCACCAAATGGACTAAAAGTCGACGATGTTGTGCTTTCAGGTAAAACTGCTCAACCTAATATCGGCCATGCAATGTTTCTTGCCGATATTCCTCTTGGTACTGTGATTCACAATATTGAATTAAAGCCAGGTGGTGGTGGTATCATCGCACGTGGTGCTGGTACTTACGCTCAACTGAATGCCCGAGATGGAAAATATGCGATTATTAAAATGCCATCTGGAGAAACACGCATGATACTAATTACTTGCATGGCAACAATTGGCTCTGTGTCAAATGCCGAGCATAACCTTGTTGTTTCAGGAAAAGCTGGTCGTTCTCGTTGGTTGGGTCGTCGTCCACGTGTTCGTGGTGTTGTTATGAACCCTGTTGATCACCCAATGGGTGGTGGTGAAGGCCGCAATGCTGGAGGACACCCGAGATCAAGAAATGGTATGCCTGCTAAAGGATTTAAAACAAGATCAAAACGCAAGTATTCCGATAAATTAATTGTAGAAAGAAGAAAGAAATAATTAAGGTATGAGTCGTTCATTAAAGAAACCACCGTTTGTTCACTATAAATTAATGAAGCGCGTTGATGACGCTCAAGCGTCAAACAGCAAAGCGGTAATTAAAACATGGTCAAGAGCATCCACAATTACTCCAGAATTTGTAGGATTGACATTTGCTGTTCATAATGGCAACAAATTCATTCCAATTTTTGTCACAGAAAACATGGTAGGTCACAAACTCGGAGAATTCTCCCCTACTCGTAATTTCCGTGGCCATGCTGGTAATAAAAAAGATAAAAAACGTTAAGAATTATTATAGTCATGGGAGCTAGAAAACGCTTAAGAGCTGAAGAGCTAAAAGAAAATAAAAAATCATTGGCGATTGCCCGATTGAATGATTCTCCAATTTCACCTAGGAAAATGAGAATGGTTGCTGATTTAATTCGAGGTGTTGAAGTAAACAAAGCTTTGAACATTCTCCAATTTAACGGTAAAGAGGCATCGACAAGTCTTGGAAAACTTCTTCGTTCTGCAATTGCAAATTGGGAACAAAAAAATGAAGGCGCTGATATCAGTCAAGAAACCCTTATTGTAAGCCGAATAGAAGTTGGTTGTGGAACAATGCTAAAGCGTATTCAACCAGCTCCTCAAGGTCGTGCACACCGAATTAGAAAAAGATCGAACCATGTGACTATCGTAGTTGATGGTACTAAAAACTAGAAGAAATGGGACAAAAAACAAATCCAATAGGAAATAGACTTGGTTACATCCACGGATGGGAATCAAATTGGTATGGAGGTAGCAATTACAGAGATAAAATCGTAGAAGATGACCAAATCCGTCGCTATCTTAATGCGCGTTTGGCCAAGGCAAGTATATCTAAAATTATTATCGAGCGCACCCTGAAGCTAGTAACCGTTACAATAAACACAGCACGTCCTGGAGTTATCATTGGTAAAGGTGGTCAGGAGGTTGATAAATTGAAGGAGGAGCTGAAAAAGCTTACCAAAAAAGAAATTCAGATTAATATTTTTGAAGTAAAACGTCCTGAATTAGATGCACGTTTGGTTGCCGATGGGATTTCTCGTCAGTTAGAAGCGCGTATTTCTTTTAGACGTGCTATCAAAATGGCAATTGCTGGTACCATGCGCATGGGTGCAGAAGGTATCAAGGTGAAAATTTCTGGTCGTTTGAATGGTGCTGAAATGGCTCGTACTGAAATGTATAAAGATGGTCGAACACCATTACACACTTTTCGTGCAGATATTGATTACGCAGTATCTGAAGCCCATACGACATATGGTAGATTGGGCGTTAAAGTTTGGATCTGCCGCGGTGAGGTCTATGGGAAACGTGACTTGGCGCCTAATATTGGCATGAATTCAGGTGTTGGTAACCATCAAGGTGGTGACCGCAAACCTGCATCATTTAAAAGAAAGAAGAAATAAAAGACAGTTAAAATAATAGGAAATGTTACAGCCTAAAAGAACAAAATTTAGAAGAGTACAGAAAGGAAGAAATCGAGGTTTGGCTCACCGTGGGTCGACAATCGCTTTTGGATCTTTCGGATTGAAGGCTTTGGAACCAGGATGGATTACTTCACGTCAGATTGAAGCTTCACGTATTGCCGTTACTCGATACATGAAGCGTGAAGGAAAAGTTTGGATCCGAATATTCCCAGACAAGCCGGTTACCTCAAAACCAGCTGAAGTACGTATGGGTAAAGGTAAGGGTGCACCAAGTCATTGGGTTGCGGTGATTAAACCTGGAACAATAATGTTCGAGGCAGACGGTGTTCCTTACGACATTGCTAAAGAAGCAATGAGACTTGCAGCACAGAAGATGCCAGTGAAATGTAAGTTTATTGTTCGCAATGATTATGTTATACCAGCTTAATAAATTAAGATGAAACAAACAGAAATTGCAAAACTTTCTACTGCGGATTTACAAAGTCGTTTAGATGATTTTAAAAGTCAACTGACCAATTTAAAATTGACTCATAAGACGGCACCAATTGAAAATCCATTGCGCATTCATCATATGCGTAAAACAGTAGCTAGGTTAAGTACAGAGTTAACTAAACGTTCAAATCAGGATTAACCCTGAGTTAAAAAAATGAACATGGAAAAACGAAATTTAAGAAAAGAAAGAATTGGTATCGTCACCAGTGACAAAATGGAAAAATCGATTGTTGTTGCTGTTGAACGAAAAGTGAAGCACCCCAAATATGGTAAGTTCGTTAAGAAGACAACCAAATTTGTTGCTCATGACCAAAACAATGATTGCCATATTGGCGATACTGTTCGCATTATGGAAACCCGTCCTTTGAGTAAATCAAAGAATTGGAGAATGGTAGAAATTGTAGAACGCGCTAAATAATCGGAGAAAATGATACAAACAGAATCCAGACTATCAGTTGCAGACAACTCCGGAGCTAAGGAAGTATTATGCATTCGCGTTTTAGGCGGTACACGACGTCGTTACGCATCCGTTGGTGATAAAATAGTTGTGACTGTAAAAAGTGCAATGCCAAATGGAGCAGTTAAAAAAGGATCAGTGGCCAAAGCTGTGGTTGTGCGTACTAAAAAAGAAGTGCGACGTCCAGACGGTTCTTATATCCGATTTGACGATAACGCTTGTGTTATTCTTAATCAAACTGGAGAAATGCGTGGTACACGTATATTCGGCCCAGTAGCCAGAGAATTGCGTGAAAGCAACTACATGAAAATTGTTTCACTAGCACCAGAGGTGTTATAATTCATCGAAATATGCAAAAGAAATTACATATCAAGATTGGAGACACTGTGAAGGTTATTTCTGGTGAATCCAAGGGTCGTGAAGGCAAAATAGCCTCCATAGATCGCCAAAAAATGCGTGCTACCGTGGAAGGGGTCAATATGATCAAAAAACACAACAAGCCTAGCGCAACAAATCCTCAAGGAGGAATCGAAGAAAAAGAAGGTTCTATTCATATTTCTAATTTGATGGTGGTTAACGGTGGTGTTGCATCGCGCATCGGTAGAAAAGAGGAAAAAGGGAAATTAGTTCGTTATTCAAAAAAATCAGGGGAGGTGATTAAATAATGAGTTACACGCCAAGATTAAAAGAGAAGTACAGGAACGAAATCAAGCAAACGCTTCAAGAGCGTTTCAATTACAAATCAGTAATGAGCGTTCCTAAATTAGAAAAAATTGTTCTCAGCCAAGGTATGGGTGATGCTGTTGCAGACAAGAAGTTAATCGACAATGCTGCAGCAGACCTATCTCGTATAGCTGGCCAAAAAGCAATTACAACGATTTCTAAAAAGGATATTTCAAACTTCAAATTAAGAAAAGGAATGCCTATCGGTACAAAAGTTACACTTCGTGGTGACCGTATGTATGACTTTTTAGATCGTTTACTAGCAGTTGCCTTACCTAGAACACGTGACTTTCGTGGTATTAATCCTAAAGGATTTGATTGACGAGGTAATTTTAACCTCGGAGTCAAAGAGCATATCATTTTCCCTGAAATTGATATTGATAAAGTAAATCGAATATTAGGTATGGACATTACATTCGTTACTTCTGCAAGTAGTGACGAAGAGGCAAAAGCATTATTGGATGCATTTGGTTTCCCATTTATTAAAAAATAAAAAGAAATGGCTAAAGAATCAATGAAAGCGCGTGAGCGCAAAAGAGAAAGGTTAGTCAACCGTTACGAAAAGAAACGAGCTGAACTCACTAAAATTTTGAAGTCTACTGAAGCGTCTGAAGAAATTCAGTCTCAAAAATGGGACGCAATGATGGCTTTGCAAAAATTACCGGCAAACTCGGCTAAAAACAGAAAACACAATCGTTGTGGATTAACTGGTCGCCCAAGAGGTTATATGCGTCAATTTGGAATCTCCCGTGTAACTTTTCGTGAGATGGCCTTGGCTGGTAAAATCCCAGGAGTGAAAAAAGCAAGTTGGTAAATAAGATAATATTAAAGAAATGAATACAGATCCAATAGCAGATTTTTTAACGCGCATTAGAAATGCGAGTTCAGCAGGCTTGAAGACCGTTGATATACCAGGTTCGAATTTAAAACGTGCTATGACACAAATTTTATTTGATCAAGGGTATATTCTCAATTACAAATTTGAGGAAGACAGTAAACAAGGTATAATAAAAATAGCATTAAAGTACAATCCCTCGACTAGAGTACCAGCAATCACAAAGTTGCAACGTGCGTCGCGTCCAGGTTTAAGAAAATATAGCAATGCTCAAGAAATGCCACGTGTTTTAAATGGTTTAGGAATTGCCATCGTATCCACGTCTCATGGTGTAATTACCGATAAGGAGGCAAGAAAAAATAACGTAGGTGGCGAAGTACTTTGTTACGTTTACTAAAAAATAAATAGAAATGTCAAGAATTGGAAAAGCACCTATAACTATACCAAGCGGCGTCGAAGTTAACTATGTTGACTCGGTAATGACCGTCAAAGGTAAAAAAGGCGAATTAGCTCAGCATATTGATGCTTCAGTAAATGTAAGCATTGAGGACAACGTTATTACTTTTTCGCGTCCATCTGACGCTCCAGATCATCGTTCGAAGCACGGTCTATATCGTGCCTTGGTTTACAATATGGTTCATGGCGTATCAGAGGGATTCAAAAAAGAATTAGAAGTAATTGGAGTTGGTTTCCGTGCAAATGCTAATGGTCAACAACTCGAATTAGCACTCGGATTTTCTCATGCCATTGTTATGGAAATCCCGAAAGAAGTGAAGGTTACCACTGCAACTGAAAAAGGTAAAGCACCTATCGTTACACTAGAATCATACGATAAGCAATTACTTGGTCAAGTTGCTGCCAAGATTCGCTCTTTCAGAAAACCTGAACCGTACAAAGGAAAAGGAATTCGCTTTGTCGGTGAAGAAATTCGCAGAAAAGCTGGAAAATCAGCAAGTAAAAAATAATCGAAAGAATTATGGCACTAAATAAAGTACTTAGAAGAGCAAAAATAAAGCGAAGAATCAGAAAAAAGATTTTTGGAACTTCCGCTATACCTCGCCTTACCGTTTTTAGAAGTAACAAGCAGATTTATGCGCAAATTATCGACGACAATAGTGGTCGTACCTTGGCCTCTGCTGGATCTCTTAAAATGGAAGACGCTCAAAAAACAAACAAAGTAAATCAGGCAGCTATTGTAGGAAAGAAAATCGCTGAAGTCGCTCAGAAAGCGGGCGTTGAACGCGTAATTTTTGACCGTAATGGTTATTTGTATCATGGTAGAATTAAATCCTTAGCTGATTCAGCTCGTGAAGGAGGACTCAAATTTTAAATAAAATGGCAGCTCAAATCGTAAATAGAGTTAAATCAGCTGATATCGAGTTAAAAGATAAACTCGTAGCAGTAAATCGAGTTACAAAAGTAACCAAAGGTGGACGTACGTTTAGTTTCTCTGCAATTGTTGTAGTTGGAGATGAAAATGGCGTAGTAGGTCACGGATTAGGTAAAGCAAAAGAGGTAACTGAAGCAATTACTAAAGGTATCGATGATGCCAAAAAGAACTTAATTAAAGTACCTATCTTACGTGGGACTGTCCCACATCAACAAAAAGGGAAATATGGTGGGGCAGAAGTTTTGCTAAAACCAGCAACTGAGGGTACTGGAGTTATTGCCGGTGGAGCCATGCGTGCTGTCCTTGAAAGTGTAGGTGTACACAACGTTTTGGCAAAATCACAAGGTTCTTCCAATCCGCACAATGTGGTCAAAGCGACAATGGATGCCTTATCGAACATGCGTGATGCAGTAGCTGTTGCTCGGCAACGCGGTATATCTCTAGACAAAGTATTCAACGGTTAATTAAAGCAACTATGAGCACAATCAAAATAAAACAAGTGAAAAGTGCGATCAAGCGTCCAGCTGATCAAAAAGCTACAATTAAGGCTTTAGGTTTTCGTCGCTTGAACCAAGTTATTGAAAAAGAGGTAAACCCTCAAATAATGGGAATGGTGAATAAGGTGAAGCACCTTATTCAAGTAGTGGAATAATAGACTAACAAAGAAATGGAATTACATAATCTTACACCAGCAGCAGGCTCAGTTAAAACTGAAAAGCGTATAGGTCGTGGTCAAGGATCAGGTCGTGGCGGAACTTCGACACGTGGTCATAAAGGAGCTAAATCTCGCTCTGGTTATAAAACCAAAATTGGTTTTGAAGGTGGGCAGATGCCTTTACAGCGTCGTGTACCGAAATTTGGTTTTAAAAATATCAACCGTGTTGAATACAAAGCCATTAATCTAGATATTATCGAAAATCTTGCTAGTGTTAAAGGAATCTTAGACATTACTCCAGAAGTACTTCGTCAAAATGGTCTTTTATCCAACAATGAACTCGTAAAAATCTTAGGTCGTGGTGAATTAAAGGCCAAAATTAATATCTCAGCCAATGGTTTTTCAAATACAGCAATTGCTGCAATTGAAGCATTGGGTGGTACATGTACAAAAATCTAACTATCTTTGCACGCTTTTAGATGAAACGATTAATAACAAACCTGCAAAATATCTGGAAAGTTGAAGAACTGCGCAAACGCATTATCTTGACTTTGGGGCTTATTCTTGCATACCGTGTAGGTTCATACGTCATTTTACCAGGTGTGAAGTATGACGCTTTGGCTAGCAAAGCTACTGATCAGAACTTTTTGGAAAGCATCCTTTCTGTATTTTCAGGCGGAGGATTTACAAATGCCTCTATTATGGCTTTAGGTATCATGCCGTATATCAGTGCTTCGATTATTATGCAATTACTTGGAATGGCTGTTCCTGCCGTACAGAAAATGCAAAATGAAGGAGAATCAGGAAGAAAGCAAATCAATAATTACACGCGTCTTTTGACTATAGTAATTTGTGCACTTCAAGCGCCTAGCTATCTAACGCTATATGTAAGCAATAAAAATGCCATGCCTGATGACCCGAGTACTTTTTGGTGGACTCAAACCATCATGCTACTAATTGCAGGGTCTATGTTTGCCGTATGGCTTGGAGAACGCATTACTGAAAGAGGCGTCGGCAACGGTATTTCATTACTGATAACAGTAGGGATTTTATCTAGACTACCAGGAGCGTTTTTTGCGGAGTTTGGAAAGTCTGTTGAAGCTGGAAATCTAATACGTTTGGTTTTAGAAATCATCATGTTCTTCTTAATCATCTTAATTACTATACTTATTGTGCAAGGTGTGAGGCGCATTCCACTCAATACCGCCAAGCGAGTTGCTGGCGCTAGAGCTATGGAAGATGTAAACGGGGCACGTAATTATTTGCCAATTAAGATAAACGCTAGTGGGGTAATGCCCATCATATTTGCCCAAGCAATCATGACCATTCCAATGATGGTATATCAAGGTGTTACGCAACAACAAGATGCAGGATGGTTAACAAAAACCCTCGGCGATCCTTATGGTTTTAGTTACAATGCGCTATTAGTTATTTTAATTGTGATTTTCACTTATTTCTATACAGCCATTATGATTAATCCCAACAAAATTGCTGACGACTTGAAAAAAAGTGGTGGCTTTATTCCGGGTGTGCGCCCGGGCGAGGATACTGCAGAACATGTTGATAGAGTTGTGTCACGTATAACTTTCCCAGGGTCTCTTTTCCTAGCAGCTATTGCGATATTACCTTCTATTGCAAAAATAGCTGGTGTGAATGATGGATTTGCTATGTTTTTTGGTGGAACCTCCATTTTGATCATGGTTGGGGTTGTTTTAGATACATTGCAACAAATCGAAACTTATCAATTGAATCGCAATATGGATTCTCTAATGGAGGGTACGCGCGTAAGAGGTCGTAGGGGTGCTAACGAATTTTCAGGAATGTAAATTATGGCAAAACAAACTTCCATAGAGCAAGATGGTACCATCCTAGAAGCATTGCCAAACGCAATGTTTAGGGTTGAACTTGAAAACGGACATGTTATTACTGCTCATATATCGGGCAAAATGCGCATGTTTTATATAAAAATACTTCCTGGAGACCGCGTAAAAGTAGAAATGTCTCCTTATGATTTAACAAAAGGTAGAATATCTTTTAGATATAAATAATTTGAATTATGAAAGTCAGAGCATCAGTTAAGAAAAGAACTGCAGATTGTAAAATTGTGAAGCGTAAAGGAAAAGTTTACGTGATCAATAAGAAAAATCCGAAATTAAAACAACGTCAAGGATAATAATTAATATATGGCACGAATTGCAGGTATAGATTTACCAAAAAATAAAAGAGGAGTCATTGGCTTGACTTATATCTACGGTATCGGTAGAAGCACCGCCAAAATGATTTTGAATTCTAATTCGATTGATGAGAGCATCAAAGTTCAAGATTGGAATGACGATCAATTGGCAGCTATTAGAAATACTGTAAATGAAATTAAAACAGAAGGTCAGTTGCGTTCCGAGGTTCAATTAAACATTAAACGATTAATGGACATCGGTTGTCAGCGCGGAATACGTCATAGAATTGGTCTTCCGTTACGTGGTCAACGCACAAAGAACAACTCTCGTACCCGAAAAGGGAAACGTAAAACTGTTGCAAATAAGAAAAAAGCAGCTAAATAATAACTAGTTCCACATACAATGGCAAAAACAAATCAAAAAAAGAAGAAGAACGTTAAAGTTGATGCAGCAGGTGAAGCGCATATTCAAGCTAGCTTCAATAACATTATCATTTCTTTAACGAACAATGCTGGCCAAGTGATTTCATGGTCATCTGCTGGCAAAATGGGCTTCAAAGGATCTAAGAAAAATACGCCTTATGCTGCACAAGTTGCTGCCGAAGATGCATCCAAAGAAGCACATGACTTCGGACTACGTAGAGTGCGTGTATTTGTCAAAGGGCCAGGTGCAGGACGCGAGTCTGCCATCAGAGCGCTTCACAATTCAGGCATTGAGGTTACAGAAATAGTAGACGTTACACCTATGCCGCACAATGGTTGTCGTCCACCAAAACGTAGAAGAGTATAATATTTTAACCAGTGGGCATATTGTCATCGAAGGAATGCCTTAATTCATGACGCTCACGCAATTTATATAGAAAATGGCAAGATACAGAGGTCCTAAATCCAAAATTGCGCGTCGCTTTCGCGATCCAATTTTTGGTCCAGACAAATCCTTGGACAGAAGAAATTATGGTCCGGGACAACACGGCCCCTCCAAAAGAAGAGGTGGCAAACAATCTGAATACGCAATTCAATTAGGTGAAAAGCAAAAAGCTAAGTATACCTACGGTATTCTAGAAAGACAATTTGCGAATATGTTCGATAAAGCTTCTCGTATGAAAGGCATTACCGGTGAAAATCTATTGCAGTTATGTGAAACTCGCCTAGATAATACCGTTTTCCGTCTTGGAATTGCGCCTTCACGACGTGCTGCCAGACAATTAGTTTCGCACAAACACATTACCGTGAATGGTGATGTAGTAAATATTCCTTCTTATACTTTACGTATTGGCGACGTCATTGGTGTTCGCGAAAAGTCAAAGTCTTTAGAAGCAATTACAGGATCCTTAACGGCTAGCAACAAGAATTTTGATTGGCTCGATTGGGATGCTACAAATATGAGTGGTAAGCTTTTGAACTTACCTGCAAGAGAAATGATTCCAGAAAATATTCGCGAACAATTGATCGTCGAATTATATTCTAAATAACCCTAAGCGATAGAAAATGGCAATATTGGATTTTCAAAAACCTGACAAGGTTATCATGCTCAACTCCGATGATTTCAATGGAGAATTTGAGTTTCGTCCGTTAGAACCGGGCTACGGAATTACTATAGGTAACTCCCTACGACGAATTTTACTTTCTTCATTGGAAGGATTTGCAATTTCGTCTATTAAGATTCAAGGTGCAGACCATGAATTCACTACCCTTAAAGGCGTAGTTGAAGATGTAACTGAAATTGTTTTGAATTTGAAACAAGTGCGTTTCAAACGTCAAATTGAGGCCACAGACTCAGAAACGGTTATTGTTTCGATTGGCGGACAGCAACAATTAACAGCAGGTGACATCGGTAAATTTACAAGCGCATTCCAAGTTTTAAATCCAGAATTAGTGATTTGTAACATGGAAACTACGGTTAAATTAGAAATGGAATTGACCATCGTCAAAGGTCGCGGTTATGTACCAGCTGAAGAAAACAAATCGGCTAGTGCTCCTTTTGGGACTATTTTTATTGATTCTATCTTTACACCCATCGTAAATGTTCAGTACAGCATCGAAAACTTCCGTGTTGAGCAAAAGACTGACTACGAAAAATTGGTGTTTAATATCAAAACTGACGGTTCAATTCATCCTAAAGATGCGCTTAAAGAAGCTGCAAAAATTCTTATACATCACTTCATGCTATTTTCAGATGAGCGCATAACGCTCGACAGTGAAATTAAAGCTGAAACTGAAGAATTTGATGAAACTTCTCTTCACATGCGTCAGTTATTAAAAACTAAGTTAGTTGATATGGATTTATCTGTTCGTGCTTTAAATTGTTTGAAAGCGGCAGATGTTGAAACCCTTGGTGATTTAGTATCTTATGCCAAATCAGATTTATTAAAGTTTAGAAACTTTGGTAAAAAATCATTGACTGAGCTTGAAGATTTAGTTGACTCTAAAGGCTTGACCTTCGGGATGAATGTGGCGAAATATAAATTAGACAGAGATTAAGTTTTAAAGTCATGAGACACGGAAATAAAATAAACCACTTAGGAAGGAAAACCGGCCACCGTAAAGCAATGCTTTCTAATATGGCGTGTTCTTTAATAGAACACAAGCGTATTACGACAACTGTTGCTAAAGCAAAAACATTGCGCGGTTTTATAGAACCTTTACTTACGAAATCAAAAACAGATTCAACACATTCAAGACGAGTCGTATTCTCTTATCTTCAAAGCAAGGAGGCTGTAACTGAATTATTTCGTGAAGTTGCGCCAAAAATTGCTTCAAGAGAGGGTGGTTATACGCGTATCATTCGAACAGGATATCGATTAGGAGATAATGCCGAAATGTGTTTGATCGAACTTGTTGATTTTAACGAATTGTATAACAATACAACTAAAAAAACAACACGACGATCTCGCAGAGGTGGAAAATCTTCAGACGCTTCGTCATCGACAACAGTTGCACAAGAAGTTGAGGAGACAACAGAAGCGGTTGTAGTTGAAGAAGCACCAACCCAAGAGCTTGTTGAAGAAACGCCTGCAGCTGAAGAAGTAGTTGAAGAAGCACCAGAAGCTGAAGAAGCAGTTGAAGAAGCACCTGCAGCTGAAGTAGTTGTTGAAGAAGCACCTGCAGCTGAAGAAGTTGTTGAAGAGACGCCTACAGCAGAAGAAAATGATAGTTCGGTAGAGGCATCGGCATCTGACGAAGAAAAAACAGAAGAATAGTTCAACAGAATGTTGATAAAAAAGGCGGACAATGTCCGCCTTTTTTTGTTTTAGTTCGTTCAAATTTTACCAAAGTGAGTAATTTTGAAGAAAATTATTTATGAACGAACACCAACCTGCTATTTTACTCCTCGAAGATGGAACAGTTTTTCACGGGGTTGCGATTGGAAAAATAGGAACCACAGGAGGTGAAATTGCCTTCAATACCGGAATGACAGGCTACCAAGAAGTATTCACTGATCCATCATATCTTGGGCAATTATTAATAATGACTACTTCCCATATTGGAAATTATGGTATTCAACACGAAGAAATTGAATCAGATTCAATTAAAATTGCTGGGTTAATTACTAAAAAATTTTCCCAAGGATATTCCCGCACACTAGCAGATGGCTCACTTCAAGAATTAATGGAAAAAAATGGCACCGTTGGAATTTCGGACATTGACACTAGGGCCTTGGTACGGCACATTCGCAACAAAGGGGCAATGAATGCTATAATTTCTTCTGAAATTTTAGACATTGTACAACTCAAAAGCAAGCTTTCAGAAATACCTTCAATGGAAGGCTTGGAATTGTCTTCTCAAGTTTCGACAAAGGTAGCCTACGAGGTCTGTCCAAAAGATGCAAAATACCGTGTTTCACTTTTAGATTTCGGAGTTAAAAAAAATATCATTCGCTGTTTGGTGGATCGCGGCTGCCATGTAAAAGTTTTTCCAATGAATAGCACAAAGGATAGCCTTGATTCATTTCAACCAGATGGATACATGCTTTCAAATGGCCCTGGAGATCCTTCTGTTATGTTAGAGAGTATATCATTAGTAAAAGAAATTTCCAATGACAATAAACCCGTTTTTGGCATATGTCTTGGGCATCAAATTCTTGGGCTTAGTCAAGGTCTTAAAACTATTAAAATGTTCAATGGCCATCGAGGCGTCAATCACCCCATATTAAATCTCAAGACTGGAAAAGGTGAAATTACATCACAAAATCATGGTTTTGTTCTATCTCGAGATAGCGTTGAGGCCAATCCAAACATAGAAATAACCCATGAACATCTCAATGATAAAACCATTGCAGGGATTGCCATTAAAGGCAAAGCAATATTCTCAGTACAATACCATCCTGAAGCCTCTGCAGGCCCCCATGACTCACGTTACCTTTTTGACAACTTCATATCTAACTTGCAACAATCTAAAAACAAATGAGTATAATTTCTTCAATTCATGCCCGACAAATACTTGATTCTCGTGGAAATCCCACAATAGAAGTTGATGTCCTATTAGAAAATGGCGTTATGGGACGCGCAGCCGTTCCTTCAGGAGCCTCAACGGGCATTCATGAAGCCGTAGAATTGCGCGATGGAGATAAATCAATGTATTTAGGCAAAGGCGTCCTCAATGCAGTTAAAAACGTAAATACTACCATACAAAGTGCCTTGGTTGGTATGGATGTTTTTGAACAAAAAAACATTGATTACTTGCTCCTTTCGCTTGATAATACCCCCAATAAATCTAATCTGGGAGCAAATGCAATGTTAGGCACATCGTTGGCCGTGGCTAAGGCCGCAGCCGCAGAGGCTGGGTTGAGTTTATTCCAATATATTGGAGGGGTGGGGGCCGTAACCATGCCGGTCCCAATGATGAATATACTTAACGGCGGTTCGCATGCTGACAATCTTATAGATATTCAAGAATTTATGGTTATGCCTTTTGGTGCCAAAAGCTTTTCAGAGGGATTGCGTTGGGGCACTGAAATCTTTCATCACCTTAAAGCAGTTTTAAAATCAAGGGGTATGTCAACAAATGTTGGTGACGAGGGTGGTTTTGCTCCAAACTTAGCATCAAACGAAGAAGCGCTTGAAGTAGTCATAGAGGCAATTACAAAAGCAGGATTTACCCCAGGAAAAGATATTTTCATTGCCCTTGATGCTGCTGCTTCGGAATTTTATGATGAGGCCACCGGTCAATACAATTTTGCCTCAACGGGCGAAACTAGGAATTCTCAACAAATGGTTGATTTTTGGGCGGATTGGTGCGCGCGTTACCCGATAATTTCTATTGAGGACGGACTTGCAGAAGATGACTGGAAGGGTTGGAAACTTGCCACCGAAAAATTAGGTGACAAAGTACAATTGGTTGGAGACGATCTATTTGTAACCAACACAAAAAGACTTCAGCAAGGGATTTCAGAAGGTGTAGCAAATTCTATTCTTGTCAAAGTAAATCAAATAGGCACATTAACTGAAACGATTGAAGCTGTAAATCTTGCCACACGAAATGGTTACTCTTCAGTTATGAGCCATCGTAGTGGAGAAACAGAGGACAATACCATAGCAGATCTTGCAGTTGCACTTAATTGTGGACAAATTAAAACAGGTTCTGCCTCGCGTTCTGATCGTATGTCAAAATACAATCAGCTTTTACGCATAGAAGAAGAATTGGAAGAAGCTGCTGTATATCCAGGTTTAAATTTCAAGTACATTCGTTAATTGGGCCAATTTAACCTAAGGGTATACGCACTCATTGTTAATGAATTCAATGAAATACTGATATCAGATGAATATCGATATGGTAAATTTTTCAGTAAATTTCCTGGTGGTGGTGTTCAAGCCAATGAAGGAATTAGAGAGGCGCTGAAAAGAGAATTAAACGAAGAGCTCGGTTATTGCAATACAGAAGCAACTTTTTTCTACTTTAATGAATCTCATCAAGCATCGGCCTTTGACAATAGTACTTTGGTTGCGTTCTATTATATCATCCGAATGCCTAAAATGGAATTAGGTAAACTTCCATCCTATTCAATTCCTTTTTCTGAGGAGCAAGAAAAACAGCGTTGGGTAAAACTCAGTGAATTATTGCCACAAGACTTAACTTTTCCAATAGATCAGCAAGTAATTGAGAAATTTCTAAAAGAAAATTTGACTATTTTTTAAAGTTTGCCGCTACCACCAATTCTTTGGTGCCATGCGACCAATTGTAAAATCCTTCGCCTGTTTTCACACCTTGTTTTCCTGCCGTCACCATATTGACAAGTAGCGGACATGGCGCGTATTTAGGATTTCCAAATCCTTCGTAAAGCACTTCTAAAATTGCAAGACACACGTCGAGACCTATGAAATCTGCTAATTGAAGTGGGCCCATAGGATGGGCCATTCCCAATTTCATTACCGTATCAATTTGTTCTACACCGGCAACCCCTTCATATAAAGAATAGATGGCTTCATTGATCATTGGCATCAAAATTCGGTTGGCCACAAATCCAGGATAATCATTGACCTCAACAGGAACTTTGCCTAAACTTTTTGAAGTCTCCATGATTAAATTTGTGACTTCATCAGAAGTTGAGTACCCACGAATAATTTCTACAAGTTTCATAACCGGTACAGGATTCATGAAATGCATGCCAATAACCTGTTGAGGACGAGAGGTTGCAGCGGCAATTTTGGTAATCGAAATAGAAGAAGTATTTGTAGCAAGGATTACTTCAGGAGAGGTGAGCGCATCTAGATCTTTGAAAATTTTAAGCTTCAAATCAACATTTTCAGTTGCAGCTTCAACCACTAACTCAACCCCCTTTACTCCTTCTGCCAAATCGGAATGCGTAGACAAATTGGCCAGAGTTTGGATTTTTTGTTCTTCTGTGAGACTTCCTTTAACAACTTGCCTATCGAGATTTTTAGTAATTGTACTTATTGCACGCTCAAGGGCTGGCTGAGCAACATCAATTAAATTAACTTTAAATCCAAATTGGGCAAAAACATGTGCAATCCCATTACCCATTGTTCCTGCACCAATAACTGCTACCTTTTTCATAATTCGTTTTCTTTACACAAATATACTGCTCCTTGATAACAAGGACTTCAATTCGCTACATTTTGATTTGATTATATTTGCATAGAAAGCAATTACATGTTTAAAGGCCTTTTTCAAAGTTACAGTCAAGGAGGGTTATTTCGCAACTCTACAACGCTAATTATTGGTACAGTAATAGCCCAACTCATACCAATTCTTTTTCAGCCTTTTCTTCGCCGCATGTATTCTCCCGAAGAATTCGGTACAGCAGCACTTTATATAACAGGGGTAAGTATGCTGGTTGCACTTGCAAATTTCAAATATGAAAGCGCTATTGTTTTGCCAGAAAAGGATGAAGATGCACACCAACTTGTTGGAGGTGGCGTACTGATCAGTTTATTATTTGCCTTAGGCATTGGCGTTTTCATCTTCTTTTTTCAATCTACTATTTTACAGTACTTTGAACTCAATAAGGACGAGGTCAACTATTTATTTCTGATTCCACTCAGTGTGTTTTTTGTTAGTAGTTACCAATGTTTCAACTTTTACTTAATCCGCAAAAAGGCATACAAAGCTTCTGCACGGAACAAAGTATATCGTCGTGGTTCAGAGGCATTGGCTCAAACCTCATCTGGTCTTTTCAGATACCAACAAGGTTTGCTTTTGGGAAGTCTAATTGGCGATGTGGTTAATTTTTTTGGCGCTTTTATTCAGATAAAAAAAGTGGGCTTTGCAATCCAAAAGGACTTCAAGAAATTAAAACAAACCCTTCTTGATTATTGGCAATTTCCCATTTTTCATGCTTTTCCTTCTTTTTTAAATACCATTTCACTCATGCTGCCCGTTTTTATTGTACATGCGGCATATGGAAAAGCAGAAACTGGCCAATTTGATTTGAGTAGATTGGTTTTGGCCTTGCCTATGGCACTCATTTCAACATCACTTTCCCAAGTGTATTTACAACATCAGGCCGAAAAAATTCGAAATAAACACAGTATTTCAGCTGATTTTTGGAAAATAAGTAAGGTTTTGTTTTGGATGAGTATTCCCTTAGCGTTAATTCTTTTCTTCTTTGCAAGCCCGCTTTTTAGGGTTGTTTTTGGAGACCAATGGAAATTGGCTGGTGATTTAACTGCTGTTCTTATTTTTGGTCAAGCAATTAAATTCATTGTCTCCCCAATGAGTTCAACACTTGTTGCGCTAAAAGAAGTTCGATTTAGTGCTCTTTGGCAACTACTTTATTTTGGCGCCATGACATGGCTATTTTTTAATCCTGGTGTGCGAATAGAAGATTTTGTTTTACGCTATTGCTATATTGATTTTGCCGCATATGGGGTATATTATTTATTAATTTACCTCATTGTTCTGCGTTATGAAAAACACATTTCATGAAGAATTTGAAATACATTTTTTTAAAACACCCGTATTTCATTTGCTATACATGCATCTACTTATTATTGCAAATTGGCTTGATTCAACATTCTGGACTGCAATATGCACCTGCCCTTCTTTTTCTTTTTTTTATTCCCTTATGTCTGGCTTATGGCTTAAGCGTCTATTTACCAGAATTAAAATTCAGCGCATTAATAAATACTCAAAAATGGGCGGTTATAGAATGGTTTTTATTATTGAGTAGTGCTCTAATAATAGTAACTCACCTAATTTGGCTTGGAAAAATCCCTTTAATTGAAGCCTGGTTTGCCGAAAATTTGTCTGAAGCAAATCAAATAAGAAAATCGAGCTCAGCTAGTTTACCAACTTGGTTACATTATTCGAGTACCTGGACCATCCGAGCAATTTTGCCGTCCACGATCCTATTTTTCTTTATTGAAAAGAAAAAGATTGGATTTATCATTAGCCTTACTTTAGGAGTCATTTATGCTTTATTACTTATGCAAAAGAGTCTAATACTATGGTCTCTTTTCCCACTTGTGACATTCCTTATTTTATCTAAAAACTGGCGCATGGCTGTATTTATGGCCCTTACAATGATCGGTTTATTTGTTTTGTCTGTTTATGCCAATAATCCGCAATTACATGGAGGAAAACACGATTTGAAGGTGCAACAACATTCTGAGTCAAAAACCAATCTTATTGCCCGAGGTATTGCGCATCGTGTTTTAATTGTTCCGGGTAAAACCATTGGCCTGTGGTTTGATCATGTTCCAAAAGATAAACCTTACCTATATGGGCGCGATTTTAATTTATACGCTAAATTGATTGAGCAAAAACCTATTGATTACAATTTAGAACTATATGCATTGTTTTATCCAAGCTATGCCAAACAAGGTATAAAAGGAAGTGTTAATACTGCCCATTTCATGCGGGCCTATGCTAATTTTGGATGGTGGGGTTTACCTTGGGCAGCCATTCAACTGGCTATATTATTTTGGTTTTTAAACAACTTACATATAAAAACCAATACTGCGCTTGCCTTTAGTCTACAACTTTTTCCTTTAATTTTGTTAGGTTCGGGGTCTTTACTTACGCTTCTATTTAGTGGGGGTTGGGGCTTAATTATCTTACTACTCACTTTGCGCCCAAACAAGTAGCCATACATGTCAAAACCACTTCGCATTTGCCACCTTACAAGTGTTCACCAAGACGGTGATGTGAGGATATTTCATAAAATGGCTAAAACCATGTCAAGTGATTTTGAAGTGCATATTGTGGTGCCCAACACGAAATCTCGTATTGATGATGGAGTTACTATTCATAGTTTTGAAGCTGAAACAAAAAATCGGAAAATACGCATGCAAAAAACCGTAAATCAGGTTTTAGAAGTCGCAATCCAAGTTGATGCAGATATTTATCATCTCCATGATCCTGAATTGTTGCGCTTGAGCAGCAAATTGAAAGCAAACGGCGCAAAGGTTATTTTTGATTCACACGAGGATGTACCCAAGCAGATTATGGATAAACATTGGATCCCTTGGATATTGCGTCGTTTTATTTCTATATTTTATGCGCAATACGAGCGCTATTATTCCAAAAAACTAGATGGGATTATTTCTGTTACTCCTACGATTTGTGAGAGATTTAGTAAAATAAATTCAAAAGTTGAACTGATTCGAAATTTTCCGCTTGCCCATGAATTTCCGGCTGTCAATTTTACATTAAAAAACCCAAGTGAATTTTGTTACATAGGGGGCTTGTATGAATCTCGAGGCATCAGAGAGGTTGTTTTGGCAATGGAAAATATTGACGGTCATCTTCATCTTGCAGGAAGTTTTGATGATCCTGCTCTTCAGAAGGAACTTGAGCAAAGTATGGCATGGCAAAAAGTTACATTGCATGGCCAAATTAAAAGAGACGAGATTCAAAAATTACTCAAAAAATGCGCAGTGGGAATAGTAACCCTACACCCCACTCCTAGCTACAAAGAAGCTTACCCGATTAAAATGTTTGAATACATGGCCGGTGGATGTGCTATATTGGCAAGTGATTTTCCGTTGTACAGATTACTATTAGGTGATGACACCTGTGGGCGTTTTGTAGATCCAATGCATGTGTCTCAAATTGAGGAAGCGTTGAAAGATTTTATTGAAAATCCGACCCAAACCCTTCAATATGGTCAAAATGCAAGACAACTTTTTGAAAAAAAATTCAATTGGGAAGAGGAAGCAAAGAAGCTTCGTATTTTTTACCAAACACTTTAGATGCCAAGAGTAGAACGCTTATATCATATAATTCTAATCGCCTTTTGCGGAACTTGGCTTCTGTTAAAGGCTTTAGTAGGCCCAACTCTAATCATTCTCCTTATTTTGTCATTTATCGGCAATCAAAGAAATGAAAATCGATTTAGAATTAACAATCTTAATTGGCTTTGGATTTTACTTTTCGGGATCTACGCATTGTCACTACTGTGGTCATCTTCTCCAGATTACGAAGCATTAGAAAGAAAGTTGGCTTTTATTGCATTTCCCTTACTGTTCGCATTCAAATGGGGTAAACCACTTCCAATATCAAAAATGTGGCTAGCGCATGCCATTGGCTGTCTATTATTGGTAGCCATCGCTTATTACGATGCCATTGCATGTCAGCTTACCTTGGGCGATAGCGTTCGTTGTTTTAGTACAACCTATTTTTCACAAGTCCATCACCCCTCCTATTTTTCGGCTTTTTTGTTGCTTAGCATTATTGGGCTATTATTTAAAAAGATAGCTTGGTTTGATGAACAAAGGTCATGGATATCTTGGCTATTGATTTGTGTCTTTAGTGCCATGCATCTCCATCTAGGAACTCTCGCTGGAATGTTGGCACTTATCATGATATTTGTGGTTTATTTAAGCATCGAATTGGCGAAAAAATGGGGGGTGTATCGCAGCATTCTTTTTGGCCTTGTGGTATTTTGTGGTGGTATTATTACTGCACTTCAAAGCTCGGAAATTAAAGCCGATGCACTTAATGCGATTGACTTTACTTCTGACTATTTAAAAAGTCCACAAGCCTTTGTAGAATCTAGAAAAGAGCCACTTCAAGGCAATGAACTTCGGCTTATTCTATGGACGGCAAGTTTTCAAGAGGCTTACGCCTACCCTTTTGGTCTTGGATTAGGAGGAATGGAGCCTTCATTGAGCGTTAGATTGATCCATTGGGGCTATCCTTTACAGGCTAAAAAACAGTTTAACCCACACAACCAATTTTTACAAATTTTAAATGAAATTGGAATTCTTGGCCTCATTCTATTTTTAGCAATTATTGTACAATTTATTCGTTGTGCTCGCAAACAAAACGAAATCTATCTAATAATATTTGCAATTGTTTTTGCTATTTTCTCGCTTTTCGAAAGTGTCTTACAACGTGAATCAGGAATTGTATTTTTTGTATGTTGGTTTTGTGTTTTCAATACTTTTTGGATAAATAAAACATTAATTAAATCTTCTAGATGAGAATTCTGATCCTTACGCAATACTACCCACCAGAAATCGGGGCACCTCAAAACCGCTTGCATGAACTTGCTATTAGATTAAAGGATTTGGGTGCGCATATTGAGGTGTTAACTGCCTTGCCCAATTATCCCCAAATGAAAATTCATCAAGAATATAAGGCTAAAAAAAATAGAGAAGAATTGATTGATGGTATTGTTGTTCACAGATCTTGGATTTACGTTTCTAATTCAAAAGGGATTTTTTCTAGATTATTAAATTATTTTAGTTTTGTTTGGAGTTCATATTGGCGCGGAAAGAAACTGCCTGAGTTTGATTTTCTTTTTGTTGAAAGCCCACCTTTATTTCTTGGATACAGTGCAATGCGCTTGGCAAAAAAACTGAATTCTAAATTAATTTTCAATGTCAGCGACCTCTGGCCAGAAAGCGCTGAGAAACTTGGTATTGTTCAAAATAAAATGTTATTGAATCTAGCTTATAGGCTTGAATCAAAATGTTATTTAAAAGCGGATTTGATTACTGGGCAAACACAAGGAATTGTTAAGGACATTTCAAGGCGCTTTAATTTAAAAAATATACACTGGTTACCAAATGGTGTAAATATTGATTTTTATAATCCCAAACAGATTAAACTTGGCGATTTTAGAGAAAAAAATGGATTCAATCATGATGATCTATTGTTTTTCTATGGCGGTATAATTGGGCATGCACAAGGGCTAGAAGTAGTTTTGAAAGCAGCTCAAATTGTCGGTGAGCATCAAAAAATTAAGTTCATCATTCAGGGTTCTGGGCCACAGTTACACAAGCTAAAAGAGCTCAAAGAATCTTTAGCCTTGCAAAATGTATATTTTTTTGATGCCGTCAATAAATCCCAAATGCCAAGCGTTTTAAAAGCAGTAGATATTGCGCTAGTTCCGCTTAAAAAACTGCCCTTATTTGAAGGGGCCATTCCATCAAAAGTTTTTGAAGCATTGTCAATGGAAGTTCCATTACTCCTTGGGGTGGACGGCGAGGCAAAGCATCATTTTATCGATACTGCCCAAGCAGGTTGGTTTTTTGAACCTGGGAATTTTAATCAATTAGCCGATGTTATACTCAAAATTGAAAAAAATCCAAGTTTAATTCAAAAGGCCGGACAAAATGGAAGAAAATATGTGAGTGAATTTTTTAATCGAGACCAAATTGCAGCATCTTTGTATAATCGTTTTAAATCTCTATGATGATTCCATTTTCACCTCCAAGAATTGATCAAGCCGTTATAGACGAAGTAAATGCAGCCTTAAATAGTGGTTGGATAACCACCGGGCCGCGCACCAAACTATTCGAAAAACAAATAACCGCGTATTGTGATGCCAAGACCACCATAGCAGTTAGTTCATGGACGATGGGCATGGAAATCTTACTGCGTTGGTGGGGCGTTGGACCAGGAGATGAAGTTATAATTCCTGCATACACGTATTGTGCGAGCGCAAACGTCGTTTTGCATACCGGTGCAACGCCAATTATGGTGGACATCAATTCAGATGATTTTAATATGTCGGTAGCTGAGGTTGCTGCAAAAATTACACATCGAACAAAAGTAATTATGCCAGTAGATATTGGCGGTTTTCCCTGCGACTACCAGAAGCTTTTTGCGATTATTGAAGATAAAAAGTCACTATTTAATCCAAACTCAATACAACAAGAAAAATTGGGCCGAATTTTAATTGCCGCTGATGCAGCACATAGTTTTGGTGCCTATTACGAGTCAAAAAGGGTTGGCAGCATTGCCGATGTAACTGTATTTTCTTTCCATGCGGTGAAAAACTTGACAACCGCAGAGGGTGGTGCCATCACTTTTAAACTACCGGATGTCTTTGACCACGAAGAGATTTATAAAACATTTAACATCAAAATTTTACACGGACAATCTAAGGATGCACTGGCAAAAACTCAAAAAGGCGCATGGCGCTACGATGTATTGGAACCTGGTTTCAAGTGCAATATGACCGACATTCAAGCAGCCATAGGACTTGTCGAATTAAATCGATATCAAGAAAACTTAAACCGTCGAAAAGAAATCTTTAAAAGCTATGACAGTGTTTTTGCAAATTTCGATTGGGCAGAAACACCTAAATACCAAACAGCACATAAAATCAGTTCATTTCACCTTTATCAGTTGAGAATTAATGGGTGTACGGAGGCGCAAAGAGATGCCATCATTCAAGAAATTTTCGAACATGAGGTGGCTGTAAATGTTCATTTCCAGCCACTTCCGCTGCTAAGCGCCTATAAAAAGTTAGGTTACAAAATGGATCAATATCCAAATGCTTTTGCTAATTATGCCACCGAAATTTCATTGCCTGTATATTATGACCTTAGTGACAAAGACGTCCAGACGGTAATTAAGGCGGTGTGTTCTTCGGTTAAAAAAATATTAGAAAAGTGAGGGGCTTAATCGTTCTTCTATTCACACTTTTAGCCATAAATTCTAAAGCACAAGAATGGCCAATTAAAACCGATACCTGTAACGCAATTCCCTTAGGTGTTAATTTTGGCGCTTGCCAAATGGTTTTAGGTTGGGCATATATTGACACGGGGTGTGTCCTCATCTCGGGATGTGGCCCTATTGGAAGCGATGGCATTGATTATAACGCCTCATTTTTTAGTTCTTCTTACGCTTGCAACAGTGCTTGCTTAGCAGATACAACATTAAACACCAACTGTATTGATTCCTCATTGATGGATCCTTCTATTTGCTGCATTGATACCTATGACCCAGTATGTGGGTGTGATTCAATTACCTATCAAAATTGGTGTGTCGCAACATTTTATTATGGCATTGACTCCTATTATCAAGGAGCTTGTGTTACTAACAATATAAATGCGCTTCAAGGCAAACAATTCACTATTTACCCGAATCCTTCAAACGGACAAATTAATATTGAAGGTATATACAAAGAAACTACCATAGGATTATATAATCTACTTGGAAATTTAGTGCATAGTCAAATAGCTGAAGCATATGCTACTACGCTTAATTTACAAAATCTACCAAGGGGCTTTTACTTATTGACAATAGGCAATGAATTTTGTCAAAAAATACGGATAGAGTAAGCTCATTCTAGCAATAAAGAAACTCACTGCGTAATTCTACCGAAAAACCTTTTCTAAACTCTTCTGAACTTTGAATTAAAACAAGGTTCATGTTCATTAAAACTTACTCAAGCGCTGTTTTTGGTATTTCTGCTACTCTTATTCAAGTGGAAGTCAATATGGATATTGGCATAAACTTTCATTTGGTTGGCCTGCCCGATAATGCTGTTAGAGAAAGTCATCAGCGCATCAAGGCTGCATTTAAAAATAATAAGCTCCATTTTCCAGGTAAAGAAATCACAATCAATCTATCGCCTGCCGATATGCGCAAGGAAGGCTCCGTTTTTGACTTGCCGATTGCCATTGGAATCTTAGCTGTAACCAATCAAATAAAAACAGACTTACTGAGTTCCTTTTTACTCCTAGGTGAACTATCCTTAGATGGCTGCATTCAGAAAACTAAAGGAATTCTTGCAGTAGCACTTCAAGCCAAAGCCAACGGATTCAAAGGCATCATCGTGCCCATCGAAAATGCAGCCGAAGCCTCGATTGTACCAGATTTAAAAGTATTTGGTGTAAAAACCATCATTGAGGTGATAAAACTTCTCAATGGAGATCAATCCATAAAAGAAACAACACCATTAAGTGTCCTAGAATTTGAACAATTATTACAACCCTACTCAATTGACTTTTCCGATGTTAAAGGGCAATTTATTGCCAAACGTGCTTTTGAAATTGCTGCGGCAGGAGCTCATAATATTATCGTTGTGGGCCCGCCAGGAGCGGGAAAATCTATGTTAGCCAAAAGATTGCCGACGATTTTACCGCCAATGACACTTGATGAAGCCCTCGAGACAACCAAAATACACAGTGTAACCAATAAAAAAAGTGACCACGGAATACTAACACAGCGTCCTTTTAGAAAGCCCCATCATACTATTTCAGATGTTGGCCTAATTGGTGGAGGCAGTATTCCGCATCCAGGTGAAATCTCACTTGCACACAATGGCGTGTTGTTTTTAGATGAATTACCTGAATATAAAAGACAAGTTCTCGAAGTTTTACGACAGCCATTAGAGGACCGGGTTGTTTCTATTTCACGATCTAGATATTCTTTAGAATTCCCAACAAATTTTATGTTGGTGGGAGCTATGAATCCATGTCCGTGTGGATTTCTAAATCACCCAGAAAAGGCTTGTAGTTGCGACTTCAAAACCATTGAGCGTTATCGCCAGCGTGTTTCTGGCCCATTGCTAGATAGAATCGACATGCATATTGAGGTAAGCCCAGTAAAATATATGGAACTCACTGAGACCAATTCAAGCGAATCGAGCCAAAGCATACGCAACAGAATTTTGGAAGCGCGTAAAATACAACAAGACAGATTTAGCAAAGTCCAAGCAATTTATGCCAATGCCCAAATGAACAGAAAACAAGTCGAAGAGTTCTGCAAGCTTGAACCAGCCGGCCAAGCCATATTACAGAAAGCAATGAAAAAGCTTGGTCTTTCTGCAAGAGCCTACGAGCGTATCTTGAAAGTTGCACGAACAATCGCCGACCTCGACACGTCATTGGATATCAAAACGCATCATATCAGTGAGGCCATTCAATATCGCAAATTAGACCGCAACATATAAAGAATTTTATTTGATTTCGATGCTAAAAGTCTGCAGGCAAACCTCCTTCACCCTCACCCACCTGTTCTGTCTCTCTTTGAATCTTTATTGAATCACATTTCATACAGGCTGTATTAAATTTATCATTTAATGTACTGACGGCCTTAGCATTATTTGCTTCGTTGTCAACAATTGCATTGTAACCTTCTGGATTTGGATAATTCGCTTTGACAATATCTAATTTACAATCACAATCGTATTTATCTTCACTTTTACATCTATCCAAGAATCGTTTTTCTTTTTCTTGAGTCCAACCATCGTTCATAGAAGAAACCTTAGAAAATCCAATAAATGAAACTAAAATAGAAGCGACAGAATAAATAATCGCTGAACTAAAGGCAATTTTTGAGCCAGATTTTGAAGCGTAGCGCAGAAAACCCAAACCAAATAAAATGGAAAAAAGTAAGGCGCTCCCAATTAAAATAAATAAAAATAGTTGTCTGTTATCATCAGTCCATGCATCTTTATGAAGAAACTTATAAGCACCGCCAAAAATCAATAAGTACAATCCAAGGTAGGTTGCTATGGTTCCATAACCATGAATTTTTCCATCAGCACTTTTTTTTCCATTCTTTTTTAAAAGAAACCCCATGATAAAAAGGGAAATTCCACCGATTAGGGATAAAATAAATATAGATGTCATAGTAAACTTTTTTCTAAAATAGTAAAAAAAGGCTTGTATTTATTATCTTAGTAAATAATTATCAGTTTAAATCAAAAATTTTACGAAATGAAAAATATTATTATTTTATCACTGATGTTCTTCGGATTATCTGTTCAAGCCCAGAATATAACCGTTTCTGGAGCTACGTTCAAAAAGAAGTTGGACGTTAAAGGTGATGTATTAACGTATAATGGTGCCGGATTAAGACAAAAATACGGCTTCGATTTATATGTGGGTGCGCTATACTTGCCCAATCAAACATCTGACGCAAATAAGATTATAAATTCTGATGAAATTCAGTGCATTAACATTAAAATCATTTCCAATAAAGTAACACGAGACAAATTTAACGAAACCGTTTCTGAAGGATTTTCGAAAGCTACTCACGGAAAAGCAACTGATGAGCAAAAAAAACTTTTCAAAAGCTATTTTTCTGCCGAGATAAAAGATAAGGATGACATTTTGTTAATATACAAACCAGGTAAAGGAGTTGCCGTAATGATTAATGGCAACTATAAAGGTGTTGTAGGTAACTTAGAATTCAAAAAAGCACTTTGGTCTATCTGGCTAGGTGGCAATCCTGCTGATGGCAAATTAAAAAATAAAATGCTTGGAAAAGTATAGGATTGGATAAATTTAAAAGCGGCCTTTGCCGCTTTTTTTTTCACAAAATAATACGCTGGGCACTCATGTCATATGCTGTTTTTAACGCTATGTAATTGCTTAAAATCTAATTTTCTTTGAGGCCATATTTCACAATATATCTTGTTTTCTCAGTGTTAAAAATTCATTTATAATTTACTTTAGGACTAAGTAAGTAAAGTTGCTTAATAAAAACTATTCACTAACTTCGAGGACTCTTATCTTTGTTTGAAATGACAAAACGATTTTTTCTTGCATTTACCTTTTTTATAGGTTTAGCTGCCTCGGCTCAAGATTATATCATTCGTGGCTTTTTGCACGATGCTTCTAATGGAGAACCAGTGGCAGATGAACGTGTAAAATTATTAAAAGCTGATAGCACGCCAATTGCTGTGGGCTATTCTAATATTGCGGGTTTTTTCTCCATACCAAAATTAAATGCAGGATCTTATATTTTAAAAATTGAAAAGGCCAAATATGAACGCAGCTTTTTAAATGTAGAAATTACGCCAGATAAAAAAATATTTGACGTGGGTTCTTGGAATTTATCTCCCAACACTTTGAATGTTCAAGATGTACGGGTAAGCAATCAAGACAAAGCCAAAAAACAGCAAATTGGTATGTCTGAAGTAAAGATGGATCAAAAAACTGTAGAACGTATTCCGATGTATGGTGCAGAGAGTGATATCGTTGGCGCCCTAAGCGTTACGCCAGGGGTAGTCACCACAGGTGACCAAGGCGGGCAGCTTTATGTTCGAGGAGGAACGCCAATACAAAACAAAACATTACTCGATGGCATGACCATCTACAATCCCTTTCATTCCATTGGCTTTTATTCCATTTTCGAAACAGAATTAGTAAAGTCGGTAGATATATATACAGGAGGCTTTGAGTCAAAGTATGGCGGAAGGATTTCTTCTGTTATGGATATCACATACAGAGATGGCAACCGAAACAAGTTTTCTGGAAAGATATCGGCATCTCCATTTATGAGTAAAGCTGTATTAGAAGGGCCAATAGGACAAAAAAACAAAGACGGATTAGCCCCGGGTTCTTACATGTTCACTGCCAAGCATTCACTTTTAGACTACACAAGTAAGTCACTTTACCCTAGCATCAATGATGGTAATGGGCTGCCATTTAATTTTACAGACATTTATGGTAAAATGACCTTTAATGGCGAAGGGGGTTCAAAAGTAAGCGTATTTGGTTTTACAAATCAAGACTCTGTCAACTACAATGTTGCCGACTTGGATTGGCAAGCAGCGGGTGGAGGCCTTAATTTTACCTTAGTACCGAGCAGCTCCCCTATTTTTATTCGCGGCCATGTAAATGGAAGTAATTATCAGACAAATTTTGCAGAAATTGGCCAGGAACCACGTTTTTCTAAAATTGGTGGTTTTGACATGGGCTTTGATTTTACCTTTTTTCAAAAAAATGAAAGTGAACTCAACTATGGTTTTAATCTTAGTGGGTTCAATACACAATTTGTTACTTATAATGAATTACAACGTAAAATCGAGGCTAGTAACTTTACAACCGAAATCGGAACTTATGTAAATTACCGACTTGTAACGCCGCGTTGGGTTTATCAAGGTGGTATCCGAATGCAATTATATGCCTCCCTAAACACGGCTTCAATAGAACCTAGAATTGGTGCCAAATACAATGCAACGGATAAATTTAGATTGAAATTCTCTGGTGGTAGATTCTCTCAAAATTTTACTTCCGCTTCGTCCGACAAGGATGTCGTAAATTTATTTAATGGTTTACTTTCGGCACCTTCAAATGTTCAAGATCAATTTATTAATGAGTTTCAACAAGTTTCCACCGTTAAAAATGGACTACAATATGCATGGCATATCATTACAGGATTTGAATACGACATCAATAAATTTTGGAATCTAAACATCGAAGCCTACTATAAATATTTTGATCAATTAAGCAACATCAATCAAAACAAACTTTATGTAGACATCGCCCAATTTGAGCTCATTGACGACGTTTTCAAAAAAGATTTTATCATAGAATCCGGACAATCCTATGGTGTTGATGCCTTATTGAAATATTCGAAAAATAGAATTTTTCTTTGGGCCGTTTATTCACTAGGACACAATACACGTTGGGATGGTTTCAATGAATACTTCCCGGTATTCGACAGACGCCACAACGTCAATATCGTCGGTTCGTATCAGTTTGGAAAGAAAAAACGCACAGAATTAAACATAAGGTGGAATCTTGGTTCTGGTCTGCCTTTTACTCCTACAGCTGGTTATTATCAATTGGAAAATTTTGGTGAAGGTCTAACTACAGATTATGTGACTAACAATCCCAATTCAATTGCAACAATGCTTGGTTCATTTAACTCGCAAAGATTGCCATACTATCATCGGCTAGATATCACTGTTAAACATAACATTAAAACTAAAAACAAAGCAAACATAGAGCTCATTGGAGGAATTACCAATGCGTATAACCGCAATAACATTTTTTACGTGAATCGCGTTACCAACGAAATCATATACCAGTTCCCGATTTTACCAAGTATTGGCATTAGTTATAAATTTTAAAAATGGCCAACATTCGTGCTTTTAAAGGAATTCGTCCCCTTCGCAGTAAAGTTCATTTAGTTGCAGCACGACCGTTCTACTCTTATAAAAAGAGTGTACTAAAGGCAAAACTTGAAGATAATCCTTATACTTTTTTACATATAATCAACCCTGAATTTGGGACAAAAAGCACAACAAAACCAAATTCTAAAGCAAGATTTCAAAAGGTGCGTGAAAAGTTTGAGCATTTTCTTAAACAGGGTATTTTTATAACCGATACTAGCCCTCATCTTTACATTTACAACCAATCTAAAGAGGGTATGTCTGTGAGGGGAATTTTTGCCGGAATTAGTGTAGATGACTATACCAATGACATCATTAAAAAACATGAACAAACACTAACAGCTCGAGAAGATTTATTTACAAACTATTTAGATATAGTAGGATTCAATGCCGAACCTGTTTTGCTCACTTATCAATCAAATAGTGAAATACAAGAAATTTTGAATAGTCAAATGGCCCAGAGGCCAGAATACGATTTCACAACCACTGACGGCATTACGCACCAATTATGGCTTCTCAACGAAGTTGATTCTCAAATTATCTGCCAATTATTTAAACAAGTTCCTTCATTATACATAGCAGATGGGCATCACCGTTCGGCCTCCTCTGTCCGTTATGCGCAAAAACTAAGAGAAGGAAACCAAAAGTATTGTAATGCAGCAGACTACTTTTTAGGGTATTTGGTTTGCGAAACAGAAGTACACATAGCAGCATACCACCGCCTCTTAAAATCTAAAAATGGCATAAGTCATGCAGATTTTATTGCTCAGTTGGAAAAACATGGAAAGGTAGAAAAATTAAAAGATCCTAGTTTACCCCAGTCTAAGCATGAAATTCACATTTATTTTGATCAAACTTGGCTAAAATACAGAGCCAAATACATTGAGTTGGACGACCCGGATCCAATTAAAAATTTAGATGCCCAAGTACTTTCAGAACATATTTTAAGGCCGATTTTTGGCATTGCTGATTTAAAAACATCTGATCAAATTGAATTTTTAGCAGGTGGCCAATCTCTTGAAAAAATCATAGAAATTGTTGATTCGAAAAAATCAGAAATTGCTTTTTTACTTTATCCTGCCAGTATCGAGGAAATAAAAAAAGTAGCCGATGCTGGCCTAAATATGCCACCCAAATCTACTTGGATTGAGCCAAAACTTAGAAGCGGTCTGACGATTTATTCTCTTGAGCATGATTGAGAAACAACTTCAATTAGTTTTATCAGAAATACCAAAGAACGTTGCACTCATTGCTGTGTCCAAGACAAAGCCCATTGAAGATATTCTTAAGGCATATAAGGCTGGACAGCGGCATTTTGGTGAAAATAAAGTGCAAGAATTGGTAGAAAAAGCGGCCCTATTACCCAAAGATATTAGTTGGCACTTAATTGGTCATTTGCAACGAAATAAGGTGAAATACATGGCAGGATTTGTACATTTAATACATGGTGTAGAAAGCCTTAACTTATTGATAGAAATTAATAAGCAAGCCCAAAAAGTCAATAGGATACAGGATGTTTTGTTGCAATTTCATATAGGAGAAGAAGATACAAAATTTGGCATGACCCTAGAGGAAGCCACTGAAATATTGAACTCAGAAATTGCAAAAAATTTAAAAAACATTCGAGTCTGTGGGGTAATGGGTATGGCGAGTTTTACTTCGGCGCAAAATCAAATAAGTCAAGAATTCAAAAACCTTTATGATATTTTTAAACAGCTTCAAAAAGAATTCTTTCAAAGTCAAAACCACTTTAAAGAAATCTCTATGGGTATGAGTGGTGATTACCAACTTGCAATTGAGCAAGGAAGCACTATGGTGCGTGTAGGTAGTAAAATTTTTGGTGGTCGTTAAACGTCAAAAATCAAGGAACAAAGCACTTCCTCTGAAAAATATTTTTGAGCAAGTATTTGAATCTCTTCGGCACTTATTTTATCAATTGCATGGTGCATGTCGGCAATCGTATCAATTTGACCAAAGGCCAACATACTTTTTCCTAAACCTTGCATTAAACCCGAATTGACATCCATTCCAAGCGCCAATTGTCCTTTAAACTGACGTTTGGCCTGTAGTAATTGTGCTGCACTTAATTGCTTATTTCTAATTTTATCAAGTTCCTTGTCAATAAGCTTTAATGTTTTATTGACATTTTTTGATTCACAACCAAAATATATTTGCCAATAACCCGTATCTGCAAAAGTGTGGTAATTGGCTTCTATTGCGTATGCATAACCATAGCGTTCCCTCACCGATAAATTGAGTCTACTATTTAGTGCGGGGCCACCAAGAATATTTACCAACAGCGACATCGCCACGCGATGATCATGATGATAACTCGGCGCTAAACCACCTAGAACAGCGTGGGCTTGATAATTGGCTTCATTCTTTATTTCTCTAAAATTATTCCCTCCGTTAAATGGATTTAATTGGGGTCTTAAAGCAGTTTTTGGCATTTGAGCTAAGGCCAATTCTAATCCCATTTTTAGACGTGCAAGTGGCACATTACCAACAAATGAAATAACTAAATTATCACAAGTAAAATATTGCCTGATATATCGTTGTAAATCTTCTTGACTAAAAGCCGAAACGCTCTCTTTGGTGCCTAAAATGTTTTGCCCCAAAGGGTGCCCGTCAAAAAGAAGTGCGTCAAAATCATCAAAAATCTTATCGCTCGGAGAATCTAAATAAGAATTAATCTCATCTAAGATTACCTCTTTTTCTTTTTCTATTTCCCTCTCAGGGAAAATGGAATTTATGGATATATCGCTGAGTAAATCTATAGCCCTAAAAGTATGTTCTTTGGAAAAAGAGGCATACAAACACATTTCTTCTTTGGCGGTGTAGGCATTTAGCTCTCCTCCAACTGCATCTATTCTAGACAAGATGTGCAGCGCTTTTCTTTTCTGGGTTCCCTTAAAAAGACAATGTTCAAGAAAATGAGCCAACCCAATTTGATCTGCAGATTCATGTCTTGAACCTGCTGCAAAGAAAAATCCCAAATGAGCAACTTGGCTCGGGACTTTCAAATAAACCAATCGGGCGCCATTTGACAATACCTCACATTGGGGTTGATAAGCTTTCATTTATGGCTGGAGTAATTTTGATTGCCAAATATTTTTTTCCAAATAATAGGCACGGCGTTCGTGTAAACGCGATGTTTGACCTTGCCAAAATTCGAGATAATTCGCTGTCATTGAAAAACCGCCCCAGTGGGCAGGTCTAGGCACGACATCTGGAAATCTAGCATCGAGCAACTTATATTGATCAAGAAGCTTTTGGCGACTTTGAATTTTTTCAGATTGTTGCGAGGCCCATGCGCCTAACTGGCTTTCCCTTGGGCGGGTTGCAAAGTAGGCATCAGAAATCGTTTCACTCACTCTTATTACGGAACCCTCAATTCGTATTTGACGCATCAGTTTTGGCCAAAAAAACAGTAATGACGCTTTTGGATGCGCATGCAAATCCTTTGCTTTTTTTGAATTGTAATTCGTGTAAAAGATGAATTGTTGATCCAACATCTCTTTGAGATATAAAGTCCTTGATGAGACTTGTTGGGACTGTGGAGCATAGGTACTGAGTACACATGCATTGGCCTCTAATTCCATGGATTGCACCGCCTCATCGAACCATAAAGTAAATGCTTCAAATGGATCCAAAGGCAATTTTTCAATGGATGCAGGCTGAATAAAATCAGCATGGTTTTCGCGATAAGACTTTAACCATTTACTCATTTTTTTCTATTCAGTTTGGTCTATAATTTCTGAATCTTCATCAGAAGATACTTCTTCTTCATCAAAATCGGATCCAGCTGCAGAGAATACTTGTCCAATTGGCACATGAGGTAATTGATTATTTGAAGACACATCATGGTTGGCAACAGCTTGCGAATCTTCATCTCGGTATGCAAAAATTTCCACGATGGGCGAAGCAACAATTGAAACTACATTAAAATCAATCATCAAGGTAGCTAAACTTTCCTCAATTCTTTCATAGGCCTCCTTAACGTGGGCGGCACTCACTAAAAAATACTGAGAAACTGTTTTGGCTTTTTCTCCCTCTTCATCAAGACGGTCATAAGTAACCTTGCACTTGAACCATTTTTCTGAGTCATCATATTGAAAAATGTCGTGAAGATCTGTCCGGGTTATTCCCGACACTTGAAATTCACCTCTAATGCTCGACCCTAATTCTTCAAAAATGCGGGCCTCAGCATCGGTAAATGTCATTGCTGCCAATAAATAGGACTCAGATACCCTTTTAAATGATCCGTTATCAAGTTGTTTTGTATATTTTACTTTAACAGTGAACCAGCTATTCATTTAAATTATTATTTGGACTACAAATATAAGGTGCTCTAGGGAAATAGCACTATTTTGTAAATCCAAATGGCAATAAGTTTTGAACCGAATCTATTGCCAAGATTTGTCCACTACGCTGAACAAGTAGTATTTCAATAGGGCTTTGCTGACGGGCCTGGCTTTCTAAAAGTACTTGTCTACAAGAACCACATGGGGATAAATAAGATTCCTCTGGCATAAGTTCACCCTGGCTGGTTATACATATTTTAACAACAGGATCATCTGGAAAATTGGCACCGGCGTAAAATAAAGCTACCCTTTCGGCGCAAAGTCCAGATGGATAAGCAATATTTTCTTGGTTATTACCTAATATTATTTTGCCACTTTTTAGTAGTAAACTTGCCCCAACTTGAAATTTTGAATAGGGTGCATAAGCTTGCCCCATCGAGGCTTGAGCATGAGCCAACAACTCTTGATCATCCTTAGAAAGTGCTTCTTTGGATTGATAATGGCGATATTTAAAAACAAATTCTTTTGTCATTATTTTCTAATACGGATTTAAATGATTTTAGTTTCGAGATATTAATCCTACTTTTCGCATAATTAGCGAGCTTTTTTAGGTAAATTTGTTTTCTATATATGATGAAAACAGAAAAAGAAAAAGCATCTTACGGGATTGGCATGAGTATTGCCGAGAGCCTAAGCCAACAAGGATTGTCTGAACTAGATTTAATACAAGTTACTCGGGGAATGACTGCCATATTCGATGGCACTACCCCGGAAATGACTCCCGAAGAAGCAAATGGATTCATTCAGAAATATTTGAATGAACAAAAACAACTCCAATTTGAGTCTGTTAAAAAAGCTGGTGAGGATTTTTTAACTCAGAATTCCTTGCTTGATCATATTATAAGCACCGAAAGTGGGTTGCAATATGAAGTATTGGAAGAAGGTAGCGGAGCAAAACCTAATGCTTCAAGTCAGGTTACTGTACATTATCACGGAACCTTAATCGATGGTACCGTTTTTGATAGTTCAGTTCAAAGAGGAGAACCAGCAACATTTGGAGTCAATCAAGTGATTAAAGGCTGGACAGAAGCATTGCAACTTATGGCCTGCGGTTCAAAATATAGGCTCTATATTCCACAGCAATTAGCCTATGGGGCAAATCCACACCCAGGAGGTGCGATTGAACCTTATGCAACCCTTATTTTTGATGTTGAATTGATTTCTATCTCGTAACTTTAATTTTACCATGAAACATTTTTTCCTTATTTCACTACTTATCACCTTATTTTCATGTAGCGGCGAAGATAAAGTCGAATTTAAAAATGACAAGCAACAATATTCATATTTAATGGGTGTAGAATTGGCAAAACCATTCTTAACACAAGACCCATTCACTAAAATGGATAAAGAACAAATGATTAAAGGGTTCGAAGTTCCAGTTAAAGAACAGGAACTTGAGAAATACTTTAAAGATTTAGAATTATTACTTGGTCAAGACGGCAAGAGTTTCAATGAGAAATACATTGTAGAAGGGTCATATGCAGTTGGTAAAATCAATCGGGAGCGTTTTGATAGTTATTTTAAACAGATGGATGCTTCATCACTAATAGCAAGTGAATATGTAGTGCGAGGTTTTGCCGATGGTCTAAATAAAAAAGATGAAGTAGCTCTTGAGGGGCTAGACCGAAAAAAAATTATGGCTGGATTTGAGGTTTTGATGAATCAAAAATATGATAAAATTACAGCCGCTTATAAGGCCGAAGGAGAAGCATTTATGTCTCAAAACAAACAAAAGAAAGGTGTAATTACAACTGCTACGGGCTTGCAATATATAGTTCTGAAAACAGGAAAAGGCCCGAATCCACGCATGGATTCAAGGGTAAAAATGAGCTACACAGGAATGAATATCGATGGTTCTATTTTTGATCAGTCGCCAGAAGGAGAAGGAGTTAGTTTTGGTTTAAATGAGGTCATTGCAGGTTGGACTGAAGGTGTACAACTTATGAATGTAGGCACAAAAATTCAACTTTTTGTGCCGCAAGAATTGGGCTATGGTGCTTATCCGCCACAAGGCGCAAATATAAAGCCATATGCCCCACTTGTATTTGAAATGGAATTATTAGAAATTGAAAAATAATGTCATGAATCGATTGATAAAAGTTTTTGCATTTTTTAGTATTTCCTTAGGTTTTTTGAATTCATGCCAAGAAGATATTGTCTTGGATGGTGACTTTGTTGAAACTGCTGTTGTGTATGGATTACTCGATCAAGCTGATTCAATACATTTTGTAAAAATTACGCGTGCATTTATAGGTCCTGGATCTGCTTTAGACATAGCCAAAATTCCAGATTCAAGTTACTTCGATCAAGTGGAGGCAACAATAAGCGAAGTGTTAAACGGTCAAATTGTGCGCACTTGGATTCTAAAAGATACGCTTGTTCAAGACAAGGATACGAATGGGTTATTTTATGGTCCGAAGCAAGTTGCCTATTATTTCAAAACCCTTCCTACAGGGCCGTTCGAGACAATACAGGCCTCTGTAGATCCGCTTTTAAGTTCTTTAAAACCACTTGCAACTTATCGCTTCAAAGCTATCATTAATGGAGGAGAATTTGAAGTGAGTGGAGAGACAGAGCTTGTCCATGGAATGACATCTCCAACAGCTTCTCAAAACTATACTTTTAAATTTGCAAACGATCCAGGAGTGTATATTTCAAGTGGCGTTTCCATCTCGAATACGGGCAATGCCCACATAACGAGTGCCCATCTTGATGTCCTATTTAATGAATTTCAAGGCACTGCATTTAATGAAAAATCATTCAGATGGAAATTGGGTGAAAGTGCAGTTGAACCCTATTCATCTCGTACCTATTCTGCCGTTGGTCGCACTTTTTATGATTTAGTTAAAAGTAATGTAAGCAATGACCCAAATATAGATAAACGCACTTTTAAAGCTATTCGCATTATTCTCACAGGAGGTGCAGAGGATCTATATAACTACATGAGTGTAAATTCACCGAGCTCAACCTTAGCGCAGAGTAAACCCACGTTTACAAATTTAAGCGTCAGCAACGGGAAGCGTGTAGTGGGTATTTTTTCGTCTCGACAAACAGTTACTTATTACAAGCCTTTTTATACCTCACCTCAACAAGCCTATATACGTGCAATAGATAAAAAGTCTACGCGTGAACTCTGCATCGGACCAATTACTGGCTTTCTATTATTTTGCTCGAACCACCCCGGTGATAATATTGTTGGACAAGAAGAATCATTTGCATGTAATTAAATGACTGAACGCCAGACCATCTTTGCCGATGTCTTGCTGCCAGTACCAATGCGGCAGGTATTCACCTATCGAATACCTTTTGAATGGAATGATTCAATCGAGGTTGGTCTGAGGGTTTTGGTCCCTTTTGGAAAAAGTAAAATTATCACAGGAATAGTCACTAAAGTACATGAAGATGTTCCTAAAGAATATCAGGCCAAATATATCGATTCAATTCTCGATGAAACAGCGATAATTGGACCGCGTCAATTGGAATTTTGGGAATGGATAAGTGCTTATTATATGGCTCCTATCGGAGATGTTATGAATGCTGCACTGCCTGCAAATTTCAAACTTGCAAGTGAAACAAAATATTGTTTACATCCCGATGCACCCACTGATTTGCCAAATTTAAATTCACGCGAAGAAGAAATCATTGAAATATTAGAGGTTCAAGAATCATTGAGCATTAAAGAGATTGCCGAGCGCATTGGGATAAAGACTATTCAGCCCTACCTAAAAACCTTATTACAAGAAAGGCTCATTGCGAGCGCTGATGAGATTCAAAATAGATACACACCAAAAACACAGCTTTTTGTCTTCTTAGACCCCCAATACCAAGACGAAGAACAATTGAGTAATTTACTAAGCAACCTGGAGGGGCAAGCACGAGCAGAGAAGCAACTCAAATTATTGTTGCAGTTTATTCAATTAGCCATGCAAGAAGGTGGGTTACATCAGCCTATTTCTAAGAACCAACTTTTGGATAAAGAAAAAAGCCAAAGTGCCTTGGCAACCTTAGAAAAACATGGTGTGTTTAACATTGAACGGCTGCAAATAGATCGATACCAGGGTGTTGGAGAAGCCAAAGGTCCGTTCAAGCCTTTGAGTACTGAACAACAAAAAGTCTTAAATTCTATTGAAAGGGGTTTTGAGCAAAAATCAGTTTGCTTGTTATATGGAGTAACTGGTTCGGGAAAAACTGAGATTTACGTTCAACTTATTCAGCAATACTTAGATAGGGGAAAACAAATTCTTTTTTTAATTCCGGAAATTGCCCTCACCACACAACTTATTAATAGACTTCAGCATTATTTTGGAGATTTAGTTGGGGTGTACCACAGCCGTTTTAATCAAAATGAACGCATAGAAATTTGGAATCATGTTTTGGCCAATGATCCCAATAAATTTAGAGTCATACTAGGAGCACGCAGTTCTGTATTCTTGCCATTTGCAGATTTGGGCCTTGTTATCGTGGATGAGGAGCATGAAGCATCTTTTAAACAATATGACCCCTCTCCTCGCTACAATGCAAGAGATGCAGCAATCGTTTTAGCAAGTATGCACAATGCCAAAGTACTGCTAGGTTCAGCTACACCCTCACTCGAATCTTTTCAAAATGCAAAACTGGGAAAATATCATTTAGTGGAGCTTTTAGAACGCTACCAAGGCCTTCAACTCCCAATGATGATGGCCTCTGATTTAAAGAGAGAAAAACGTCTTAAAAATATGCAATCACATTTTTCAAGTCTTTTACTCGAAGAAATGAAAATTGCCCTGGCCAAAAATGAACAAATCATACTTTTTCAAAACCGGCGCGGGTATACCCCTATTTGGTCTTGTGAGGTTTGTGCTTGGACACCTCGTTGTGAATACTGCGATGTGAGCTTGACCTATCACAAACAAAGCAATTTACTCAAATGTCATTATTGTAGTTTTACCACCCCTCCTGTAGGCTCTTGTACGAATTGTGGCAGTAACAGATTGCGCATGATTGGTTTTGGCACCGAGAAGATTGAAGATGAGCTACAACTCATCTTTCCCAATACAGTATTTAAAAGAATGGACCACGACAGTACGCGTTCAAAAAATTCTTATGAGCAAATTATCAATGATTTTTCTCAGCGTAAAGTCGATGTGCTCATCGGCACCCAAATGGTGACCAAAGGCTTAGACTTTGATCACGTTTCGTTAGTAGGTATTTTGGACGCTGATATGCTTCTCAATAGACCAGATTTTCGAGCTTATGAACGCGCTTATCAACTTATGTCGCAAGTAGCAGGTAGGGCCGGCCGAAAAGAAAAACAAGGAAAAGTGGTTATTCAAAGTGCTCAGGTGGAGCATTGGGTATTGGAACGTATTATGGCACATGACTTTTTAGGATTTTATGAGGTTGAAATAGAAGAGAGAGAACGCTTTTTTTATCCACCTTTTTATAAGATTATTCAATTTACGCTAAAACACCAAAAGGAAGAACTAATCAATGAAGCCGCGCAATACTTTGCCGATGAACTAAAAAAAATATTTAAGGAGCGGGTACTAGGACCTGAATTTCCAATAATTAAGCGAATTCAAAATAAATTTCTTAAAGAAATCAAATTGAAAATTGAACGTGGTGCACCCGATAAAAAAGTTAAAGCACGTATTTTGCAAGAGATCGATTCTTTTTATCAAAATGTTCAGTTCAAAAGTATTCAGATAAGTATTGATGTCGATCCGATGTAAAACAAAAAAGGAACCTTGCGGTTCCTTTTTTTATTAGCCTAAGTAGCTTTTCAGTACTTTATTTTTGTTGGTGTGTTTTAGTCGGCGAATGGCCTTTTCTTTAATTTGACGCACACGCTCGCGGGTAAGTTCAAATTTGTCACCTATTTCTTCTAAAGACAACGGCGCCTTTCCATCTAAGCCATAAAACATACTTATCACTTCACTTTCCCGAGGAGTAAGACTTGTAAGCGAACGACGAATATCTGATCGCAAAGACTCTAAAGTAAGGTTTGCTTCAGGACCAGGCAGCGAATCACCCTGCATCACATCGTACATTGTTGAAGTCGTTTCATCACCTTCTATTAAAGGAGCATCCATAGAAATATGACGCCCATTTTGAGAAAGCGTTTGTTTCACCTCTTCAGGCGTAACATTTAAAAACTCAGCAAGCTCATCAGCACTAGGTGGACGCTCAAATTTTTGTTCTAATTCAGAATAGGCCCTGTTTATTTTATTGATATTGCCTATCTTATTTAATGGTAAGCGCACTATACGCGCTTGCTCGGCAAGTGCTTGTAAAATAGACTGACGAATCCACCAAACCGCATAAGAAATAAATTTAAAACCTCGCGTTTCATCAAATCGCTCTGCTGCTTTAATCAAACCTAGATTTCCTTCATTTATTAAATCTGGAAGTGCCAATCCTTGATTCTGATACTGTTTTGCTACCGAGACAACAAAACGAAGATTCGCCTTGGTAAGTCTCTCAAGAGCAATTCGATCTCCGGCTTTAATTTTTCGAGCGAGCTCTACTTCTTCATCGGCCGTAATCAGGTCCACTCGACCTATTTCTTGTAAATATTTGTCTAAAGATGCGGTCTCCCGATTGGTGACCTGTTTTGCTATTTTTAATTGCCTCATATTATTTTATTGCTTTCCCTTCTACTCTAAAAATTGAGAAAGGTTCGAGTTGAACGCGTTTTTTTTTTAATTGTTACGTATGTTTTTTTCAAATGACCAATTTCACTGCATATTTTACTTAATTCAATGAAAATTTATTTTGCGTTTTTTCATTAAATAAGCCCTTTAAAACTGCCTAAAGAATTATTTTCAATCTGCCTGCGTTCATACATTATGTCATTTATTTTACAACATCGTTACTGCCGTGAATGTGGTGGAGGGCTTAAAGGAAGAAAAGATCAAAAATTTTGTAATGATTATTGTCGCAACAGATTTAATAACCGCAAGAATCGTATAGAATTGGCAGGACAACGCAAAGTCAATCAAATATTATTGAAAAACAAAAAAATCATAGCCCATATGCTTTTGAAAGAAAAAAAAAGAAAAATTCGCGAATTGGATTTATTTAAAGAAGGGTTTAATTTTTTATATCATACCCATCTAAAAAAAACCAAAAACGGACGAACATATATATTTTGTTATGAATTTGGTTACATTCAATTAGCAGATGAATACCTAATTTTAGTGCATTGGGATAATTTTAAATTCAAATGAAAATCAAACGAAGTTCATATTTTGGAGCTTTAGGACGTGAAAGTCTCTATGAAATTAGCATGAATGCTGACCACAGCGAACTGATACTTTTTATTCATGGCTTTATGGGCTTTATGGATTGGGGTTCATGGCATTTGGTTAGCGACTATTTTACACAAAATGGATTTGACTTCTGCCGTTTTAATCATTCACACAATGGTTGCACAATAGACAAGCCATCTGAATTCTTAGATTTTGGAGCATTTCAATCCAATACTTATTCCAAAGAATTGGCCGATATTGATTCAATATTAAATCACATTGCTGCCAACCATAAAACTTATGATAAAATACATCTGATTGGTCATTCTCGCGGAGGCGCAATGGCCATCTTAGCTGCACATCATTGGAAGGAGCATGGGCAATTGGGACAAATTTGTACTTGGGCAGCAATCAGTGATATTGAACGTCGTTTTCCAGTGGGAAATGAATTAATCCAATGGCAAAAAAGTGGTGTCAGGTACATTGAAAATGGACGAACCTTACAAGAACTACCTCAGCTTTTTGAAATTTATACTGACTATATCGAAAACAAAACAAAACTAGATGTAATTAAGGCAGCAAAATCCCTAGCTGATAAATTACATGTTTTCCATGGGAGTAAAGACTTAAGTGTGCCCAAGACGGAGGCCTTTGAGCTTGCGAGTGTTGCTAATTCTCAAGCCCATATCATTGAGGGGGCAGACCATGTATTTGGATCTAGACATCCTTGGAAAAAAAAATCAATGCCTGAGTATCTCCAAAAATTGTGTCAGCACACACTTTACTTTTTGAAAATGAAAAAAGCCAGCTAAACTGGCTTTTTTAGGGAGGAAGACGGGTCTCGAACCCGCGACCTTCGGAACCACAATCCGACGCTCTAACCAACTGAGCTACAACCTCCATTTTGGTGGGTGCAAATATATGAAATCTTCTTGATATCTTAAAACAACCTTGCTGATTTTAAGATGTGAAAAACTTGATTTAAATTAAAAAAATTACAAGGTCCCGCGGTGTTCTTGTTCGCGTTCAATGGCTTCAAATAGCGCTTTAAAATTTCCTTTCCCGAAGGATTGGGCACCCTTTCTTTGAATTATTTCAAAAAACATTGTCGGGCGATCCACAACCGGTTTAGTAAAAAGTTGTAACAAATAACCTTCGTCGTCACGATCAATAAGAATGCCGTGTGATTTTAACACCTCCACATCTTCGTCAATTGCACCAACGCGCTCTAATAAATCGTCGTAATAGGTTTCAGGAACATATAAAAACTCCACCCCGCGGTCGCGCATGGCACTTACAGTCGAAACAATATCATTAGTGGCCACAGCGATGTGTTGTACCCCAGGACCATTATAAAAATCGATATACTCTTCTATTTGTGATTTCTTTTTACCTTCTGCAGGTTCATTAATCGGAAATTTTATTCTGCCGTTCCCATTTGACATTACCTTAGACATCAGGGCAGTGTATTCAGTTGAGATATCCTTGTCATCAAAAGAAACAATTTGAGCAAAGCCCATTACTTTACCATAGAACTCGACCCAGTCATTCATTTGGTTCCAACCAACATTGCCCACCATATGGTCGATAAATTTTAGTCCGACAGGGGCGGGATTGTAATGAGATTCCCATTTTTTATAACCAGGGAGAAAAACACCATTGTAATTTTTTCGCTCAACAAAAATGTGCACGGTCTCTCCATATGTGTAAATACCGGAGCGAACCACCCAACCTTCTGCATCTTCTTCTCGGATTGGTTCCATATATGGCTTGGCTCCTCTTTTGGTTGTTTCTTCAAATGCCTTTGTCGCATCTTCAACCCATAGGGCAACCACTTTTACGCCATCGCCATGTTTATCGATGTGCTCATTGAGTGGGCCACCCTCTTGCAGCGGCGTTGTAAGCACTAATCGAATTTTATCTTGTTTTAAGACATAGGAAACGCGGTCTTTCATGCCAGTTTCAAGACCAGCATAGGCCTCAGATTGAAATCCAAAAGCTGTTTTATAGTAAAGTGCACTCTGTTTTGCATTGCCCACATACAACTCGACATAATCCGTTCCTAGTAGGGGCAAAAAATCTTCAGCATCGTTAAAAATCTTTTCGAGGCTGTAGTCATAGTTTTGGATTTCTTTGAGGTTTTTAATCTCTGCCATGTTGTTGATTTTTTTCAAAATTAGGTATTAATACCGATTTTTAGTGCTGCCAGGAGAACATATAGTCTGGTACTTCCATTTCTAAGGCCCGTTTTGTAAGCGACAGCGGCTTAAAGGTATCTACCATTACAGCTAATTCTTGGGTTTCGGTTTTTCCAATACTTCGTTCATAGGCTCCTGGATGTGGCCCATGTGGAATTCCTGCCGGATGTAAGGTAATTTGACCTTTTTCAATGTTATTGCGACTCATGAAATCTCCGTCAACATAATAAAGCACCTCATCGGAATCAATATTTGAATGATTGTATGGTGCTGGAATAGATTGTGGATGATAATCATAAAGACGAGGCACGAATGAGCAGATTACAAAAGCTGCAGTCTCAAAAGTTTGATGCACCGGCGGTGGTTGGTGAATTCTACCTGTAATGGGTTCGAAATCGTGAATAGAAAAAGCATAGGGATAATTATAGCCGTCCCAGCCAATTAAATTAAATGGGTGATGGGCATATATATATTCATACAAAACATCCTGTTTTTTAATTTTCAAAAGAAAATCACCTGTTTGATTTATGGTTAATAGTTCAGATGGAGTGCGTAGGTCGCGTTCACAATAAGGTGAATGCTCCAAGAGTTGACCAAACCAATTGCGATATCGTTTGGGTGTGTATACTGGATGAAAGGATTGAATAATAAATAATCGGTTGTCACTCGAAGAGAATTTTAATTGATAAATCATTCCACGAGGAATGACAAGGTAATCTCCATAAGCAAATTCAATGTTACCCATCTGAGTAAGCAAGGTTCCAGATCCTTTATGAATAAAAATTACTTCATCGGCATCGGCATTCTTATAAAAATAATCATGCATGCTTTGCGTTGGAGCAGCAAGTTCAATGTAAACATCTGAATTGACCAAAACAGGTACACGACTTTCTAAATAATCAGCATTTGGTTTTAAATCAAAACCGTTAAAACTGCGCATTAACATGTTCTTTTGAACACCTATTTCTGGAGCAATATTTTTTTGATTTCCAACGGATTTGACTACTGTTGGTGGTTGGAGATGATATAAAAGTGAAGACATCCCATCGAATCCAATAGTGCCAAACAATTGTTCGTGATAAAGTGAGCCATCTGGTTGCCTAAAGGCTGTATGACGTTTATTTGGAATTTGACCTAGCTTTTTATAAAAAGGCATAATGCAAGATTTTATTTTTCAAAACTACTCCAATCATTGAATTGAACAAGAAATTTTTATCAGTTTTCGTACTTTTGCTACTCATCAAGTCTACAGAATGTCAAAAATAATGGTATTAGGTTCTTGTGGTCAGATTGGAACCGAACTAGTTTTAGCACTTCGCAACAAATTTGGTGCAAATATGGTGTTTGCAGCCGATTTGCACCAAGAGGCACCACAAATTCTCAACAACGGACCCTACATACAATTAGATGCTTTAGAAAAGCAAAAAGTACGCACCTTTATAATTGACAATAAAATTGAACAAGTATACCTACTTGCAGCATTGCTTTCAGCAACAGCCGAAAAAAATCCCGATTTTGCATGGAAGTTGAATATGGAAGGCCTCTTTACCATTTTAGATTTAGCTAAAGAAGGATATATTAAAAAAGTATTTTGGCCAAGCTCCATCGCTGTTTTTGGACCAACAACTCCTGCTGACAAGACACCCCAGCATACCATCATGGAACCAAGCACTGTATATGGCATATCAAAACAAGCCGGTGAGCGATGGTGCGAATATTACCACAATAAATTTGGAGTGGATGTACGCAGTATTCGCTATCCTGGGCTAATTTCGTATAAAAGTCCTCCGGGAGGAGGTACTACAGATTATGCGGTAGACATTTTTTTCAAAGCAAAATCTGTAGGGAATTTCACTTGCTTTCTCTCAGCAGATACGGCGCTGCCGATGATGTTTATGGACGATGCCATTAGGGGAACCATTGAACTGATGGAAGCACCTGCTGAAAATATCAAAATAAGATCCGCTTATAACCTTGCTGGTTGTAGCTTTACTCCAGCAGAACTCACGGCAGAAATTAAACTATTTGTGCCCAACTTTCACATAGACTACCAACCAGACTACCGCCAAGCAATTGCAGATAGCTGGCCAAATTCAATTGACGATTCCCACGCCCAAAAAGACTGGGGTTGGAAAGCACAGTACGATACCAAAGCGCTTGTTAAAGTGATGATGGAAAATATCCATTAGGTAAGTCCAAGGACGAGCATTGAATTGTATTAAAAAATATTTTGTTTAAACTTTTTATTGTTTTGTTAAACAAAATTTGTTTAACTTTAACGAATAATTGTTAAACAAAACTACTTGCTATGTCAACAATCGAATTCAACGAAGCTCTAATTGGTCTTGAAGGCAATTTGCAATCATTTGCTTTGTCTTTTACAAGAAATCGTGAAGATGCACGTGATTTAACACAAGAAACTATGTTAAAGGCGATAACTTACAGGAGTTACTATACGCCGCAAACAAATTTTAAAGCGTGGGTATTTACAATTATGCGTAACTTGTTCATTAATCAGTACCGTAGAAGAGTAAAATCTGGTGCCATTTTTGATCATAGCAAAGAAGCATTTTTAGTATCCAATATTCATAGTCTTGAGGACAGCCCAATAGAAAAAATTGGGGTTAAGGACATTAAAAACCAAATTAATTTGTTGGGAGAGGAATATCAAACACCTTTTGAAATGCACTTCGAGGGCTTTAAGTATAAAGAAATTGCAGACAAATTAGGTATTCCAATTGGCACCGTGAAAAGTCGTATTTTCATAGCGCGAAAGAAATTAATGGATGCCTTACCTGAATTTGCATTTTCGGCTAATTAAAATAATATGACCAAAACAATACATATCATCGGCTCGGGTATTTCGAGCCTATCAGCTGCTTCATTTTTAGCACAAGCAGGACATAAGGTATGTATTTTTGAAAAGAACGAACAAATTGGCGGTAGGGCCAGACAATTTGAGGCAAATGGATTCACTTTTGACATGGGGCCTTCTTGGTATTGGATGCCAGATGTTTTCGAAAAATTTTACCAACAATTCGGATACACTACCTCAGATTTCTATCAACTCAAACGTCTTGATCCGTCATACAGAATTTATTGGGCGGATCAATCATATTCGAATGTGCCAGCAGATATGCCCACTTTGGAAGAATGGTTTGAATCATTAGAAACAGGGAGCTCTTTGAAATTACGCGCTTTTTTGAAAGATGCGGCTTATAAGTATAAAGTTGGGATGGAAGATTTGGTTTATAAGCCAAGTTTAAAACTTTCAGAATTTTTTGATGCCAGAGTTTTGGGTGGTTTGTTTAAAATGCACCTATTTTCATCTTTCTCAACATTTATCAGGAAATATTTCAAACACCCTAAAATTCTTTCCTTGTTGGAATTCCCAGTACTTTTTTTAGGGGCAATGCCCAATGAAACGCCGGCATTGTATTCATTAATGAATTATGCAGACCTAAGTCTTGGTACTTGGTATCCAATGAATGGTATGCATGAATTTATTAAAGCTTTTTCGAGAATTGCAAAAGAACAAGGTGTAGAGATTCACACATCGGCCAATGTAGAGCAAATCGTGGTAGAAAATAGGCGCGCTAAAGGCACCATTGTAAATGGTGAATTTCATGCTGCCGACATTGTTATTTCTGGTGCAGATTATGCGCATACTGACCAAAAACTACTTGGGCAGCATGCGAACTATTCAGTTAATTATTGGGACAGGCGAACTATGGCTCCATCTAGTCTATTGTTCTACGTGGGCATCAATAAAAAAATAAAAAATCTTGAACATCACAATTTATTCTTTGATGAATCGCTAGAGGCTCATGGCCATACAATTTATAAAAACCCAAGTTGGCCTCAAAAACCACTGTTTTATCTCAGTGTACCATCGCTAACAGACAAAAAAGTAGCTCCTAAAGGCCAAGAAAACCTATTTTTTCTCATCCCATTAGCACCAAATTTGAATGATGATGAACAAACAAGGGAAAAATATTTTAACTTGCTGTTGAAACGGTTAAAGGATTTAACTGGCAATGATATCAAAGACAATATTGTTTTTAAAAGAAGTTTTTGTGTCAATGACTTTAAATCTGAATATAATGCCTTTAAAGGCAATGCCTACGGATTGGCCAATACTTTAAGGCAGACTGCAATATTGAAACCAAGAATGAAACACAAAAAAATTAAGGACTTATATTACACCGGTCAACTAACTGTACCAGGACCGGGTGTGCCGCCTTCGATTGTTTCAGGAGAAGTAGTTGCTAAACACATTTTAAAAACACATTTTTAGACCATTATATGAAAGCTATTTTTGATAAAATCAGTTTAGAAATGAGCGAAATGACTACCAAACGCTATTCTACTTCATTTTCATTGGGGATCAGTTTTCTTCACAAAGAAATTCAAAAACCAATCTATGCAATTTATGGTTTTGTTCGCTTTGCCGACGAAATTGTCGATTCCTTTCATGGTTTTGATAAAGCGGCCCTTTTAAAAGATTTCGAGAATCAAACTTTTACTGCTATTGAAACAGGAATTTCGCTCAACCCAATTTTAAATAGCTTTCAATGGGTAGTCAATATGTATCAAATACCCCAGGAGCTCATTATTTCTTTTCTCAATTCGATGGAGATGGATCTTCAAAAACAAACCTACGATCAAGGAAAATATGAGACTTATATTTTGGGTTCAGCCGAAGTGGTTGGTTTGATGTGCTTAAAAGTTTTCGTGAATGGCGATGACAATGAATATGAAAAGCTCAAGCCCTATGCCATGAAACTTGGCGCCGCATTTCAAAAAATTAATTTTCTTCGCGACCTAAAAGCTGATTATCAAGAATTGGGTAGAACATATTTTCCAGGCATAGATTTAACCCAGTTCAATACAGCACGAAAAGAAGAGATTGAAGAGGATATTGCCAAAGATTTTCAAAAAGGTTATGAAGGTATTCTCCTGCTTCCAAGAAATTCCCGATTTGGCGTTTATATGGCTTATAAATACTATTTCAAACTTTTCAAAAAAATTAAACAAACACCTGCAGAGCACGTATTAAAAGAACGTATTCGAATTGCCAATTATCGTAAAATGCGCATCCTCCTGACTTCTTATGTTAGGCATAATCTAAATCTACTATAAATGCCAGAAGAATATGTGATATTAGTCAATGAAGAAGATCGAGAAATAGGTCAACTTGAAAAATTAGAAGCGCATCGCCTTGGTTTGTTGCATCGTGCGTTTTCTATCCTATTGTTCAATGAAAAAGGAGAGTTACTCATCCAACAACGTGCCGCTCACAAATATCATTCACCGCTTCTTTGGGCCAATACCTGTTGTAGCCATCCGAGACCAGAAGAACCATTATTGGAAGCTGCGACTCGAAGGTTGTATGAGGAAATGGGAATGACTGCAAAAATGCAAACTGGGTTTCATTTTATTTATAGGGCAAGACTTGATCAAGGACTTATCGAGCATGAGTTAGATCATGTCATTTTTGCTTATTCAAATCAAGAGCCAAAAATAAATACAAATGAAGTTGAAAGTTATAAATGGATTAGTTTACCAGATTTATTAAAAGACATTGAAGATTATCCGCATGCACATTCTGCATGGTTTAAAATAATCATGCATGACTATTTAGAGTTCATTTCAAAAGCAGCGTATGAGAGTGTGTAGAAGAGCAACATTTAATGCTGCACATCGCTTATATAGGGCAGATTGGTCTGAAGAAAAAAACGACGCCGTTTTTGGTAAATGCAATAATCCCAATTATCACGGACATAATTATACCTTGGAGGTTTGGGTAGAAGGTGAAATTGATCGTGAAACTGGTTATCTAATAGATTTAAAAATTTTAAAAGAATTGATTGCAAACGAGATTCAAGAGCGTTTTGATCATCGAAATCTCAATCTTGATTGTAAAGAATTTGCAAATTTGAATCCAACGGCAGAAAACATTGCCATCGTTATTTGGGGATTAATTCGAGAGAAGTTAGATAAGCGCTATGCCTTGAGTGTCAAGCTGTGGGAAACACAAAATAATATCATAGAATACGACGGAAAATGAGCAGAGCTCTATTTTGGCACCGCAGAGATTTACGCATTGAGGATAATGCTGGCCTGTACAAAGCTTTAAAAAGTGGGCAGAAAATTATCCCGGTATTTATTTTCGATAAAACCATTCTTGACCACCTTCCAAAAGATGATCAAAGAGTACTCTTTATTTACAACATCCTAGTTGGTCTAAAAAACACCTATCGACAATATGGTTCAGATATTGAGGTTGTTTTTGGAATACCCCAAGAAGAAATTCCCAAATTATGTAGAAAATATAGTGCAACTCATGTTTTTATCAATAGAGATTACGAACCAGCTGCAATTTTACGCGATCAAATAGTTTTGGATAAGCTCAAATTACAAGGTGTAGAATTTATTGGGTCGAAAGATCAAGTAATTTTTGAAAAAAATGAAGTGACAAAAGATGACGGGAAACCCTACACAATCTATACTCCGTATGCTAGAAAATGGAAAGCTAAGCTGACTCAATACCATTTAAAATCATATCCTACATTAAAATACCTTGATGGCTTAATGCAATTTAATAATGAAATGTTAAGCCTTTCAGACTTGGGATTCGATTCTATGGAATTACAACAAATTCCAACAAGTGAAACACAAATTAATATTATAGAAAATTATCATGAGTTGAGAGATACGCCCTCCAAAAGAGGAACATCTCGCTTAGGGATCCATCTTCGGTTTGGTACTATTTCAATTCGCCAATTGGCACTAAAAGCCTTTCAAATAAATGAAAAGTACCTCAATGAACTGATTTGGAGGGATTTTTATCAAATGATAATGTTTCATTTTCCAAATACGGTAGATAGGGCATTCAAGCCACAATATGACAGAATAGTATGGGAGAACAATGAAAGTCACTACAAAGCTTGGTGCGAGGGTATAACGGGTTATCCATTGGTGGATGCAGGAATGCGAGAACTCAATCAAACGGGATTTATGCACAATCGGGTACGTATGGTTGTGGCAAGTTTTCTTACCAAACACCTTCTAATTGATTGGCGATGGGGAGAGCGCTACTTTGCAGAAAAACTTTTAGATTTTGATTTGGCCAGCAATATAGGTGGCTGGCAATGGGCGGCTGGATGTGGATGCGATGCTGCACCTTATTTTAGAGTTTTCAATCCCATGGCCCAACAAATAAAATTCGACCCCGATTATACTTATATAAAACAATGGGTTACTGAATTTGGTACATCGAGCTATCCAGAACCAATTATCGAACACAAATATGCTCGTGAAAGAGTGCTTGCTCGATTTAAAACAGCCTTACAATGATCAAACAACCCATTCAAATTGGGGATTTATGCCCGATTTTTAATTTACCCAATAGTGAAAATAAGCAAATTACAATAAGCGATTATTTAGGAAAAAAAATTCTGGTGATTTTCTTCTACCCAAAAGACAACACACCTGGTTGTACAAAAGAGGTTTGTGCATTTAGAGATGCTTATGAGGATTTTCTTGAATTAGGATGCGAAGTATTTGGAATTTCATCTGACCAAATTTCTGCTCATATGGAATTTGAAAAAAAATACCAATTGCCCTATCCATTGCTATCGGACTCCCAAAAAATTGTGCGAAGGCAATTTGGCGTTCCAGCGAATCTATTCGGGCTCATCCCGGGGAGAGTGACCTATATTATCGGGCTAGACAAAAGAGTTGCTGGGATTTATAATTCTCAAATGAATCCTATCGATCATATAGAAAAATCGCTTGAGAGCGTGAGGCAGTTACAATTGGCTTGAGCTTGTCCACACTTTTTGAAAATCTTTAAAAATTGTAATTTTGGATTATGAAATCCGGCTTGTTATTGTTTGTTTTTTTGACCTCATTAATTTGCTATGGCCAAATTGTCAATAAAGACATTAAAAAAACATATCAAACGCGCTATTATTTTGAAACGCAGCGAATGGAAATGTTCAGGACCTTGGAACCAAATAATGACTTTCTTCCATGGGCCCTTTCAGAACGTGCTGATGAAATTCCAATAAATATTTGGTCGCAACAAGTTGGTATTTGTATTGGCCTTGGCCCACACCTTTATTTGGATGCTGGTATGGCTTGGATGCAAAACGGTGAAGCTTACGTTTATCAAGATTCGCAGTCAGACTCTAGCTTTAATTATCAAACGCATTACCGTTACATTGGATTACCATTTGAGTTTAAGTCTACCTTTGGTGATAAAATTCAATTCTATCTCGGCACAGGATTGGCTCCAGCTCTTTACAATGGTTTTAAACAAGATATTCAATGGACAAATTCTCTTGGCGCACAATACGACGATAAAATCGTAATTAACAATACCTTAAGTAGTTTTATTCTTTTATGGAAATCTAGTTGTGGTTTAGATATACACTTAGACGACTTTTACAACCTAAGGTTAGGGTTGATTTACAGGCAACAACTTAATAATTCATACGGCCCTTATGAGCATTTTGTACACAAAAGCAAAGGCTGGGGAATAAATCTAGGCTTAAGCAAAAAACTTTAATATGTATTTATACGAAATTTGTCAATATTTAGAAGCCAAATATCCCTTAAACCTCCAGGAGAGCTATGACAATTCCGGCCTATTATATGGCCATTTGAAGGATGAAATTTTTGGTGCTTTAATAACATTGGACTTAACTGAATCAATTGTCGATGAAGCCCTTAGCAATAAATGCAATTTGATAATTGCCCACCATCCTATCATTTTCAATTCAATTAAAAAGTTAAATAGGCAAACCTACGTAGAACGAATTATTGAAAAATGTATTCAAAAAGGGATTTCGCTTTACGCTATACACACCAATTTGGATAACCATAGTAACGGTGTAAATGCAAAAATTGCTGAAAAAATAGGACTCAAAAATTGCCGAATTCTTAGGCCCATGAATGGCTTGATTTATAAATTAGAGGTCTATGTGCCTACAACACATTTAAGTACTGTTGACCAAGCAATTTTAGATGCGGGCGCTGGTCAAATGGGAGCCTACAGTGAATGCCACTTTAGAACACAAGGAATTGGCACTTTTACTCCAAAAAACGATGCAAAGCCCCATATCGGTACTAAAAATGTTCGAGAAGAGGTTCAAGAATTTAAAGTTGAATACTTGGTAGAAAACCAACGACTAAAACATGTTTTAGATGCCATGTATAGGTCACACCCATATGAAGAAGTTGCACATTTTATTTTTAACCTTTCCAATACACATACTCAAAGAGGTGCAGGCATGATAGGAGAATTATCAGAGGCGGTCAATACCGATGTTTTTCTCAATCAAATTAAACAAATATTCAAATGTGGTACGATAAAACATACGGCAATTCATAAAGATAAAATTCAAACCGTAGCGCTTTGTGGAGGAGCAGGAAGTTTTTTAGTTTCTGATGCAATTGGTTCAAAAGCAGATATTTATATATCTTCAGATTTCAAATACCATGAGTTTTTTGATGCAGATAATAAGATCATCATTGCAGATATAGGACATTACGAAAGTGAACAATTTACCAGTGAACTTTTAGCAGAACAACTTATAGAAAAATTCCCTAACTTTGCCATCCATTTAACAAAGTTGAATACAAATCCTGTTAATTATCTATAGCCCATGGCAACAGCAACAAAAAAAGAAAGTACGATTGCAGAAAAATTAGATGCACTTTTTGAACTTCAGAAAATAGATTCCGAAATCGATCGCATTCGCACCATTCGTGGTGAACTTCCTTTAGAAGTGCAAAGTCTTGAAGATGAAATTATCGGTCTCAATACACGTGTTTCAAAAATAAACGATGAAATCAAAGAAATTGAAACGGAAATAGCAGATCGCAAAATTGCTGTTAAAGATGCCGAAGCATCGATTGCTAAGTACAAAGAACAACAAAATAATGTTCGAAATAATAGAGAATTTGAATCGCTTTCAAAAGAAATTGAATTTCAAGAACTCGAAATTAAATTACACGATAAAAAGACGAAGGAGGCCAAATTAAAAATCGATCTCAAAAAGGAAACACTTGTCGAGGTCGTGGAACGTGTCGAGATTAAACAAACAGACCTCGATGGAAAAAAGTCAGAATTAGACGCGATTATTAGTGAAACACAAAAAGACGAGGAGAAACTTTTAAAATCCTCGGATAATGCCAAGAAGAACATTGAAACCCGTTTGGTTTTTGCATACGAGCGTTTACGAACAAATGCTAAAAATGGTTTATCAGTTGTACAAGTAATGCGTGGTTCATGCGGTGGATGTTTTAACAAAATTCCGCCTCAGCGTCAACTTGATATTGTGACCAAAAAGAAAATAATTGTTTGCGAACACTGCGGACGTATTCTTGTTCCACAGGAAGCCACCGAAGCATAAGATTAAAACAATTCTGAATTTAAAAGCTCCTAGAGGAGCTTTTTTCTTTTAATTAAGTTTGAATTGAATATCGAGTTTAGCAAGTTCTTTGAATAATTGACTTGATGGCTGGACTTTTACACTTCTAGAAGGTAAAGAAACTTCTATGCCATCTAGTGAATCAAAAATCGTAAAATGCAATTGACAATTTCCAAGATTTGCATTAAAAAGATCATTTAATTGTTCTATGAACATTTCATCAAGTTGCTTTGAAGAAAATCGAAGCTTTAGCATTTTGGCACGTTTCTCTCTTAATTCCTGTAGTAACTCAATCTGACTAACTACGAATTCCGGCAATTGTCTAAACCTAGGAATTTCAATTCTACCTTTTATGGCAACAAAGGTGCCGGGCTCCATAAAATGTTTAAATTTCAAATAGCTTTCGTTAAAAAGATTGAGTTTAAAGGAATCATGATAATCCTCAATGAATAAGGTGCCAAACATATCACCGCGTTTTGTTAATCTGTGTTCCGAATTTGTAATAATTGCAGCGATTAGTAAATCTCTTCCTAAATAAGAATTTAAGTCGTTTAACATAGCCACAGACCCAGTACAAAAAGATTCAATTTCAACCTTAAAATCGTCTAGTGGATGACCGGAAATAAAAATTCCGACAACTTCTTTTTCTTTGTTTAATTTATAAATTGAGGGCCACTCTTGTGTTTCGGGGTAAGATGGTGCAGGCATATTAATTCCGGTTGCTTCACCAAACATACTTTGCTGGGCCGAATTTTGTTGTTCCTGAATACTAGCCCCGTAACGCATTGCCGATTCCAAAAATGTACGACCATTGGCATCCGTGACAAAATATTGAGCCCGGTTCACCTCTTTAAACGAGTCAAAACTGCCGGCATATGCCAAACTTTCAAGTGCCCGTTTGTTGCATAAGCGTAAATTAATTCGTGTAGTCAGATCGAATATTGAAGAAAAATCACCATTTTTTCGTTCGTTAAGTATCGCCTCAACAGGACCACTACCAAGTCCACGTATTGCTCCTAGCCCAAAGCGTATGGCACCTTCATTGTTTACTGAGAATGTGAAACCAGATTCATTTATATCGGGACCCAATACCTCTATTTCCATCCGACGACATTCCTCCATGAAAAAAGAAACTTGCTTGATATCAGACATATTATTACTGAGTACTGAGGCCATGTATTCTGCAGGATAATTGGCCTTTAAGTATGCCGTTTGGTATGCAATCCATGCATAACATGTCGAGTGAGATTTATTAAAAGCATAGGAGGCAAAAGCTTCCCAATCTTTCCAAATCTTTTGAAGTGTTTCCGTTGGATGCCCTTTTTCACTGGCCCTTTGAATGAAAGTCGGCTTCATCTTATCTAAGACTTTTTTATCCTTTTTCCCCATGGCTTTACGCAGGGTATCTGCCTCACCCTTAGTAAAATCAGCCAATTTTTGCGACAAGAGCATTACTTGTTCTTGATATACAGTAATACCGTAAGTTTCTTTTAAATACTCTTCACAATCCTCAAGATCGTATATGATTTGTTCGTCACCATGTTTGCGCTTACAATAAGAGGGGATGTATTCCATAGGGCCTGGACGGTAAAGCGCATTCATGGCAATTAAATCAGCAAACTCTGTTGGTCTTAAGTCTTTAAGGTGCTTTTGCATTCCTGGAGATTCATACTGAAAAATTCCAACGGTTTCTCCTTTTTGAAAAAGCGCGTAAGTTGTCGCATCGTCAATAGGAAATGCATCAGGATCGAGTTCAATACCCCGATTATCTTGTACCAATTTTACTGCATCTTTAATTAGCGTGAGGGTTTTAAGTCCTAAAAAATCCATTTTTAGTAAACCCGCTTGTTCAGCCACTGCGTTATCATATTGGGTACAAACCATTTCGGAATCCTTTGCCGTAGCAACTGGAACAAAATTTGTCAAGTCATCAGGAGTGATTATAACACCACAAGCATGAATTCCTGTATTGCGAACAGAACCTTCTATTTCTTTTGCTTTTTGCAATACACTGGCCTGCAAATCTCTACCATTGAAAATCCGACGTAATTCTTTAGCATTACTTATTGCTTCTTGGTTTCGTAATTTATCAATAAGTTCTGGCTCAGGCCAATTAAAAAGATTATTCAAGGATAAATCAGGGACTAATTTTGCCAAACGATCTGCCTCTGGCAAAGGCAAGTTCATTACACGAGCAGTATCCCTTATAGCCGACTTGGCAGCCATGGTTCCATAGGTAATAATTTGTGCCACTTGATTAGCACCGTATTTATTAATTACATATTCGATAACACGGCCTCTTCCTTCGTCATCAAAATCGATATCTATATCTGGCATGGAGATACGATCAGGATTCAAAAAACGCTCAAAGAGTAAATCATATTTAATAGGGTCAACATTAGTAATTCCAGTACAATATGCGACGACCGAACCAGCTGCTGAACCCCTACCCGGGCCAACCCAAACGCCCATCTGTCGTGCTGCATTGCAAAAATCCTGTACAATCAAAAAATATCCTGGATAACCTGTTTTTTCAATTGTCGTAAGTTCAAACTCAATACGTTCCTTGATTTCTTCAGTAAGGAGGTCATATCGCTTTTTGCATCCCTCGTATGTTAAATGCCTTAAAAAAGCATTTTCACCTCGCTTACCACCATCTAGGGCATCTTGCTCATCAATAAATTCCTTTGGAATTTCAAAGGCTGGCAACAAAACTTCACGATTCAAAGCATAATGCTCACACTTTGAAATAATTTGCCCAACCGATAAAATTGCCTGAGGCAAATCTTCGAATAGTTTAATCATTTCCTCGGAGCTTTTCATATAATATGAATCGTTTTCAAGACCGTACCTAAATCCTCGTCCACGCCCTTTGGGTGTCTCGACTAGTTCATTATCCTTTACACAAAGTAAAATATCTTGGGCAAGAGCATCAGACTTTTCAATATAATACGTGTTGTTTGTTGCAACGAGTTGAATTCCATGTTTTTGACTCAACTCAACGAGCATGGGATTAAGCGTTTCTTCTTCTTCAAGCCCATGCCGACCAATTTCTAAATAAAAATCATCTCCACATTGTTGTTTCCACCAAAGGGTGGCATCTTCCGCTTGCTTTTGGCCAACGCTTAAAAGTAAACTTGGTATTTCTCCTTGTAAATTTCCACTCAGCACAATGAGGTCATCCTTGAAAGAGCAAAATACTTCTTTATCAATGCGAGGTACATAATACATACCTTGAGTGTAGGCAATAGAGGCAAGCTTTATTAAATTTTGGTAACCCTTTTTATTTTTAGCTAAACAAACAATTTTATAGCCATTGTCTTGACTTTTTTTATCTAAATGATTTTGGCAGACATTGAATTCACATCCTATGATTGGTAAGATTTCTTTTTGGTCGAAAGTTTCGCCTTTTTTAATTGCTTCCGCTCTTGCAGCCTTTATTTTGGCATTATGAGCAGCGGCTTGTTTTTCGAATTGAAATGCTGCCATCATGTTCCCTGTGTCGGTAAGCGCAACAGCAGGTTGTCCTAAATCAATCGCTTTTTTAATTAAACCTTCAACTTGAGCTGTAGATTGCAGAATAGAATATTGTGTGTGGTTATGCAAATGAGCAAAAACAATATCCTTGTCCTCAATACTTAATCTTTCAGTAGCTCCTGGGTTTTTATCTTGCTGGGGCTTACTGGCTTTTCGAATTTTTTCGCTTTCGGCTTTTAAATTCACGTGTTTAAGACCAATTTTTTGAATTGGATGCGGATTCAAAGTGCGATAAGATTCAAAATAACCTGGCTCCTGTAGAATTTCTTCCAAAGAGTAATGTTCTTGTCGGAGCAGTTCTAAAAAACATCTGGCGGTCGATTCTACATCCGCTGTAGCGTTGTGCGCCTCATCAAATTTTTCGCCAAAGAGAAACTCATGAATTTCAGTGAGCGTCGGCAACTTATATTTCCCTCCCCTTCCACCCGGTAATTTACAGAGTTGCGCACTTTTTTCAGTACATGTATCTAAAACAGGTTTTGTCAGTGGCATGTCATGGCCAAGTCGAATAAATTCGCTACCCAAGACATTGATATCAAATTGCAAGTTATGGCCAACTATAAAATTGGCTTTAAAAAGATCTTTTACAAAATGCTCGAGTACATTTTGTATAGGGATACCATTAGAATTTGCCAATTCGGTAGAAATTCCATGCACGCGTTCAGATTCAAATGGAATATTAAAACCATCTGGCCGAATAATAAAATCTTTTTGAGAAATAAGCTCACCTGCCTCATCATGAAGCTGCCAGGCCAGTTGCACAACACGTGGCCAATTGTCCAAATCACTTATTGGCGCATTGTAATTTCGCGGTAATCCAGTGGTTTCTGTATCAAAAATGAGGTACATGAGGACAATTAAATGGGAACCTTAAATTTAATGATTCTAATGCCGCACAGTTTAATTGTTGAAAACTATTATATGGCTTGTTCCCAATGAGAATTCAGTAACACAAGCAATTTTCTTGCAATGTTGTTTTGATAGCGTTTTGTCCTATACCCTCCAACCCAATTAATTCCACGAATGGCATTGGTTAAAATAATTTCATCTGCTGCCAATAAATGCTGTGGTAGCAATGCACTCTCATAAACTTTAATTCCATTAGCGAGTGCCAAATTGATGATCTGCATGCGCATTGTACCGGCCAAACAACCTTCTTCGAGCCCTGGTGTGTATAAAACGCCATTGCTAATAATAAATACATTGCAAGATGATGATTCCAATATTTGGCCACGAGCGTCGGTGATTAAAAAGTCATCGAGTCCTTTTTGTTTGGCTGCTAGAGCCGCCATAATGTATGGAAGGCCCATTTTTGTTTTATAATTGGAAAGCGGATTCTTTTGCAATTTGATATCTTGATAGATGTCTATTTCTAGGCCGCGAGCGTTCAATTCAAAATAATTTACTTCATAAGGATAAACCTCAATATAGAATAGAGCTTCATTTGCATCTGGTAAATAAGATCCACCACTTATTCGATCCAAAGAAAGCCTACAGCGCCCACCTTGATCGATGGCGGATTTTTCACAAAGTTCACAAATCTTGGATTCAAAAAAATCTACAGTATAATTAATCGATGGGCGCATGTGGATGGCACGTGCGCCAGCTAAAAGTCTAGTGACATGATTTTCCAAATTAAGCGGCTTGCCGTTTATAATTCGTATACTCTCAAATACGCCATCACCATATAAATGCGCCCGATTCCCTGCCCAAATCGTTGGCGTTTCACTTGAGAGTACAGTACCATTATTGTTTACAAATAGCATAGTCTTGGCGCTTACCTGTCTAACAAAGATGCAAAATATTGCGCATATCCGGGAAGGAAAAATAATACAAATAAAATTCCGAAAATTGCACCTGCGATATGAGCATCGTGAGCAATACCAGTATTTCCTTTTCTAAATGCATAGTATTCTATTAACAAATACATAGGTCCAAAAATATAAGCAGGGATAGCAATAGGAATAAACATAAGCATTAGCCCTTGAGTAGGATGGGCAGTAACAAAAGCAAAAAGTACTGCTGAAACCGCACCTGAAGCACCTAAACTTCGATAGCTAGAATTATCTTGATGTCGGTAAAACGAGTAGAACGTTGCAAACAAACCACCCATAAGATAAAGAACTAAAAAATAATATATGCCCTTGAAGGGCCCAAATATTTGTTCAAATTCTCCAAAAATATAGTCGCCAATGAAATAAAGTGTAAGCATGTTAAAAATCAAATGAGACCAGTCTAAATGAATAAAAATATGTGTCAAAAAGCGATACCACTCACCATGATGCTTTGCCAAAAAAGGGCTAAAGGTCATTCTATCAAGCCAATGAGGCGCTTGAAAACCTTGCCAAGAAACGATAACTGTTATGAGAATGAGCGCTAAAACCATTTAAAATTGCTTCATATTGACTATATTCAACGAAAATAATTAATAATGGTATTGAAAACTCAGTATGTAGTATTGTGGTGTGTATTGTTAACTTTTTTTTATGGTTGCCAACTCAAAGGCAAGGATAAAAAAGTAGACTTTCTCGACAATCCAGAATTGAGTACGCAAAGAAAAATTGCATTGTTACTGCACAGAGGCCACCCCAAACTGCCCATCACATATGATGACCGAATGAAATTATATAAATATTATAAAACAACTGATTTCAAACCGTTTTTTATAGATTCATCCCAGGTAGAAGTTCATCAAAATTGGTCAAAAACGATTGAAAAATCAGAATACTTCGGCATACCCAATAACAGAATTAAATACAACAAAAACAGCCATCATATTATTGAAGAAATTATGCTTACCTATCAGATTGGGGCCATGATTCATGATTTAGATCATGGTTTTATACGATTGGATACAGCGCTTTACAAAACCCCTATTTGGGAGAAAATACCACAAAATTGGCTAACTGCAAATGCCAATTCAGATTCACTATTTTTAAGTAGAGGGCCGCTAGATACAAATTACCGTTATTTTTCGTCACACCTTTATCATTACCGTGATACTGTACGTCTAGATACCCTTACTTATAAGGTAACAGATGAAAAAAAGGATAAAAAGCGTGCATGGAAAGAAGTTAAATTGGCTTTAAATGGATTGGGACTAATAAATGCCGCGACAGACAGTACAAATATTCGTCTGGCATTGAAAAACTATCAGCGTTCAAAAGGTTTAAATCCGGACGGAAAAATAGGGCCAAGTACAATTTTGGCTTTTGCGACCTCAAAACGCATTAGTTTTGATCTGGCCATGCTTGAACTCGACAGGTTAAGACAAAAAGAAGAATTGCCTGCAACATTTGTTCAAGTGAACATTCCCTCATTCACATTAAAGTATATAAATGACAATAAATTATGTGCAACACATCGCGTAATTGTTGGCAAAGTAAATCATCAAACCCCAACCTTAAAATCAAAAATTACTCACATAATTAGCTTACCATATTGGAAAGTGCCGAGTTCTATTGCAAAGCATGAAATATTACCAGCACTAAAAAGAAATCCAAACTATTTGGCTAACCAGAATATGAGAATTTTCAAATCCAAAGACCAAGAGGTAGATCCGTCAAGTGTCAATTGGAAGAATATTAAAACCAATACCTTCCCATATCAAGTGATTCAAGATCCTGGTCAAAAAAATAGTCTAGGGCTTGTAAAATTTGTATTTAGTAACAATTTCTCAGTTTATATACACGATACCCCAAGCCGCTCTTTATTTAATCAACAATTCCGTAGTTTCTCTCATGGTTGTATGCGTGCAGATAAACCAATAGACTTGGCCAAAACCATTTTAGAGTTAGATAAAGTGGGCAATAGAAAAAATCGAGTCGATCCCGATTCATTGCAAGTTTTATTAGATGAAGAGGTACATCAACAGATTAGTTTGCAACGTGCTATTCCAGTTTTTGTCACGTATCGATCAGTTATTTGCGATCAGAATGGACTATATTTTTATTTAGACCTTTATGAGAAAGAAGCTGCCTATCTAAAGTTATTAGGATCTAGAAATAATGGCTAATTTTGTTCTAAAATTAAACCATGCTCATTTCCCCATCGGTACTTTCGTGTGACTTTTCTAATATAGAACGCGATACACTTATGTTGCACAACTCTAAAGCAGATTGGTTGCACATTGACATAATGGATGGTGTTTTTGTTCCAAATATTTCTTTCGGGTTCCCTGTTTTAGAAGCCATTCATCGACATACTGATAAGACCTTAGATGTACACCTAATGATTGCCAATGCAGATCTTTATTTAGACGCATTTCAAAAAGCAGGGGCCAATATATTAACTGTTCATTATGAAGCATGTACACATTTGCATCGAACAGTACGCCGAATTCAAGAACTGGGAATGAAAGCCGGTGTAGCTTTAAATCCGCACACACCCATTGAAGTATTGTCCGAAATAGGCCATCTATTGGATCTTGTGCTTGTTATGAGCGTCAACCCTGGTTTTGGTGGGCAACGGTTTATTTCCAATACCGATAATAAAGTTTCTCGATTGCGCGAAATGCGCGAAAAGATGGGTGCCAATTTTTTAATCGAAGTAGATGGTGGTGTAAATCTCGAGAATGCAAAAATGCTAAGTACGGCAGGTGCTGATGTACTTGTCGCGGGAAGCTTTGTTTTTAATTCTGCCAACCCTACAGACACCATTGCCGCATTAAAAGCAATTTAAAACGTAACCTACTCCCAATTAAAACGTTTATTTTATTATGAGGTACTCCCTTATTTTATTGATTTTGTTGGTCATTTTGCCTACTTATAGTTTTGCACAAAGTCTTGGTGACAAAGAAAAAATTGCTGTCAATAAACTCATGGAATTGCGAAGTGCCAAAAATGAGGGCGAAATTAAAAAATTGCATGCCGATTTCAAATTAGCCATTTCAGATTTAGTTCGCAGCAAAGGCTTTTTTGATTATTCACTAAACGAGCTCAAAATTGCCGATATAAAAAGTGCCGATAAAACAGTGCGACTACTTACATGGAATGTTGAATTAACAGACTTGTCAAATACCTATGGTGGTTTTGTTTTGCGCAGAGAAGAAGGCAAAGATCGCGTTTCCACTTTTGAGTTAAATGATGTGCTTGATCCTTATAATTCCAAGCCTGAAAATGTAATTGACTATAAAAATTGGTACGGAGCAATTTATTACAAGATCATTGATTTCGCTTATGAAGGGAAAGTTCAGTACTTACTTTTTGGATTTGATGCGGGTACAACAATGAGTAACTATAAAATTTTAGATGTCCTCAGTTTTACTAGCCAAAATGCAAAATTTGGCAGCCCAGTATTTAGAGATGCAGACAAAGTGAAGAAACGCGTTGTCTTTGAGTATGCAAACATGGCAAGTATGTCATTGGAGTTTGAACCAAAACGCGCCAGAATTGTGTTCGATCATTTATCTCCAGAATCATCGGCACTTGAAGGACTTGCTTCTTATTATTTTCCCGATATGTCTTATGATGCTTACGTTTATGATTTTGATCGAGAGATTTGGCAGTTACAATCCGATGTAATTGCTACTAATCCAGAGGATGTTGGAGAAAGATATTTTTATGCACTCAATAAAAAAACAGGGAAAATCGAGAAGAACAGAATGCGTTCTGATTGGGTAAATCCCACTGACCAACAGAATTTAGCAAATGGTGGACATACTGCAGCACTACCGGAACCAGAAATAAATTCAGATTTGAAATCAAACAAAAAGAGGCTTTTCAGGTGGAAGCTATTTCGAAAACCTGTGAATCCTGAATCTTATTAAGTCTTTAATATGCAACTTGGTAAAATTAATTCATTAGAAATAAAACGCTTTGCTCCTCCTGGTGCATACTTAGTTGACCAACAAGAAAATGAAGTTTTATTACCAAAAAAATACCTGACAGAAGATTTAAACGAAGGATCAATTGTAGAGGTTTTTATCATGAAAGACTCCGCTGAGCGATTGGTTGCTATAAAGCAAATACCTTATTTACTTTTAGGTGAATGCGCTTATATGACAGTAGTTGAAATCAATCCATATGGTGCATTTGTAGATTGGGGGCTTGATAAAGACTTATTTGTACCATTTGCCGAACAACGGCAGAAACTTGAAGTGGGTGAAAAACATCTATTTGCATTGCTGTATGATTATGATACTGACCGTTTGTACGGAACCATGAAGCTTAGAAAAATCCTTTCGCCCTGCACAGATCAAAGCCTAAGTGGTAAAGAGGTTCAAATTTTGGTTGGGGATTTAGCAAAATTAGGCCGTAATGTGATTGTCAATATGCTATATGAAGGGCTTATTTACAATGACCATCTCATTCAAACACTAACCACTGGGCAACAATTAACAGGATATGTTTCTAAGGTTAGAACCGATGGAAAACTAGATATTCGTCTTGAAATTCCAAATGATGCCCGATACGATGCTGCCGAAAAAAAGATATTAAATATTTTAGCGGAGAATAATGGATTCATAGCCTTGACCGATAAAAGCCAACCAGAGCAAGTTAGAGAAATGCTAGGAATTAGTAAAAAAACATTCAAGCAAGCCTTAGGAAAATTATACAAATACCGTAGAATAGCAATAGACACCAACGGAATTCGCAGTTTAAACAACGATAGAAAACCAAATGATTAGAATTTTCATTTTCTAAATTTTAATATCAAAAGCCTAAAGGAGCTGCTTGATATTTGTTAGCTACCTATTGCTAGTACATATTCACTAAATTTGTCAAATGGAATCGACGCAAAAGATTGCTGTAATTGGTGGCGGAAGTTGGGCAACTGCACTAGTTAAAATCCTCAGCACAAATACAAATACTGTGTTTTGGTGGATGCGCAGCCAGCAAGCAATTGAGCACATCAAACAATTTGGACACCACCCTAAATATTTGCAATCGGTTAGTTTCGATACTGCTAAATTGGTGCTAGATCAAAATTTAGAAGCTATAATTCAGAGCGTCGATTATATTGTAATTGCCACCCCAGCAGCTTTTTTAGAAGAAACATTTAAGTCTATTGGACCAAAACATTTTGAAAATAAAGTTGTATTCTCCGCAGTAAAAGGAATCGTTCCCTCATACAATGCAATTCCTGCACGTTTTATTCACAAAAGCTTTAATGTTCCCTATAATAAAATTGGTATGATTTCAGGACCATGTCATGCCGAAGAAGTTGCAATGGAACGACTTTCCTACCTCACCATTGCATGTCCAGATAATGATATCGCTTCAAAGATGGCTACAAGCTTAAGTTGCCGGTTTATAAAAACTACAACTAGCGATGATCTTTTTGGAACAGAATTTTCAGCAGTGCTTAAAAATGTCTATGCGCTAGCAGCCGGCATTTGCCATGGATTGGGTTATGGTGATAATTTTCAGGCTGTTCTCATTGCAAATGCAATTCAAGAAATAGAAAGATTTATTGATGTAGTAAATCCTGTTCACAGAGATACCAAATCAAGTGCATATCTAGGCGATCTTTTGGTAACGGCATATTCTAATTTTTCAAGAAATCGCACTTTTGGTTTTATGATAGGTAAGGGCTACTCTGTTAAAACGGCCCAGCTTGAAATGAACATGATAGCAGAAGGGTATTACGCTACAAAAAGTTTATACGAAATCAACGAAAAATTCAATGTAGAGATGCCTATTCTAAATGCAGTTTATAGAATTATTTATAAGAATGTTGCTGTTGGGCAAGAAATCAAATCCTTGGCCGATAACTTAGTATAAAATGAAAGTATTTAAATTTGGTGGGGCTTCAATGAAGGATGCAACAGCAGTCAAAAATGTCTGCGACATTATTGGGGCCTATCCTAATCAAAAACTAATCGTTGTTGTATCAGCCATTGGTAAAACTACCAACCAATTTGAAGAATTGGTCAGTGCATATTATTCCAATGATGAGCTTAGGTATAAAGATTCACTTAACAACATTAAGCAATTTCATTTTGAGATAATCAATCAATTACAAATTGAAAGTAGCGAAAGTTTATTGAATGATTTAAATGATGTATTTGAACATTTAAGTCGACTTTTTTCTCATCCAAAAGTTGAAAACCGCCCATATCAATACGACCAAGTTGTTTCGTTTGGAGAGTTTCTATCTTGTAAGATTTTGACTTCCTATTTGATAAGCACTGGAATTAAAGCCACATGGTTAGACGCTAGAAAATTAATACGTACTGACAGTTCCTATCAAAATGGACAAATCGACTGGGAAACTACAATTACACTATGCAAACAGTCTCTTTTGCCCCTCTTTGAGCATGTAGATTTAACCATTACTCAAGGATTTATTGGACACACTGCAGAAGGACATACAACAACACTTGGCCGGGAAGGTTCAGATTATTCTGCTGGCATCTTAGCTTATTGTTGTAACGCTGAGGATGTAACAATCTGGAAAGATGTTCCGGGAATGCTCAATGCCGATCCAAAGTTTTTTAAGGATACTAAATTGCTCGAATCAATATCATATAATGAAGCAATTGAACTTTCTTATTACGGAGCTAGTGTTATACACCCTAAAACTGTACAACCTCTTCAACAAAAGAACATCCCGCTTTTCGTAAAATCATTTTTAAATCCAAAAGCACAAGGCACTATTATATCTTCAGATGCACACAGGGATTCGCAAATTCCATCCTACATTGTAAAGTTCGATCAAGTACTTGTAACTATCAGCCCAAAAGATTTTTCTTTCATTGCAGAAAAACAGCTCACCGATATTTTTGAAGCGCTATCCAAAATGCAGGTTACGATTAATTTGATGCAAAATTCAGCAGTTAATTTTTCAATTCTCATCGATAGAAATAAAATTGATTTAGATCAATTAAATCTTCAGCTGAGCAATCACTACCATATAAAATACAATGAAAACCTTGAATTAGTCACAATAAGGCATTTTAATGAAAGGATAATTGAAGAAATGAAAGGTGAAAAATTGTGTTTGCTTGAACAAAAAACACGAACTACTGCCCGCTTTGTATTGGGTAATATCAATTAAAATACCTTTAAAGTGGTATTCAATTAATAATTGATTGATATTAACTTTGCACATGTCTATTACGCTCGATGCAGTTTTACTTCACCAAATTGTAGAAATAAAAGCCATTTCTGATTCTACGCTTTCATTAAAACTTTTAGAAATGGGCCTAACCAAGGGGCAAAAAATTAAGGCGGTTTTTAAAGCTCCTTTTGGCGATCCAATTGCATATGAATTAAATGGCAATCTCATTTCTATGAGAAAGGAAGAGGCGCAGCAAATCCAGGTCGCCATTGCTTAGGCAAAAATGTTAGCTTTGTAGCCCATGAAAATAGCATTACTAGGAAATCCAAATACAGGGAAAAGTTCCGTTTTTAATATGTTAACGGGCTTGCGTCAACAAGTAGGAAACTTCCCGGGTGTTACCGTTGAAAAAAAAAGTGGGACATTAAAAACCCCAAATGGCAAATACGAACTCATAGATTTCCCCGGGACTTATAGCCTTGTAGGACACTCTTTAGATGAACAAATTGTTCAAAATGTGCTTTCTGATCCCTCAAATCAAGATTTCCCAGATGCAATTCTCTACGTAGCGGACAGTGCAAATATAGAACGGAATTTATTATTTTTTAGTCAACTCTATGATTTAGGACTGCCTTGTATTCTAGCACTCAATATGTGGGATAGAGCTAAGCGTAAAAATCTCAAAATCGATATAGAAAAACTCCAACAAACCTTTCCTAAGGCAAAAATTTTGACATCCAACGCACGCGTATCGCTTGGTAAATCGCGGATCATGGAAGCGATAGATCAATTGGATGAACTTGCCATTGAAAATCTTAATTTCAATGAATATAGTATTCAATTTAATGCTTTATGTCAATATGAAAATACAGAGCAAAAACTCACCCACTTAAGACAACTAGGGCTGGTGTCAGCGCTTAATAAATTTTCAAGTACATCGAGAAAAATTGATAGTATTCTCGTTCATCCTATTTATGGATATTTGATTTTCGCATTTTTATTGTTAACTATTTTTCAATTCATTTTTAGCTTTGCAAGCATTCCAATGGATTTTATCGATGCGCAGTTTGTAAGACTAAGCGCATGGGGTGCTTCTGTATTGCCAGAGGGATTATTGTCAAACTTAATCACCCAAGGATTAATTCCTGGTATTGGTGGCGTATTGGTATTTGTACCTCAAATTGCCATCTTGTTCCTTTTTATTTCCTTACTTGAAGAGAGTGGATACTTATCGAGAGTCGTATTTATCATGGACCGACTCATGCGGCCATTTGGACTCAATGGTAAAAGTGTTGTGCCTTTGCTGTCAAGTGTTGCTTGCGCCATTCCTGGTATCATGTCAGCTCGTACAATTACAGATCGAAAAGAACGCTTGACAACTATTTTCGTTGCTCCTTTTATGAGTTGTTCGGCGCGAATCCCTGTCTATACCTTGTTAATAAATTTGGTTATTGAACCAACTTATATATGGGGATTTTTGAGTCTCCAAGGATTAGTCCTATTCGGACTTTATACTTTGGGAATAGTATTTGCCTTAGGCACGGCCTACCTAATGAAAATTTTCATCAAAAGAAAGAATCAGGGATTTCATTTGATGGAATTACCTGAATACAAAAAACCTAGCTTGGAAAATGTGTTGCTCAATGTTATAGAAAAGGTGAAAATTTTTGTTTTGGATGCGGGAAAAATAATAATAGCCATATCGATTTTACTTTGGGGGCTAGCAACATTTGGACCATCTTCTCGAGAAAATGAATTGCTTAAATTACACCGAAGTGAATCTTTCCAAAATGCATCTGAACAGCAAAGGCAAGAAAGTGAGAAGGCGCTCATGTTATCAAATTCATACATTGGTCACTTTGGACGATGGATGGAACCTGCCATATCACCCTTAGGCTATGACTGGAAAATTGGCGTTGCGCTTCTCTGTTCATTTGCAGCAAGGGAGGTATTTGTTGGTTCATTGGCAACTATTTACGCGGTAGGCGATGAAGACCAAAACCAAAAGCGATTAATTGAAAAATTAAAAGTGGAACGCAATCCAGAAGGAAGGCTGATCTATAATTTAGCGACGGGCTTATCTTTATTAATTTTCTACGTCTTTGCTATGCAATGTATGGCCACACTTGCAGTGGTAAGGCGTGAAACCAAGAGTTGGCGTTGGCCACTTATTCAACTTTTCTACATGGGAGTTGTAGCTTACCTTATGTCTTTATTAACATACCAACTACTGAGTTAACTACTTTTTTACTAATTTTCGACAATGCAAAAAATTATCGTCGCAATAATATGTTTAGTTGCATGTGTTTATTTGATAAAGCACATCTATCAATTGTTTGCAAAATCATCGGCCGCTTGTCATGGTTGTGGAATGTCAACTGATTCAACGAAGCCACATGAGGTCTAACACACAATTATATCAATATAGCCACGATTTTTTTGCCGTTCGAACAGCTGAAGCAAGTGAAATTGCAAACGATATTGAACCCCAGTGGAAAGATAATGACAAAGTCTACTGGCTAAATTTTCATGGTTTAGAGCAAAAGGATAGTATAGAACAACTTTGTCAAAAAAAAGGACTAGATAAATTAAGCATCGAAAGTATTTTTGAACCTTTACGAAGAGCAAAGGTTGAAGAATATCCAAATTATTTATTTTTTCAGTTACTGACCTTACCGAATGGTTGTCGAGATACGGAGAAAACCGAACAAATTACCTTTGCCTTAGGAACGAATTTTTTATTTTCTTTCCAAAATCAAGAAGGACAACATTTCGGAGAGGTGAGATACCGGATAGAAAAGTCTAAAGGTAAAATCAGAAACCAAAGGGTGGATTTTCTTCTATATCGTTTATTAGATACCCTACTCGATGAATTATTTCAATTCACAAATCAAGTATCCGATAAAATTGATCTAATTGATCAACGTATTCACACCCAGATGAATGCAGATTTACTGCGTGACATTGAAAAACTCAAACGTCAACTAATAGGATTAAGAAAAATTGTTCAGCCACTTAAAGATTTATTTTCTGCCTTAGAATCTATGGATAATGAACTAATTGCCTCTAGCAATAAACATTATTATAAAAGCCTAAGAACTAGCTGTATTAGTCTAATAGAAGACATCGATGCACATAAGCAAATTTTAGAGGGTCTTGCCAACTTATATTATGCAGTTCAAGGGCAACGAATGAATTCGATTATGAAAGTGTTGACAGTAGTGAGCAGTATTTTTATACCGCTTACTTTTATTGTCGGAGTCTACGGCATGAATTTTAAATATATGCCTGAATTGGCATATCCATATGGATACTATACCGTAATAGGCTTTATGTTTGCAATAGGCATTGGGCTACTGATTTTCTTTATTAAAAGAGGATGGCTTAAGCGCGATTAGATGTTAATGAGTTGTTAAAACAATTTAAGCACACAAAGGGCTGCTTATCTTTATAAAAGAAAAACTAAAATACTATGAAAAAATTATTGCTTTCACTTGGGGTTGTTTTTATGGCTGTACTTGGCTTAAACAATGTCAATGCACAAATTCTTGAAAAAGGTGCAAAAATCGAATTCAACAAAGAGGTACATGACTATGGTAGTATTAAACATGGTGGTGAACCATACTGCTCATTTGAATTCAAAAACACAGGCGATGAGCCATTGATTATTTCTAATGCGAAAGGTTCATGCGGTTGTACCGTGCCTGAATGGCCAAAAGAACCAATTGCACCAGGAGCTAAAGGAACTATTCGTGTTAAATATGACACTAATCGTCCGGGACCAATCAATAAAAGTGTTACCATCACTTCAAATGCGATAAATGAACCAAATAAGGTTATTCGTATTAAAGGTGAAGTTGGACCTGCGCCAGAAAGTGGGGTGCCTGTAAATAATTCAGGTGCACCTACCAATAACTAAGCTTTGAGCGCATTAAACGCTTAATTAAAAGCCGCAGAAATGCGGCTTTTTTTTTTAACTAAATTTCAAGAAAATTCTTAGCGAAATTTGGCCAATTTGATTTGGCATTTTCGCGCAACAGCTGAGTGGTTTGCATACCAGCCTGTTGAGCAGCTTCTAATTCTTCAATACTATCCGATAAAAACAATATTTGATTTGCATCCAATGCAAGAAACTCAATAATGTTTTCATAGGTGCGCACTTCTTTTTTTGATCCCGAAGTTGTATCAAAATGATTCGAAAAATGACCTGAAAGATCACCAAATTCACTGTATTTAAATAGCAATTTTTGTGCAGCTATAGACCCAGAGGAGAATACACCAATTCTTATTCCTTTTGTGCGCCAATGATTCATTGCCGTTGGTACATCATCATACACATGCCCCTTAATAGAACCAGATTCATAAGCATTTTTCCAAATGATTCCTTGTAAAACTTTTAGCGGAGTAAGTTTTCTATCTTCTTTCACCCATTTACGTAAATAATCTAAAACCTCTTCAGTCGTAGTAATATTCACATTATCTTGCTGGGAGGCTATTTCTCTTACATCTGTAAAGGCCTGTTTAACCTCATTTATTTGTGCGAGCTTAGTGAGATCGTTCAAATTATCTAAAAAATATGGAAATAAAACCTTGTAAACAAATTGAACTGAACTGGTAGTTCCTTCTATATCAGTTAATATATATTTTATATGCTTTTCCAAGCCAAAATTAATTTATAGGTACTTCTTTTCTGTACCTGAATTTGTATAATGTGGAGTCCAGCCCGCTGTATCCGTGAAAATTCGTATTGCCTTGACAAAAGGTTCATCTTTGCCCGCATCAAACCAGTGTTTGGTTCCAATTGGAACACTAATCAAGTCACCGCGCTGACATAATACATTAAATATGGGTTGTTCATTAATATGAAACCAAAACAGACCTTGACCATCAACAAAAAAACGAATTTCATCTTCATCATGCGTGTGCTCTGCCAAAAATTTTGCTCGGATTTCTGGATAGTTTGGCGTTTGAGCATGAATCGAAATCACATCGGCACTTTGGTAACCTCCTTTAAGCATAAAGGGTTCTAGATCCTTTTGGTATGCAGCCAGGATTTCTTCCTGGGTTGAGGCTTCGGTGAATGTTGCATTACATTCCCACTGATCAAAAAAAACTCCCAAATTATTCAAATAATCTTTGATTTCTTTAGGATTTTCAATGATTAAACCATTGTCAGGAACAGATAAAATCGCCATTATTTTCGTAAATATTCACTTTGGCAAAGATAATCTAAAGTCTCCAAATGTCTTTGGGCATCAAAAATATTTTCGCCCCAAGCATAGGTGCCATGCCCTTCAATAATAAAGCAATACTGCTTGATTTCATTCAACCGTTGATCCAATTCCATACAAAGTAGATCCATATTTTGTTGATTAATCATAATTGGAATTGCTAAATTATCTAAATGGTTTTGGCATCCTTTGAATCCTTTTTGAAGTTCATATCCTTGCACTCTAAAAGATGGCTTGGCCATAAAGGAAAGCAATACAGGATAAATACCATGACTATGCAAAATCACCTTTGCCTGCTTAAAATTACGATATATCCAGAGATGGATTTTTGTTTCATCAGAGGGCTTGATTCCAGTAAAATCTCCTAGCCCAAGCCCTTTGTTATCAATGGTCATGAAATCGCTTTGAGTAAATTCACCTTTGTGTTTTCCGGATTTGGAAATCCAAATTTGATTTTCAGCATCAATAAATGAATAATTTGTTGAAGTTGCTGGAGCCCAACCTCTATGATTAAAAGATCTTATAAGTTCGGCTAGTTGTTTTTTCATTTGCTTGCCAGCGCCTCCTTGACAACTGTTGAAATCACTTTTCCATCGGCTTTGCCCGCTAGTTGAGCTGTCAATCGTCCCATGACTTTTCCCATATCTTGTGGGCCCTGTGCGCCTAATTCTGCAATCGTTTCAAGCACAACCAATCGAATTTCGTCTTCGTCCATCATTTTTGGCAAGTATGATTCTATTATTTGGGCTTGATACAACTCTTCGGCGGCTAAGTCTGATCTATTTTGCGAAACATAAAGCGCATGGGTTTCCATACGTTGCTTGTGCAGTTTTAAACAAATTTTAATTGCTGATTCATCCGTTACTTCACTATTTGAACTTGCAGTCGCCTCTAGTAGTAACTTTGATTTAATATCGCGTAATGCAGCTAATTTTTCCTTTTCTTTGGCTAGCATTGCATTCTTGATGTCATTGTTAATACGTTCCGTAAATGTCATGCTCTAATCAACGTTATCGTGTAAGAAATTGTTATTTCTAAGACCATTATCACCATTAGAATCTGGACCTATGCCAAAACGAGATATATTTTCTTGAGAACTTGGATTTTCTTGTTGAACCTGGATATTTCTACGAACAAATGCAGGTTCATTTTCGAATTCTAATAATCCTTCCGGCTTTTTTAATCTTGAAGTGAGTTCTTGAATTCGCGATACACGTTCATGAGCCCTTCGCTGTTGTTCTTCCGGCGTTAGGATGCGATTGTTCGATTCTATTTCTACCTTTTGGGCACCTTCATCCTCAAGTACATGCTTAACCACTTGAGGATCAGCATTTACAATTTGACTCGTATCATCAGCTTGTACGTCAAAAACATCCCAAACCATTTGAGAATCTGATTCTGTTATTGGATTTGGATGCTCACTTGAAGATTCTGGCGCTTCGTCATATAGGTTAAAAGTCGTCTTTTGTGGCGATGAGGGCACTTCAAATTCCATTGTCGATGCCTCCATTGGCTTATCTTGAGTGTCTAAGGATTGTTTCATAAAAGGTTCATTTCTTTTTTCAGAAACTGTGCTAATTGATTCAAAAACTGAACCCAATGGTTTAACAATTTCTTGCTTTTTATCCTCTTCTAAAACTACCACTGTTCTCTCTGGCGGAGTTTCAAAGCCCGTGATTGGCGACGATGAAAAACCTGTAGCAATAATTGTAAGACTCAATTGATCGCCTAAAGACTCATCTCTGCCATGACCCCAAATGATTTCAGCTGTAGAACCTGCAGCATCTTGAATGTAATCGGTAATATCAGAAATTTCATCCATCATCACCTCATTGTCTCCGTAGGTGATATTTAATAAAACATAGCGTGCTCCGCTAATATCATTGTCATTTAGCAATGGTGAACTTAAGGCTTCTTTAACAGCCACCATTGCCCGGTCTTCTCCGCTAGCGAATGCACTTCCCATTATAGCATGGCCCGAATTGCGCATTACTGTATTGACATCATTAAAATCAACATTAATTGATCCTGTAACCGAAATTACTTCTGCAATTCCTTTAGCCGCTACAGTGAGTACATAATCGGCATGCGAAAATGCTTCAGATAAGGACATTTTTTTGCCGTACTCCCTAAGCCGTTCATTGTTTATAATCAATAGCGTATCAACGTTTTGGCGCATACGTTCAAGACCTTCTTCAGCTTGTTGTCGACGTTTTGGCCCTTCAAAATTGAAGGGTACCGTTACAATGCCTACAGTTAAAATTCCCAAATCTCGGGCAACCTGAGCAATAACCGGTGCAGCCCCAGTACCAGTACCACCACCCATTCCTGCAGTAACAAAAACCATTTTGGTGCCACTAGAAAGTAATTCTCTTATTTCTTGAATATTTTCCATGGCAGCATTCATTCCAACATCTGGTATCATTCCAGCGCCACGACCTTCAGTAAGGTTTGGGCCAAGTTGTATTTTATGAGGAACAGGTGAATGATCTAATGCCTGACAATCGGTATTGCATACAATGAAATCAACCCCTGCTATGCCTTGCAAATACATGTGATTAACTGCATTTGAACCACCGCCTCCTACGCCAATTACTTTAATAATTGATGAGGCTCGGCTGACTTCATGTTGTGGTAAATCAAATTCCATATTTAATAGCTATTTGCTTATTAGTAATTCGTTAAACTCAATCTTGAGAATCGTCAAAGAAATTTTTTATCGGATTGAGAATGCGTTCGAAAAAATCTCCGCGTTTCTTACCATCTGAATGAACTCTTATCTTTTCATTAGCCTCTTCGACTTTTTTGGCATGAGATTGATGATCTGTTGCGCTTATAGTTTCTTCTTGTTCCCATGGTTTAAGTTCTTCCATACTTTCAAAACCCTTAAGCACTAGACCAATGCCTGTCGAATACATTGGGCTTGCCAATGATTCAATGTCATTGGTGTTGGCCAGATGTTCAGTGGGGTACCCAATTCTTGCATCAAGACCAGTTAAATACTCAATGAGTTGTGTAAGATGTTTAAGCTGCGAGCCTCCGCCAGTTACAACAATTCCACCAATAAGTTTTTTCTCGTATCCCGAATTTTTAATTTCTAAATTCACCAGCTCAATAATTTCTTCCATTCTTGCCTGAACAATACTGGCCAAATTTCTCAATGTAATTTCTTTTGGATCACGTCCGCGCAATCCCGGAATGCAAACCACTTCATTTTCATTGCTTTCGGATGCCAACGCACTTCCAAACTTTACTTTAAGCATTTCAGCCTGACGCTCCATTATTCGGCATCCCTCTTTAATATCCTGGGTGATGATTTTTCCACCAAAGGGAATAACAGCCGTATGACGGATAAGACCATCGTGGAAAATTGCAACATCTGTTGTTCCTCCGCCAATATCTACCAAGACCACACCTGCTTCTTTTTCCTCCTCCGATAAGACGGACTGAGCAGATGCGATAGGTTCGAGAATAATATCTTTGACATTAAGTCCAGATCTTTCAACACAACGCGTGATATTTTGCACATTAGTAACCTGACCACAAATAATATGAAAATTGGCTTCTAAGCGAACACCTGCCATTCCAATTGGGTCTTTTATTTCTGGCTCACCATCTACAATATATTCTTGTGGAATTACCGAAATAATCGCCTCACCCGGATTCATAACTAGCTTGTACATATCATCTACAAATGCATCGATATCTTGTTGAGAAATTTCGCCATTGGCGGTTCTTCTCGTGTAAATACCCCTGTGTTGCTTGCTTTTTATATGCTGACCAGCAATACCAACATGAACATTTTTAATTTTAAGATCGCCTTCAACCCCTTCTTGGGTGGCTTGTACTGCATTACTTATAGACTGAATTGTGCGTTCAATATTTGAGACCACACCGCGCATTACCCCCAAAGATTCAGCCTTGCCCATTGCAATGATCTCAATTTTGTCATGATCATTTTTTCTACCAACAAAACAAGCAATTTTGGTAGTTCCAATATCTAAACCAACTACAACACGCGTGCGCTTGAACTCACTGGTATTGTTATTTTCTGCAAACGATTTGTCCTTCATATTTGACACTTATTTCTTTGTATTTATTCCAGCCTTCATGAGGCAGGGCTTCTTTATAAAAATGTTTTAGACGCTCAAATTTGTCTGCAACTTCTTTGTCGTTGTGCGCAGACCCAAAGACAATTTGTTGCTCACCGAGTACCGGAATAAGGATAAAATCTCCCTTTGAATCTAGGTAAACTTGCCCTATTAAACGGTGCATCAGTGGGTCATTACAAACATAATTTGAAATGTGAAAGATTTGGTCAATAATTTTAGAACTTTTCAAATTGTTATTGTTAATAAAACCACAGTGAATACGGGGGTTATAGGCTTGATAAATTTGACCTGAAAATACCAAAACTCTTGCGGTATGTAATGCAGATCTGTTCATCATAAAACCCTCCTGGTCAATATAATAACTTTCACCTTGCATATTGAAAATTCGTGCGATCGGCTTTCTTAAGGTTACATCAATTTGAAGATTTGCACCAAGCTCTCTGAACACATTGACCTCTTTTACCTCAGGCATCAAGGCAATGGCATGTTCAAGGTGCTGCACGCGCAACGACTTTAAGCGCATATTTTTGTTCAAAAGTATTTTGAACTCCAATCTTTTTAAGAGCTCCTGTTCAGTTAAAAAAGTATTTTCATCACTTGAATGAATAGCGACCATAGGTTTGTTAACAATGCGATTTGCTTCGGTTTGGCCAGCCAAGTAAAAAACGACGAATACACCTAATATGAGGAGCGTCCAAAAAATCCGTTTTAGCCAAATCTTCATGATGCCAATGTTTGTGATTCGAGAATTGCTTTTATAGGGGCAACAAGACGGTCAATATCGCCAGCGCCAATAGTAAGGACCACTCCTTTTTTTACGTTTTTGAGTTTACTTAAAACTTCGTGAGTTTCTAATACTTGTTTCTTTTCACATCTTGAGAGCGTGCAAAGCCATTCACTACTCACGCCCGGGATGGGTAATTCTCGCGCGGGGTAAATGGGCAATAGATACAGTTGGTCTAATTTATTTAAGGATTGTGCAAATTCAGAAGCAAAATCTTTAGTACGCGAGTATAAATGTGGTTGGAAAATTCCAATTATTGGCAATGATGGATAGAGTAACTTCACTGAATTTAATAAAGCCTCTATTTCAACAGGATGATGCGCATAGTCATCGATATATATTAATTCATTCGTGCGTAAATGATAGTCAAATCTTCTACGCACTCCTTCAAATGATTTTAGCCCAGGGCGCAATGCATCAATTGTGTAACCCAATTGATGTAGAAGGGCTATGCATGCCAAGGCATTCTCAGCATTGTGCAGGCCAGGTAGGCCAAAAGCGATAGCGGGATAATTTTCAGATTTACAGATTAAATCGCCTACCTGGAAACCATCTTCAAATCGCAAATTTACTAAGGTGTAATCTGCTTTTGTATTATTTAGTTCGTATGTAAGAACCGAGGCCAAACTTTGCAATTGTAGTCCAAATTTTTGGATGCAAAAGCCCTTTGGGTCTACGCGCATTGTAAATTGCCGAAACCCTTCAACAAAAGCTTCCTTATTGCCATAAACGTCCAAATGATCTGGATCTGTAGCAGTAACAATTGCAGCGAACGGGGCTAAATGCAAAAAACTTCTATCAAATTCATCGGCCTCAATGACGGCATACTTACTCGATTGACTGATTACTAAGTTTGAATTAAAATTATTTGCAATTCCACCCAAAAATGCTGTGCACCCCGTAGAAAGTGCATTCAGCAAATGTGCGAGTAAAGAACTAGTTGTTGTTTTGCCATGAGTACCAGCTATGCAGAGCCCTTTAAAAGATCTCGTCAAATCACCTAAAACTTCTGCTCGCTTCTTTATTGAAAACTTGTTGTTTTCGAAAAAATCTAAAATGGCTAATTCTTTAATTGCCGGTGTATATACGATTAGGGTCTTATTTGGATCTTTAAATTTTTCCGGAATTTCATTTATTGAATCTTCAAAATGCACTAAAATTCCTTCTTCAATCAATGATTGAGTTAAAGCTGATGAAACTTTGTCATATCCCATAACCGCCTTTCCAGTTGCCATGAAATAGCGCGCCAATGCACTCATACCGATGCCCCCGATACCGACAAAATATGCCCTTTCATATGTGCTCAAAACATTCATGAATTCACAATTTTTTCGCATATGTCGACAATTGTTTTACTCGCTTCTGGAAGGGCTAACTTTCTTAGCGCTTCAGAAAGTTGTTGCTTTTTTGTTGCATCTTTGATAAGATTTAAAACTAATGAAATCAGATGCAATGGTGCTTCGGAATCATTGAGCAATATTGCCGCATCAGAATTAACTAAAGAAAGTGCATTTTGCGTCTGATGATCTTCTGCAACATTAGGTGATGGCACTAAAATTGTTGGCTTACCAACTAAGGCCAATTCGCTAACAGACAAAGCTCCTGCTCTAGAAACAACCACGTCGGCTAATGCATAGGCATAATCCATACGTTGGACAAATGCAAATACTTTAATAGTGCTTGGTAATTCATGCTGAAAGCTAGACAACTCATTTTGATATGATTTACCGCATTGCCAAAGCACTTGAATTTCATTTTGAGCAAGCTCATTGAGTGCATCTCTCATGGCTAAGTTTAACGTTTTGGCCCCCAAACTACCACCCATTATAAATAGAGTAGGTTTTTCTGGATCTAAACCAAAAAATCTTGCCGATTCTTTTTTCAATTGCGCATTATTGACTATCAAATTTGAACGAAGAGGATTGCCAGTTAAATGAATTTTATCTTCTGGAAAAAATCTGTTCATATTGGGATAAGCCACACATATTGCCTTAGCATTTTTTGCCAATAAACGATTGGTCTTACCAGCAAATGAATTTTGTTCTTGAATCAAAGTTGCTATGCCCATCAGTTGGGCGATTTTAAGCGTTGGACCACTTGCATAACCTCCAACACCTATTACCAATTCAGGTTTGAATTTACGCAATACACCGTATGCCTTGAACAAACTAAAAATTAATTTGAATGGAAGTAAAAAATTACTAAAACTTAATTTTCTCTGTAACCCTGCAATTGGCAAGCCTATGATTGGGTAACCCGCCTCAGGCACCTTTTCCATTTCCATTTTATTCAAGGCGCCAACAAATAGAATTTCAGCCGTAGAATTGCGTTCTTTTATTTGATCGGCAATTGCCAAAGCAGGAAAAATGTGGCCGCCAGTACCGCCACCAGAAATTACAACTCTACTGATTTTGGTCATCATTCTTACTTGAAAAAGATTCGTTTTGATTATTATTTGGCAATTCTTTGGCAAAGGATTGCACCACACCAATTGAAACACAAGCCATTACCAATGCCGATCCGCCCATTGCTAAAAAAGGCATATTCTGACCGGTAACTGGAAAAACGCCTGTACATACTAGCATGTTGATTGTGGCTTGTGTAAGTAAGTGTATGCCAATACCCATTGAGGTGTAACTCTGAAAAAGATCGTTAGTTTTGAGGGCAAAACGAATGATCCGATACAGTAATATTAAATATAGAAGCACCAAAACAAAGGCAGAAACCGATCCAAATTCTTCAACAAACGTGGCATAATAGAAATCTGCATAAGCTTCGGGAAGGAACTCTTTTAACTTACCATCACCTACCCCCTGACCAAAAACAGACCCAACCGAAATTGCTAGTTTGGCATTATTGGCTTGTTGATTGGCCTGTATGCTTTCGATACTTTGGTCTGTGGGTTCAACACGATTGTTAATCCTGTTCATCCAGGTATCAAAGCGCGGAAGGATTTTTGCGTCTGGCAAGGCTAAATGGACAGCAACTACCAATCCCAAGCCAGCTATTCCGATTGTTAATATGGTCAATAATTTGCCCCAAGGCACGCGCCCAATGAACAATAATATCATACTCAATAAAAATATCATTGCGGCAGTTGAAAAATTTTCCTTAATAATTAGACCAAAGGTTACGAGTATGGGTATCATTAACGGTAAAATTCCTTCTCTCCAATCATTGAGCTTCTGCTGTTTTCTCACCAAAAGTTTGCTTAGATATATAATCAAAGCCAATTTTGCAAAATCAGATGATTGGAAAGTTAGATTGATAAATGGAATGCGGATCCAGCGTCCAGCCCCATTTAACTGTGCCCCAAAAAATAATGTGAATAGAAGTAAAGCTAATCCTACGTAATAGGCGAACTTTGCAACTTGGCTAATGTATTTTGAGGGAATGCGATGTATAGCGAACATAGAAGCAAATCCAATGATCACATACACAAGGTGCTTAGACAAATACGTGATGGGTGAACCACCTTCAATCTTAACTAAAATGGGCACGAAACTATATACGGTGACTAAAGAGAAAGCCATCATTAGTAGTGTGATTATCCAAATTACCGGATCGCCTTTAAGATATGATAGATAAGTCCTCATAGGATTTTAAAGCATTCTTACAGCTTGTTTGAATTGTTGCCCACGATCTTCATAGCTACTAAACAAATCGAAACTTGCACATGCGGGAGACAACAAAACCGTTTCATCCTTGCGCGCAAGTTCATAGGCATAAGCAACGGCCTGATTTGCTGAATTTGCCTCAACAATCACTTCCACTTTATCTTTGAATGCCGAAATAATTTTAGCATTTTCAGTCCCTAAACATACGATTGCTTTTACCTTTTGGACAACTAGCTGCTCGAGCTCAGAATAGTCATTGCCCTTATCGACACCTCCAACAATCCAAATGGTGGGTTTATCCATAGACTCTAGGGCAAACCAAGCTGAATTTACATTTGTAGCTTTGGAATCGTTGATAAATTCAATGCCGTTGACTTTTGCAACAAATTCCATACGGTGTTCGACATTAACAAAATCTTGAAGGCTTTCGCGTACTATTTCCGTACGGATTTCAACTAGCCGAGCTGCAATACCGGCAGCAAGCGCATTTTGCGTGTTGTGTTTCCCTTTTAGGGCTAATTCGTGAATTGACATGGTGAGTTTTTGTTTGTTTATATTGATGTATAATTGTTCTTCATTGGCATAGCCTCCGTTCTCATTTGCTGTTTTAAGTGAGAATGGAATTAATAAGGCTTTAGGATGGATTGAATTCAATTTTTGTGCAACGCATAAATCGTCTTGATTGAATATGAAATAATCAGCCTTCGTTTGATTTTGAATTATTCTGAATTTGGCATCCACATAAGCGGACATTTGATAGTTGTAACGATCGAGGTGATCTGGGGTGATATTGGTTAAAATAGCAATGTCTGCCTTGAATTGATACATATCATCTAGTTGGAAAGAGCTCAACTCCAATACATATATATCATGATTTTTAGTGGCAATTTGCTTGGCAAAACTCTGCCCTATATTTCCGGCTAAACCAACTTTCAGACCTGCTTTTTTAAGTATGTGAAAGCACCATAAAGCAGTTGTAGTTTTTCCATTACTTCCGGTAATACAAATATGTTTTGCACGTGAATAATAACCTGCAAACTCGATTTCTGAAATTACTTTAATTTGTCGATCTCTAATACTTTGCATTAGCGCACTCGATTCTGCAATACCGGGAGATTTAATGATTAAATCTGCCGCCATTATTCTCTTTAAATCATGCCCCCCAGACTCAAAATCTATTTGCGCTTTTTTGAGTTCCTTAAGGTTCGAGGATTTGATTGAACCACTTTCAGAAACAAAAACACGCCATCCCATCTTTCTGCCCAAAATAGCCGCACCAACACCGGATTCTCCAGCGCCTAAAATGATGAGCAAACGATTTTGAGCTTCCATTCGTTTATCTTAGTTTGAGTGTTACAATGGAAACTACGGCAAGCAATACAGCGACGATCCAAAAGCGAGCTACTATTTTTGCCTCGTGTATGCCTTTTTTCTGATAGTGATGATGAAGTGGTGCCATAAGAAATATTCGCCGTCCTTCACCAAACCTCTTTTTGGTATACTTAAAGTAGGCCACTTGCAGCATGACCGAAACATTTTCGATTAAGAAGATGCCACATAATACAGGTATAAGTAGCTCTTTTCGAATAGCAATTGCAAAAACAGCAATGATGCCACCCAAAGCTAAGCTACCCGTGTCTCCCATGAAAACCTGTGCAGGATATGCGTTATACCATAAAAAACCTACACACGCCCCTACGAAAGCAGCAATAAAAATTACGAGCTCCTCGGCCTCAGGTATGTACATTACGTTTAAATAATCAGCAAATTTTGCATGTGAACTTACATAGGCCAATACTGCTAAGGCTAGCCCTACAATGGCCGAAGTACCCGTTGCCAAACCGTCTAATCCATCGGTCATGTTTGCGCCATTTGAGACAGCTATTACAATAAAAATTACGATTGGGATAAATATGAGCCATCCATAAGATTTATTAAAATCTCCAATCAACCAATTGTAATTGAATTCGTTTCCTTTGAAAAAAGGAATTGTAGTGGTCATGTCATCGGTTTGAATCCACTTGTAATTTTCTCCGCTTGATTGAGCATGTTCGTGCGTAACAAACCTTTCATCGGGCTGTAATTGGTAATTTGCTGAAACCCGCTTGTGAACTACTACCCCATCAGAAAAATAGAGGATGCTACCCACAATAAGCCCAACACCAATTTGACCAATGATTTTAAAAGCACCCTTGAGGCCCTCCTTGTTCTTTTTAAAAACCTTTATATAGTCATCTAAAAAACCTATTATGCCAAGCCAAATCGTGGCAATAACCATCGTAAATACATAGACATTTTGGAGCTTTGCAAAAAGCAAGGTTGGTAGTAAAATTGCAGCTAAAATGATCAAACCTCCCATGGTTGGTGTTCCAGATTTTTCCATTTGTCCGGCCAATCCCAAATCGCGAACAGTTTCACCAATTTGTTGGGTACGCAATCGCGCAATTATACGCTTACCAATTACTATTGAAACAATTAAGGAGGTAATTAGCGCAAGGGAAGCCCGAAAAGAGATGTATTGAAACAACCCTGTTCCGGGAAAATTAAATTGATCGAGCCAAGAAAACAAATAGTACAGCATATTATCTATTGAGTTGGTTAAAAAGTGATTGAGTAATCAGTACATCATCAAATGGTGTGCGCTTGCCATGAATCTCTTGATATGTTTCATGTCCTTTTCCAGCAATAAGGATGATATCATTAGGTTTTGCAAGTAAAATCGCCGTCTTGATTGCATCTTGGCGATCAGGCACAGAAATAGTTTTGCTTTTTGCCTCCTTATTGAGCCCTGATTCCATGTCTGAAATGATTAAAAGTGGATCCTCTGTGCGTGGGTTATCAGAGGTCAAAATCACTTGATGGCTCCATGACGAAGCAATGGCAGCCATTAATGGACGTTTTTCTTTATCTCGATCACCGCCACAGCCAACCACAGTTATGATCTGACGGTTTTTTTGGAAAGCAGAAATGGTTTTGAGCACATTTTCTAATGCATCTGGTGTATGTGCATAATCGACAATAGCCGTAATTCCTTTTTGACTTACAAAATGCTCAAACCTTCCGGCAACATGTTTTAACTCCGAAATTACTCGCAATACTTCAAGTGGTTCTTGGTTGAGCCCTATTGCCATTCCATAAACCAATAGAAGATTAGACGCATTGAATTCACCTACTAATCTAGTATGTACCTCTTTACCATTAATTTGTAAAATCAAACCACCTAAACCATTTTCAATTATTTTACCTTTGAATTCAGCGGGGGTTTTAATAGCATATGTCAAACCTTTTGCGCGTGTATTCTGCAACATGATTGTCCCATTCCTATCATCAGCATTAACCAATGCGAATGAAGATTGATCGAGTTGATCAAAAAAAGATTTTTTCACGCGTAGGTATTCTGCAAATGTCTTGTGGTAGTCCAAGTGATCGTGGGTAATATTTGTAAAACCAGCAGCTGTAAAATGCAAGCCCCCTATTCTATTCTGAGCTATGGCATGAGAGCTAACTTCCATAAAACAATATTGACAACCTGAACTAACCATTTCTTGTAATAGCCGATTGAGCGCAACAGGATTTGGCGTTGTGTGGGTGGCAGTTATTTCATTTTCGCCTATTTTATTGACAACTGTTGAAAGGAGACCACAGGTATAACCGAGTTTGCTGAATAATTCATAGAGCAACGTTGCTGAAGTGGTTTTTCCATTTGTACCAGTAATTCCTATTAATTTGATTTGCTTGGATGGATGACCAAAAAAAGCACAGGCTAAATTGGCCAAGGCATTATTTGAATCTTCTACCTGAATAATTGTTGCATCAGCATTCAATTGAACACTTTTCTCCACAACAAATAACCTACAACCATTTTTATAAGCCTGCCCAATGAATTGGTGGCCATCATTTTGCGTTCCAACCATACAGCAGAAAAGGGTGTTGGCACCGGCATTTCTTGAATCGAAAACTAAAGCAGAAATTTCCCCATCAAGTGACCCTTGTAAAAGTCTAAATGAAATATCAGAAAATAGCCCTTTTATCTGCTGCATACTAATTCAATTTTATCTCTATCAATTTGCCTTTAACGATTGTTGATCCCTCTTTAATTGACTGCTCAACTACTTTTCCTTTGCCCGAAATTTTTACGATAAGACCCCGTTCCTCCAATAGATAAATGGCATCTTTTGCGCTCATTCCTAATACATTAGGCACTAGTCCCTTTAGGATTTTCTTTTGATGTATCTGAAGCCTATTTTCAGTGGTATCTGCTTGCACCCACTCACTTTCTGTATCTAACTGATGTGTAATATTTAACTGCTTAAGTATGTAAGTGAGGTCTTTGCCTAAGGTAGATTTGAAGTTAGGCACATCCTTAGTAAATGGGTTTCGTGGATCATTGATTGCACGATGGTACTCAAGTGCAGAGGCGTATATTTTATTGGCAATTTCTGCGAAAACTGTTCCAGAAACCTTGGCACCGTAATATTCTTTTTGAGGTCTGGAAATAACAACAATACACGAATAAATTGGATTTTTTGCCGGGAAATAGCCCACAAAAGATGCTTGATAAGTTCGGAATTTGTCATTCCTGTATCCGCTCTCACCTTGCAATTGAGCAGTCCCAGTTTTACCTGCAATAGTAAATAAGGAGCTTTTAAGTGTTTTGCCTGTTCCTCGGATCATTACCCCCTCCAAACAACTTTGCAATATTTTTACGGTGTGATTGGAACAAATTTGATCCTTGAGCACAACTGGCTCAAAGGTCTTTATCACCTCTCCATGTCGCATAATCTTCTCGACAAACAATGGGCGTACCATTTTACCATTATTGGCTACAGCATTATAAAATGCAAGCGTTTGAATCGGTGTTTGATTCACCTCATATCCAACTGATTGCCATGGCAATGAAAGATTTGACCAATTTGGATCTCCTGGTTTGGTGACTTTGGGTCGAGGTTCGCCTTCAATGTCTAAACCTAACTTTTCTGTAAGTCCAAATCTCTTCAAACTTTCAATAAAAGTCTCTGGGTCTTTATTATAACTTCGATTCATGAGCTGCAAAATCACATTTGAAGATTTTTCAAAAGCTTGCTGGATTGTAATTACGCCATACCCAATCCCATGATTTGCATCGGGCATTCCATCATTGCCAACTCTGTAGTAGCCCGTTGCATTTACTTTATCGGTAATTTTAAATCGATTGTCTTCTAAACCTGCCATTAATGAGGCCAGTTTAAAAGTAGACCCCGGTACCTCCAAATAACCAAGGGCATAATTAAAATCTTCTACATATTTATCTTTTCCAACTTTTGTGAGATTGGCAATTGCCCTTACATAGCCAGTTTTAACATCCATAAGCACAACACATCCGTGTTCGGCCTCCATAAAAATCAACTGTTTCTCTAATTCAGAATGTGCAACCTCTTGAATTTCCTTATCTATAGTTGTTACCACATCAGCCCCATCTACCGCATCCTTAACTATTTTGCCTGTACGTTTCCAGACTGATGAAATCTTTTGCTCAATTTCTTTTCCAAGCTCACCCTTGAGGTAATTATAATATGCGCCTTCTATGCCTACACGTAGCGTATCATTTTTCTCATTTACTTTCCAATAACCTAGCGTTCGATTAAGCAAATTCCCAAAAGGTTTTTTACGCAAAATGACTTCCACATTATCAATGATTCCACCCTTCATCTGTCCAAGCTTGAAAATGGGTAACTCGCGTATTTTTTTTCTTTCTTGGTTTGTTACTTTACGACGAATCAATAAGTAACGATTCTTATTAGCCCGTGCTTTTCTAATTTCCTGTTCATATTCTCGAGCAGATTTATTAGGGTAAAGTTTATTTAGACCTTGGGATAAATCTCCTAGTTGTTGATCGAAGACTACTGAATCTACCACTGTAGGATCCATATAAACATCGTAAAAGCTAACACTGGTCACGAGTGGAACCTCATTGCGGTCTAATATTTGCCCCATCCGAGGAACACGATCTACAACCCGAGAAAGCAATTGACCTTTAACCATTTGGTTTGACCCTCCTGGACCATTAATTTGTAAATCAAATGTAGTATACAGCACCACAAGCATTAGAAAAACAAACCCGAAATAAACCAGGTAGGCACGATAGTATAAATAATTGCGTTCCTTACTCATGTTTGTCTTTGATTCGAATTATTTTGGTTGCATTTTTTGTTTCCTTAAGTTCTCTATCGGCAAGCTGCTCGGCTATTTTAAATCGGCGCGTTTCTAATTCTAGCTCAGCTCTTGCTTCAATAAATTCAGCAGCATGTTGGTCTAAATTGCGCTGAGCGGTATCGATGTCTTTGTTGATTTGTTTCCCGTAATAGCCTTTAGAAACCAATAGCAACAATAGAAACATGATAAAGAAGATAAAATTGAGGTTATCTAATACAAAGGACTTGGTTAAGAATTCCCCATTCAGGATTTGAGTAAAGGCATTTACCTTTCTACCTGCAGATGTATTTGTTTTTTCCTTAGCCATTTTTCTGAGCAATTCTAAGTTTAGCACTACGTGCCCTTGAATTTTGGGCACACTCTACATCATTAGCAATAATGGGGTGTCTATTGACTTCATCAAATGGTTTTTGCACATTACCAAAGAAATCCTTTTGAATTTCTCCTGAGAAGCTTCCGCGTTTAAAGAAGTTCTTAACTATTCTATCTTCAAGTGAATGATAAGACATCACCACCAATCTTCCATTTGGCTTTAAAATCGTAGAGGCTTGTTCTAAAAAAGATTTTAATACATACATTTCTTGGTTCACTTCAATGCGAATGGCCTGGAAAACTTGGGCATAAAACTTATGGTCTTTGAATTTAGGCGCAAAGCGCTCTAAGACTTTCATCAAATCGAAGGTTGTAACTATGGGGCTGTGTTCGCGGGCATGGACAATAGTTGCTGCAAGCATTCTTGAATTGCGTAATTCACCATATTGATATAAAATAGAAGCCAAATTGTGCTCTTCAGCTGTAGCTATTAGCTCTTGGGCAGATTGGCCAGAAGTCCTATTCATACGCATATCAAGAGGAGCATCCTCTCTAATGCTAAAACCACGATTAGCAGTATCGAATTGATGCGACGAAACACCTAAGTCAGCGATTATTCCATTTACTTGGGAAATGCCGAGTGCCTTGATATGATTTTTAAGAAAAGAAAAATTAGCAGCAACGAAATGAAAGTTAGGCGCAACCCATGTATTTTTTTGGGCTTCATTATCTTGATCAAAAACAACCAACTGGCCTTTCTCGGATAATTGATCATATATGGCTCGCGCATGCCCACCTCCGCCAAAAGTTACATCGACGTATGTGCCTTCTGGTTCAATGGCCAATCCATCGAGGCACTCTTGCAACATTACAGGAATATGGTACGCAGTATTAATCTTCATTTTCTATATCACCCATTACCTCGTCCGCTAAATCTGCGAAGTCTGCCATGTTACCCTCGATCATGTCGAAGTATTTAGACTTATCCCAAATTTCAATGCGGTCGTTATAGGCAATAAGCATTACCTCCGAGACCAAACCAACGCGCTCGGTAAGCGCACTTGGAACCAAAATTCTTCCGGCATTATCCAAAGCAACTTGCTTAGCGCCTTGGTGAAATAATCGGTAAAACATTCGATTCTTTGGTTTAAATAAATTCATCTTGGACAATTTCTGGCTTATGCGTTCCCATTCTGGTAATGGAAACAAGGTCAGACAGTCTTCAAATCCTTTATTGAGCATGAAATCACGCTGGGAAACAGCAGGAAGTTGCTTGCGCAATCCGGAAGGAAAAAGGAAGCGTCCTTTTTCATCCAATTTTACTTCAAATTCACCTACTAGTCCTGACATAGCGTTAATAATGGGTAAAAATAGCAGATTATTACCACTTTTTACCACGGCTCTTTTTAATTGTTGATAACTTCTAACGTATAGAGCGATTAAAGGTTACATATTAACAATTATAAATAGGATAAAAACCTTGATTTTAAATGATTTAAATGTATAAAGTGGGAATTAGTGGGGGATTTATTAACAAATTGTTGATATCGCATTTTTGTGTCATGCTTATCGTGGTTTTTAGACTACATTTGCACATGCAAAAAAAGTCGCTTAGTTACTTACTAATCCCGCTACTCGCCTGTATATGGGGCAGTTCATTTATTTTGATGAAACGCGGTATGTTCACTTGGGATGGCGCGCCTGTTTTTAGTGCTGCTCAAGTAGCTAGCATTAGAATCTCTTTAGCAAGCGTGGTTTTCCTTCCTTTATTACCAAAACTTCTTAAACACAAACAGTTTATAAAAGACCTTCCATACTTTATGATAGTTGGTTGGGGAGGTAATTTAATTCCTGCTTTTCTATTCACCTATGCAGAGCAGTCATTGGATTCGGCAATTGCGGGAATAATGAACAGTTTTACGCCCATATTTACGATTTTAATTGGGTACTTAATTTTTAAGTCAACTATATCAAAGCAACAGATTGTTGGAACGCTGATTGGATTTACCGGTATTTTATGGCTCATTTCCTTGAGCCATCCAGCTACAGGCAAATTTCAGCTTGCACCGGCACTTACCATATTACTTGCCACACTTCTTTATGGGATTAGTCTAAATACGATCAAGCATAAACTAAATAAATACAACTCCATTGAGATTGCAACAGGAGGTTTTACCATGGCACTATTACCTGCTCTTATTGGTTTCTACTTTTTTGATACACCAGCCGTATTCAGAAATAATATGATGGCTATTTCAAGTTTCAAGTACGTTGCAATACTAGGATTAATTGGTACCGCTTTTGCCGTGATTATCTTTAATCGCATCATTGCGCAAACTACTGCTGTAGCGGCGAGTACGATTACTTATTTCATTCCAATAATCGCTGTTGCCATTGGAATTGCAGACGGCGAACGCTTCGTTTGGCAACAACTACTAGCCATGATCGTAATTATTATGGGCGTATTATTGGTGAATATAAAATTTAAAAGAAGAAACTATTAGCCAAATAAATCGTAACAAAAGCGTATAAAACTTTGAGGGCTTCAAAGAAATTACTATCTTTGCACCCTATTTTAAATTAATCAATTTAATAAACGCTATATGTACGCAGTTGTAGAGATAGCAGGGCAGCAATTTAAAGTGCAAAAAGACCAAAAGGTTTTTGTACATCGTTTAGACACTGAAGCGGGTAAGAAAGTTACTTTTGACCGCGTTTTGTTGATTGAAGACGCTGGCAAAGTAACCCTTGGCGCCCCGGCTATAGAAGGTGCAAAAGTCACCGCAGAGGTTAATGACCACATCAAAGGAGATAAGGTTATTGTTTTTAAGAAAAAGAGACGCAAAGGTTACCGTGTTAAGAATGGTCACCGTCAGCAGTACACATCAATTACGATTAAAAGTATTAAAGCATAATTTCCACTATGTGGAACTAAAAGTTAGAAACCATGGCACACAAAAAAGGAGTCGGTAGTTCGAAAAACGGTCGCGAATCACATAGCAAGCGCTTAGGTGTTAAAATTTTTGGTGGGCAGGCAGCAATCGCTGGCAACATCATAGTACGTCAACGCGGCACCCAACATCACCCAGGAAACAATGTAGGTATTGGTAAAGATCACACCTTGTTTGCTTTAACAGACGGTCTTGTTGAATTCCGAAAAAAGAAAGATAATCGTTCATTTGTTTCTGTTGTTCCTTTCGAGACTACAGAAGCATAAGCGAGATTCACATTTTGTAAAAGCTCCATATGGAGCTTTTTTTATGCCCTCATTATTTTCAAACAAGAAACAGTAAATTTGAACAATGAAACCATTTTGGTCTTTTCTGATTTACGTTTTAGCCTCTTGTCTTTTACTAATTCTTAGTTTTCCATATACTGGAAGCCTTACGCCACTAATTTTTGTTGGATTCCTCCCTTTATTAATTTTAAGAGAAAAACTCATCTGTGCAAAAATCAAACCGTGGAAATTCGGTGTTTGGACCTACCTTACTTTTCTAATTTGGAATATCGGAACTACTTGGTGGGTCGCTAAAGCGTCTTTTAATGGCGCGATTTTAGCATTTGGAATCAACTCGCTATTGATGAGTTTAATTTTTGGTTTTTGGAGTTGTTTAAATCGAAAAATAAAATCTAATTACACTTTTTGGCTTTTAATTCCCCTATGGATTTTATTTGAATTTGGCCACCATCGCTGGGACCTTTCATGGCCTTGGCTCACATTAGGAAACTACTTTTCAATTCAGACCAATTGGGTCCAGTGGTATGAATGGACCGGAACCTTAGGAGGAAGTGCATGGGTATTAACAATGAATCTTTTGGCTTTTAAAGTTTGGGAGCGATTAGAGAAAAATAATGCATTAAATAAAACCATTGCATACACTGCCGGACTTCTTTTATTGCCATTTATAATAAGTTATGCGCTACTTACCCAAACATTCAATTCAAACCAAAAAGAAATAAATGTTTTGGTGCTCCAACCAAATATTGATCCATATACAGAGAAATTTAGTGCCACTGCGAGTAACGAAACATTCACCGACACACTATTAATTTTAGCAAAACGGCATTTAAAAGACAACACCGATTTGGTGCTTGCACCAGAAACAGCGCTGCCACTTTCGTTTTTAGAGAATCGATTTCATACATTTGATTTTGGCAATAAACTCCTTGAGCAAATAGCGAAATGGCCCGTTTCAAATATGCTAATTGGTGCCTCCACTGTTAAAGTTTTTGATACAAAACAAAGTTCTGCAAGCACTCCTATACCTTCAGAAAATAGATGGTATGAAAGCTATAACTCCTCCATTTTACTTACCAAAAATAAAGACCCTCAATTTGTACATAAATCCAAATTAGTTCCTGGTGTTGAATTAATACCCTTCAGTTCTTATTTGCCTTTCTTATCTGCCATTGCCATTGAAAACGGTGGCACATCGGGGACTTTGGGCGTAGAAAAGACACCAAAGATTGTTCGCCTCAAAAGCAATGATGCAATAGCCCCTATCATTTGTTATGAATCAATTTATGGAGATTTTGTAAGAAGGCAGGTGCAAAAAGGCGCACAATTACTTTGCATTATAACCAATGACGGTTGGTGGGGTGATACACCAGGTTACAAACAGCATTTTTCTTTTTCTAGACTACGTGCTATTGAAACACGACGTTGGCTCTTACGCTCTGCCAATACGGGTAAAAGCGGGTGTATTGATCCGTTGGGTAAAGTAGTTAAAGAAACACCATATTGGACTAAAACAGCATTTTCCCAAAAGGTAAATTTACGCTCAAATCTAACCTTCTATTCAAAATATGGCGATTGGGTTGCAGGAATTAGCGTATCGTGGCTATTGTTTGCCTTCAGCCTTATTTTTATGGAAAAAGCCAAGAATATTCGTAATTTTCGCCGATGAAAATTGTCTTAACGAGTTTTTTGTATTGTTTTTTTGTTTCATTTATTGATGCACAAATCAATTTAACGAGCTCAAATTTACCTATTGTCGTGATTGATACTGATGGTGTTCCTATACCTGATGAACCTAAAATTGACGGCTTTATGGGTATCATCAATAATGGACCCGGACAATTAAACCAAATTACAGATGACTTCAACGAATTTTACGGGCAAATAGGCATTGAAAAAAGAGGGTCATCTTCAAACGGCTTTCCGCAAAAATCTTATGGTCTGGAAACAAGAGGCCCTGACTCGGTAAATTATAATGTTTCTTTATTTGATTGGCCTTCAGACAACGATTGGATACTTTATGCCCCCTATACAGATAAAGCAATGCTGCGCAATGTCTTAACCTATAAATTAGGAAATGAATTGGGCCAATGGGCACCTAGAACGCAGTTTTGTGAAGTCGTATTAAACGGGCAATACATAGGGGTATACGTATTAATGGAACGTATTAAAACTAATCCTGGACGTGTGAATATCGATCAATTGCTATATGAAGACACCCTTGACAATCACATTACGGGGGGTTACATTGTCAAGATCGATAAAACTACTGCAGGTGGCGTAATCGCCTGGACGTCTCCTTACTTGTGCCAATCTCCAGGAACCGGACCAATAAAATATCAAATGCATGATCCTGATATATATCAAATGCACTCAAGCCAATTGAATTATATTGAAAATTATATTACGGATTGGGAAGATGCGCTCAAAAGTCCAAATTTCACCGATCCCGTTGTTGGTTATAAACCCTACATTGATGTGGGTTCATTTATAGATTATTTTTTAATGACAGAAATTTCAAAAAACGTAGACGGGTACCGAATTTCAACGTTTCTTCATAAAAAACGGTTCAGCGAGGGGGGAAAGTTGGTAGCTGGTCCTCTTTGGGACTACAATATTGCATGGGGCAATGCCAATTATTGCCAAGGCGGCAACACAAATGGATGGGAAATTAATTTCAATAGTATTTGTGGAGGGAGTGGCGGCCTTCAGAATCCATTTTGGTGGAAGCGCATGTTAGAAGATGAATTGTTCGCAAATGAAGTGAACTGCAGGTGGACAAACCTAAGGCAGAATATTTTTAGTGATACGGCTATATTAAATTATATCGATTCAATGGCGATTATTCTTGCTGAACCTGCAAATCGCCATTATCAAAAATGGCCCATATTGGGAGCCTATGTTTGGCCCAATAATTATATTGGTCAAACCTTTCAAGACGAAATTGATTTTCTCAAGACATGGATTACAAATAGAATGGCGTGGATGGACGCCAATATGTTCGGAACCTGTACAGCAAACTTATCAAATGAAATTGAAGAACAAATAAATATTTATCCAAACCCCGCCAAAGATATACTACATATATCGGGTTTAAAAGCACAAGGCCAATTACAAATTTTAGACCTATCAGGCCATGTAGTCAAAACTTTATTCTACAATTCTCCGAATTTAGACCTTCAAATGGACTTTTTACAACAGGGTATTTATTTTATTTCAGAACCAAATAAAGGCATTCATGAAAAAATTATCAAACAATAAACGCATAGGGCTATTGCTTCTCACAATGATTTTTTTAACTGCTTCTTGCATTAAAAAAATCCCTGGTCCGGGTGGCTCTTCTGCAATAAAAGGAGTGATAACTGGTAAAGAATTCAAAGCTGGTGAATTAGAAATTCAACAAATTACCTTTACCAACGGTGCGCAACTTGAACATGGTGATTATTTCTTGCTAAATAAAGTAACAGGAAATAGTAACTATTACATCTATTTTAAAAATCCCAATTGGGTTTCACCTGCTGATCCAGCGCTAGATGGCCGTATTGGGTTGGAAGTGGTATTCAATTACAGCGACTCTAATACCGAGATTGCCCAAGCAGTTAAAGATAAACTTGCTTCACTCGGTGTACTTCAATTTACAATGTTACTCAATCAGGATATTTTAACGCTTACCTATAAATCAAGAGAAAACATTACAGACCCAGATAACGGCACAACTAACTTTGCAATGGATGTTGTCAATCAGGGAAGCGCAGATTTTCAAAGCAATACGGTGATTAATTTGGCCGAACAACGCGTTTATTTGTGCTATGGCGATGATGTATATCCCAGTGACGAAGTGCGAACCAATATTAATGGTGAATTCATTTTTAAGGACCTACAGCTAGGCGCTTATAAAGTTTATGTAATTGGACAATTACCCCCTATTGTAAATCAAACAGAAGAAATTAGTACGGTAGTTACCATTTCAGAGAAGAAAAGCATAACTGATATCGGGCAATTGCAAATTTGGTACTGATGCGCTCATTTCTAATTTCATTGCTATTAATTTATGGGAAGATAAATGCGCAACAATGTGTATGGACAGATGCGGCCCTTTCTCAAAAATGGAATAAAACACAAAAATCAGATTTAGAACTAGGATACAGAAGTACCTTATTAGATGGTTTTGATCGTGCATATTTAGACATGTCACATCAAACTAAGATTTCAAAATGGATGAATATTTCTGGTGTTTGCCGCTTAGGTTTGAATGACCAATCAAAACAGTTGAGTTTCGACAGACAATTGATGACCCTCAGAACCCAAATAGGATTTGAGATTTCTATTTTGCCGCTTTTAAAAATTCGTTCCAAAAAACTAGATATTAGTTGGCAAAGCCGTCAACAATTTCTTTGGGAACAAAACAAACCAATGGAAAGTATGTGGAGAAATAAATTTTCTATTGGCTATAATATTCGTCGCAATCCATTCACTCCCCAGTTCAGCGCAGAGTATTTTTATTTATGGAATGCTGGTTTGGTTTATACCCCTTCTGAAGTTTTGAGCTATAGTGCCGGAGTGCAATGGCGCTTTTTTGCTGGAGGTCAAATTGCATTAAATGATCAACAAGACATTAAATTGCTAGTAGGCTATAGGATAAAATCTGATCAAGAACAAATACTTTATCGCATATCTTATTCATATAAACTAGATTAAATAAAAAAGGGGGTAATAGTAATACTCCCCCCTTTCATCAATCAACAATTGTATTATTAATAACCCTGATTTTGCTGCAAATTCGGATTCAAGACAATATCCGAAGTTGGTATGGGATATAAATTATATTTTGAAGAAATTCCTATGCCAGCCACATCATTGCCTTTAAATGGCCAAACATAGTCTCCACTTGTAAACAGATCAAAACGAATTAAATCTGTTCGACGCGTACATTCCCAATTAAGCTCACGAGCACGCTCATCCAAGAAATCTTGCAAAACTAGACTTGAATAATTATGCGAAGCATCGCCATAAGCGCGTTCACGAATTTTATTCATATAAGTTAGGGCTGTAGATTCATCGCCAGAGCGGAATTTTGCTTCGGCATACATCAAAAATACATCCGCTAAACGAAACATTGGAAAATCTACGTCTACATGAGCAGTAGTTGCATTGTTAGAGCCATTAAGACCGTCTTTGGTTTTGTTTTTGTACTTAGGGTTGCCATAACCTTGAATAAAGGTGCTCATTGATGTTATTTCGAGCTGCTGACCATCGGTATAAAACAACCAACGCGAATCTAATGTAGAATCAACGAATTTTTCAACAAAGGGCCCTGTTGCCCTATTTCCTGCCCATTTGCCATTTACGCCATAATCTGCGGCCACCATTGAGCCGCCAAGAGCAGAGCAAATCATAAACGTTGTACCACCCCAAGTTTGAGCGTAAAGACCATCATAAACAATTGGAAAAATAATTTCCGGTGAAGTGTGATTATCTGCCAAGAATAAATCTTGATAAACATCATCTAATTGGAAAACATTGGTATTGATTATTTTCTCACAATAGGTTGCGCAATCAGTATTGCGTTCCGTTCCTGTATATACTTTTGCATTTAAGTACATTTTTGCAAGCAAAGCATGCGCAGCACTTTGCGACGCCCTACCATAAGCAACAGCACCTGCCGGTGTGAGGTCGTTTTCAATTGCTTTGAGCTCTGATTCAATGTAGTCAAATAAATCAGCACGCTGAATTTGATTTGGGGTAAAAGCGCCAACGCGATCTTCTTCTGTGACGAAAGGTACATTACCAAAAAGATCCATTGCATGATAATAGGCCAATGCACGTAAAAAACGTGCTTCATTACGCATGGTCACTATAGATGATACTTCTCCACTAGAAAACCCTCTTTCATTGAGTTTTTCATCACGCGATTGCCAAATAAATTCGTTGCAGAGCGTAATTTGATAAAATATACGATAGTACATACCTTTTACCCAAACATTGTCTGCATTCCACTCCGACTTATTCAAATCTGGAATTCCTGGGTCATTCCAACCGCAAATAGCTTCGTCGGTAGGCAATTCTTGCATATTCCAAAGCACACGCACATAAGCAGAGAAGCCTTCGTCGATACCTGCAATATCCGCCTGCCCTGCAGGACCTTGATTACCAGTCATGGACATTCCAGTATATAATTTTGCCAATACTTTTATGTAATTATCTGCATCGCTATAAACGGCCTCTGCATTGAGCCCGTAGCGTGGCGACTGATTTAAATTTTTACCACAAGCTCCAATTAATAAAAAGCTTGCAATGATGCTATATGTGAAAATTCTTTTCATGGCTCAAAAATTAAAAATTGAACGTAAGGTTAACTGAATATACACGTGGACGCGGGTAGAAATTATTGTCTATTCCACCTCCAATTTCCGGATCTTGCCCTGAATACTGTGTGAGAACAAATGCATTTTGAACAACAAAGCTTGCATTCAATCCTACTTTTTCTTTAGCAAATCCTAGCTTCCCAAAATTGTACCCGACATTGATGAAGTCCATTCGTAAAAAGTTGGCACTTTCTAAATAATGATCAGACATTAATTGGCTTGCTGTTGTACGTTGAACCTCATCCTGGTAATAAAGTGAACTAATGTTATTTAAGTATTTTTTAGTTCCGTCAATAGTTTGGAAGGTTGCGCTATTTGAATGAATGTTATTATAAATCGTTGCGCCCAATTCAGCACGCGCTGAAAATCCTGCATACCATTTCTTATATTGGAAATTAAATGCAGTTCCAAAAAACATTTTTGGAGCCGCTTGTCCTGCATAATAACGATCCTTAACATTGATAATTCCATCGCCATTTCTGTCAACAAATGCATTGGTATCTTTCCATTTATCGGCAGCGGTAATTTGACCATCTCCATTCATATCAATTTCAGCTTGTGAGCCTACTTCAATAACATGACCCTGAGAATCATATTGTTGTTCTAAAACAAAGAATGTGAAGGTAGGATATCCAATTTGATGTGCTTGTATGGTATTACCGATACCTCCGCCAATACCACCAACGAGAACACCTGGTGAGGTGGTATCGAGTACTTGGGCCAATTTCAAGACCTCATTTTTATTGTAGGTTGCGTTAATAGTCCAATCCAAACGCATGTCTTTTTTGGCGATTAATCCCGTATTCATAGAGAACTCAACACCGCGATTTTGCATAGCACCTACATTTGTCAAAATCTCATTGGTGAAATTTGTGCCAGCTGGTACTGGAACAGTTGCAAGGAGGTCGCGGGTGTCCTTTTGATAAAGATCAAGACTACCTGAAATACGGTCATTTTTAAGACCAAAATCTACACCTATATTTAAAGATGCCGTTGTTTCCCACTTGAGGTTGGCATCAAATCCTGCGGGACGGTAAACTGTGTAGTATTGTCCTCCAAAAGCATATTGAGCAGTTGTAGCGCCTTCAAAATAGTTTCCTATGTAGGCATAATCTCCAATGCCATCTTGCTGACCAGTTACACCCCATCCTGCGCGAATTTTAAGCATGTTTATGTTTTTATTGTCTTTTAAGAAATCCATTTCTGATAAAATCATAGCGGCCGAAGCTGCAGGGAAAAGTCCCCAACGTGCTTCAGGGCTAAAACGTGAAGAACCATCACGACGCAAAGAAACATTAACAACATACTTACCATCATAATTGTAAATTGCACGCCCGTAGTAAGACATCAATACATTGCGCGTGTAAAATGGATTGGCCGAAGCAGCTGAAATGATGCTATCTTGTGCTTCATTCCAAGTTGGGTTATTAGGACTGTAGGTATCCCAATCTTGATAAGAATATCCTCCCACAACTTCAAGGGTTTGGTTATCCCATTTTGAGCCAGAATTATAATTTAGATAAGATTCAAATAACTTATTTCTTTTTGTGGTGCGGTAGTCGCTGTAGCGTCCATTTGTATAATATCCGGCCGCAGATGAGGCTGGCGTTATTACATAACCCGTACCTTCAGAAAAATCACCTCCCATATTCACAGTTGCTTTCAATGAAGGCAATGAAGGTAGGTTATAAGTTAATTTAGCATTGGCAATGGCGCGGTTTACCTTACTTTGATCAGTTGATTGTTCAATTAAACCCAATGGATTTCTTGCTGAAAGCGTATTTGGCTTATTGTTATCAATCCATTCAAAGTATCCGCCGTAGGCTTCATTTCCCGAATAAATTGGTTGTGTTGGATCAAAAAAGGCTGCGCCAAGAGCACCTCGATTTGCAAAGAAAGAAGCTGTTTGAACATATTTCAAATTGGCTTCTAGTTGTAAGGTTTTATCCAAAAAGCTCGGATTCATGTTTAAACTTGCCGTAGTACGCGCAAATTGATCTCTTTTAAGAATACCATTGTCTATTCGATTTCCAATTGAAAGGCGATAAGGTAGGTTTTGAATACCACCGGTAATCGAAACATTATTATCCGAAACTATGGCACTTCTGAAAACCTGCTTTTGCCAATCTGTACTCGAATCACCAAGCAAAGCTTGTTGCTGTGCTGTACCATTTGAATTGACAAGATTACGTAACGAATCTGCACTCAAAACATCAAAATACTTAGCAATTGTTGACATTGAAGTTTTAGAATCTAAGGTCACCTTCACATCATTTGAAGCACTGCCTCTTTTTGTTGTAATTAGAATTACACCATTTGCTGCTCTTGAGCCATAAATGGCTGTAGCCGAAGCATCCTTTAAAACAACAAATGAAGCGATATCATTAGGGTTTATTAACGACAATGGATTAGCTGCACCTGCAATACCGCCATTATCTAAAGGTACACCATCGATAACGATCAATGGGTCATTAGATGCATTGATTGAAGTTCCACCTCTAAGTCGAAGCGTACTTCCTGAACCAGGGGCTCCATCATTTGAGGTTACCTTCAATCCCGCCACTTTTCCCATCACCAATTGTTCAGGTGTAGCTAAAGAACCTTGGACAAAATTCTTTTCGTTAATAATTGCAGCAGATCCTGTTAAATCCTTGGTGCGCTGTGTACCATAACCAATGACAACCACATCCCCAACGTCCTGAATTTTTGCGGCAAATTGAAAATCTTTTGTTACCATTTGATTGGCAATAACAACAACCTGATCATTCTGATTGCTGAAGCCCTGAAATTTAAAAACCAAATTGTATGATCCAGCTTTTAATCCCGAGATTTCATAGTATCCGTTGTCATCGGATACAGCTCCTTTACCCTGTCCTTCAACCAACACCGAAGCGTTTAAGAGCGGAACTCCAGCTGCGTCGGTTATTGTTCCACGTATTCCAGTTTGAGCAAAAACAATACTGGATAAACCGAAAGATAACAGCAGGGCAAAAAAACTTTTAGTAGTTTTCTTTTGCATAGTTTATATTTTAACGATTACAGATTAATGTCTCAAATATATTTAACTTTTTCTTAATGTCAAATTGACACATTGAAAAAATTTTCACCATATTATCTCCATGAACAAAGAATCTAGATCAATTCCAAGTTTCGGGTTACCAATTAAAGTGACGAGTTGTGATTCGGCATTAAAATTGAATTTAATCTTTTTACCGTTTAACTTTATTTTAGACGGAGCATTTGGAGTATGTATTTGACAATAAAACTTAAAGTTATGATCTTCCCATTGCTCACCATAATATGGGGCCGCATTAAAATAGCCTAAGCCACCAGAGATAGTACTTGAGCAAACCAATTGCTTATATTTTCCAATATTTTGGGCATCAAATGTATGGCCATCATCTTCGTACCAAATAAAGTCAGGAGTCACTTCATTGCAATTTGGATCCAAATAAAGATGGAGCGTTACATTAGAATCAACATACTCATCGGTGCTTTGAAGTACAGGGCTCATTGGGATAATAGATCCATTGCGCACAAAAACCGGAATATGATCCAAACTTTTAGTGCTTTCTACAACATTATAGCCGGTAGGTGAATTATTATAAAAAAGCGCATTTGCCAATCTGCCTGAATGAAAATCAAACCAACTTGTAGCTGAAGGCACTTTTATTCGATATGAATTGGATTTATCTGAAGATAAAGAATCAGTGATGGCATGCACCAAAAATGAAGGGCCCCACATGTAAGTTTCTGCCTCAGTAAATGACCATTCTTGATCTGGAAATTCCATAAAAATAGGACGCATTAGTGGAGTGCCAAATTCTGAGTTCTCATAAGCCAAACTGTAATTATATGGAAGTAACTGATAGCGCAATTCAATTGCCGCTTTGGCCAAGGCCTTTGTTTTTGAGTCTTTAAAAATAGCCTCACTCGCAACCTCTTGCTGGGCATGCGGCCTAAAAATTGGTTGGAAAACACCATACTGCAACCAGCGTATGTAAAGTTCTGGATCGTCGTTGGCTCCAGCAAAGCCACCCAAATCAGAATGCATATAGGCCATACCTTGCATGCCCATTTGCATTGAAATTTCCATTTGTGGTTTGAGACCTCCCCAAGTCCTATTGACATCTCCCGACCACGGTACCATACCATAGCGCTGAGAACCAGAATAACCCGCGCGCATTAAAATAAATGGTCTTTCAAGTGGAAAATCTTTTCTATAACCCTCAAAAAGTAATCGCGCCCAATCATGACCATAAATGTTATGAACTTCATCTGCCCAACGATCCCCATGCCTGAGCGCACTTGGATGCACTTCGGGCTCACCAAGATCACCCCAAATTCCTGCAGCACCATAAGCATGCAGCTTTTTATAAATTTCCCAAAACCAAACGCGCGCCTCTGGCTTATAAAGATCAATAAGGCCGGTATTGCCAAAATAAAAATCATAGCGGTAGGAATTTCCAGAGGAATCAGTTCCGAGTAATTTTAATTTATCTGCAACTTGCCAATTCTTTGAAGTAGTCAAAACAAAAGGTTCGGTAATAAGAACTGTCTTGACATTTTCTTTTCTAAAATCCGAAATCATCTGTTGGCCATTGGGGAAAGAATCACGAAAAAATTCAAAGTTACCCAAGGTGCCTTGAATATCCTTGCCAAACCAATAGAGGTCAAAGACAATGGCATCAAGTGGAATTTGTTGTTTGCGAAATTCACTGACTACATTTCTTGCTTCTTGTTCGGAATGGTAACCAAATCTGCTACTAAAATTTCCAAAAGTCCAACGCGCCGGCATGGGCTGGCGGCCGAGTAAGGAGGTTAATGACCATGGAAGTTCAGGCCATTGCTCAAAAAAGACAATCTGATAGCGCAAGGGCCCGCCAATAACTTCATAAGTAAGTTTATTTTCATTTTTGGAGTCCAAATCCAGCCAACCAATCTGTGGGTTATCAAAATGAATGGCATAACCTTTGTTAGATATGACAAGGGGCATCGTAAAATTCATGAGTTCAGAATGCGTCTCATAGCCGTAATGTGCTCGGTTATATAATTGCAGGCGGTAGCCTCTTCTATTCATACCCAAGGCCCGGGCACCCCCGCCCATTAATTGTTCACCTGATTCGAGGTTAAATTCAATTTTAGGCGTTTGGTCAAAATAATAACCCCTTGCTTCTGAAATTCTTATAGCCTCAGGAGTAAAAGACAAGAGGCTATATTGTAAAAAAAAGGGATCCTTGAAAATTTGTAACTCCAATCGACCGCTGTTTAAAATAATCCTATCCGTATATCCGTTTTGCGATTCTGGATCCAGTTCATCTTCAATCCTCCCATTCCATGAATATTCTCTTGACTTTAAAATTACGGCATGGGAACTATCCATTTCATAGAGTTGATCCATAGAAATAAGTGAAGAATCATTGGGATAAAAGGTGGTTTGAATGGTATAATTATTTAAGGTTGTTACAATGTACTTACCATCTGAAACCCTAATTTCAGCACCTTGTTTTGTTAAATCCAATCCAATGAATTGACGCTCATTGTTCTGAGCAAGTGTAGGGTTGGATATGAATACTACCCACAATAAAAGACCTTTAATTAGTCGCATATCAATGATGTAGTTGAATGATATATGATGTTTTGGAAGGAATCATCATCGATTCTTGTTCAAAGTCGAAGCTCTGATTGTTGAGTACGTCATTGCCTTTTTCAAAACCATGTAATCCTTCAGCAAAACTAGACCAATTTAGCTTTTCTTCCTTATCCGAATTATTTAAAATTACCATCACTACTTGTGGCTCATCAGTTTTGTTTTCGTCTGGTGTTAAATACCTAAAATAAACATACACATTGTTTTGAGGTACATACTGTAGTAATTTACCATTATGAATTACTGCGTTATGCAAACGCCAATTGAATAAATTCTTGGTAAATTGAAAGTATTCTTCTTGACTAGGCTCGCGTTCGCTTTGCATTGCCCCGTTAAAAAAATCTCTTCTTATATCGGCGTCTCCAACGGCCTTGCTTCCACGCATGCCTATTTCAGAACCGTAATAAATTTGAGGAATACCTCTTGTAGTTGCAATTAAGGAAAGTGCTATTTTGTAGTCCTTTATATCTGGGTAGCTTTCATTGAATCTTTGGGTGTCGTGATTTTCAAAAAAGATCAATAGATTTTGAGGATTTGCGTATAGGTAATCTTGGGTAAAATTCTCATAAATTCTTACCATCCCTTCATTCCAGCCTTGATTTGTCTCTTTAAATGTCTGTAAGAGAGCCTCTTGCAATGTAAAATCCATAACAGAAGGCATATAACTATTGTAGCCTTGCAAAGCCCCAATTGGGCTATCTTTTTGCCAATAAGACATATTGGCTTGGTCTCGAAGCCAAATTTCTCCAACAATATTGAGATTGGGATATTCCTCCATGATGGCTTTTGTCCAGTTGGCAATCGCATGCTTGTCATTATACGAATAAGTGTCTACGCGTAAACCATCTAAGTCTGCATATTCTATCCACCAAATAGTATTTTGAATCAAATAAGTCAGTAATAAAGAATTATTTTGATTCATATCTGGCATTGAAGTATCAAACCAGCCATCGACCGCTGCATTTCTATCATTATTGGAGGCATATGGGTCAAATTGGGTTAATGTGCGATGGCTTGATCGTGTAAATTGATCAAATTGATGAATCCAAGTGCTTGTTGGTAAATCTTGAATCATCCAATGCTTGCTAGACCAATGGTTAGGCACCTCATCTTTAATAACTTTCAAACCCAACTGATGCGCTTTTTGGACCAAACCTTTGAATCCTTCATTGGTGCCATAACGCTGATCAACTTTATATAAATCTGATTGAGCATAACCATGGTAAGAAAAAACTGGTTCATTATCTTCTAAAAATGGTGTCATCCAAATGGTGGTTGCGCCTAAATCTTTTATATATTCTAGACGGTCTTCGACACCTTTTAAGTCTCCACCATGGCGGCCACCCGGCAAATTTGGATTTGCTTGTTCCTTCAATTCTGCAGATGAATCATTAGAAGGATCACCATTTGAAAAGCGATCTGGCATAAGTAAATACAGCACATCAGCACTTGAAAAACTATTTCGGTACTTGGACTGTGACCTTCTTTGTTTTAACTCAAAAGATTGGGTAGTAACCACCTTCTTTTTATCGCTCAATTTTATAGGATAATTGCCTGCAACTTTATTTTTGGTTTCAAGCGTTATGAAGATGTAATTTGGATTTTCCGTGCGAATTTCTTCTAAAATATTTAACCCCGACACCTCTACTTTGTATTTAGCGATGTCTGTGCCGTGAAGCAAGACCTGAACTTGATGGTGTTCCATCCCCACCCACCAATTTGCCGGTTCGACATGATCAAGAACCTGAGCTCGGCAAATTAAAAGCATCGAAAAGGCAAATAACAAACTATTCCATTTCATAAATTCTTTTTTGAGTACCATTTTCATAGTTTAAAATTTTTACACAATTTTTTTTATTCGGGTCAATAATTCGACCCAATACATCTGTTACAAATAATAGCTTGGGCTCGATAGGGTTTGATGCTTCTATCCCTGCCAAACAAGGGTTTGTGATTCCTTGAAAATTCATGCATTGAGCCAATGCACTCGTTTTACGGTTTTGAAGATATGGAACAATTCCACTCTTGACATGTGCCCCCCAGGTCTGTTGTAAGGCATTTAAAAAATCCTGATTTGAAAAGCCGTAATCCAAGCCTTTATAGGTATCTAAAAGTGCTGCAGGTGTAATCAATCCTTGCTTTGACTCCAACATCGTTTGTAAATTACTGACATTCCACACATTGTCTAAAAGATCTAACATATGAAAAGTAAAGCGATCCTTAAAGTATGGTATGGCCATAAGCTTAGTATATAATGGCCTTGGTTGATTTGATGGTGACCACGAATAAATGTTTCGATTTGCCCAATTTATATTAAACCAATCTATGCCAAAGGTATTATCGAGATCATAGGAGAGAAATACTATTTTCCCATCCGATTCACGCTGATAGAGATAATAATTATTCTTATTGTAGGCATAACCATCCCACTGCCCCATTAAAATCTCTAGAGCAATATTTCTTAAAAAAAGATCGACGTCAAAAACTTCTTGAATTGCACAAACAAAATTTGAAGAAGGGGTATTATTTAATACGTCAATAAAATGAATGAGTGCTGAATAATCTGCACTATCCTTGTTGGTTTTCAATTCATAGACGGATTGATAATTCGTAGGATTAATTCCCCACCACGTTAGGTCTGCGCCATAAAAACACTTCCAAAGATTTCCATTTGCCTGCCCTGCAAAGCGCAAATCCAAATATTCATCATCAATATGTTCTACGTTTATATACAGTCCCTTATATACATTATTGATGTATAGTTTAACATAGCTTGTTCTAGAGGAGGGCAATCCTGCATTGCGCAATAAGGTGTGTGCCAAATAGGTGCGCATGATAGAAACATCATTATGTTCGCCATTGAGGTTCATCTCTTCTAAGCCTTGGAACTTTTGACTTGAAATAAAACGATTAAAATCAACCTTAAATGACTTTTTTTGTGAGGCCAACGAGGTGTTCCCTCGCGCTCGAAATCCAACGCTATCAATTGTCGTATCGAGATTGGTACTTTGATAGGTTACTGTAGCCATAAATTCATGAGATGCATACAAACTATCTCCAAGCAATAAATTCAATGAATCGCCTTCTATATCGATATAAACTGTGGCTACTTCATTCTGAAGGAAAGCCTCATTATAGGCAGGCTGAGGCACCTGAGCAAAATAAGTGAGAGAGAAAATTAAAGTATAGAAAAGAGAATAAAAACGCATCTAATTTTCAATTTACTTTCACAAAACCTCGGTTGGCAATAGAATTGCCCACTTTTACCAAAAAGTGATATTCAGCTGGTGGTAAATCTTCTATGCGTAATTCTATTTCATTATTTCCAAACGAGGTGATTCCTCTTCTTTGCAAAACAACTGAACCCGAATAATCCAAGAGCATCACTTCATATGAATTTATTCCCATGGAACTAAAACCAATTTTAACGACATCGGCACTTGGATTTGGAAATACTGACATATCAAAATCAGACAAGATAAATTCTTCAAATGATGCTGGTGCATCGGTAATCTCCGGTTGATCTAATTTTACATCAGTATAAATACGGTATTCTCCTGCTTGAAGACTAATTGGATTTAAAGCGTTTGTTACATATATGCTATCTGCAGTAAAATATTCATACCACCATCCAGCATGTTGAAAATTTGGTATTCCACTCTGTGTAGAATTAGCAAAATTAGCCATTGAAACACCATTCATAGAACTGTGATTCATATTGACACGCTTTACAGCTCCGGTGAGATTATATTGAAAACTCAGTGATCGAAATGTTTCATAATTATTACGAAGGGCAAGGGTTGCCGCATAGACATCGTACAATTGTCTGCGTCTAGCTTGCGTATAATAATTCCATAGAATAGGCTTATTGCATACCCGACATGGAAATTCTATCGATATGTCGTAACCCAATTCTTGAAATTGCCATAGCATTCTAGGGCCTGGCTGGGTCAATAGAATTACACCCAAGGCCTGTGCCCTACCTAAAGCCGTATAGAGCTCACGAACGTTATGAGAAGGATTGGAATTATTCCCAAAAGTTAAAGCTTTGTACATGGTGCGCTCTTCATCGTGGCTTTCTGCATAAGAAACCAAATGTGGAACAGTCCATCCGCGATTATTATACACGCCATAACTAATATTTGAAGACGAGGTAAATCCCATTAATGCTTCTTGATAACCATAAGTCACATTTCCCCAAAGCATCATACCGTAATCTGCCAATTGTTGTTCCTCTGAATTATCACACCAGTGCTCCAAAATAACGTATGCGTTTGGTTTATAGGCCCAAATTTCATCTGCCATACGTTTAATTAGGTTGATGCGCTCCATGCTATAGCTATTGCCATTATTTACAAATCCTTTGGTGTAGTCAAATCGAAAACCATCAATATTATATTCCTCAATCCAATATTTATTCACGCGATCAATATAGTTTTGGGTAGCCAATCTCGTGTGGTCAAAATCATAGCCCCAACAATAGGGTTCATGAGGACAAATGGCATTAAACCAAGGGTTATTGGCAGCAGGCCGATTATTGGCAGCATCCCAATACATATTTACCATGGGATTTTGACCAAATGCATGATTGAGCACCATATCTACAATTACTGCAATTCCTCGTCCATGACATGAATCTACTAATTCTTTGAATTTATCCGGCGTGCCATAATACTTATCTAAGGCCATGTGAAAAGAAGGGTTGTAACCCCAACTTTCGTTATTTTCATACTCTCCTGGAGGCATGAGTTCTATGGCATTAATTCCCAATTTATCAAGATATGCTAGTGTATCAATAATTGTTTGGTAATTGTGTTTTGCAACAAAATCCCTTACAAGTAATTCATAAATTACCAGGTCTTTTTTTTCTGGTGCTATAAAATTGTTGTTTTGCCAGTCATATGGAGTTACACCGGGTTGCATTACGGTTACAAAACCAGTCGTTTGACCAAAGGGATAAGGATGGGCATTTGGATAGGTTAATGCATTGATATTATTATCATTATTTGGATCTAAAATAAGAGGACTCAAAGGATCTGCAAGACGTAAATTGCCATCAATAAAATATTGATATCCATATTTTTGTCCTGGTGTAAGGCCAGTGAGTTCAATCCACCAAGTCGAATTATTGGTAGCTAAATTCATATGATAGTTAGTTGTAGGCGTCCATGAATTGAAATCACCTATAACATAAATATGTTCCTTTTGAGGGGCAAACAATTGTAATACAACGGTAGTGTCATTGATGTAATTGATGCCGTTGACAAGATTAGAATACGGTGCATCTTGTTGCACGACAATTGGATTGACAGTATAAAAAACTGAATCGATAAATTGGGTTGTGCCATTGTCGGCAATAAATTCTAAAAGATGGGTGCCTGTTGAAGTTGCTGTGAGTGTGTAATTAAGCTGGGTAGCATTGCTTAATGTTTGTAAGACTTGCCCGTCATCTTTAAGCGTAAGTGTTGCCGATTGATTAGAGGCAGCCGAAATTGAAAGTTGTTCATTTATATCTAAAATAGCACTTGCTTCGGGGTGAAAAATATTTGCAATTAATCCAGCATTCACCGGATAAACATCATAATAAATATCACTTCCATCTTCTGCTCTTCCTACAACAGAACCATTGGCATTTCTAAAAACAAATGCCAACTGCAATACATTGGTGCCTATTGGAAATCCATAAAACTGATCAATATCGATAGAAATCGTATGCTTGTTGTTACCAATGTTGGTCATGGCTACTTGTGGATCAACAGTTCCCCAATTTCCTTGAACATACTGCCAGTTTGTGGGCGAAGTGCTTGCCGAGGTAATTAGGCCAGCATGGCAATAAACCTGAGTTTGACCAACAAGCGCTGCGTTTCCTTGGGTGGCATCATAAGTAATGGTGACAATATCATTAATTGTTGGAAATGCAGGATTTACCTCTAAAATTTGAGCGCGTAAAGGCAGAAATAAAAAAAAGCCTACAATGAAATTAAAAACACGATTGAAAAGCATATAATTTTTGAATCGAATTAAATTAAGAAAAAAAAGCCCGGGCGCAAACACCCAGGCTTTTAAATTTAAAAAACAATAAATTATTGTTTAATGATTTTACCTGTAGCAACTTTGTCACCAGCAGTAACATTATAGATATAAGAACCCGCTTGCAAAGAAGTAGTATTCAAATCTACACTAGTAGTTGCATTTGTAGCAACTGTTTTAGAAGCAACAACTTTTCCTGTAAGATCAAACAATGTAATAGTAGCAGAAGCTGCATTGTTTACATCAAAAGTGAAGTTTACTACATCAGTTGCTGGATTTGGAGCAACAGTAAGGTTAGCAATTGCACGTTCTGCAACAGAAACACCACAAGCAGTACAAGCATCCCAAACATAACATACAGTACCTGGCATCAATGCATAAGTACGATTGATATTACCAGCACCATCATCAACACCGCAAGAGTCAACGGCGATTGTGTTAGCTGCATCAGTACCTTCGTTTGCACCCCAGTCACCGTTTACGAATTTGTAATACTGTGTTGCACCGATAGAAGCAATTGGGTAAGTTACTGTGATTGACCAGATGTTGTTACCTTCATCCATCATTGCAGAGTTAGCATCAGCAGGAGACCAGTTTGCAACTGGACCAGCAGCTACTTCACCACCATTGTCTGTAAAGTTACCACCAACACGGATACCATTAGCAGCCAACGTATTAGAAGCTAAATAGTCTGTTACATCAACTTTGTAAGTCACATCAAAACTTGTAGTGAATACATAAGCTCCAGTTGTACGGTTGAAAGCAACACCAAAAGTTCCATCTGGAACAGGGATGTTTGGACCATCTTGAACACCTACTCCCATTGGGAAATCGGCAGCACCCCAGTTGATAGCCCAATCGTCATCTTGACGAAATTTAAGTTCACCTGCAACGCAAGTGATAACGCCAACATAGTTGTCTCCATCCATGGTAATCAAATCGATATCTGCAGACCAATCATAAGGAGGAACAGCAGATCCAATTACACCGATAGAAGGAAATTGTGCATAAGCAACAGCGCCAACAAAAAGGGCTGTTAAAAGAGTAAACATTTTCTTCATACTTAAAATAATTAAAGGTTAATAATACTTAGTGTCAATTTGACAAGTTCAAAAATATAAAAATATTTTCAAATTAAGATATTTGATATATTGAAAATCATGCATCTAAAGAATTTACAATTCAAAAATTCAAGTATTTTTTTGAATCTATAATTGCCATGCGCCATTGTATACCACATATCGTTCAAATTCAGAAGGAATATTAATTTTTTGATCTTCTTCAAAAATCCCATAAACAGAGGAGCCACTCCCCGAAAGTGAGGCATGTACTGCACCGAGTTCTATCAGTTGATTTTTGATAATTTCAATGCTAGGATGCAAATTAAAAATTGGCGCTTCAAAGTCATTTGTTAATTTTTCATATCTTTTTTTAGCCATCGCCTCCGGTAAATTATTATTATTCCCATGGGCTTTAACCAAAGCATAGGCATTTTTTGTAGACAAATGAATATTTGGATTACACACTACCAATTGAACTTTTTGATTCAATTTTTGCAAGAGTTGCAGTTGTTCTCCTCTACCAAAGGCAAATTGAGTTCCACCTTGAATAAAAAATGGGCAATCGCTCCCCAATTTAGCGGCCAGATTTTCTAGTTGATTGATTGTTAGACCAAGCCCAAATATTGAATTTAAGCCTTTTAAAGTATAACTTGCATCAGAAGATCCACCTCCAAGACCGGCACCTACAGGTATTTGCTTTAAAAGATGTATATGAACTTTCGGAAAATCTACTAGATCTCGCAATAACGAAATAGCGCGCTGGCATAAATTTGGCTGCTCATCTTTTGGTAAAATCAAACCAGATTGGATAAATACGTCTTGCTGGGATTGAGTGATTTCCAAAATATCAAAAACGGGTATTTCTGAAATGATTGTTTCTATCTCGTGGTAACCGTCAGGACGCTTTGCCAGAATATTTAATCCTAAATTGATTTTGGCAGGGGGATACAAGATCATGTCGTAAAGATAAGCAATTAGTGAAAATCCTTATTTTTGTCAACAGAAACAACTTAATATGAACACAACTTATTTGGATTTTGAAGAGCCTCTTCGCGAACTCGAAGAACAAATCGAACAAACAAGATCTATCTCCGATCAAACGGAAGTGGACATGCAAGATAAAATTGCTCAGTTAGAAGCGGTCCTAGCAGAAAAAACAAAAGAGGTTTTTTCCAATTTATCTCCATGGCAACGTGTTCAACTTTCTCGGCACCCTGATAGACCTTATACCTTAGCCTACATTGAAGCTCTTACCAAAGGTCAGTTTCAAGAATTACATGGTGATAGAAACGTCAAGGATGATAAAGCAATGGTTGGTGGCTTTGGTTCAATAGATGGCAGAACAGTTATGTTCATAGGACAACAAAAGGGTGTAAATACCAAAATGCGCCAATATAGAAATTTTGGAATGCCCAACCCTGAAGGATATAGAAAAGCATTGCGATTAATGAAATTGGCGGAAAAATTTAATAAACCAATCATCACTTTTATTGACACGCCAGGAGCTTTTCCAGGTTTAGAGGCAGAAGAAAGAGGTCAAGGAGAAGCAATAGCTCGCAACATCTATGAAATGATGCGATTGAAGGTGCCTGTTCTGTGCGTAATTATTGGAGAGGGAGCCTCGGGTGGCGCATTGGGAATTGGCGTTGGTGATAAAGTGGTTATGCTCGAAAATACTTGGTATTCTGTCATTTCACCTGAAAGTTGTTCATCCATTTTATGGCGTTCATGGAATTTCAAGGAGGTTGCGGCATCTGCACTTAGATTAACTTCTTCAGACATGAAAAAAAATGGACTTGTAGATGATGTCATTCCAGAGCCGAGTAATGGTGCTCATCGTAACCCCGATAAAATGTTTTCCATTTTGAAAAAGAAAATAATTGGCTATTTAAAAGAACTTGATGCCATTGAACCTTCAGATCGTATCAACCAACGGATTGAAAAGTTCAACAAAATGGGTGTCTGGAAATAATTCTTTATGGACGCCTTGCTTTCGACACCTATTGCCTACTTAAAAGGAGTTGGTCCGCAAAAAGCACAAATACTTCAAGAAGAATTAGGCATTTTTACTTTTCAGGATCTCCTTTTTCATTTTCCTTATCGTTATCAAGACCGCAATAATTTTAATACCGGCTCACAAATTTCATCAGAAGACAATTATGTTCAATTAAAAGGACGCATAACCCATATAAGTGAAGCAGGAAGTGGTCGAAATAAAAAACTCCATGCCCTTTTTAACGATGGTTCAGCCAGTATAGATTTGGTATGGTTTCAGGGACATTCTTGGATTAAAAACAAGCTAAATGTTCTTAATGAATATATTGTTTTTGGAAAACCAAAATACTATCAAAATAGTTGGAGCATTGCTCATCCGGAACTTATAAAAGTTGAGCCTGGGGTAATCCTTAAAGGGTTTGAATCATTCTACCCAAGCACCGAAAAAGCACAACGAAGTGGCTTGGGAAGTAAAGGTATTAGCAAACTTGTAATAAATTTATTAGATCAATTAAATAGGCAAATTCCTGAAAATTTACCGCCTTATATTTGTGCTAGGCTCCATTTAATGAGTTTAGTTGATGCCCTTTATGAAATTCATCAGCCTAAAAGTGAAACAAATATAAAATTGGCTAAATATCGTCTTAAGTTTGAAGAACTATTTTTTCTGCAACTTGAATTATTATTGAGAAAAGGAAATAGAGATGTTCAATTAAAGGGATATGCCATTAAAGAAGTAGGATCGGTTTTTAATTCCTTTTACAAACAACATTTACCATTCGAATTAACAACTGCCCAAAAACGTGTTGTTAAAGAAATTAGAAAAGATTTAAGCCTCGGAAAACATATGAATCGACTCTTGCAGGGTGATGTCGGAAGTGGCAAAACGCTTGTTGCTTTGCTGAGTTTATTGCTTGTAATTGGTAATGATCTACAAGGAGCACTTATGGCACCTACAGAAATACTTGCCAATCAACATTTTATTGGTATTTCCGATTTGTTAAAAGATTTGAACATTAAGGTAGCCCTGCTTACCGGTTCTACAAAAAAAGCCGAGCGACTGCTTATTCACGAAGGCCTACTAAACCAAGAAATTGATTTGTTGATCGGTACACATGCCTTATTGGAAGACAGTGTACAATTTAAATCCCTAGGTCTTGTTGTAATTGACGAACAACATCGTTTTGGAGTTGCACAAAGGGCGCGAATGTGGCGTAAAAATAAAATACCGCCTCATGTATTAATCATGACTGCTACACCCATTCCCAGGACACTCGCCATGACATTTTACGGAGATCTTGACGTATCAGTCATTGATGAACTACCTCCTGGAAGAAAGCCAATTCAAACGATTCATAGAAGGGAGAATCATCGAGAAAAACTATATGCATTTATTGGTGAGCAGTTAAAGATAGGAAGGCAAGCATACATTGTTTATCCGCTTATTCAAGAATCTGAAAAATTGGATTTTAAAAATTTAGAAGACGGCGTCGTTCAACTCAATTCCTTTTTTCATCCGTTAGGTTATTCTATTGGTATCGTGCATGGAAAAATGAAATCTGCTCAAAAGGATAAGGCCATGCAGTCATTTATTGACCAAAAGATCCAAATTCTTGTTGCAACGACAGTTATAGAAGTGGGCGTCAATGTACCAAATGCATCAGTAATGGTCATCGAAAGTGCGGAAAAATTTGGATTATCACAACTGCATCAATTACGTGGAAGAGTTGGACGAGGAGCCGAAAAATCATTCTGTATTCTAATGACGGGCGACGGAATTTCAAAAGAAGCGCAAAAGCGAATGGAAACAATGGTAAGCAGCAACGATGGCTTTGTTCTTGCAGAAGTAGACTTACAATTACGCGGCCCGGGTGATTTAATGGGTACGCAGCAAAGCGGTGCATTGGCACTTAAAATAGCCGATTTAGCAAGAGATGGACAAATTGTTCAGTTGGCAAGAGAACAAGCAAGGGCCGTTTTAAATGAAGATTCAGTTTTAAAACTCGAAAAAAATAGCTTGCTAAATTCCACCATGAAGCAAATATTAAAAAGTAAACCCAATTGGGGTAGAATATCATAAAAAAAGGCGGCTTTAGGGCCGCCTTTTAATATTTCAAACACAAAATTACTGCGCATCTTCAACTAATTCTTCATAAGCTTCCTTTGAGCCTACTATCAAATTTTGAAATTGACGAACACCAGTTCCTGCAGGAATGAGATGTCCGACAATTACATTTTCTTTCAAGCCCATTAAATGGTCTTCTTTTCCTGAAATAGCGGCCTCATTGAGCACTTTAGTTGTCTCTTGGAAGGATGCTGCAGAAATAAATGACTGGGTTTGAAGCGATGCACGTGTAATTCCTTGTAATAAAGGTGTTGATGTAGCAGGTACTGCTTCACGCGCCTCAACAAGTTTTTTATCTTCTCTTTTGAGTCGAGAATTTTCATCGCGGAATCGACGCACACTGACCAATTCTCCCGCTCCCAATTCTGTAGAATCACCTCCATCAGTGATGTACATCTGGCCAAAGAGTTTGTCATTGGCTTCCATAATATCTGCCTTATGAACACTTTGCCCTTCGAGGAAAATTGTATCACCTGACTCAACTATTTCAGCCTTCAACATCATTTGTCGAACAATTACTTCAAAATGCTTATCATTAATTTTTACCCCTTGTAAGCGGTAAACTTCTTGAATTTCATTAACAATATACTCTTGAACCTTAGTTGGACCTTCAATGTTTAATATATCATTAGGAGTAATTGCGCCATCTGAAAGAGGCTGTCCAGCACGAACATAATCGTTTTGCTGTACCAAAATATGTTTTGAAAGCGGTACGAGATATTTTCTAACCTCTCCAAACTTAGAGGTTATAATTATTTCACGATTTCCACGTTTTATAGTACCATACATAGCAGTACCATCAATTTCAGATACGACAGCTGGATTTGATGGATTTCTCGCTTCAAATAATTCCGTTACCCGAGGTAATCCTCCGGTAATATCTCCTGTTTTTCCAGCAGTTCGCGGAATTTTTACCAAGATGTCACCTGCAGAAATTTTATCTCCTTCAGAAACAGATATGTGCGCGTTTACAGGAATTGAATACTCGCGCAGAATTTCTTTTGTTTTTGGATCAATGATATGAATTGCTGGTGATTTTTTCTTGTCACGAGATTCAATAATTACCTTTTCAGTAAATCCAGTTTGTTCATCGACTTCTTCACGATAGGTAACGTTTTCAATGATATTATCAAACACGACCTTACCAGCCAATTCACCTATTATTAGCGCATTATATGGATCCCATTTACAGATTACATCGCCTTTCTTGATTTTTGAATTGTTACTAACCATTAAATCTGAACCGTAAGGAACATTTGCTGTCATTACGACAATTCCAGATTTTTCATCGGTTATACGCAATTCTGCAGAACGTCCAACAACAATTACACGTTTTGTGCCATCAGAATTCTTGCGTTCAATAGTACGCAATTCATCTATTTCTAAAATACCATTTGCTTTGGCTTTCAAATCAGAAATATCTGCAATATTAGAAGCTGTACCACCCACGTGGAAAGTACGTAACGTAAGCTGCGTTCCCGGCTCGCCAATAGATTGAGCTGCAATAACACCAACAGAATCACCAATTTGTGCTAAACGGTGATTTGCAAGATTTCGGCCATAACATTTAGAACAAACACCCCTACGCATTTCACAAGTTAATACAGAACGAATTTCAACTTCCTCGATTCCCGATTGCTCGATTAATTTTGCACGATCTTCTGAAATGAGTTCGCCAGCAGAAACTATGATATTGTCTGAATCTGGCATGTAGACGTCATGTACCGAAGTGCGACCTAAAATACGGTCATAAAGTGGTTCAACGATTTCATCGTTTTTCTTAAGCGCCGTAGCTACAATTCCACGAAGTGTTCCACAATCTTCTGAATTAATAACTACATCTTGAGCAACATCGACCAAGCGTCGTGTTAAATATCCAGCATCAGCTGTTTTAAGAGCCGTATCCGCCAAACCTTTTCGGGCACCATGTGTCGAAATAAAATATTCTAAGATAGAAAGCCCTTCTTTAAAGTTTGAAAGAATCGGATTTTCAATAATTTCTTGGACGGTTGCACCAGATTTTTGAGGTTTAGCCATTAATCCACGCATACCAGATAATTGACGAATCTGTTCCTTAGAACCACGAGCTCCAGAATCAAACATCATGTAGATTGAATTGAATCCTTGTCTATCGCTCTTAAGCTGTTCCATGAGCGTGTGGGTAAGTCTAGAATTGGTGTGCGTCCAAATATCGATTATTTGGTTGTAGCGCTCATTATTGGTAATCAGACCCATGTTGTAATTCATCATGACTTCTTTTACCTCATTTTCTGCTTTATTTACCAGTGTCTCTTTTTCTTTTGGTATGATGATATCATCGAGATTGAAAGATAGACCTCCTTTAAAGGCCATTTCGTAACCGAGTTTTTTAATGTCATCCAAAAACTGAGCCGTAAGCGAAGTGCCACAAACCTTTAATACCTCCCCGATAATATCGCGCAAGGCTTTTTTAGTCATCACATCATTAATAAAACCAACTTGGCGCGGCACTTTATTATTGAACATTACGCGACCACACGTTGTATCGATCATCATTAAGGTTGGCTGACCATCTTGTCCCAAATCATAAGTTTTAACCTTAATATGAGCGTGAAGATCTAGTTTGCCTTCATTATATGCAATAATCACTTCCTCAGGGGAATAAAATACACCACCTTCACCCTTAACTACATCATTTTCTATAGTTCGCTTGCCTTTTGTAATGTAATAAAGACCAAGAACCATGTCTTGAGATGGTACGGCAATAGGCGCTCCATTAGCCGGATTTAAAATATTGTGTGAGGCCAACATCAACATTTGTGCTTCTAAAATTGCAGCATTACCAAGAGGTAAGTGAACTGCCATTTGGTCACCATCAAAGTCGGCGTTGAAGGCTGTTGTTACAAGTGGATGCAGTCGTATAGCTTTACCTTCAATCAATTTTGGTTGGAAAGCCTGGATTCCCAAACGGTGAAGCGTTGGAGCACGGTTTAGTAAAACCGGATGTCCTTTAAGTACATTTTCAAGAATATCCCAAACCACTGGTTCTTTGCGGTCAACTATTTTCTTAGCACTCTTAACAGTTTTAACAATACCGCGTTCAATCATTTTACGAATAACAAACGGCTTGTATAGTTCGGCGGCCATGTCTTTAGGTAAGCCACACTCATGACGCTTAAGGTCTGGACCAACAACAATTACTGAACGTGCAGAGTAATCAACCCTTTTACCTAGTAGATTTTGACGGAAACGACCTTGCTTCCCTTTCAAAGAGTCAGAAAGTGACTTAAGTGCGCGATTGGATTCTGTTTTAACTGCAGAAGATTTTCTTGAATTGTCAAATAACGAATCTACCGATTCTTGAAGCATCCTTTTTTCATTGCGCAAGATCACCTCTGGAGCCTTAATTTCAATCAAACGTTTTAAGCGATTATTACGAATAATAACCCGACGATATAAGTCATTGAGATCAGAAGTTGCAAAACGACCTCCATCTAATGGAACCAATGGACGAAGCTCTGGCGGAATTACAGGCACAACCTTTACTATCATCCATTCTGGGCGATTTTCGATTCGCTGTTGAGAATCGCGCATTGCCTCGATAACTTGCAAGCGTTTTAAAGCCTCATTCTTACGTTGAACTGAGGTTTCAGTATTCGCTTGGTTACGAAGGGATTTTGACATATCCTCAAGATTGAGCCCACCTAATAGATCGTAAAGCGCCTCAGCACCCATTTTTGCAATAAATTTATTAGGATCAGAATCATCTAAATAATGATTATTGGCCATAAGTTCCATATCTAGGATATCCAAATATTCTTCCTCTGTCAGGAAGTCCATCTTTTGAATATTTGCCCATTTTTCAGTTTGGCTTACAGCTCCAGGTTGAATGACCACATAACGCTCGTAATAAATAATTTGATCGAGCTTTTTAGTCGGTAAACCTAATAAATAACCAATTTTATTGGGAAGTGAGCGGAAATACCAAATATGCGCAACAGGGACAACCAAAGATATGTGACCCATACGCTCTCTACGCACTTTTTTCTCTGTCACTTCAACACCGCAACGATCACAAACAATTCCTTTGTAGCGAATTCGTTTATACTTTCCGCAGTGACATTCGTAATCTTTTACAGGACCAAAAATACGCTCACAGAATAATCCATCGCGCTCCGGTTTATAGGTGCGGTAATTGATGGTCTCCGGTTTCAAAACTTCACCACTTGAATTTTCTAGAATGACTTCTGGTGAAGCCAATGAGATGGTGATTTTATTGAAACTACTTTGCTTTTTTGGGGTTTCTTTTTTGAAAGCCATTTTATCTCGACTATTTACGTTAGTATTTTGAATTAATCCATTAAAACATTCAGACACAAGCCTCGCAATTCATGTAGCAAGACATTGAAAGACTCGGGAATTCCCGGTTCTGGAATATTATCACCTTTAACTATAGATTCATATGCCTTGGCACGACCCATAACATCATCAGATTTTACAGTCAGAATCTCTTGTAAGATATTTGATGCGCCAAATGCTTCAAGCGCCCAAACTTCCATTTCTCCAAAACGCTGACCTCCAAACTGCGCCTTACCACCTAGCGGTTGCTGTGTAATAAGAGAATAAGGGCCAATTGAACGGGCATGCATTTTGTCATCAACCATGTGAGAAAGTTTCAACATGTAGATAATACCGACCGTTGCAGGTTGGTGGAAACGTTCTCCGGTGCCACCATCATATAGGTATGTTTTACCTGAACGTGGTACTCCTGCCTTGTCGGTCCATTCATTGATTTGTTCATTAGTGGCACCATCGAAAATTGGTGTTGCAAAATTTACACCAAGTTTTTCGCCAGCCCAAGCAAGAACAGTTTCATAAATCTGACCTAAGTTCATTCGAGAAGGTACCCCAAGCGGATTTAAAACGATATCTACTGGAGTTCCATCCTCTAGGAATGGCATATCTTCCTGACGTACAATATTTGCAACAATTCCTTTGTTTCCGTGTCGTCCAGCCATTTTATCACCTACCTTCAGCTTACGTTTTTTGGCAACATAAACCTTGGCAAGTTTCACGATACCTGCTGGTAATTCATCACCAACAGAAATATGGAATTTTTTGCGTTTGTAGATGCCCAATAAATCGTTGGCTTTGATATTGAAATTGTGAATTACACGAGAAATTAACTGATTTGTTTCAGCATCTGAAGTCCAATTTAGCGGGTTTACAATTGAATAATCCAAAGCGCTTAAGGCTTTACTACTAAATTTTGTTCCCTTCTTGATTAATTCTTCTTTAAAGTTATTGAAAACACCAGCAGATTTTTGATCACCTAGAATAACAAGAAGTTTTTCTACAAGTTTGTCATTTAGAGCTGAGAAATCACGCGAATAATCTGCATCTAATGCCTCAAGTAGCGGTTTGTCTTGAGACTTAGATTTACGATCTTTAACCGCCCGTGAGAAAAGTTTCTTTTCAATAACTACACCACGTAACGAAGGGCCTGCTTTCAATGAAGCATCTTTAACATCACCTGCTTTGTCACCGAAAATGGCACGAAGTAATTTCTCTTCTGGAGAAGGATCTGTCTCACCCTTAGGTGTTATTTTACCAATAAGAATATCTCCCTCTTTAATTTCGGCACCAATTCTAATCAACCCATTTTCATCTAGATCTTTTGTAGCTTCTTCTGAAACATTTGGAATATCTGAAGTGAGTTCTTCCATTCCTCGCTTGGTATCTCGGACTTCCAAAGAATACTCATCTATGTGAATAGAGGTAAAAATATCGTCGCGAACTACTTTTTCAGAGATGACAATGGCATCCTCAAAATTGTAACCCTTCCAAGGCATGAAAGCCACTTTCAAATTTTGACCCAATGCCAATTCTCCTGATTGAGTGGCATAACCTTCACAAAGTACTTGTCCTTTAACAACCCGATCACCTTTTTGAACAATCGGCTTCAAATTAATACATGTGCTTTGGTTGGTTTTCATGAATTTAGTCAATGAATAACGAATAACCTCGCTATCAAAACTTACCAATTTATCTGAGTCGTTCCAATCATAGCGTATAACAATCTCGTTAGCATCCACATATTCAACCGTTCCGTTACCTTCTGCATTGATTAAAACACGAGAATCGCGGGCAACAAGTTGTTCAATACCAGTACCTACAATTGGTGCATTGGGACGCAAAAGTGGAACTGCCTGACGCTGCATGTTAGAACCCATGAGTGCACGGTTGGCATCATCGTGCTCCAAAAATGGAATTGACGAGGCCGCAATAGAGGCAATTTGATTTGCGCCCACATCCATAAGACTAAGGTCTTCTGGAACAACAACTGGGAAGTCTCCTTCGTAACGCGCTTTAACAAGTTCCGAAAGGAAATTTCCTTTTTCGTCAATTTTAGCATTTGCCTGGGCAATAGTTTTGGTATCTTCTTCTTCTGCAGCCAAGTATATTGGGCTTTCTTCGAATACCACACGACCTTTTTCAACACGACGGTAAGGTGTTTCAATAAAACCTAGTTTATTTACTTTGGCAAAAACACAAAGTGAAGAAATTAGCCCGATGTTTGGACCTTCCGGAGTTTCAATTGTACACAAACGACCATAATGTGTGTAGTGGACGTCACGCACCTCGAAACCTGCTCGCTCGCGCGATAAACCACCTGGCCCTAGAGCTGAAAGTCGACGTTTGTGCGTCACCTCCGATAAAGGGTTGGTTTGGTCCATGAACTGAGAAAGCTGGTTGGTACCAAAGAAAGAATTGATTACCGAAGAAAGTGTTTTAGCATTGATCAAATCAATAGGAGTGAAAACCTCATTATCGCGGACATTCATTCGTTCACGAATCGTTCTTGCCATTCGTGCCAATCCAACACCGAATTGAGAATAAAGCTGCTCACCAACGGTACGTACACGACGATTCGAAAGGTGATCAATATCATCGATGTCCGCCTTCGAGTTGATGAGTTCGATCAAATATTTGATAATTGATATAATATCATTTTTGGTCAATACACGAGACTCTTCTGTTGTATCGAGATTTAATTTTTTGTTCAATCTGTAACGTCCAACTTCACCAAGATCATAACGCGTATCAGAGAAGAACAATTTTTCAAATACTCCTTTGGCTGTTTCATAATCTGGCGGATCGGCATTTCTCAATTGACGATAAATATGCTCGACTGCTTCTTTCTCAGAATTTGAAGTGTCTTTTTGTAGCGTGTTATAGATGATTGTGTAATCTGTTGAATTACCGTCTTCTTTATGTAAAATCAAAGATTTTGCACCTGCATCCAAAATAGCTTCCAGGTGTTCTTCACCAATAAGAAGCTCGCGATCGAGAATGACCTCATTTCGTTCTATTGAAACTACTTCTCCAGTATCTTCATCAACGAAATCTTCAATCCATGTTTTCAAAACTCTTGCAGCCAAACGTCTACCTACGAGTTTCTTTAAATTTGCTTTAGTCACCTTTACTTCATCGGCCAAACCAAAAATATCTAAGATATCGCGGTCTGTTTCATAACCAATGGCACGGAAAAGAGTGGTTACAGGTAATTTCTTTTTTCGGTCAATGTATGCATACATGATATTGTTGATATCAGTAGCAAATTCAATCCACGACCCTTTAAAAGGTATAATACGAGCCGAATATAACTTAGTGCCATTTGCATGTCGAGATTGACCAAAAAACACTCCTGGTGATCGATGCAATTGTGATACGATGACGCGTTCAGCACCATTGACCACAAAGGATCCCTTAGGAGTCATATAAGGAATTGTACCCAAATAAACGTCCTGAACAATCGTTTCAAAATCTTCATGTTCTGGATCGGTACAATATAATTTCAATTTTGCTTTTAGCGGCACACTGTATGTGAGACCGCGTTCGATACACTCCTCAATAGTATATCGCGGTGGATCAATGAAGTAATCCAAAAATTCTAATACAAATTGGTTGCGTGTATCCGTAATGGGAAAATTTTCAGCAAACACTTTGAACAGTCCTTCACTCTCTCTATTTTCCGGAGTTGTTTCCAACTGGAAAAATTCTTGAAATGACTTTAATTGAATTTCCAGAAAATCTGGGTATTCAAATTGATTTTTGCTTGAAGCAAAATTAATTCTGGTTGAATTAGATGTTGTTGCCAAGGCTTGGTTTTTTTAAAGTTTTGTATTGTGTTGAAATCGACGTATAAAAAACAGGACAAGGCACCCGCCTTTCGGCGGTGCCTTTCCTGAATATTCTGAATCGAATTACTTAATTTCTACTTCAGCTCCAGCCTCTTCAAGAGACTTTTTGAGACCTTCAGCTTCATCTTTTGATACGCCTTCTTTCAATGTTGAAGGTGCCGCATCAACTAAGTCTTTAGATTCTTTCAAACCGTTTCCAGTCAATTCTTTTACAAGTTTAACAACAGCAAGTTTATTTGCTCCACCAGCTTTGAGAATTACATCGAATTCCGATTTCTCAGCTGCGGCTTCGCCACCACCTGAAGCTGCACCACCAGCTACCATTACTGGAGCAGCAGCAGCAGGCTCAATGCCATACTCATCTTTCATAATTGTTGCCAACTCGCTTACTTCCTTAACTGTAAGGTTAACCAACGTTTCTGCAATTTGCTTTAAATCAGCCATTTTATTTAAATTTAAAAAGGTTTAATAATTAATTAATTATGCTCTTTCTTCGAGCGTTTTTAGGATGCCAGCTAATTTACCACCAGCACCATTTAGACCAGACAATACATTTTTAGCTGGGCTTTGCAACAAGGCAATAAGTTCACCAAGTAATTCTTCTTTACTTTTAAGTGATTCTAATGCACTAAGTTGATCGTCTCCGATAAAAATTGCTTCATCAATGTATGCGCCTTTTAAAATTGGTTTTTCAGACTTCTTACGAAAATCTTTAATCAATTTTGCCGGTGCATTCGCTGTATCAGAAATCATCACAGATGTAGCGCCTTTGAGTACGTCGCGAAGAGCGCCGTAGTCTTTGCCTTCTACTTGATCCATGGCTTTTTCTAACAAAGCATTTTTTACCACGCGTAGAGAAATGTTAGATTGAAAACACTTTCTTCTAAGCGCATTGACTGCCTCAACGGTCAATTCTGCAGTGTCTGTTAAATACACAACGTTAGAAGCAGATAATTGGGCTGCTAAATCGCTGACGTATTGTGCTTTTTCTTCTCTTGTCATGTGTTTTAAGTTTTAAGCAGTAACAGACTTCGCGTCAATTTGTATTCCAGGACTCATTGTCGAGCTTAGATAAATACTTTTAATGTAAGTACCTTTCGCAGCAGAAGGCTTTAGTTTCATCAAGGTTGAAATCAATTCTGAAGCATTTTCACGAATTTTTAAACCATCAAAACTTACCTTTCCAATTCCCGCATGGATAATGCCATATTTATCGACTTTGAAATCGATTTTACCGGCTTTAACCTCTTCAACTGCTTTTCCAATATCCATTGTTACAGTTCCGGTTTTCGGATTAGGCATCAAGCCACGCGGACCGAGAACACGTCCCAGTGCACCTACTTTACCCATTACCGAAGGCATGGTAATAATGACGTCAATATCAGTCCAGCCACCTTTGATTTTGGCGATATAATCGTCAAGACCAACGTGGTCAGCACCAGCGTCTTGTGCTTCTTTCTCTTTATCAGGAGTACAAAGCACAAGAACTTTAACGTCTTTACCCGTACCATGTGGTAAAGCAACGGTTCCACGTACCATTTGATTCGCTTTTCGAGGGTCAACACCCAAACGAACACAGATATCTACAGAGGCATCGAATTTAGTGGTGGAAATTCCCTTCACCAAATCACATGCTTCTGATAGAGTGAAAGCCTTTGACAAATCATATTTTGCCAAGACTTCTTTTCTTTTTTTAGAAACTCTTTTCATAGTTAATGATTATTTGGATTTAGGAGCTTCGCCACCTTTCACGGTGACCCCCATACTTCTTGCTGTTCCTGCAACCATGCGCATAGCGGAATCCACAGTGAAACAATTCAAATCAGGTAGTTTGTCTTCGGCAATTGCACGAACTTGATCCCACGATACGGAACCAACTTTAGTTCGATTGGGCTCAGACGAACCTTTCTTTATTTTTGAATGTTCAATGATTTGTACCGCTGCTGGCGGGGTTTTAAGAACGAAATCAAAAGATTTATCACCATAAACGGTGATTACAACCGGAACCACTTTACCCATTTTGTCTTGCGTACGAGCGTTAAACTGCTTGCAAAACTCCATGATGTTCACACCTTTTGCACCGAGAGCCGGTCCAATTGGTGGAGCAGGGTTGGCTGTACCTCCTTTGATCTGTAACTTGATCAATGCTGCTACTTCTTTAGCCATTTATATACAAATTATGTAGTACAACGTGGACATCTTGACGGGAAGCTTTAGTCATCAGGCCCACTCCTACGGTTAATACAACTTTAAGACTCTTTCTCTACTTGTAAATAGTTGAGTTCGAGTAAGTTTTTACGGCCAAAAATTTTGACCATTACTTTTAATTTTTTCTTCTCTTCGTTAATCTCATCGACAACACCGCTAAAGTTATTGAACGGCCCGTCTATTACTTTCACCGATTCACCAACAACAAAAGGAATTTTTAATTCTTCTTCTGTTATGGCCAGTTCATCAACTTTACCAAGAATACGATTGACTTCTGCCATTCGCATCGGAACTGGATCTCCACCTTTTTCAGTACCTAAAAACCCAATAACATTTGGAATACTCTTAATAATGTGAGTCACCTCACCAACAAGCGCAGCCTCAATTAGAACATAGCCCGGTAAAAATGCTTTTTCTTTATTGACTTTTTTCCCGTTTTGAATTTTAAAAACTTTTTCTGTAGGGATTAAAACTTGATTTACGTAATTGGTTAACTTCATACGTGAAATCTCAATTTCAAGGTATTCCTTTACCTTTTTTTCTTTTCCGCTTATAGCGCGGACAACATACCATTTCATTGCTATTTCTGCCATTGTCTTGGTATTAGAATGATCCATAAATGAAACCGAGAACACCTTTCCAAAAGGAATTTTCTTCTCCAGTAATACCGAAGGTAAAATCCATTGCAAAAATGACTAGCGATATAAGTACTGAAGCTACAACTACAAGAATGGTATTGTTTTGCAACTCTTTCCATGTCGGCCAAGTTACTTGATGAACCATCTCGTTGTAGATGTCTATGATGTATGATCTTATTTTTAACACGTACTGTTATTTTAATTATGCACGGGCGGTAGGATTCGAACCCACGACCAATGGTTTTGGAGACCACTACTCTACCAGCTGAGCTACACCCGTTTAAAAAGGGGAGCTATAAACTCCCCTTATAAGAAACTTATGTAGAAACTTAAGCTACGATTTCCGTAACCTGACCAGCACCAACTGTACGTCCACCTTCGCGAATTGCGAAACGTAAACCTTTGTCCATGGCAACTGGAACAATCAATTTCACAGTGATAGATACGTTGTCACCTGGCATTACCATTTCGCGACCGTCGCTTAAGAAAATCTCGCCAGTTACATCCGTTGTACGGAAATAGAACTGAGGACGGTATTTGTTATGGAATGGTGTATGACGGCCACCTTCTTCTTTTTTCAAAACGTAAATCTCAGCCTTAAATTCAATGTGTGGTGTAGTAGAACCTGGCTTACAAATAACCATACCACGTTTGATGTCCGTTTTTTCAATACCACGAAGTAACAAACCAACGTTGTCACCTGCTTCACCTCTATCAAGGATTTTACGGAACATCTCAACACCAGTAACTGTTGAAGTTAATTTCTGATCACCCATACCTAGAATTTCAACTGGATCACCTGAATTGATAACACCAGTCTCAATACGACCTGTTGCAACCGTACCACGACCAGTAATGGTGAATACGTCTTCAACTGGCATCAAGAAAGGCTTGTCAACATCACGTGGAGGCAATTCAATGTATGTATCAACGGCATCCATTAATTCGTCAATTTTAGCAACCCATTGCGCTTCACCATTTAAAGCACCAAGAGCAGACCCTTGAATAATAGGAGCGTTATCGCCATCGTATTTGTAGAACGAAAGCAATTCGCGAATTTCCATTTCAACCAATTCGAGTAATTCAGCATCGTCAACCATGTCAACTTTGTTCATGAAAACAACCATGCGTGGAACGCCAACTTGACGTCCAAGTAGGATGTGCTCACGAGTTTGAGGCATTGGCCCGTCTGTTGCAGCAACAACAAGGATTGCACCGTCCATTTGAGCGGCACCTGTAACCATGTTTTTAACGTAGTCGGCGTGTCCAGGACAGTCAACGTGTGCGTAGTGACGATTAGTAGTTTCGTACTCAATATGAGAGGTATTGATTGTAATACCACGCTCTTTTTCTTCTGGAGCATTGTCAATTGAGGAGAAGTCACGTGCCTGCGCCAATCCTTTGCTTGAAAGAACGCTAGAAATTGCAGCAGTCAACGTAGTCTTACCGTGGTCAACGTGTCCGATTGTACCGATGTTGACGTGTGGTTTGGAACGATCAAAATTTTCCTTAGCCATTTTTTGTATTTGTTACTTAGTTAATAATATACTTTAATCTATCATAAAGGTCTGTAACACAATGTGAAACAGACTTAAATGCAATTTAATTTGAGCCAATGACGAGATTTGAACTCGTGACCTCTTCCTTACCAAGGAAGCGCTCTACCCCTGAGCTACACCGGCACTCAAACAAAATAATTGAGCGGGAGACGAGATTCGAACTCGCGACGTTCAGCTTGGAAGGCTGACGCTCTACCAACTGAGCTACTCCCGCTTAAATTTTGTTATTCTTTGTGGGGAGAGCAGGATTCGAACCTGCGAAGGTGTACACCAGCAGATTTACAGTCTGCCCTCGTTGGCCGCTTGAGTATCTCCCCAACTTTTGAGCCGATGGAGGGATTCGAACCCCCGACCAGCTGATTACAAATCAGCTGCTCTGGCCAACTGAGCTACATCGGCAACTATTGTCTGAATGTTGGTAAATTACAATTTTTTAAAAGAACGTTAGTCCCTAACCTGAGTTTTGGGACTGCAAATGTACAAAACTTTTTTTTAACACAAAGCGTTTTAAAAAAAAATTATAGGGTGGCTTTTTAGTGCGCTTTTCAAATACAGGCCTAAAATTTCGGGAATTCCTTACATTTGTTTCCATGCGTCAAAAACGAGTTTACATGACGGTCTCTAGTGACTTAGCAACCGACAATCGTGTGCACAAAAGCTGCATGCTCTTATGCCAACTCAATTTTGAAGTGATTTTGATAGGAAGGCTAAAATCCAATAGCCCCGCAATGCCAATTAGAAATTACCGAACCAAACGACTGAAGCTTATCTTTGAGAAAGGTGCTCTTTTCTATACATTTTTAAATATTCGGTTGTTTTTTCTTTTGCTTTTTAAACGCTTGGACTACATATTTGCCAACGACTTAGATACCCTTCTTGCTGTTTATGCAGTAAGTAAAATCAAACGCAAACCTATTCTTTATGATAGCCACGAACTTTTCACAGAGGTTCCAGAGCTGATAGACAGACCGCGAATTCGCCAAATATGGTTAAAAATTGAACGGACGATTTTACCTCGATTAAAAGAAATCATAACCGTTAATGACTCTATTGCAAAGGAATTTGAAGCCCGTTATAAAATCGCCGCCTCTGTAGTGAGAAATGTGCCGCAGCGACTGGAAAAAATAGAGGGTTATACCAAGGAAGAATTGCAACTTTCAAGATCTCAAAAAATGCTCATCATTCAAGGAAGCGGATTAAACATTCATCGCGGAATTGAAGAGGCGGTTATGGCAATGGAGCATATTGAAAATGCGGTTTTATTTTTAGTAGGAGATGGAGATGTAATTCCCAAAGCAAAAGAAATTGTCGATAATTTGAAATTAAACTCCAAGGTGCGATTTGTAGGTAGAATGCCCTATACAGAACTAATGCGTTATACAGCCAGTGCTGATCTTGGATTAGCGCTTGACAAACCCACTAGTTTAAATTACAAACTCGCATTGCCAAATAAAGTATTTGATTATATTCAAGCATCTGTACCTATAGTTTCGGGCCCTCTTATCGAAATTGAAAGAATTATAGAGAAATATGAATGTGGTATTGTGATAGAAAAAATTGAAATTGAGCTGCTTGCCAAGCAACTTAAAACCCTATTATTGGATGGGCGACGTCTTGGCCAATTAAAAAATAATTGTCAAAAGGCAGCCCAAATTGAAAATTGGGATGAAGAGCAAAAGATATTAGCTGCAGCGATTCGAAGGGTTTTTATCTAACTTTTTTAAGCGCCCTAAGCGATATAAATCAAAAAGGAAAATGGGGGCAAGGCCTGAACGCAATACCATTTTAAGAATAGGTGCTTTCCATGCCAAACTCCATAAAATGAGTTTTGAAAACAGGCCTTTTTTCAATTTTAAATATTGTTTTAGCAAAGAACTACTTTGTATTAACCCTGCATGATTCAAATGATCTTGCATCCAAAGTAAATTTTTTAAAGCTTCATCGGTTTTATTCAAAAAAATTAAATTGGAATCCAAATGTAAGTTCCAAACTGGATTTTCAATTTGCATTATCGAGATATTATTTTGGATTAATTGGATGCCAAACAAAGTATCCTCATGGCCATAACCTATAAGACGTTCTTCAAAAGGATATTTTTCAAGAATACTTCTTGCAACAACAAAGTTATTGGACTTGAAACCATGCCTTTGATTTTTCATGCGGTCTTTAAGGGATTGACTTTCCCTTTTCGAAGAATATTTCCAACGCAACCTTTGAGAAAGCGGAGGTAAATTATTTTGGTAACAACTTGCACCAACCAATACCTGTGTTTGGGGATTGGCGGTCAAAAACTCGCTGTACTTATTTATAAAGTTGGCATCTTTTACAGTACTATCGCCATCGATAAACAATAAAAAATCTGCATCCGTAAATTTTAGAAATACATTGCGAATTTTAGCGCGACCGATATTTTCATTGAGTTCAATTGATTGAACCAATTTATTGTTAAAAACATTCAATTGCTTGAAGTATGGTTTTGAGGCGTCATCGATTAATAAAATATTAATTTGTTTGGCATTTAAAGCGTCAATTTGTTTACTCAACTCTTCAACCAATGAACGCACATCGGAATTGAAAACAGGAATACAAATACTGAGCCTCCACATACTAGCCTATGCCATGGTGCTTGGCGTACCAAAATTCATAGGAGGAAAACCCGATTTAGGTTCGTCAATGGGGCCAAAGTTTTGTTCATACTTTTCAATATTATCTGCAAGGGCTTGCAAAAATCGTTTAGCATTTTGAGGTGTCATTAAAACTCTTGACCTTACTTTACCTTTTGGCATACCAGGCATCATTTGAACAAAATCACATACAACCTCGACAGGTGAATGAGTAATAATTGCCAAATTAGAATATACGCCCAAGGCAATATCTTCAGACAATTCAATATTCATTTGATTTTCTTGATTTTCCATTTTAAATTGTTTTAAGTGATTCTGTAAAGATAATGCCAAAATCTGCCAGCTCATTTAAAATTGGTAAGTAAACCTCAGAATTTACGGGTATTTGAACGCCCCGGCCTTTAATGTTTTCATTTAAAATGAGTTTAGTGGCAATGGCCAAAGGCAGACCCACAGTATCAGACATCGCAGTGTATCGTTGATCTTTGCCTTCTACGACAAGAGAACTTTCTATTTTAAACTGCTCAGTGCCTTTTGAAAAAATAAATTCATGATACATCACAACCATATCCTTATCGTTCTCTTGAAGCTTCCATTTTTTTACAAGTATTTGCTGCAATAATTCTGCAGGACTTGCATTGGCTAGTCCTATTGGCAATTTGGAATTAAAAAAATCGAGCGATGAAAATAATTCGTAAAGTTGTTTATCATCACCCAAGTATTGCGTCAATTTCTGCTCAACTGTCCGTTCGGGATCAAAAGGCAGAAAAGAATTTAAGAATTGTCTTGGACTTAGCAATTCTGAATCCTTCATTTTGAAGTGATTCTCAGTCATTCCTAGCCGAACAAATACATTCCATGCTTGACAAAAGGGAGGTCTGCGCAAGGTGCCGCGAAAAATGGTTTCAATATCCTTTAAACCATATACATCAATATAACTTAACGAATCTCGGTTGGCATATCCTTCAAACTCTCCATATCCCTCAATATTGATGGTGTCTAGCTGCTCAAACAAACGATGATAATTGATATATTTTACTTGTTTATTTTCCAAATAGCAAGCCGTTGAGCCTTGGCCTGCCAAAATAACATTACTCGGATTCCATGTGAATTTGTAATGCCATAAATTATTGTCTGCAATCGGAGCAATAAGCCCTCCACAATATGATTTAAATGCGCTAAGTTTTCCACCTTGAAACCTTATCTCATCAATGATCTTCATGGCACTCATATGATCAATGCCTGGGTCAAGTCCTATCTCGTTGAGGATCAATACACCAGCATCTAGCGCTTCTTGATCTAAAGCACGCATTTGATCAGTAACATAAGAAGGCGTCAATAAATGTTTTTTATATAAAAGGCAATCTTTGGCTACGTCGACATGGTATTTTGGTGGAAGCATTGAAATGACAATATCAGCATCTTGAATATGTGGCTTTCTTTGTTGGGCATTTAATGCATCAAATTGATGTGCGGTGCCTCTAGGGTGTCCATTGAGTTTAGATAAAATGACATCGAGATTTTGATCGACAATATGTAAATGCCAATTTTCAGCTTCGCTGTGATCAAGTAAGTATTTAATAAGTGTGGAACATGACATTCCTGCACCCAATAATAGAATATTTCTCATGAAAGATAAACTCAAACAAAAGTAAAAAACTATCGCGAACCATTGTCGCCAAGAATAAATAATAGCGGAATATGCCATCGCTGTGCCCAAGCTTCTTCATCATGTCCAGCACCTTGTACAACAGCTTCTAAAAAAAAAGGGCTTGAGCTATTATAACCCGCAAATTCTAATGAGCTTAGCAATTTATCGTGATACGGTTTATAATATGCATCAAGTGATTGGGTTCCTCTATCAACGTACAAAAAATGTTGATTATCGGCATGAAGGTTATTTTTCAGATAAACATTAAAAGGTTCAATTAAGGCTTCTATCATCCCATCCTTAAACATTGCATAATTAATCATAGGTGTATGTATCGAAAGACACGCCACACCACCAAATAATTGAGGTTTTTCGCACAGTGCGTACAAACTGATCAAACCGCCCATACTAGAGCCCATTACCATTCGGTCTTGTGTTTTTTTCCCTACCTTATAATTTTGCTCCATAAACGGCACCAATACCTTTTCAATCCAATCTAAATAAATATCTGCTCTCAATTGGCCATTCCACAAATTTTCATTCAACTCGTTGCGATATGCTTCTGGCATTAAGTCGGCAACTTTTTGTGGGAAAAATTCTGCATAGCGATTTATTGGGTCATTGTGAATCCCAACAACAAGAAAAGGCATGTGCGCATACCTACTCAGCGTAGAGCCATATACTTCATCTATCTTCCACTCTTTTTGATTCCAAGTTTGAGTGCTGTCAAAAAGCATTTGCCCATCGTGCATGTACAGCGTTTTTAGACCTTTTTTATTTTTGGCTTCCCAAGGGATATATACATCTATTATCCGAGAGGTATCCTGGAACGGAAGGGAAAATCGATAAAGTTCACCTCGGTAAACTTTTAAATTGTGTACTTGTGACTTAAGTTGTGCATTTAAATCACAATTAATTAAAAAAATTGTGACCAGCAAGAGAAAACGCATGTGCTTTTTTTAACAAGAATAAGACCTTTCTATCAATCTTGCGCATACATTGGCTATTTTTGTCAAAAATTTCCTCAGATGGACAAATTCCTATCTAACTTTTTTTCCATGCGCTTTGCGAGCCTCGGACTAATTGTTTTCTTGCTTGCAATTGGTGCAGCCACTTTCATAGAGTCTATTTATGGCATACAAGCAGCCAAAATCACCATTTACAATGCACTATGGTTTGAATGCCTATTGTTATATCTCACTTTGGCATTGATAGCCAATATTATCCGCTATAAAATGTGGAGCAGAGATAAAATTGCCATGTTCAGTTTCCACCTTGCATTCATTGTCATTTTATTGGGTGCAGCTATCACACGTTATTTGAGTTTTGAAGGATTAATGGTAATTAGAGAAGGGACCAGCAGCAATTATATTTACACAGCTGATCCTTATGTACTCATTAATGCACAAGATATTTCGGTTAAAGATGGCCCAACCGTATTACAAGCCTGGAAAACCTACCTAAGTGAATTCAACAACAATGACTTCAATTATAAAACTAAATTAGGAAACAAGACGATATCTATCCGCTACCTTGATTTTAAGTCAGACCGTGTGGATTCTTTTCTGGTTAACCAACGCTACAAGGCAAGCGCTCTTGAATTGGTAACGGAAGGAAAGCGTTCGAATTTTTTAACTGAGGAAGATGTATTGCTTGTTGGTAACATTCCTTTTTATTTGTCAGCAACCCGACCCAACGCGCCAATTGGAACACCAGGGGTTTACCTAAATGTTATGGATGGTAAAACATGGGTTTATCCGACGCTTGAATTGAAGGCCTTGCCCATGACAGAAATGCAAAAACTCAGAGAAAGTGGGCAGGCACCCCCAGATAGTATATATTTGAATTACCCCTTAAATCAATGGTCAGAATTCAAACCGTTATCTCTTTATTTAATTGATGGACAGCAAGTTGTATTTAAAAGACTCATACCTCATGCTAAAAAAACTTTGGTCAAGGCTGCTAAAAAGAAAACGGGTAAAGACTATCTGACGATAGAACTTAACGATGGGAAAGCAACAAAAAAAATAATTCTTGAAGGAGGGAAAGACCAATTTCCTGAACCTATGCGCTTTGCAATGAACGGAGTGGTGTATCAACTCGAATATGGTTCGATACAAAAAAATATCCCCTTCTCAGTAAAATGTAGAGACTTTAAGCTAGATAAATATCCCGGTTCCAATTCGCCATCTTCTTTTGAAAGTGAACTGACAATAGAAGATCCGCGAAACAATGCAAAACTAGATCGTCGTGTCTTTATGAACAACGTAATTGATTACGACGGCTACCGCTTTTTTCAATCTTCTTATGAATTAGACAATCCCAATACTCCACAAAATGAAGAAGGAACCAAATTGAGTGTAAATCACGATGCACTTGGTACAAACATCACTTATTTTGGTTACTTAATGATGGCGCTAGCTATGATACTTTCCATATTTGCTCCGGCAGGACGTTTTGCTTTTTTAAACAAAAAATTACAACAGATTAAACAAAAAAAAGCTACTCTAAGTTTTTTGATGCTGCTTTCAGTGACTGCCTATTCTCAACAAAAATCGTCAGAAGAAAAACATAATCATCAACAAATTCATAATCCTGTTCATTTTGAAATCTCTGTTGACCATTCTGAAGAGTTAGCCTCGATGCTGGTTCAAGATTATCAAGGTAGAATAGTACCATTTCATACCCTTGCTGACCAATTAACTCGGAAATTAAATTATCACAACAGCTATAAAAATTTAAACGCGGTTCAGTTTATATTGAGCTTGCATATGTATCCTTCTTATTGGGTCACACAACCAATCATTCAAATTCCAAGAAGTTTGCGTGATCCTTTAGGGTTAAAAGAATATGCATCAATTGAGGCGCTCGTTTCAAATGACGGTCAATTCAAATGGTTAGATCAATACAAAACTGCTCATCAAAAATTGGAATCTAAGCGAAATGAATTTGATAAAAAACTTATTAAACTCAACGAAAAATTCGAGGTTGCCAATAATATTTTCAATTGGCAATTCATGCGTATCATACCCGCTAAAAACGACCCAAACAATTCTTGGTTTGTGCCTCTAAGCATGGAATTAGCTCAAAATGATTCGCTCCCGTCTAAACTATTTCTCAATTATTTGTCAGCAGTTCACAACGGAGGGGAAAACCAGACTTTTGGAGAGGCAAAAGATCTTTTAAAGTCATTTAAATCCTTTCAGAGAAAAGCAGGAAAGGCAGTAGCTCCTTCCCAAAGTAGCATCGAAATGGAGATTCGCTATAATAAAATTCAAGTTTTTAAACGATCCTATCAACTTTACTTGCTTAGTGGACTATTACTGCTCATCGTATTTTTTATCGGGATTTTTATTAATTCAGAAAAGAAACTTGCAAAACTCAAATGGCCAAAACGTATTTTAGTAGCAATAAGCATTGGCACCTTCGTGTTCCATGGTGTTGGGCTAATTATGCGTTGGCGAATATCTGGACACGCGCCATGGAGTAATGGCTATGAAGCCATTGTTTTTATCAGTTGGGTAACCATGTTGGCTGGTTATGTTTTTGTCAAAAAAAATCAAGTAGTTCTTGGAGGTGCCGCCATTTTAGCGGCGCTGATGCTTTGGGTTTCTGAAATGAATTTAATGGATCCTGAAATTACTCCTTTGGTGCCGGTGCTGAAGTCCTATTGGCTCATGATTCATGTGGCTATCATTACAGGAAGCTATGGCTTTCTGGGTTTAGCCTGCATTTTAGGATTGATCAATCTTAAACTTTATTTGCTTCAGACTACTAAATCAACGCAGAAAATAAAGTTAAATATCAAAGAAATTTCTATTATCTCGGAGATGACCATGACCGTTGGGCTCTACATGCTCACTATCGGGACTTTTTTAGGTGGCGTTTGGGCCAATGAATCTTGGGGTCGATATTGGGGTTGGGATCCCAAAGAAACTTGGGCAATGGTGTCAATTCTAGTTTATGCTGTTATACTTCATTTTAGGCTCATTCCAGGTTTACAAGGGAGATTTTTATTTAATGCCATGGCCTTCTGGGGTTATTCTGCAATATTATTTACATTCTTTGGAGTTAACTTTATGCTAGTTGGGCTTCACTCCTATGCTCAGGGAGAAGGCTTAGGCCAATTCCCAACTTGGCTTATTTTTCTAATTATAATATTTGCTGGACTGACATTAATTGCCTTTTTGCGCAACCGATACATAGAAAAGAAACAAAAAGAAGCCTTGCTACAATGATGATTGCTGAGCGGATTCTCTATGAAGATAATCATGTGATTGTTGTCAATAAGTTGCCATCTGAACTCACCCAAGGAGACAAGACAGGCGATCCAACATTGCCAGATTTACTCAAATTATACTTAAAAGAAAAGTATCAAAAGCCCGGCAATGTTTTTTTAGGTGTTGTGCATCGTTTGGATAGGCCCACTAGTGGGGCTTTGGTTTTTGCCAAAACCAGTAAGGCACTCGCAAGATTAAATGCTCAATTTCGAAACAAAGAAACCGATAAAGTTTATTGGGCAATAGTTGGCCAAAAACCGCCAAGCACGCAAGGAAGACTCGAGAATTTCTTGAAAAAAAATGAAGCGCAGAATAAAAGCTATGTAGTTCAACCAAATTCACATGGTGCAAAAACTGCTATTCTTCATTACCAAATTATAGGTTCATCAGAACGCTTTTTTTTGCTTCAAATTAATTTAGAAACTGGCAGACACCATCAAATACGGTGTCAATTGGCAAATATCGGTTGCATCATTAAAGGCGATCTAAAATACGGTGACAAACGATCAAACCTAGATGGATCTATTTGTCTACATGCCAGAACCATAATGTTCGAACATCCAACGAGCAAAGAAAACATTGAAGTTGTTGCTCCATTGCCAAACACTGCCGTCTGGAATCTTTTCAATGAGATGACAAACCAATAATTTTCTTAGCGGTTAGCCAAATGATTTTTAAATCATGAGAAAAACTTGGATTTGATAAATACTTCTGATTTAAGGCCAATTTAGCCGGCATAATTTCCTCTATATACGCTTTTTGCGGATTCTTTGCCTTTGCCAATATTTGGTTTTCATCAAAATAGGCCAAGCTCGCATAATCGGTAATGCCAGGTCTAACTTTTAAAATTTTTCGTTGTTCCTGGGTATACTTTTCAACAAAAAAAGGCACCTCAGGGCGCGGGCCAACAATGCTCATGTCACCTTTAATTACATTAATGAACTGCGGAAACTCATCTAACTTGAAACGGCGAATAAATCGTCCCATTTTAGTTATTCTTGGGTCGCTGTTCCCAATGGTGATTTGACTCCCTTCATTGGAATCACGATACATCGATCTGAATTTAATCAAATTAAATAAACGTCCATTTAATCCAACGCGCTGCTGAAAATAAAAAGGCCCACCTTTTGACTCGAAAATGATTAAAAAGATTAAAATCACGCCCAGCGGTAAAAAACAAGCAGTGATTATTGTAGATAAAAAAATATCGAGTACTCTTTTCATTGTAACTTCGTACAAAGCTAAACAAAACTTAATTGAACGATATATTCGATGTTAAAATTGCACTAGAGCAGGCTGAGTTTAAGCTGCAGACCATTGCCCAATTGCAAAAAGATTTAGATAGAGCACAGTGCAATTGCACGGTGAGTACTTCGGGTTTTTACAAGGAATTGGCAGCGCATTTACAAACATTAACATCCGAAAAATTAAAACGCTTACTTTACTTAATTGATTTACCCGAAAATTGTGGGAATTTGCCCACAACAAATGTAGACTTTGAACAATTAAGTGAACAGATTATAAAACGAGAGGCGTTTAAGGTATACCTTCGAAAACGCTTCTCAGACTAATCAATTACTGTTGAAAGTCTTTTGAAATTGTTCAAATCTCTGCAGTGTTTTTAGGCTCATTTTCAGTTGAAATGTTAACTTTGTAGTACAAAATTTTTTTTATGAATTTTATTGCCTCTAGCACCACCTTACTTCGCCACCTACAAAGTATTTCGGGTGTGCTCAATACTAGCAATACGCTTCCCATTCTCGATAACTTTCTATTTGAAATTACTGATGGTGTGCTAACGGTCTCTATTTCGGATCTAGAAACCACCATGATGACTAAACTCGAGGTTCAATCCGAAGAAAACGGTAAAATAGCCATCCCTGCAAAATTATTGCTCGATGTGCTTAAAAACCTCCCAGACCAACCATGTACTTTTAAAGTAAATAATGCCAATTTTCAAATTGAAATTGCCTATGATAATGGAAAATCAAGAATGGTAGGATTCAACGGAGATGAATTTCCAAAAGTCCCTGAATTGGCAAATAAAAGCGCCATCACGCTCTCTGGAACTGTTTTATCAAAAGCCATAAATAAAACTCTTTTTGCCACTGGAAACGATGATCTTCGGCCGGTAATGAGCGGTGTGTTTTGTCAGTTTTCTGGTTCTGAATTTACTTTCGTGGCGACAGATGCCCATAAGCTAGTGCGGTACAAAAGAACCGATGCAAAATCTAGCGGCAGTTCGGCTTTTATTTTACCCAAAAAACCGCTGAATTTGCTTAAAACAAATTTGCGTGGCGACGAAGAAATTCTTTTAGAATATAACGAATCAAACGCAGTATTTACATTTTCTGATTTGGTTTTGGTTTGTCGATTAATTGATGGAAAATATCCAAATTATGAAGCCGTCATTCCCAAGGAAAACCCAAATGTTCTGACAATAGACCGCAACCAATTTTTATCATCAATTAAGCGCGTTTCAATATTCTCCAATAAAACAACACATCAAATTAGACTCAAATTAGCGGGTTCTGAACTCTCATTATTTGCCGAAGACATTGACTTTGCAAACGAAGCAACAGAAAGACTCACGTGTAACTATGATGGAGATGATCTAGAAATTGGGTTTAACTCTCGTTTTTTACTAGAAATGTTGAGTAATATAGATGCAGATGAGATTAAGCTTTCAATGTCAGAGCCAAGCAGAGCAGGCTTACTTACTCCGGCAAATCAAGAGAATGCCAATGAGGATATTTTGATGCTGGTAATGCCTGTGATGTTGAATCGTTAAATTTTGAATGGATCAAGCTTTAACCAATATTCGTAACCTCTCTTTAGAGGAACTCAAATTGAGTTTTTTGGAATTTGGTGAAAAATCATTTAGAGCAAACCAAGTTTGGGAGTGGCTTTGGCAAAAAAACGCACATTCTTTTGAGCAAATGAGCAATTTAAGCCTTTCTATGCGATCCTGGCTAAATTCCCGCTATTATATAGATTTTATCACATTACAAGACCAACAAATTAGTAAGGACCGAACAATTAAAAGTGCATTTCTAGTTGATGAAGGAAAGGTAATCGAAGGCGTGCTTATCCCAACTAGTTCGCGCATGACGGCATGTATTTCCTCTCAAGTTGGTTGTAGTCTGGCTTGCAAATTTTGTGCAACAGGCAGACTTAAACTCATGCGCAATTTGAGTGTGGGAGAAATTGTTGATCAAGTTGTTTATTTAAATAATGAAGCATTTAAAAACTATCAACAGCATCTAAGCAATATTGTATATATGGGCATGGGTGAACCTCTACTCAATTATAAAAATGTGTTGCACTCCATTGATAGAATATGCAGCGAAGACGGGCTTGGAATATCGCCAAGGAGAATCACGGTTTCTACTGCAGGTATCTCTAAAATGATCTCCAAACTTGGAGATGATAAGGTTCGGTTTAATCTTGCGCTTTCCTTACATGCGGCAAACGATCAAAAACGCAACGAGATTATGGAAATCAATGAAAGTAATAACCTACAATCATTGAGCTCAGCCTTACAACATTTTCATCAAAAAACGGGATCAAGGGTAACTTTTGAATACATTATTTTTAAAAATTTCAATGACGAACTTTCCGACGCCAAGGAGCTTGCCAATTTTGCCAAATGCGTACCATGCAAAATCAACATAATTGAATATAATCCAATAGATGACGGAATCTATCAACAGGCAGACACCAAAAAAGTAGAAGCTTTCGCAGAATATTTGGCTTCTATGAACCTCATCGTAAATGTAAGAAGAAGCCGTGGAAAAGACATCGATGCAGCTTGCGGACAACTTGCCAACAAAAACAAAGCGATTGCTGCTAACGATCGGGCATTAAAGTTTTAAATATGATTTCAGTACAACAGCTAAATAAAACCTTCACTCTTTCAAAACAACAGCGCAAAGAGCTTCACACCAAGGATAAAACGGCAGTTGCCGTCCAAGACTTGAGTTTTACTTGTCAATCAGGACGTATTTTTTCATTACTTGGGCCTAATGGTGCAGGGAAAACCACTACCCTTCGAATGTTGGCAACGCTATTAAAACCAAGCTCAGGAGACATACAAATTGAGGGGATAAATGCAATTGATAATCCTCAAGAGGCTCGTAAAAATATTGGCTTTTTGACTGGATCAACTGGTCTTTATGCAAGATTGACTCCTGTAGAATTAGTAGATTATTATGCCGATTTATATGGAGTAGATAAAATCACTAGAGAAAGACGCAAAGAAGAGCTTTTCCACTTACTTCACATGGAAGATTTCTTGAACAAACGCATCGGAAAATTGAGTACCGGAATGAAGCAAAAAGTTTCTATTTGTCGCACAATGATTCACGATCCGAGTGTGATAATTTTTGATGAACCGACAAGTGGACTCGATGTAATTACAGCTGAAAATATAATCAAACTGATACGTTCTTGTAAAGACCAAGGTAAGACGGTTATTTTTTCTAGTCACATAATGAGTGAAGTTGACCTACTTTGCGATGATCTTGCCATAATACATCAAGGGAAACTTAAATTCTTAGGAACCATGCAAGACTTTAAGTCTCAAATGCAATCTGACAATCTAACAGAAGATTTTATCCGAATTGTTCAAGCTTAATAAATTGACTATGATATTTAGAATTTTTCGAAAAGAACTTACCGATACCTTGAGAGATAGACGCACCTTAATGACGATGCTCGTAATTCCAATTTTAGTTTTCCCAATCATTCTCAATGTCTTTGTAGAAGTTTCCAAATCTTTTGAAGAAAGTGCCAGCGCTAAAGTCATGAATATTGGAATTGTAGGAGACAATCATGACAAGTATAAAATACAACTCGAACAATTACCACGTACGCTTGGACCAAAGAAAATAAGCACTTTTAAGGATAGCCTTCAACTAAGAAAAGCTATTGAATCTAAAAAAATACAACTAGGTTTAATTATCCCTGGTGATGAGTCTCTTCTGCGAGACCAAGACCAAACCATAGATCTGAAATGGTACCTTGATGCCTCAGAAGTTGGTCATTCTCAAAGGGCGCAAGCATATGGGGCAAGTTTGCAATCAATGGCAGAGGCCGAACGCCTACAAAAACTCGGCATAAAACAAGAACAAATTAATCCTTTAAAAAATTCCATTATCAATTGCGCAAGCGACAAAAAAATGATTGGTCAACTTGCAGGTGGATTTTTACCCTATATTTTTATTGCATTTGGCTTTATTGGTTGTATGTATCCGGCTATCGATCTCTTTACTGGCGAAAAAGAAAGGGGAACTTTAGAAACACTTTTAACAGTACCCATAAGTCATTGGAAAATTCTAATTGGAAAAATGTTAGTTGTTGTTTGTTCAGGAATGCTTGCAGCAACTTGTGCTCTTCTAGGCTTGTTTATTTCGATTGAGTTTTTAGATTTAGCTGCAAATAAAGAACTACTCGAAGTGATTCACAGTGTATTGACACCAACCTTTATTATATCGATGTTTGCCCTATTGTTTCCCTTGGTTATATTTTTTGCCGGGGTCATGATTCCAGTAGCGATTTACGCCAAAACATTTAAAGAAGCCCAAAGTATTATTACTCCTATGAATATTTTGATGGTATTGCCTGCGATGATTGGATTTTTTCCAGGAATTGAACTCAATTTAAATACAGCATTCATACCAGTTATTAATGTTGTTTTAGCGACAAAGGAACTTATTTCAGGTTCCCTTTCATGGTTTTACTTTTCTTGTGTATTTGGAGTGATGTGCCTGCTAGCAATTCTTGCAATTGGCTTATCTTACAAGCAGTTTGGTAAAGAAACAAACATCTTAAGCTAATTCTGAAAGTTCAAACCAGCGCAAAGTTAGCTGTTCAATTTGATCTATAACTTGGCCTAAGCGCGCCCCTTTGTCAATGAGTGCTTCATTGGAAAGTGCACCACTAGAAAGTTCATTGCTCAATTGTTCTTTTTCATTTTCTAAAACCGGTAAATCGAGCTCTATTTGTTCTAGCTCTTGCTTCTGCTTAAAACTAAGCTTTCGCTTATTTTCTGATTTAGTTGGCAAAGCTTTTGCCGTAGCCTTTGGCAGCTCTTTATTGAGTTCCTTAGAGGACTGTTGAATTATGGTCCTGTAGGTATGGTAATTACCCGTGATGTCCTTGATTTTTCCTTCTCCTTGAAAAACAAAAAGGTGATCAACCATTTTGTCCATAAAATAGCGATCGTGAGATACTAGAATTAAGCTGCCCTGAAATAGGCGAAGGTAATCCTCCAAAACTGCCATGGCAAATATATCGAGATCATTGGTAGGCTCATCGAGAATTAAAAAGTTTGGATTGAGCATAAGCACACGCAATAGCTTTAAACGACGGCGCTCTCCCCCACTGAGTTTATTTACAAAGTGGTAGTGCATATCTCTAGGAAACAAAAAGCGCTCGAGTAACTGTGCGGCCGATAGTTGTCGGCCTTTTTCAAGTGGAATATATTCAGCTACTTCACGGACTACATCGATGACTTTCATTTCAGGGTCTACCTCTATAAGATCTTGAGCATAATAGCCAAATACTACCGTATCGCCAACCACAATTTTGCCTTTATCTGGAGCAGTTTCTGAGGTAAGCATTTTTAAAAATGTGGTTTTACCCGTTCCGTTATTTCCAACTATCCCTAAGCGCTCTTGGCGCTGAAAATGATAGCTAAAATCATCGAGCATCTTGCGAGCACCAAAGGCCTTACTTACCTTATGAAACTCTACAATTTTGGTGCCTAGTCGCTCCATTTTAATGGGCAATTCCAATTCTTCTTCATCGAGTCTTTGAGAGGCCACCTTCTTGAGTTCAGCAAATGCATCTACACGGGCCTTTTGTTTGGTACCGCGCGCCTTGGGTTGGCGCCGGATCCAGTCGAGTTCTTTTCTAAAAGTATTTTTTGCCTTTTCAATGGTTGCCTGGGCCTGTTCTTCTCGTTCGGCTTTTTTTTCTAAGTAATATGAAAAATTACCCTTGTACTTGTAGATGGTTTGGTCCGATAATTCAAGAATTGTATCACAGACCACTTCCAAGAAATAACGGTCATGCGTAACCATTAATAGCGTCAGTTTAGAGGCGGATAAATATTGTTCTAACCACTCAATCATATCCAAATCCAAATGGTTAGTTGGCTCATCTAAAATAAGAAACTCTGCTTCAGAAAGTAAAACCTTTGCCAAAGCAACCCTTTTCTTCTGCCCACCTGATAACTGACCAACTTTTTGTGTCAAATTAATGAGTTTTAATACTGAAAGTACCTGTTGAACTTTCACCTCAAGATCCCATGCTTGGTGTTCGGTCAATTCCTGATAAAGTTCACCAAGTAGGGCTTCATCATTGGATGCCAAAGCATCAGTATAAGCCTTTACGAGCTTAATCTGAGGCAAATCATGGTCAAGGACCGCATCCAAAATACTGAGTTCTGCATTAAGGTCTTCGGTCTGTTCCATGAAGGCAATTGGCAAACCTTTTCTAAATGTAACACTGCCGCTATCAATAGACTCCTTGCCTAAAATACATTTTAGTAATGTCGATTTGCCGGCGCCATTTTTTGCAACAATCGCAACCTTCTGACCTAATTCGATGCCAAATGAAAGTTCAGAAAACAAAAGTCGCTCACCGTAAGATTTAGTGAGTTGTTCAACAGAGAGAAAATTCATGATTAGCGCAAACGATCTAAGGATTCTAAGATTTCTTTATCTTTTTTTACTCCCTTAAAGGCAAAATAACTTAGCGGTAACCCAATAACACTTAAATAGTAGCCCCAGCCTAACTTGATTGATGTTGCATTATCAACTAAAAAACCTAAACTACCCAAAATAAGAACGCTCAACAAGCCAACTACATAAATTAACAAAGCCAAACGCGCCAAATGAAATTGCCGTTTAAGATTTTTATAATTCATCATGGCAAAATAATTGAAAAGCACCAAGGCAATAACAAAATAAAATAGAATTGATTCTACATAGTTTTCAGCTTTTTGGAGTGGTACAGAGATTTCACTATTGAAGCGTTGGACCCCATAAACTGAATAGGAAAAATAGTTTTTCTGTGTAGGAAAACCAAAAATCTCCATTCCAAAAAGTAATGATGATAATAGCAGCATAACGCCTATAAAATAGAGGGTTTGAATTCTTTGTATCATTTGAAAAGGGTATTTCTTTGTTGACGTAAATAAAAATCTAGAAGAACTATTTGAGCCATTGCTCGGACAATAGGTACAGCTCTAGGAACGACACATGGGTCGTGCCGACCCTCAATTTGAATTGCTTTTAATTTAGAATCTTGACTGAGGACTTGTTGTGTTTTTAATATGCTCGATACGGGTTTAAATGCGACCCTAAATGAGATTGGCATTCCGTTAGAAATTCCACCTTGTATGCCGCCAGAATAATTGGTTTTTGTTGAACCATCTTCATTGAATAGGTCATTATGTTGTGATCCCTTCATGGAAATTGAATCAAAACCACTGCCAATTTCAAATCCTTTCACAGCATTAATTGAAAGCATTGCCTTAGCTAGCTCTGCATTTAGTTTGTCAAAAACTGGTTCACCCCATCCGGCAGGTACACCTTTAATATGACAGCTTATACCGCCGCCAGAAGTGTCACCTTCTGCTTTCAAGTCATTAAGATAATCTACCATTTGAGATGAAACTTCAATGTTAGGGCAGCGCAGAATCGAAGCTTCAATTGTATCTAAATCATACCAACCTTTGTCTGCCAACTGAAAGGGACCAATTTGGTCTACATAGCAACTAAAACTTAACCCCAGTTTATCAAGTACTTGTGCTGCAAGGGCACCTGCAACAACCCGACAAGCTGTTTCTCTAGCTGAACTGCGACCACCCCCACGATGGTCTCTTATGCCATATTTTTGGAAATAAGAAAAGTCAGCATGTGAGGGTCTAAAAACTTCTTTTAATTCCTGATAATCTTTTGAATTTTGATCTTGATTGCGGATTAAAAATGCAATTGGACTCCCAGTTGTTTTTCCTTCAAAAAGACCTGAAAGTATTTCAATTTTATCCAATTCTTTTCTAGCACTGACCAATTCATTTTGGCCTGGTCGTCTGGCATTCAATGCCGCTTGAATTGCAGATAAATCTATTGAAAAATTAGAAGGGAAACCTTCAATTATTCCTCCAATAGCTACGCCATGTGATTCACCAAATGTGGTGAGTTTAAACACTTGACCATAACTTGAACCCGACATGTTGCAAAGTTAAGGAATTTGGATGGTTAATCTTTTTTATATTTGAATATGAGAAAAATACTCTTTATTAGTAGCATTTGTTTACTGTGGAGTTCCTGTGCCCCTGCAAGATTTGTTGAGCCATTACAAAAAGGAGAACAAGTTCTGACGGGCAATTTTGGTGGCCCTTTGGCTAAAGTGCCAGGCATAGGTATAATTCCCATTCCTTTTAGTTCTCTTGGCTATGGAAGGGGCTTAAGCAATCAAACTACTGTTTTTGGTAACCTTCATATGACCTCTTTGGCCTTTGGAGTAGGGCAGTTTGAATTAGGTGCCTCACAAAAAATTTGGCATAATGATCGCATGGGGATTTCAAGTCAGTTAAACACGAACATTCTTATCGATTTCTATACTTCAGCAAACAGAATTTGGCCCCAGCTTGACGCAAACTATTACTTTAAGTATGGGAAACAATCCAAACCAGAGCAGCTAGATGCCATGTGCAAAGTGTATCATAGAAATTACAATATGATATATGCGGGCCTATCTAATTGGTTCGATTTTTATCAAATTGAGGCACAAGGCAGACCAAATAATGAACTTTGGATTCCATGTATACAAATTGGTAATCAATGGATTAGACCAAAATGGAGTTACCAAGCAGAGATAAAATTATTGGCCCCTAATTACTCTAACCAAGATATTGTTGTTCCATATCCCAGCGTTTTTGAAACCAAAGGCGCAACTGGCCTATATTTTGGCATCACTTATCGTTTATAGCATGAAAAATTATCTACTCATTGGGCTTATTATTACTTTATTAATGTCTTGTCGAAAACGTCTGGACTCTTTTTTATTCAATCCCCATCAGCTCGAAACCTATCAACTTGATGCTTATCAGGGAGAATTAACGCTCGATCTCGAAGGCGCATTCAATGTTCCCGATTCTATGATCCATCAATTACAATGGAATGTAGCTCTAGAAGAAGGTCAGGCACAAATGAGTGCCATATATGTTGGCGACACAACAAAAATAAATTCCGATACTATAATTTTATATTGTCATGGGAATAAAGATCATATGGATTTTTATTGGCCCCGACAAAAACTCTATGCCAACACAGGCGGGTTAGGACGCTATGGAATCTTAATGTTTGATTACCCGGGGTATGGGCTTTCAGAGGGTAAGGCAAGTGAACAAAACATGTATATTAGCACGGCTCGTGCTATTGAATGGTTAAAAGACCAGGGGCTGGAAGATAGCCGATTCATCATTTTTGGATTTTCATTGGGTTCGGCGGCAGCATGTGAAGTAGCTGGGCACCCCGCCGAATATGCCCTTTCACCGAGCAAAATTATTCTTGAGGCGCCATTTGCTTCTGCAGAAACGATGATTCAAGATGCTGCATTACTTTCTATGCCAGGTTCGTTTTTGGTTGATTTACAAATTGATAACGCAACTGAAATTAAAAAAGTAGAAATTCCATTATTATGGATTCATGGCATAGACGATCATTTTTTATCCTTAACGAGCCATGGACAAATCGTTTATGATAATAAAACAATAGGTTACAAAGAATCCTATTTAGTGCCCGGAGGAGGCCATGAAACGACTCCCTTTGCGGCGGGTTATCAAAACTATATTGACCGGATAAGTGCCTTTATTTCTCTCTAGTCGCCAATAACTAGCTTGACATTTTTTTGTTGCGTTTCGTTTTCAATTGTCAGGTAATAAATTCCTGCGCTTACATTCAATTCAAGCATTTGATTTTGTTCAGAAGAGCGTTGTTGCCAAAGCAATTTGCCATCCAATCCATATAAGTTTAATTCACTCTTAGCATCGAGCCCTTCTATTTGAATAATTCCCTTACTTGGATTTGGATAAACTCGAATACCATCATTAAAGAATTCATCCAAACCTACATCAGAATTTTCCAAGTAAATACTAAAATCATCGAAATAAAATCCGTCTTGACGAACACCACCATCAGATTTCAATTGAAACCTCACTTTTATTACTTGTCCTAAATAATCACTTAGTTCAATCTCCTCTAAAACCCAACCGTTCTGTACACCTTCCCAAACTGGTTGGTTATTGGGTTGAACGCTTCCATTTGCAGAAGTTCCATCAGTAGTATATAATCCACATTGACCAATCCAAGTTGCACCATTGTCTATTGACACCTGAAATTGCGCAAAGTCATAGTCGGCTTCAATATTCCATTTTGCCCAGAATGAAATTTTTGCGGCAATGGCATCACTCAAATCAATGGAGGGCACATATGTATATAATGTATTGGCATTATTGGCATAATTGCCAGTAGGTGAATCAGTATAAGACTTAGGTGCGGATACAAATGTGGTCGTAGTAGTATTCCAATTTCCAGTCCAATTGTTTGTATTGGATGCATCTTCTACAGCCAGCAGTGAAATTGCTCCAAAGGTGTGAATTATAGTATCGTTTTTAATCCAAAAACCATTGTCAGTTTGTAAAACATATTTTATCTGATCTCCAAATTGAATACTAGGATTTAAGTCAAAACTGATATTGCCTATTTCAGTCTCTTGAATGCCCAAGTTATGAGTAACACCTTGACCAACTGAAACAATGTTTTCTAGAGGAATAATATTAACAGTAATCGGACCATTTTCTCGACCCAACCTTCTGGCTTCATGAGAAAAATTTCCCGAAATCATAGAGATATTACTTGGATCAGTAGACGCAACTTTATAAAAGATTCCGGCGATGTGCGCCAAGATCAAATTGGGATACACCATTTCTTGACAGGTGGGGATAATTTGAGATGAGGGTTGCCAAAAATCTGTTCCTACTTCAGGGGTGTGAACAAACATGGTGTCTTTTTGGCCAATTCCAATATCTAATTTATACATGTAATCGTCTGAATCTCCGGATGCAGGATAAAGACCTGAACTTTTCATCGCTGTGTAGCCATTGTATTTAACCATTTCATTGGTGTATTCCTGAAAATAATCATGATGATCGGCAAATTCTGCCGTTGTTGTTCCGATTGGAAAAAGTATGTCTTCACCATAGGTATGGGCATTGAAGGCAGTAATAAAATGATTGTTTTGCACTAACCAACGCATGGCTTGGGTTTCCGGCTCTGAAAAAGCTGAAGTGCCGCAATAGGTTTCGCTTGTTTGATTAAATGAAGTTCCTGTTGTGCCCCACCCATAGCTGTAATTTCGGTTCAAATCTACTCCATAAGAACCACCAGAGTTTTGACGGCGATTTTTTCGCCACATCCCTCCTCCATTGGGATTTGTAGTTTGGTTGTATATATAACCATCAGGGTTAATGCACGGCACAAAATACAATTGCATGTGATCAATCAAATAGGTTACCTCCGGGTTAGTATTATAATTCTCAAGAACATACCACATAAAGAATATGGTCTCCATTAAACTCATAGGTTCTCTTGCATGGTGTACTGCCGTGTAGAGCACTTTGGGTTCATTGCTCTCATCGATATTTGGATTGTCAGAAATCCGCACATAGTAAATAGGTCTATTTTCAATCGTTAAAAAAGTATCAATAGGCGCCTTGGCTGTTATTAAATCAGGAAAAACAGCAAACATCTCATCTAATTCTGCTAACATTTCCTCATATTTCAAATATCCGCCCATAGTACCCAAATTGAAATGTGATGGCGTATTTGGACTAAAACTACCACCACCTTGAGAACCAGAGCAATTGGAATTCTTTAATTCAAAATCTATATTGTTCGGTTTAGTAAGTTGCGCCAAGTAATATGCTTGCACATCCTCAATCAAAACTTCGTAATTAAATTGATTTTCATTTAAAATTTGACGCTCCTCTTTTGAGAAATCTGAAATAAAGAAATATCCATCCTTGTGATAACCATGATCAATGGTAACTCCCAAGGAAGCAATTTTAAGCAAGTCTTCATTGCTTCCAAGAATCTTTAATCGAGAATAGTCTTGTGAAAAGCAATTACTCAAAAATGATAGAAATATAATCAGAAGAGGTGATTTAAAAATTTTCATAAGGAAGAATAATTGTTCTACAAATTAACTCAATTTTAAATTAATAGGATTTTTTTTTTCACAGAGTGGCAACCATCTTGGTTTTAGATAGTTTAATATTTTGACAATGCGTCTTTAAGTGCTAAATTTACTTATCTCATGAGCTTGTTGCGCTTTTTAATTATTTTTTCATTTTTAAACTTGGCTTATGGCCAGGACCTTTGGCTATACCCAAATAAAGGGCAATGGGATGAGCGCATTTTATATAATTTACCACTTTCATCTGGCAGGCTATATGTAGAAGCAGATGGGCTCACTTATTTTTTATCTAATGCTACATTCCACGGTCATGAAGAAAGTAAAGATGACCAACACGCTGAAGATGCGCTAACTTGCCATGCCATTTACCACCGTTTTGTTCATTCTCAAAAAGCTCCTTTTGTTGCTCAAGATAGTAGCGAGCATTATCACAATTACTTCTTAGGTAATGACCCTAAGCAATGGAAATCTGAAATAAGAGGAACATCGTCTATTTTTAGTCCTAATCATTTTATCGAAGGAGACCTTCATTATCTTTTTGAAAAAGAACAATTCGCATTCCATTTAGAACTAAAACCTTTTGGTGATATACATCAGTTCGATTTTACAATTTCTGGAGCTGATGCCACATTTATTGATAAACAAGGATTGTTGCATATTACGCATAGTTTTGGTGAAATCACTTATAGCAAACCAAAAGCATGGGTGCTACTTTCAGAGAACGAAAGAACTGAAGTGCCAATTGAATTTGTTATCAATGATGGAATCATTTCGTTTCAAGTAAATGAACATTACGACCAAAATTTTTCGTTATTTATTGACCCTAGCCTCACATTTTCAACTTTTACGGGTTCACCTGTAGATAATTGGGGATTTACTGCAACCCCGGATGTAAATGGAAATTTATTTGGGGGCGGCATTGTTTTTGGATCAGGTTATCCAACTACAGCAGGAGTATATGATGCAAGCTATAATTCCGGTACTGGAACCTACCCGATGGATGTGGGCATAACCAAATTCAACGCAAGTGGTTCGGCATTGTTATATTCCACTTATCTGGGTGGGTCTGGCAATGAAACCCCACACAGCATAGTATGTGCTCCTAATGGCGAATTGTATGTTTATGGCGTTACATCTTCGCCAAATTTTCCAATGGCAGGATCATCTTTTGATAATTCATTCAATGGCGGGCCATATCAACTTCAAAACTCTTTAGAATTCAATGGCTCCGATATTTACATTGCAAGATTAAATCCAACTGGCACAGCGCTATTGTCTTCAACTTTTATTGGAGGTAGTAGTACCGATGGACTTAATTCTGCTAGTCTTTTTTACAATTATGGAGACCAATTCAGAGGAGAAATCGTATTGGACGCCAATCAAAATGTATATGTCTCTAGTACAACAACCTCATCTAATTTCCCAACCTCGAGCCCTTTTCAAAGTTCTTTGAACGGGACTCAAGATGCAGTGATTTTTAAAATGAATTCAGGTCTTTCGCAATTACTTTGGAGTAGTTATTTTGGCGGCAGTGGTGTAGAATCAGGTAACTCCATTACAGTTGGTAGCAATGGAAGTGTTTATATTGCTGGTGGCACAACATCTAGCTCCCTAGCCATTACAGGTGGGCATGACCTCACATTTAATGGAGGTAGCGCTGATGGTTATGCCATACGCTTAAGTGCGGCAAATGGTTCTATGCAATCGGGAACTTATATGGGGCAGTCAGAATATGATCAAACATATTTCATTAGAACGGACATAGACAATGCAGTATATGTTTTTGGGCAGACCGAATCTGCTTGGGCAATTACTGCAGGTTGTTACGGAAACGCCAATTCCGGTCAATTTTTACGTAAATACACTCAAGATTTATCCGCTACAAATTGGACAACCATGATTGGTGCGGGTACAGGCCATGTAGAAATTTCTCCAACGGCCTTCTTGGTATCAGATTGTTATGATATTTATTTATCGGGATGGGGCGGACAATTAAATCAACTTTATGGGCAAGCTGCCTTTTCTACCACAAATAATTTTTCAGTGACCTTGGATGCCTATCAGCTCAATACTAATGGATCTAATTTTTATATTGCCGTGTTGGACCAAAATGCTAGCGCTTTAAAATATGCGACTTTTATGGGTGGATTGTCGAGCAGCTACAACCATGTTGATGGAGGGACAAGCAGATTTGACAATCAAGGAAGGATTTATCATGCCGTTTGTGGCGGATGCGGAGGTAACAACTTTGGATTTACAAGTACGCCAGGTAGCTGGTCTCCACAGAATTTGAGCAATAATTGTAATCTAGCATGTTTTAAATTTGAGCTGAGCACCATTGAAGCGATTGCGGCCCAACCTGCACCACTCATTTGTATTCCGCAAAGTGTCTTTTTTGACAATAATTCTTTAAATGCCAATTCTTTTTTCTGGGATTTTGGAGATGGAAACACCTCGTCGGCTTTTGAACCAATCCATGCCTACACTACACCTGGCACCTACGACGTGTTACTTGTTGCCTTTGACTCTACAGGATGTTTTACACCGGATTCCGTTATTGTTACTATTAATATTGGCGATTTTGTTGCAGGCGTAGTGCAGCCCACAACAAGTATTTGCATTGGTGATTCCTATCAACTTGAGGCCTATGGTGGCAATAGCTACTTGTGGTCACCGGCCAATGTATTAGACAACCCAAACATTGCCAATCCAACAGCAACTTTATTAGCAACTACAACATTTAGTGTTATCGTATCAGATTCATGTGGCACCGATACACTGCAAGTCACAATTGATGTCAATTCCCCCACACTTACACTACCTAATGATACCACCGTTTGTATTGGTGAAAGTGTGACTATTAATGCAAGCGGGACAGGTACGATTAATTGGACTCCGGGAACTTTTTTAAATACTACTACGGGTGCAACAGTAATTGCCACGCCTCAAAATGACATTACTTATATTGCTACTTCAATATCGGGCAATGGATGTACAGCTGAAGATTCCATGACTATTTTTGTTTTCAATAATCCACCAATTCCGCAATTAATCGATAGTGTAACACTTTGCTACGGGAATACCATGCCTATTACGGCCTCAGGAGGGAGTAGTTATTTTTGGTATCCCAACAATAATATTGTTGGTACCAGCACCCCGACTGTTCAAATTAGCACACTTCAAGATCAATATTACTTTGTCGATGTTACCAATAGCTGTGGAACTTTAACAGACTCGGTTTGGGTAAGTATTCTTACTGCTCAAATTTGGGCTGGAAACGATACCATAATTTGCCCTGGCCAGGTGGCAAATCTTTGGGCGAGCGGTGGAATTAATTACCAATGGACTCCAGGAGCAAACACTGCAAGTGCAAATGGGGCCCAAATATCCGTTCTGCCACCTTATAACACTACATATATGGTTGTAGGGACAGATGTTCAAGGCTGTCAAGATACAGCGTTCGTTCAAGTAAATTTATTTCAACCTGCGTTTGTTAGTGCTGGACCTGATATTTATGCTGTACAAGGTGACGACATACAACTTATTGCCGATCCATCTGGTCCGGGAACATTTCAATGGATACCACAAGATGAAGTTTCTTGCCCAACTTGCCAAAGCACTACTGTTACTCCCAACCAAAATGCCCTCTATACAGTATTCTTTACTGATCAAAACGGATGCACTGCTCAAAGTCAAGTAAATATTTATTTTGATCCATTTTTTTACGTGCCCAATACTTTTACTCCAGATGGGGATATGTTTAACCAATATTTTCGGATTATTGGCGGAAACTATTTAGAAGTTGAGGTAAGTATTTATGATCGCTGGGGAGAACTTATTTATCAATTTACCGATTTAAAAGATTACTGGGATGGAACTTATAATTTTAGGCCTTGCCAGGATGGTACCTATAATTGGAAGATAATTTACACTGATTTTCAAAATCACAGAGAAGTACTCACAGGGCACGTTAACTTGCTGCGCTAAAATAGTTTTGCAGTAACTTTGAAAATGGCTATTCAAATCCAAGTATTTACTTTTAATGCTTTTGAACAAAACACCTATGTAGTATCTGACGGTACAGATACTGTTATTATCGACCCAGGTTGCTACTCCAAACAAGAAGAACAGCAATTATTAACTTTTATTGAACACAGTAATTTAGATGTAAAGGCCATTCTTTATACACATGCACATATTGACCACATCTTAGGTGCAGAATTCTGTTCAAGTCAATTCAATGCCCCGTCCTTTTTGCATCCTTTAGATCAACCGACATGGGAAAGCGTTAAAGCATATGCACATTTATATGGATTCGAAAATTTCAAGCATGCCGAAATTCCAAACATGGCGTTAGAGCATGGTAGTGAAATAAAGTTTGGCAATCTTTGTTTTAAAGTTTTTCATACGCCAGGTCATGCACCAGGACATGTAGTTTTTTATCACCAAAGTGGGTTTGTTATTAATGGAGATGTTTTGTTTCAAGGTAGTTTTGGCCGTGTTGATCTTCCTGGTGGTGATTTAATGACGCTTAAAAAAAGTATTTATGAAATAATGTTCCAATTTCCTTCACAAACTATCGTTTATTGTGGACATGGCCCCTCAACAACAATTGGTCAAGAGTTAAAAACAAACTATATTTTACAATTTTAATATGCGTGTAGGTATCAATACTCGATCCATTCTTGGCAGCAAAATGGAAGGTTTTGGAAATTATAGCTTTGAATTGGTATCAAGACTCACTGCAGCACATCCCGAACATACTTTTATTCTTTATTTCGATAGAAAAATAGATGTGCAATTTAAATTCTCAAGCAATGTCGAATGTCGGGTTTTATTTCCTCCCACAAGACATCCGATTTTATATATCATATGGTTTCAATGGCGGTTGAAAAAAGCCATAAGAAAAGATCTGGTCGATGTATTTTGGTCTCCGGATGGAATGTTTCCTTTAAAGAAAAAAATTCCCGTGTTAGCGACCATTCACGACCTAAACTTTGAACATTACCCAAAGGATTTACCTCGGTTAGTAGCATGGTATTATAAAAAATATTTTCCCAGATTTGCCCAACAGTCGGACAAGATTATTACGGTTTCTAAAACCACTAAGCAAGATATTATTACCACGTATGAAGTTGAAGAGAATAAAATAGCTGTCGTTTATAATGGTGTGAACACCAGATTCAAACCCTTAACAGATGAAAACAAACGCGAAATTCAAAAACAATTTGACAAGCCCTTTTTCATCTTTGTTGGTTCCTTGCACCCTAGAAAAAATATACATAAGCTTCTCGAAGCTTTCGAAATATTTACCAAGACTGATAGCCAAAGTGAACTTTTAATTGTCGGTGCCTCAATGTGGAAAAATGAGACTTTTAAACTTAGCGATGAATTAGCTGGACGAATTAAATTTTTAGGACACGTTCCTACTGATAATTTAGCCCTCCTAATGGCCGGTGCAACTGCACTGGTTTACGTGCCCTATTTCGAGGGTTTTGGTATGCCTCTTGCTGAGGCTATGGCTAGTTCAACGCCGATAATTGCTGGCAATAAAAGTTGCTTGCCAGAAATTGCGCATAATGCAGCTCTTTATGTAGATCCTTTCAATCATCTTGAAATTGCAGACGCAATGACGCTAATAAAAAATGATGTAGCTTTGCAATCCAAATTAATTCAAGCAGGAAAGGAGCGTCTCAAGGATTTTTCATGGGATTTAGCTGCTCAGCAAGTTTGGAATGAGATAGAAAATTTGGTCTCGTAGTTCAACGGATAGAATAGAAGTTTCCTAAACTTTAGATCCAGGTTCGATTCCTGGCGAGACCACTTTTATACTGATTTTCAATGTATTGGTTTGGAATCCCCCGGTTTTTTTTGTATATTTCATAACCTAAAACTACGTTATGAAATCTTTTTACCTTTTTTGTTTTTCTGTATTTTTCACCGTCTTTTCATTTGGGCAATGTATTCCGCCTAGTGCGCCATCGGCTTTTAATGACACTATTGTTTGTGGATCAACTGCACAATTATTGGCCAATGGTTCGAGCGGCCAATATGCATGGTATGACCAACCAACAGGGGGTACTTTTTTAGGGAATGGGTCACCTTTTATTACGCCACCCTTGACTTCAACTACCAATTATTATGTGGAAGCAACTTTAGGTGGCGCAAGTACCATGATGCCACACAACGCACATAGCAGTATTTATACTGGAAACGTGAGGGGATATTGGTTTGTTGCCCCTTGTGACTTCACCATTACTGGTCTTAAGAATCCGCCTGAAATTAGTGGTCTACAAAATATTGCAGTTGTATCATTTCCGACCACGCCGCCAACCTTTTCTGCGACCACAAATACATTTACAACCTTGTTTTTAACTCAAAATGATCCTACAGTAGGTATCATACCCGTTTCTATCCCAATTACTTCTGGAACCGTTGTGGGAATTTTAGGACAAGCAGGAACCCAAAATTCCTATACGGCTGGCCCTGTTAGCTCTAATATTAATGGACTGCCCGTTACACTTACAAGATTAGGAATGCAATTCCAATTAGGATCTAATTCGCCACAAAGTCTTTGGACAGAGCCTTCTGGTTCTATATCGAGAACTGAGATGTACTATGAAATTAATTGTTCGAGTACTAGAACTATGGCAACTGCCGTAGTTGATCCAGTAAATATTAATATCGATGCACCAGCACCTGGAATTTGTGCTGGAGATTCTATCACTTTAACTGCAAGTGGCGGATCGAGTTATTTATGGAATAATGGAGAAACATCATCAAATATTATTGTTTCGCCTGGTAGTTCTACAACATATGCAGTTTCTGGTACAAATGCACAAGGTTGTTCTGCAACAGGAACATTTGAGGTGTTGGTAAGCCCACCACCTAGCATGAATATCAGTGCATCACAAAATCCAATCTGTCAAGGTGATTCAGTAACGATAAGTTCAACTGGTTCAACCCAAGTTAGTTGGAATTTTGGAGAAATTACACAAAATATAAGTGTAGCACCAGATAGTAATACAGTTTATATCGTTACGGGAGATAATAATGGTTGTACTGCTTCTGCAGCAGTTATGATAGAGGTCAACGATTTGCCCAATATTGATGTATCAGTAATGGACACCACTATTTGTGCTCAAGAACCTATTTACCTGGAGGTAACAGGAGGGAATTCCTATGCTTGGAGTAATGGTTCAACAGACTCAACTTTAACCATTTTAGCCAATCAAAACATGGTGCTTTCTGTTCAGGGAATAGATGCCAATGGTTGTGTTGGTGAAAATCAAGTTGATATTACTGTTTTAGCTTTACCCGATGTAAATGCTGGAGCCGACATTCAAGTATGTGAAGGGCAAGATGTTGTTCTTTCTGGCTCAGGAGCCCAAACTTACCAATGGAATAACGGTGTACAAGATGGCGTTTCATTCGGCCCAAATATGTCGAGCTATTACGTTCTGCAAGGCACCGATTTAAATGGCTGTAGCCAATTAGACTCTGTGCTTATTACCGTTTTAGAAAATAGCACTTCAACCCAAGTAGAAAGCGCCATCGATAGTTTTTATTGGGATGTAAATCAACAAACTTATACCTCGTCTGGAACCTACTCAGCAACAATTACCAATGCTGCTGGGTGTGACAGCACAATAACACTAGAATTAACTATGGATTTTACTGGAATTAATAGTAATGATATCGTTTCATTAGGCATTGTTCCTAATCCTACCAATGGCTTAATAACAATATCTGGCTTAGGTAATTCAAGTGCTGAATACAAAATTTTCAATCAATTGGGAGCCCAAATTACTTCGGGTCTTACCGACAAAAACGAAGCAATTGATTTAACAGAATTTGCACCTGGTATCTACTATATTGAGTTGCTGAACTATCACTCTAAGAAGCTCATTGTTGTTAAGAACTAGGTCTTTTAAAGATCTAGTTTGTAGATATCTGCAAGTTTATTATTATCAGTAAGGGTCACTTTTTGATCTACGACTAGGCCATTGCTAATATCGTACACCCATCCATGGATATGAAGTTCTTGACCTCTTTCCCAGGCTGTTTGTACAATAGACGTTTTTCCTAGGTCTAATACTTGTTCGAACACGTTAAGTTCTACAAAGCGATTGAATCTTGATGTTTCATCTGAAATTGCATCCAATTCATCGCGATGAAAACGGTAAACATCTTTTATGTGGCGAATCCAATTATCAATTAAGCCAATATGCATATTGGTCATTGCGGCTTGTACGCCACCGCAACCATAATGTCCACATACGATGACGTGTTTTACCTTTAAAACATTTACGGCATAATCCAACACCGAAAGCATGTTCATATCCGAATGTACAACCATATTGGCAATATTTCGATGAACAAAAACTTCACCTGGTTCTGCACCTATAATTTCATTGGCAGGAACTCGGCTATCTGCGCAACCAATCCACAACACCGGAGGTGATTGCCCCAAGGACAACTTTTTAAAATAATTAGGATCTTCGGCTATTTTAGATGCCACCCAATTTTTATTGTTTTCTAGTAATTGATTATAAAACTTATTCATGTAAATTAATTAAAATGATTTCCTGACGCCCCTCGATTTCGGCGTTATGTTTAAATTCTATAATTGCTTCTAGTACATCTAGATCGATATTTTTGGTTCTACTACCATCAATAGTAATTCGCTTTTTTTCTTTGTTTTGATTTAAAGCATCGACTATTCCTCCTTTATTCAAAAAAGTAACTTCTTCGGATAAAAGAATAATACATTCGTTGGCAGTCTCCTCTTTAGAAAAATGATTTAAGTAATTTCGTTTTAAAATGTAAAATACAGCAACCAAAAAGCCAATTCCTATACCCTTTAATAAATCTGTAAACAAAATTGCTATGATTGTTACAACAAAGGGAATAAAATGCGCCAAACCCTTCTGATACATCTCTCTAAACAAGGACACCTTTGCAAGTTTATAGCCTATTAAAATCAAAACTGCCGCTAATGCTGCCAATGGAATGAGATTCATGATATTACTCAGAAATAGGATACTTAATAACAACAAAATTCCATGTATCAATGAGGCCAACTTAGACTGACCGCCCGCAGAGATATTAGCCGAACTGCGCACGATAACTTGAGTAATAGGCAAGCCACCAATGAGGCCACTAACAAGGTTTCCGATTCCTTGTGCCTTTAATTCTAAATGAGGGTTAGTTTTATTTTTTTTAGGATCTAATTTGTCTGTAGCTTCTACGCTCAATAAAGTCTCTAAACTTCCTACAATAGCAATAGTAAAGGCAATAAGCCAAACTTTCACATTGCCAATTTGAGACCAATCTGGATGATGTAAAATACTTTTTAAATCCTCAATACTTCCGATAGGTGGTAGATATACCATGTGCTTTTCGGAAATAGTTGCAGCTCCTAAGAAAAATTTATTAACGATTATAGCAAAAATCACAACTATTAAAGCTCCAGGTATGTATGTACTAAACGCAAACTTTTTAATCAATTTAGAATCAAACAATAACAATATAATCAAAGCGCTAAAAGATATAATTATTGCACCTAATTCAAATGCATTCATGGCATAATACAATTCTGAAAAAGTATTACGGCCATCAAATTGCCAAAAGGACTCATCTCCAAAGAAATCACTGTCAAATCCTACCAAGTGAGGGATTTCTTTTAGAATCAAGGTGATTCCTATAGCAGCCAACATTCCTTTAATTACCGAGGTTGGTACATAATTAGCCAAAGCACCTATTCCAACAAACGCCAAGACAAATTGTAAAAGACCACCTAATACAACTGCCATAAGGAAAGCATCATAACTTCCAAGTTCTTGAATTGCAGCCAAAATAATGGTAATCAGCCCAGCTGCTGGCCCGGACACACCGAGTTTTGAATTTGATATCAAAGGAACAATACACCCACCAATTATTCCAGCCAAAACACCGGTCATTACATTAGGTAGACCAGTAATTCCTTCAACGGAAGTTGAAGCCAATCCAATTCCTAAACAAAGTGGTAATGCAACTAAAAAAACGACTAAACCTGCTGGAAGATCTTGCTTCCAAGAATTAAAAAAAGATAACATGTATTTGAATTAATGAAGTGAATAAAAATCAAATCATTAAATACATGGTGGTTTGAATAAAATGTTGCGATGTCCTTTAAAAACAGAAGAATTGTAATGGAGTGTTGGCTCCTTTGCTATATAGCTAAATTTCAAGCAATCTATGCTTATCAAATGGTCTGTTGGAATAAATTCATCAGAAAAATCCAACTCGAAAGTATCATCGTTTTCTTCATTCTGCTGACCTTCATCTACTAATAATAGTTGATCAGAGTTTTTTAAAATTGGTAAAGCTGTGCCCACAAATGCTTTAGCGATGCAAAGCAAAAGCATGAACGCAAACAAAGACTTCCCTAAATTTGACATATTACAAATATAGCAAAGATTACGCCAGTCTGTTTGGCGGCCTCATTTTTACTTTATAACCTTTAATTCTTTCCCAACTTTGATAAAAGCCGCAATGGCCTTGTCTAAATCTTCGATGCTATGTGCAGCCGAAATTTGGGTACGAATGCGTGCTTGCCCTTGAGCAACAACCGGATAAAAGAACCCAATTGCATATACGCCTTCATTTAAAAGTCTGTTGGCAAATTCTTGAGATAAAGCGGCATCATATAACATTATTGGCACAATAGGCGAATCTCCGACTTTAATATCAAAACCTGCAGCTTTAATGTGCTTTTTAAAATAGGCCGTATTTGATTCTAAACGATCTCTCAGTTGGGTTGTAGCGCTCAAAATATCAAAAACTTTAATGGATGCGCCAACAATTGCTGGGGATAGTGAATTTGAAAATAGATAGGGTCGTGAACGCTGTCTAAGCATTTCGATTATTTCTTTTTTACCCGTTGTATAACCGCCCATTGCTCCGCCTAGGGCTTTTCCAAGTGTACCTGTAATGATATCAACTTGATCCATAACACCGTAATGTTCTGGCACACCTCTACCAGTTTTTCCAATAAATCCAGCAGAATGACATTCATCAGTCATCACCAAAGCATCGTATTTATTTGCCAATGCACAGATTTCATCCATTTTTGCCAAATCGCCATCCATAGAAAACACCCCATCTGTAACTATTATGCGATGTCTTTGCGCTTGTGATTTAATCAATTGGGCCTCGAGATCTGCCATATCTGAATGCTTATATCTATATCGCTCAGCCTTACAAAGTCTGATACCATCAATTATAGAAGCGTGATTTAATTCATCGGAAATAATGGCATCTTGCTGTGAAAAAAGCGGTTCAAAAACACCTCCATTTGCATCAAAGGCTGCCGCATAAAGTATTGTATCTTCAGTACCGTAAAACGTTGATATTTTTTTTTCAAGTGTTTTATGAATATCCTGCGTACCACAAATAAAACGCACAGAAGACATGCCATAACCATGTGAATCTAACGCATCTTTTGAAGCTTTAATTACTTCTGGATGAGAAGACAAGCCTAAATAATTGTTGGCACACATAATTACAACCTCTTCACCAGAGGCAACCCTAACATTCGCGCCTTGAGGAGTAACAATTATGCGTTCCTTCTTTAATAGACCATCGGATTGAATTTGATTTAGCTCATTTGCTAAAAACTCTTGAATCTTTGTATACATCAGGATTTAATTTTCTTAGAAATCAATTGAAACAACAAACGGGCCTCCTTTTCTGAGAGCTTGCGCCCAAAACGTACTTTTTGATGAAAATAATCAAATTCAAAACGTTCCCCGCCATTTATCCAAGGTGAACTTTCCCAAACCGCTTGAAAACTCCCTTCTTTTGGAATTTCGAAACGCAGATTTTTAATATTCTCGAAATAATACGGGTAAGTCTTGCCAAAATGCCAAATGGATTTTTTCAAATAAAACGCGTCTTGATCAATTTTAATATATTCTTGACCTTTGAGGTTCCAAAAAAAACTCATGGTAACGCGCCAAGCATAGTAAAGCCAAAAAACTAAGAATATCCATAGAATTAATCGCTCCTGGTCTTTGAGCTTCATCACATTAAGGGCCCAAATTACACTAAATCCTATGACATACCACATGCCAAGCCATGCACCCATAATTGCCGAAACCCAAATACTTTTTGATGGATCAATAACAATGGTTGTCTTACCTTTTTGATCATTGAAACTAATACGGTTGCCAATCCATTTCACCCTACAAAATTAAACGAAAAAGCCCCACTTTTCAGTAGGGCTTTGATTTAAATTTAACTTTTTAAAATTGCCAAAGATTTTGTTCCCAATTTCTAAGACTTTCTTTGATTCTCTCAGATTCATAAAGGGCATCAACACCAAATTTATAATCTTCGATTTCGCGATCAAATTTATCAGAGGCGCGGTAAATTGTAGATGAAAACTTACGCTTCCAAAATAAATCGTCAAAAGACATCCATTGTGCGTCATTTTTGTCGTTGTATACATAATAGTTAACAATGACATCTCTTAGTTCATCAAAATACAGCCAAAACATTTCACGCTCCTCAAATTCACCTTGGTATCTTTCAAAACGCCCACTCTTTATTTCAACAGGAATTCCCGCATTATCATAAAGCAACACTTTACCCCTTAAACTTGGATTTTGGGTGTTGACCTTATACCTAGCTACTGGAGCAATTGCGATAATGCGCCTATCTAGGATCGATCTTTCTTTGTCGAAATACCAATCTTCTTTTATATTGTAGGCAACAATATGCGCAGAATTCAAATAGAAAAGATTATCTTTTTCCAAAACAGGTGTGCCAACGTCGGCCGCATTCCAACGCTCCTCCATATATTTGAAATCCATGCGTCCTAAAGCTTCCCAATCTTTGTCAGGGTTATCTGCTTCTACAGAATCATAAAATTGGCGATAAGACTGATCTGTTTTAGTTAAAAGTTTAGTAACTTCTGAAACCCAAAGGTAGATCTCAACTGGTTCTCCAGGTATTCTACTGGTCATGACCTGATTGACTTTATTGCGATATGTCTCGGAATTAAAATAGTCATCACGCCCTGATCGTTGAATAGGATATTTTAACGAGTAGCCGTCTTCTTCACTTTCTTCGTAAACTTCAGAATTTACCCTATAGACTGTAAGATCCCCTAACATGATGTGTCTTTGAATAATTGTCCAAAGCGACCACCTTTTGTCGTGTTTTCTCCAATCCTGATTGTCAATATCAGCTGGAGATTTCGGATCGTATTCACTGCCTAAGATGGAGTAATCGAATTGATCAACTGGAAAAAATATATCGTGATTCAATTTTTCGCGTGCATCAATTCGAGAAAAAATGCGTTTTTGCCAAGTAACATCACTAGCACGTACGTATTCGTAATCAACTTTGGTACGAACGGGCACCTCTTCCTGAATGGCAACACCATCTACAACTCCTCCAGGAAGCGTATTGTATGGTCCACGCTGAGGTCGATCGGGTTGTTGCGCACATACATTGGCGACAACTAAACACAACGGTAATAATAATGAAACTTTCATGGCATTATAAATTTATGGAACTACTGTCAAGGCACTTTTAATACTGCGTGTGCCACCAGGACCATTACAATTAATAACTACTCCAACTATGCTACCAGGCTTCACTTTTGCTACTGCAGTTCCTGGAATTACACCACCTTGGAAAAACACTTTTTCATCTCCTGCACTTAAATATCCTCCTGTCGGAGTAAAAGCAACATTCAATGCACTTCCTTTTAAAATTAAACTCACTCTTAAACCAGTTCTCTTGGAAATTTTATCATTTCCGAGTGACGGATCAGGGAATTCTTTGACTTTATATTTTACAACAGCATATGTCTTAGATTTTCCATCTTTATCTTTTCCTGTAAGTGTAAGGACAGTTTGGGTTCCTCCGCCAGGTCTGACTACGTATCCATTGTAATTATTCCCATCTACATTAAAGGATCTTGCTGATATCGAAGCATTCGATGCCGATATATTACTTGATACGGCACCTGCTACAACGGGTGCAACCTTATTGTCATATCCTCTGTATAATACAGACATTTCAGGCAATGCTATACTCCCTTGAGGCTTTGCTACGGCAACTTTCCATTCCCAATCTCTTGTTCTTGGAATCCCCATTTTATTTTTAATGGTCACCTTACCATTGATTTTCATGTCAGAAGCACCAGCTTTTAATTTTACATGTGCAATACCATCTTTGATTTCAATATTACCTGAACTGGAAGTAACCTCAGGGTTTTTGTCAGAGTCATAGGCAGCCATAGTAACTAAAAGCTCAATATCTTCTCCTTGTGTTGCAACACCTGGACCACTCACTAACTCCTGAATTTTATTAAAAGAGTACTCGCCAGTGGTAACTTTACTTTGAAGCAAAAACACCGCCTTTGCTCGAGCAGCAAGTATTTCATTTTGCAAAGAACTCAATGAAGCCAAAGCACCTACCAGAGGGGCGTGATCAAAAGTTCTACCAAGCCAATGAACGTTTTTGGTTTCATGGTGGTCATCCATTTCTAGTTTGGTCAGTTCTTGATAAATAGATAATAAAGTTGAAACATCCTCTGGATTTACTTTATTACCACCTGATTCAAACATTTTGCGAATCTGCTTATCTAAATCATCAAAGTTTGAAAACTTATCGATATCAGTTGCTTTTAACTTATAAACAGTTTCTCCTTCTTGATAATTTGCACAAACTTCGACAATTGAAGAACGTAAACCTTTATACAAAGACCAAAGTTTTTTACCCTTCTTGGTAGGGTCTATCTTTGTAATTTCAGACCCTATAATTTCATGCATCGGTACATCAAAATTCTCCTTTTGATTGATTGCTTGCAAATAAAGTCTTGTAGGTAAAAGAGGATTATTGGGATCATATTTTTTCCAAAGAATACTTTTCTTGTCATTTGGTTTAGCCGTTTTAACAGCGTCCTCACCTTCGACTTTGCCAATAATATCTAATTTAATTTCATCTACATACTTAATAAACTCGCCAACATTTTTATCAATTTGCTCGATCATGCCAAGAAATTTCTTGATTTTCTTCGCCTTTTCAGCTGAGTCCGGTGTTCCATCGAGATCTGAAAGCTCCTGCTTTAAGGTTGCTCTGGCCGAATTACCACGCTCGTATTGAGTAATACTTCCACGTTGAATATTTTCCTCAATTGCCACAAATGCATCGAGAATTTGCTTAGATACGTTCAACGCTAGAAGTGCAGTTAATACCAAGTACATGAGACCAATCATCTTCTGTCTTGGTGTTTCCTTACCACCTGCCATTTTCTTTAATTTTTAATTTGTTTATACTTAATTGAATTATTGAATTAAAGAAAGGGCTTAACCTCTCATTGCACGTAACATGTTACCATAAACATTATTAAGATCAGTTAAATTCTGAGACAATAATGCCATATTTTCACGGTAAGATGCCGTATCAGACGCTGACGAAGCCAGATCATTCATGATATTCTTAATATTATCTTGTAAGCTATTCATTTGATTCATGCTCTCTAGATAATCTTGTGATGATTTTAATTGCAACTCATAAACATGATTGAGTGCACCAAGACTTTGTCCTAATTTTTGCATTTCAACACCAAAATTACCTTGACCCTCACCAGCAATTCCAGCAATAGCCGAAGCTGAAGCAGCATATTGCTCAGTCAATTTACTTAAGCCTTCTGACGCATTTTCTAGACTCTTAACATAAGAATCTGTTGCGCCGGCAGCCGTTGAAATTGCTCCTAGAGATCTAGCATTATCTGCTAAGTTCGACATGCTATCTTTTAATTTTGACAACAATGCTTGATCTATTCCCGCTTTGTCTAATTCTTTTGCTAAATGATCTGCAGCACCGCCGCCACCTAATCCACCTTTTTTCAATAGTGGTAATAAGCGATTTTCGTCATTATTTTCTTCAACGCCTAATTCTGGGAATACACGTGTCCAATCTACTTCTTCATGCAATGGCTCCATTGCAATAAAGGCAAAGATTAAAGATTCAGTGATAAGACCTACAATTAGCATTTGGTCAGCTCCAGGCCAGTGCATGATTTTGAAAAGTGCACCTAGAATTACAACAGAAGCTCCATATCCAGTTACGTATTTTACAATCAGTCTGTATTTGCGTGAAGCAAAAAATCCACCATTACCACTCATAATTTTTGTTTTTTTTAGTTAATTAATTGATTTATAGATTTAGTTTAGGATTATATCTGTTTGAATTTCTTCACCGTTTTCTTGCTCAATATCTTTACCGCCTCTGCCAAGGTGAGTCATCGTGTTTCTAAAACCGATATAACTTTTAGCAGTATCTTGATATTCGTATGTACGTGTGGCATTCAATAGGTAGTAACCTATGTCTTTCCATGAACCACCACGCAATACTTTACGTTTTTTCACTGGAGCATCTCCATCTTTTGCATTGTATTCATAATTTTGTGACATGTCATGAGCGAATTCATAAACTGACTCATCATATGCCGTAGAACACCATTCTGCAACATTTCCAGCCATACAATACAAACCAAAGCCATTTGGATTATACGAATATACCTTTACCGTATAAAAACCGCCGTCTTCAAAATATCGGCCGCGCATTGGCTTGAAGTTTGCAAGGAAACAACCATTTGCGTTTCTAATGTATGGACCACCCCAAGGGTACTGCGCCATATCGAGATCTCCTCTTGCGCCTCGTTCCCATTCAGATTCAGTAGGTAAACGAAAATCATTGACGAACAAATCACCATTGGCTTGTAACCAAGAATGGAAAATTTGAGTTCTCCAAACTGAGAATGCTTTAGCTTGAGTCCAAGTAACGCCTACTACTGGATAGTTATCATAGGCCGTATTCCAAAAATAATTTTGTGCCATTGCAGAGTGTTCTGCATGTGTATAGTCACGAGACCAACACAGCGTATCTGGATACACATTAATACGTTCCTTGATGATAAATCTAGAACGGTCTGAATGTCCGCGGATAGCATTGTGTTGCCCTTTACTGTTAGTAAATCCAAGATCGAGATCTTGACCAGGATTTTGAAGAATCGTACCCTTAATATTTTCAGCTTTTGACTGCTGCTCGTTTTCATCTAAAACAGTAAAACTTGTGCTTTCCGGATCAGTTAAAACAATTTCACCATTCTCTTCGCTCTTTTCCAGAGTTTTTTGAGCAGTTTCATCAACCCAAGCTTTATTAGAATTTTGATCCATTGTCATGAGCGTCATGCGGTGCTGCTCATCTGTTTTATAATCTTTCCCTAAAGGCTCGCGTTTAGACCTTTGATAAAGCGGTTGTTCTGCATCTTTATCGAGTTCGTCATAAGCAAAAGTCTTTCTAGCATCAATTGACTTGGTAATAATTTTACCCCTACGTGCGGCTTCTTTGTAATCAATCCAATAATAATCAAAATACAATAATCGGGTATCTATTTCACGACGATTGTAAAAACGCTCTGCCTCTGATAAATACATATCAGATAACATAAACGCAATTTCTGGATCTTCGTAATCAACTGGCTCTAACCAATTTAACGTGAAGTATTTGCGATTCTCAATTCTACCGCCTTGATCGTATTTTGTTTTGGAAGAACCTCCTTTGGTACTCGGTTTATCCGACTTGTTTTTAGTTCCACCAACTTCACCACTGTACATCTCAAAAATGCCACGCAAATCATCGTCTGACATAACTACATCAAATTTGTCATCAGCATTTCCACCTCTAGGCGCTTTGTATTGATAACCATTTACGAGTCTTTTTGGCTTTTTCTTATTATCTGTATTAGTACCCAACATTGTCATAATGGTTTTATCTACCTCTGCATTGTTAGTAGAATCCATGAAAAGTTGGAAAGGCGTATTACCACCTTGAACATCTGAACCCATAGCAATCATTGTGCGATACGGCTCTTTAAAGAAATTATCTGGAATATTCACCCAGCGCTCTGCCTCTTCGCCGAAACTACGACGATAAAGTTTTTCACGAGCAATTGAGTCGCGCACCCAGTGCACAAACTGACGGTATTCGTTGTTTGAGATTTCTGTAGCATCCATATAAAACGCTGGAACAGACACGGTGTGCTTGCGCGCAGTGTGAAAGCCCATAATGTCTTCGTCATCTTCGCCTGTTTGATAAGCACCAGAAGGAATGTAAACCATTCCAAGTGGAACTTTCCCAGGACCAAGAACGTCCGGATACCAGGTGTCTCTACCACTCACACCTACTAAATTACCTTCGATGTCGCTACAAGCGTACATGAAGCTAAGAACAAAGAGAAAACTTAAATACTTTTTCATTCGTTTGTTTTTGGTTCTGACCTACTCCTAAAATAACTTGCTACAGGTTTAATTTCGGATATAACGTAAGAACAATATAAATGGTTACACTTTTTTACCTCTTATAACCATCGAGGATGTCTTGCCTTCGTTTTTGGTGGCGGTGGCAAGAAATAACAATACTTGACCATCATTTCATGAGAACCTCTTGAAATACTGGCCAATTTATTAATATTAATATCATATGAATAACCAACATTAAAGTTGGGAATTGGAGAATATCCTAACATGAGCGCAAAGGCATCAGAAGTTCTAAAAGACAAACCCCCATAAGCTTGATTACCTGCAAGTTCCATCATGTAACGCGCGTTGAAATCTGCTGAGAATTTTATTAAGTCAGTTCTCACGAGCATTTGCGCATCAATGTTATTGCCAGTTCCAAAAGCATCTTTAAAAATATAACCGCCCATTAAGTAATAGTGACGTGCGGTCTGAAACGAAAGAGCCAAATTCGTTGGATCGGCCGAAAGGTCGGATTCAGATAAATGGGTTGTTGAAAAACCAGCATAATAATTTTTTGCTTGGAAGTAAAGGCCGAAATTGGCATCGAGTGCTGTTGCAGCAAAACCAGTCGGCAATGAAGGATCATTGATAGTTGACGGTGGCACCCAAGTGGGATCCATACCGTAATTCATGATTCCGACGCCAACACCTACACCCAAAACACCTATTCGACCAATTTGAACTGGATAAGAATAATTGAGTAAAACTGTGTTTTGTCGAGAAAAGCCAATTGCGTCGTGGTAGAAATTTACGCCAAGACCACCGGGAAAAAACCTAGATAAATTGCCTTCCAAGTTAAGAACAGCTGAATTAGGTGCACCATTCACCTTATCCCATTGATTGCGATAAATAGAGGTAGCACAAAACCCATTGTACATGTCAATTCCAGTTTTGCCTGGATTGATGCTCATTTTGTCGAACATAAAATGCGTGACAAGCTTATCTTGTTGTGCATAAGATGTAAAGAACAATAAAGACAGCGCAGCAGTTAATAGTCTGTTATTCAATAGCATAAGCGTAGTTTAGCATAAAAAAATCGTTGCGAATAGTTAAATCACAATAATTTTAAGGTGCTAAAGTAAATAATTAATATGTAAAATAAAATACTTTTATACAAAAAGGTTATCCCAATTTTTGATAGGTCTTCCACCATAAATCTGGCATTTCATTATTCATCGCATTTTCATAGTCTGACTTGTTGCAAGGAACCATATGGTGGCGCTCATATCTACGGCCACTTTGAGGAGGATAAGGCACTTCCATCCACCAACGAGAGGACTTATTACTTTTGAAGAAAATAATTTCTCTAGAAACATCATCAAGAAATACGGTAAATTTGGTGTATTCGGCCTTACTTGCAAAAGGGAAATCGCCCACCCGCCCAAAATAGCCGTGAAGAAAATACCAAATACCTTCTGCCAAAAGTGATGCGCCAATTTGAGAAATTGCATCTTGAGCGAAAAATCCTATACTCGTTACTTTGTCGGCAATTCCCGCATATTTACATATTTGACAAAATTGACTAGCTGTAAATCCATTGGCAGCTCCTGATGCACTCCCAAATTCAGATGCTTTGATGCTCTTTAGATCAACACTGATGATATCTGCATTACGCAGATGGGGTTCTGCTAATCGAAAATCTTGATTAAACTCTCCCAAACGACAAGTGTCAAAAAAAAGCTTTTCAAAAAGCTCAAATTCCGCTGCTGACGAATAGGGTTGTTGGATTCCGATTACTGCTTGATTGAATAAAAAACAGGGTTTTTGGGTCAACAAATGACTTAGAAAATTGTCGGACTGCAAAGGTGCATCAGCATCGCCTATATCCAATCTGCTATCAATAGAACATAAATTTACTAATTGTTCAAGATTTTCATAGCCTCGATACATTGCCATAGTAAGGTCTTGACTCCCCCCTATAATGATTGGGATAATTTTTTGCTTGACCAATTCACCAACCACATTAGCAATGGCAAAGTATGTATCTTGAATGCTTGCACCAGGCTCTATGGTGCCCAAATCATAAATTGGCAATTTCCAATTACGTTCTGCATGCAATTGATAAAGTGTCTTTCTAAAGCTAGGTATTTGCTGTTTTTGGAGGTTTGCCCCTCGAAATTCTGGCACAGAAATTAAAGCACATCCTGGACCATTCATTTCAGGGAAATCCTCTCGATAAGCATTTATTATTGCTCCTAACTGATTGTCTTCAAAAGAATAGTCAGCAGAAATAGGCTGAAAATAAATAGATAAGTCGGTCATTTTTGAAGGATTTTTTGTATGTCTGGCTTAAAATATAATTGAGATTTAAGCACTTTGCCATCTTCCCTATAGATTGGCTTTCCATCATCATCCAATTTACTCATGTTAGATCGCTGAATTTCTTCAAATACTTCCTCAATCTTGTCTTGCAAACCATGGCGTAAAATAGTGCCACACAAAATATAAAGTTGATCGCCTAAAGCATCCGCAATTTCAATTAAGTCGCCATTTTTTGCAGCCTCCAAATACTCCTGGTTTTCCTCCTTCATTAAATTATATCTCAAAAGTATGTCTGCTTCGCCTAAATTTACTGTTGGCTCTGCATTGTTAACAATGCCGAAAGCATCATGAAAAGTAGCAACTGATTCTAAAATTTTTTTAAATTCCATAGTTAGTTAGTAAGTAAATGTGATATAGCCTCAGCAACTTTCTTTGCGTCCGGAAGCAAGACTGACTCGAGTGTTGAATTCAGTGGGATGGCAGGTGTATCGATCGAGGCTACAACTTCAATAGGCGCATCGAGATATTTAAAACAGTTTTTCTGAAGTCGACCGGCAAGGGCTAAAGTAAAGCTATTTTCAGAAGATTCTTCTGTAACCAAGAGTATTTTACCGTGTCTTTTAACTAGTGCATTCATTGCATCTATATCCAAGGGATTGATGCTGCGTAAGTCCAAAATTTCAACCTTTCCCTCAAAATCTGCACTGGCTTCTTGGCTCCAATAAACACCCCTTCCATAGGTAATAATTCCGACACTATTTCCTTGATCAATAGCTTGATCAGAAGCCAATTGAACGGTGCGTGCCTTTCCAATGGGAATAACGTAGTCCTCACTTGGTTCTGTGCTCATCGCACCTTCAGTTCCTGGTATTTTAGACCAATACAATCCTTTGTGCTCTAAGATAACCACTGGATTTGGATCATAATAAGCCGCCTTAAGTAGGCCTTTTAAATCTGCTCCAGTAGACGGATAAACCACTTTAATCCCACGGATATTGGCCAATACTGATTCAACACTCGAAGAGTGGTAAGGCCCTCCTGAACCGTAAGCCCCTATTGGAACTCGAATCACACAGCTCACAGGCCACTTTCCGTTGGAAAGATAGTAGGAGCGTGAAACTTCTGTAAAGAGCTGGTTGAGACCTGGCCAAATGTAATCTGCAAATTGAACTTCGACGATTGGCTTTAATCCAACTGCCGACATGCCCACCGTAGAACCAATGATGTAAGCTTCTTGAATTGGAGTATTGAAAACGCGATCATCGCCAAATGTTTGGGCTAAGGTTGCAGCCTCGCGAAAAACACCGCCAAGCCTGCCGCCAACATCTTGTCCGTATAGTAATGCCTCTGGGTGTTTTTGCATGATTTCGCGCATGGCAAACAGTGCTGAATCAACCATTACCGTTTTCTTTTTACCCGCTGGTGCGCGCTCTCCCTTCTCTTCAACTATCGGCGTTGGCGCAAAAACATATTCTTGAATGCTTTCAGCAATTGGATCTTCTGCACCAAAAGCATTATTATAGGCAAGGTCTATGTCCTTTTTAATTTGGGCCTCAAGATTGATAATTTCAGCTAATCTCACATCTAATTCTTCCAAGGACTTCTTCAATTTTGGATAAGGATCCTCTTTTGTAGCCTCAAGGAGATCATCGCGATACCATTCTTTTCTCACTCCTGAAGTATGGTGGCCTAGTAGAGGAACTTTCGCATGTATTAAAAAAGGTCTACGTTCCTTTCTTACAATTTCAATGACCTCCTGTACTATTTGATATGAAGACCAAAAATCTGTTCCATCAATGGTTCGAGCTTCAATGCCTTTAAAACCCTGAATATAGTGCGTGATATCCTGCGCCCTTGTTTCTTTAGCATTGGCAGAAATGTCCCAGCCATTGTCTTGAACTAGATATATGATTGGATATTGTTTGAGCGCGGCCATTTGAAATGCCTCAGATACTTCACCTTCAGTACATGAAGCATCACCAAGAGAGCATACCACAACAGGAGCCTCGTCCATGGACCATTCTGCTATGCCAATCTTTTCTTTGTACTGAATGCCCATAGCTATTCCTGTGGTAGGAATGGCTTGCATGCCTGTTGCAGAAGATTGATGTGGGATCTTTGGAAAATCAGGTCTATTTAATGATGGATGGCAATAATAAGTACGGCCACCAGAAAATGGATCATCTTTTTTAGCAAATACTTGAAGCATTAATTCTTCGGGGCGCATGCCTATGCCTAAAAGCAAGCTGTCATCACGGTAGTACGGGGCAACCCAATCTTGTGGTTTTAATTGCAAAGCAACTGCCAATTGTATGGCTTCATGACCACGTGAAGTTGCATGCACATATTTGGACGTAATTTCTTTATTTTCTTCAAATTTTTCCGCCATCGTTTTTGCAGTGCACATTAATTCGAAGGCTTTCCAACTAAGATCTTTTTGCTTTGTTTTTGACATTGTACTCATCCAAAAGACAAATATAAGCATTGCACATTCAATCATGCTTGTTTGATTCAAACAGACTTTGGTATTTTTGTCAAAAATCTGTCAAATGCTTGGACTTCAATTAGCCACTGACCCACGTTGGGTTAAAATAGTAGAGAAAAATATAGAAGAAATATTAGTTGACCATGCCTATTGCGAACAAAAGGCCGCAAGCAATGCCATTTCTCTAATTGTCCAGTACCCACAATATACGGATTTAGTTGAAGCCATGACAGCCATTTGCCAAGAAGAAATGGAGCATTTTCAAATGGTATTTCAAAAATTAAAAGATAGAGGTCTTTCATTGGGTTTTGAAAGAAAAGACCCTTATGTTAATGACCTTGCCACTTATCTCAAGCGAGGTAAAGTAAATAGCACACCAGCCGGCGTTTTTGTCAATAAAATGCTATTTGCCGCCATGATTGAGGCGCGCAGTTGTGAGCGATTTAAAATATTATCCGAAGAAATTGACGATGCGGATCTCAGAGTGTTTTATAGAAGTTTAATGGAAAGTGAGGCAAGGCATTACACGACCTTTTTAGGGTTTGCACGAAAATATGGCAATGGTATAGATGTAGAAGCTGCATGGAAAGAATTCTTAGCTTTTGAAGCCAACTTAATGGCACGTTATGGTAAAAAAGAAACGATACACGGTTAGAAACCTCGTTTAAATTTATAAGATCAAGAAGTCTTTAAAACGAGAGTAAGATTCCCGCATTTACACCACGAACCTTGATTGCAGACCCTTGGTTAAAGACATCTGAAAGGCCATAGGACGCATATAAACTCCAATCGTCATATCCAATAATAGCCATTAGGCTTGCTTGAAATGGATTAAATTGAAAATCATCTTTGGTTTTATCCTTATTTTTTTTACCGTCGGCTTCCCATTTTTGTGTCTGACGGGCTCCCAAACGCAAACCTCCTACAATACCGGCTGAGATATGCCATGCCGTATTAGGATTTTTACATGTAGAAATTTGCAGCAATAACGGAGCTTGAAGGTAAGTGGAAGTGAGCACGTTTTTAGAGTAGTTCAGTCCAGTAGCTATGCCAACAAGCGTATCATTTACTACCGCAATTTCATAAGCGCCTTTCAAGGCAAAACGGTTCCATTGCACACCCATGCCAGTAACCACTCCCAAATATTCATTAATGATTGGAAAGCGTTTTTGTGCAAAATTGAATTGAATGCCTAAACTTTTTGCTGGGTCAAGTGCAAGAAAGCCCAATTGTTCTGCTGTTGTGAATTCCAATGCTGTATTGACAAATCCATTGGAGTTGATTCCCAAGCCAGTCCAAAAAGTATTTTGATCTTCGCTCTCTCCAATTCTCAACTCAGCTTCGCCGTTTTTTGGTGTCCAAGAAAAATCTTCGTCATTTTCTATAATGACTTTTTCATCTATGATGATTTTTCTTTCTCCCTTGGGCAAATCATCTAAAACTTCCTTTGAATTTTTTGAGTCTAAAATAACAATTTTCATTTTGCCTATTTTTATCTGAGTAGTGTCAGAATTGGCATCAGAATCGGATGCTTTTATTATTGTAGTGTCTATAAAAACATCTACCCTTGTTACCAATGAATCATTGATATTCACTTTTTTCATTTCTTCGGCGAGAATAGAATCCATTTGATCAATCCTGCTATTAATCATAATGATTGTTGTATCGTTGCCTTGAATTTTTACAATTTTCTTGGTTTGATTTTGCTGTGCCAAAAGTGCTACACTTGAAAATATAAAAGCACAAAGTAATTTTAATTTCATTTTTCTTGAGTTTTAAATAGTTTGACGTGTTAATTTGAGATTGGTTACCAAAAGTTTAAAATTTATTTTTTTGAACGGCTTCGTTCAATACTCAAAGGTCCTAATTGAAAGAAAATTTTATCTGCATTCTGACCAGGCTCTACATCGTATTTTACATCAATTCCCATTGTTTGATTTGCATAGCGCGCCATGGTCTGATAACGAACATCGGTGCTAGGTTGGGGAGTGCCAAACAGGCGTTGATTTGCTTTTTTAATAAAGAAAGTCTTGACGGTAATTGGCTCACTTGATTTAGAAATTGGATTCATTGCATGAAGCATTTTTGGGGAAATATTGTTTTCTTGGGTCAGTATTTCGGAATTGCTTGGGTTTGCATTTTCATGAATAGAAAACTCATTTTTTGGTAATTGGGCTACCAATTCAATGGGGTCCATATTAAGTATTTTTTTTTGAGCTTCAACATGTATAAGCGCCATCGATTTATCTACCTGAATTTGCAGGTTTTCTGCTGAAACATTAACTGAGTTTATTTGCGTTTTAGAGGTACTTGATTTTTTAGAAAGTCCATTGAGCTTGGCTGTTAAGGGCTTATTGGTCAAATTAGTATTTTGTACTGGTGTACGATTAAAATTCATTAAAAGAATTAAGACCAGTAAAGCTGCCACAGCACTCAGGGCGTACACATATTTTTTGAAGTAATTAGGCTTCAAAATTAATGATTTATAGAGCAATTCGTGGTTAGGGAAAAGGATTTGCAAGTCGGCAATAAGTTGGGTTTTGGCAATTGATGTTTTGTGCGCTTTATAGAACGGATTTAATCGAAGTTGTTTCTCTAGGTGCTGCTCTTTTTTGCTCAGCAATCCTTCAAGTGATCCGATGGCAATTTTATCAAAAGGGTGACCTTTTTCAGATGGATAAACCTCTAAACTCTCAAGCGCTGGATATGACAAATTTGGCCCGTTGTAGACCTCCTCTAAGGAATCTGACAACTTCGGAGATTCATTAAGTTCTTCGGCCAATTGCGGATTTAAAACTATGTACGCATCGAGTATTTCTTTTTCCGCGGCACTTAAAGTGCCATCGTGAAAAGACAAAACTAAATAGGCAATTTGTGTTTCTGTAAGTTTCATATCAAAACCTCAATTTTTCCTATATATTGTCTTAAAAACCTTCTGGCCCTGAAAATATAAACCTTTACTTGATCTGAGGTAAGATCAGTTAAATCTGCAATTTCTTGGTAAGAGTATCCTTCGAAATCTCTTAAGGTAATTACCAAACGTTGAATCTCTGTCAATTGTGCTACACCTTCGTCTATAAGTTTTTGCACATCGTGGTCAATGGCAGGACCTTCAATTGGTTCTTTTAAGTTTGATAGATGCAAGTGCTGTAGTTTTTGACGTCGAACACGATCAATTTGAAGATTCACTACCGTTCTAAATAAATAGGACTTTACACAATTAAAATCCACGCTGTCTATTTTTACCCATAAGCGCTCAAAGGCGTCTTGAACAAAATCTTGAGCCAAATCAGCATCAGCAACGTTTTTTAAGGCAAAACGATATAAACGATCTGCAAAGTCATTGACACATTGATTATATTGCTGAACAGTCATAAAACAATCGCTAGACGAATTGACTGTACAAAAGTTACACCAAAATCAATGGCCAGCCGATTGATTGCGGTATTTTCTTTGGTATTTGTGATATAATTGCTCCTGAAAGTTGGATGTTGAAATAAATTTTCCATCAACTAAAATATGTGTAAGCATGTTGGTACTCATCTCTAAGGCCGGACCTTTAGACACAAAAAAAGTTGCTTTTTTACCTTGCTCTAAACTACCGTAATCTTTATCAATTCCAATTATTTTACAAACACTCAGAGAAATACTTTGCAAGGCTTCTTCTTCACTTAGACCATAAGCCATAGTTGTACCGGCTTGAAAAGGCAAATTACGCGTATTCATTGGTTGCATGTCACCCTGGTTTTGAATACAAAAAGAAATGCCCTGTTCTTTTAAAAGTGCTGGTATTTCAAAAGGTAAAAAAGTAAGATCATCTTCATGTGTAGGTAGGCTATGAATCCTAGAAAGCATTACAGGGATTTTAGAATCTCGCAATTTTGCACCCACCAGATATGCCTCATTACCACCGACAATTACTGGAAATTTTAATTTGAAATTGGCGGCAAAATCTATGATATCAGAAATTTGCCGCACAGTTTGAGCATGCACATAGACTCTTTTTTGTCCTGTAAAACAGGATTTCATTGCCTCGAGACGCAGATCAGTGCTTTGCTTTTTTCCATCAAAAGCATAGGCTCTAGATAATTCAAAAAATTGATAAATTTCCCGTAATTGCGTCTGATACTCTTTGGGGTTTGATGGCCAATATAAATGTATGCCGTCGTCGGCTAATACAGTGGCGTCCTCCCAGTTCCAACCGCTAAGCTTCATTATTGAGGAACTGCCAGAAATCCAACCCCCTCTTGGAGTGGCTTGAACAAGTAATACACCATTTGTCCTGACGGTCTCAATAACTTTTGATTCGACATTAAATGCGATTTGCGTACGTACATGTGGATTGAAAACACCGACATCGTTAAAATCACGCGTTGCACGTACTGCATCAATTTCGGTTAGGCCTAAGATATTATTTGCCGAAACGAAACTCGGATAAACATGTTGCCCATTACAATCAATGATTGTATCCCAATCCTCTTTGGCATAATTATTTGTCAGAGAATTCTTAACAAAAAGAATGCGGTCATTTTTAATACCAATAGCGGCCGACGCTACTACTTGTCCATTGCCAATGTGGGCTGTTGGGTGCAATAATAAGATTCGTTGCGCATTTAATTGTGAAAATGCCAAAACAAATAAGAAAATATGAAATTTTTTCATGTTAGTGCGTGTTTTCTGATTCTGTTGCATCCTGGCCGAGGGTATCACAGTGATAATGCTTTTGCGTCTTTTTGGTAGGTGCCTTAGATGGCTCTCCCTTTTGATTTGCGGCCAACATAAGGGTCAATATTCGCGTTCGCTCTTGAGCAATCATAGGTTCCAAAACCTCTTTTTGTTTTGATTCTTCATAATATACTACACCATCTATCATCGTCAAATTCACGCGGGCTTTAATGCTAAGTGGGTTGTCGGTCCAAAGCACTAAATCTGCGGCTTTTCCCGATTTTATACTGCCCATTTGATCGTCTAAGTGCAAAGCTTTGGCAGGATTTAGGGTAACTAGTTTCCATGCCTGTTGTTCAGATAATCCACCATATTTTATTGTCTTGGCGGCCTCTTGATTTAGCCTGCGGCCCATTTCTGCATCGTCAGAATTGATACACACAACCACGCCCTGTTCAGTCATGAGCGCAGCATTATATGGAATTGCCTCGTTTACCTCAAATTTATAGGCCCACCAGTCAGAAAAAGTTGAACCAAATACGCCATGTCGATGCATTTTGTCAGCAACTTTGTATCCTTCCAAAATATGCGTAAACGTATTGATTTTGAAACCCATAGAATCAGCGACATGCATTAACATATTGATTTCAGATTGCACGTAGGAATGGCAGGTAATAAACCGTTCAGATTTCAATATTTCAGAGAGCACCTCTAGCTCCAAATCTACACGAGGAACTTGATTTGTTTTACCAGACTTAAATGCGTCCCATTCGGCCTGATAAGCTTTTGCTCTGTAAAAACCATCGTAAAAAACTTGTTCAACGCCCATACGCGTTTGTGGAAAACGAACCGTATTAAAATCCCCCCAATTGGATTGTTTGACATTTTCACCTAGTGCACACTTGATAAATTTCGGAGCGCCTTTTATGAGCATTTGATCAGCAGTACAACCCCATTTCAATTTGATCAACGCAGATTGACCACCAATTGGATTGGCAGAACCATGAAGCAATTGAGCCGCTGTAACACCACCGGCCAGTTGCCGATAAATATCAATGTCATCAGGATTAACAACATCTCCAATACTCACTTCGGCAGATATTGCCTGACCTCCTTCATTTACCCCTTTAGAAATCGCAATATGTGAATGCTCATCTATAATTCCTGAAGTTAAATGCAATCCTGTCGCATCTATTATTTTAGCATCACTTGGAGCACTCAAATTTTGTCTGCTCACTTGTTTAATTTTTCCATCGACCACCAATACATCGGCCCCTTTAATGATACCTTCTTTTTCATTGGTCCAGACCGTGGCATTTTTAAAAAGGGTAGTTTGTGCTTTGGGCTGATCAACAAAGCCAAAAGCCATATTTGGATGCCAAATTGGTCCAAATTGAGTGGTATCAGATTTTATTTTTTTGTGTAATGTTGATGGCTGCGCTTTTTGTTGAATTGCACTCCAATGAAACCAGACGCCGTTTTCATCGGTTCCTTCTCCTTCAATGAGCAGCCCATTTTTAATTAATTTACCATGAAGTTGAATAAGCCGACTTGAAGCACCCAAAGTTGCAAATTGAATTGAAATATCAGAGTCATTAATTGAGACAGTTGCATTGGCTTTTAACGTATCGGCACCAGTGCTATTTATGACCTTTGCTTGAGGCTTATCATTGCTGCCTGAAATTATCAAATCATAATCTTTATTGGGTAAATGCAATAAATAAGTTCCCAAAATGTGATTTGGATTGTAGCTTTTCCAAACACGGACCTGACCCAAATTCCAAGTCTCCAACAATTCTGCTTCATATTGGAATGGGTCGGCGCTAAAAACCGAAAAACTTGCCAATTTTCCAACTTCAAGTGTGCCTACTTGTTGATTGATGCCAAGCCATTCGGCCGGAGTTGAAGTAAGTGCAGCCATGGCATCTTCTGGGGCTAAACCTCTTGAAATAGATTTTCTTAGAGCAGACCAGAATTCTGCAGGATTCTTGAGCCCAAATGAGGTAAGGGCTATTTGGAGCCCTGCATCAATAAGTAACTTTGGATTACTCGGAGCAGTTTCCCAATGCTTCAATTCAGATAAAGGAATTTCTCGGGATAAATATGGATCATTTACATCATATGCATCGGGAAAGGTAAGCGGCAAGGCTACTTTTGTTTTTGCTTTGGTTAACTCATCGATAATTGCATATTCGTTGCCCGCACCAATATAAATAAATTCCTTATTGAATTCTTTAGCGATCTTGCTGGCGCGCAGTATTTCTAATTTATCCTCTACCTTGAAAATGGATGGTAACTTTTGAAGTTGCTGCCATGCTGAAAGTGACACAGAAAATGGCAAAGACATTTCATTTGCACTATAATATTTTAGATCATAAAAAGCCTGACGTAACAAGGCTATTGAGCCCATCTGTGATGAAGGATAAGATTGGTGGCTAACACCTTTCGAAAAAGAAAAAGCTTGCGCGGCAATTGGCGCGATGAGCTGCTTGTGGATATCCTTATTACCAAGCGCCACAAGCGCAGCGCTCCCTCTTACGATACCATCATGATAATGCGTTAATGCAAATCCAAAACCCGACTGTTGTAATTGTGTGAGTTGATTTTCATTGAATTTGTAGTCAGCGCCCGCTTCAAGTTCTGGATGTACTGTTTCATTCCAATAGTAAGCACCCTCTTTGGTAGATTCCATTTGGGGCCTCCAATTATTGTTTTTAACCGAAATAGGGTCCAGCCCAACGTTGGTATATAATTCTATGAAGGATGGTACCAAAACCCTATCTGAATAATCGTATTGGACCGCACCGTCTTGTCTTATGTTGCGACCTACTTTTAAAATTTTTCCGTCGGCGATGAGTAAATCGGCATCTTGTAGTGTCTGGCCAGCTTTAAGCATGATGGTAGCATGCTGTAAAAGAATAAAAGATGGTTCAGAATTTTTTAACCCATTATCAGGGCCAAATTGAGCGCACAAATTAAAAGCACAAAGATAAATTAGGGGTAACAGAAATAAGGGAGTTTTCATAAAGACGAAAATACAAATTCTTAGGTTATCTGTGAAAGACTCAAATTCATTGAATGTACTTGAGTGCTTCTCGTCTTGCCAAACCCTTTAAATCTTCTTGAATTACTACATTTTTTACCCAATCAGGATTCCATTTAGCAACCTCTCTCAACGACCAACCAATCGCCTTTTGAATAAAAAACTCATTATTGGCTTTAAATGTATGGATGTAGTGCTCAAGTAATGGCAAATTCGTTAATTTTTTGAATTTAAGTTGATGTATTAGCAAGGTGCGGTGCAACCAAAAATTAGTAGATAATTCCCATTCATAAGCAATTTCCTTAAAATATTGCGGATATTGAAGGGCAAAATTGGCTACCAAATGAGTGGCAATTGGATCGATGGAATCCCACCAGGATTTATTTATCAAAATAAATTCCAATTCGTGGATATCGTTTTTCACATAGGATTTCTTTGGCCATTTTTGTAACCAATCAATGCCACAGTACTGCATTTCTCTTGGAGCTTGTTCCCAACATTCGTGAACGATTTGCCAGGCTTGCGATCTATCTAAATCACTGGGAAGCATTTGCCTCCACTTAAGAAATTTTTCCCGACGAGGTTGTGCCATCACACCAAAAAACTCAAACTTATTTTTCATGTATGCAGCCATTTGGACTGCACGTTTCTCATCTTTTACCCCGTTGAGCAAATCTTGAAGTTGCTTTACAATATCATTCATAAATGTCAAAAAAAATGGCAAATCATAAGCCGGGTTCTGTACCTCTAACTGTAAAACAGTCGAGGTGTCTATCATTTATCTAGCACTGCATTCACACACAGTGTCAAGCGACCTACCCTCCGAGACGAGCGAGCAACTCGTTCTGCTTTAGCAGACCTCGGTTTATTTGGTCTTTCAGCGCGTAAGGTTTACCCTGCCAAGTACATCACTGTACTTGCGGTAGGCTCTTACCCCACCTTTTCACCTTTTCCTTGGCGAACCAAGGTAGTTTTTTTTCTGTGGCACTAGCTGTATTACAACTGTTTCTAGTTGCAACCCTTCCCGTTAAGAAGTACGCTGCCCTATGCTGCCCGGACTTTCCTCTTTTCAAATGAAAAGCGATAGACTGATTTGCCGAAGCAAAGTTATTAAAGTTTAACGAGCTTTCTATGAATGCTTGCTTTGGCGCTATGGGCCACTAAGGTATAGGTTCCAGATATCAAATTCCCTAGATCAAAATAACCTATGAATGCTGCATTTTGTTGTTCAAAAACTAATCTTCCAAATTGATCAAAAATTTGTACAAATTCAATGGGCGCTGTCGCATTGAAATAGCACCAATCTGTTACAGGATTTGGATAAAAGCTAACTTCGAAAATATTTTCTTCTAAAGCAGCATCCAATCCCAAATAAATATCCTGATATTGAATTGTTGGCGCTCCTTGATTTTGACCAAAACCACCAACAGTCGCCCTGACCAAACACTCATTTTTTTGATTTGTCCACCATTCGTAAATTGTGGTTGAAAAAGTTGGTGGTGCGATCCAAGCACCTGAGCCAAATAAAGTCTGATAAATTGAATCAGTTTCTAAAATATCGTGTTTTATGCGAAGCGCATCGAAGGTTCCAAGTGGTGTAGTCAAACTACCCCAACCATCTACTACAGAATTTCGCTGACGGTGTTGGATGAATTTAATGTCCGTGGCCGGATTCAAATCGACATAGGTATAACCTCGAGAGTTATAGGCATCATTAAATTGAAGCGGAAGTGCATAACGCGTTTCTATAGTGTCGGATTTAAAGGGTACGCCTTGCCCCTGAACGTCTATTGAATAACCGATGCTATTTATTTGAGAACTTGTTCGTCTTGTATATTGACTTAAATTGGAAATTTCAATAGGCAAAAAAGCTGAAAACTGGTCAATTGGCAAGTCATTGCTCGGATTAAAGTACGTTGCTTTGTAGGGTGTTGAAGCAATAGGTCCAAAAGTTGCCAATATCAAAATAGAGCCAAAGCCAATGGGATTATATTCAGTTAAGCTTTGACTTTGTGCGCTCAATTGAGAGAAATCCCAAATTGCATTTGGACCAGTATTCTGAAAATCAATGGCAATTGGATTGGCCAAACTCAAACGAACAGTATCACCAGCATCGGCAAAATCTGCAACGCTCAATGAAATTTGAGCCCTTGAAAATGCCGGAATAACAGCCAACAAAATTAAAATAAGGTGTTTCATATTTACTTCGTATATCAAATTTAGGTTTTTTATTCAATAGAGAGGTGCTAAATTAGCGTTATGTCTGAATTGGTCCGATCGTTTGTTCAAAATTGGGAATCTGAGCTCTTATTGCTCAGGCCAAATGATCCACTAATTCATCTTAGTCAAGACAATTTTATAGAAGAACAAGAGGAATTATGGGCCCTGCAAACAAAAAGCAAACAAATTTTAAAAGAACTCAAACGAATTGAAAGAGAACGAGGTGTAATAGCCCTTGCTCGGTTTGAAGGTTTATTGTCATGGCAAAAAGGGAACAAAACAATTCAAACACCACTTTATTTATTTCAATGCAATGCCATTCTATCCCAGTCCAAAGAAATTATTTTAGAAGAGGGTCAAATTTTAAATCCTTATTTAAGCTTTCTACTCAAAAAAAACGATTTAAGAATTGATGAAAAACTTGTGCCATCTAAATTCATAGAGGCCCTTTTAAAATGCGGACTTTTCTCCAGTTATGAACCCAAAACGGGATACGCAAATTTGCACCCACAGCGATATGAATTACGCAAAGAATGGGAGGTCTTACAATTGCAAGAGGAATATGCCCCTACCTTACATCAAATCGTTGGGGATTCAGATTTAAAAAATGACCACGAAAAATCATCTTGGGAACTTTGTCAAATTAGCCCCTTGGATCCAGACCAAGTGGCAGCTGTAGAACATGCAGGAAATAATTCTATAGTCATTTACGGGCCACCTGGCACGGGAAAATCAGTTGTGCTGAGTAATATTATAAGTTCTGCCTTAAATGCAGGCCAACGCATCCTCGTTGTTGCAGATAAAGCCGTTGCGCTTTCCGTGCTCGAAGGAAAATTAAAAGCATTGCATCTAGATCAATTCTGCATGTCCATCCACGATCATAAAAGCAGAAAACATTTTTTTGAAAAACTACAAATTCAATTTGAATACTTACTTCAAACACCAAAAGCTAAATTTGAAATAAAGCAAAGTAAACCTTTCAAAGGTGAGTCTTTTTGGAAAGAAAAGAAAAAGCTCGAAGCGATTTCTGGCCTTACTTTGGAAACACTATTTAAGCATTTTAAGCATCAAGCAAACCCAAGCACCCACGCTTCCAAAAGATGGATAAATTGGATTGGGGCCCAGGTTCAACTTAAAAGCATATCTAAACCTCTTGCTGCCTTAATGCCTTATTTAAACGCCTCATGGCAAAAAAATTCTGTTAAGGAAAGTCTTTCGCAGTGGCAGCTTTGGGAGGATCTTTGGCAACAATTTAAAGAAAATGATATTCTTTCACTCGACACATTAAATGATTTTGTCGAAAAAAGTTTGCGATGTTTTCAATTTAAAGCAAATGTTTATGAGCAATATACCCCCTTGCTCGACAGTGATGTCAAGAATCATCTCAAAAAATTATTAAAATATCAACAAGTTAAACAAGAGCAACTTTTGTTGGAGCAAAAACTCAAAGTTTGGAAAAATATACCGACCCTTGAGGAATGGGGTATCCTCAAAACAGCAGCAGGGCAAACAAGCTGGTTACAAAAAATCAAATGGCGCAAATTGGCTAAAACTTGGCTTAGGACCTGGAATGTCGCATTCATGGATTTGGAAATAGACTTGTTTTGCTATTGGCGAAACTGCGAAAAGCTATCTCAAATTGCTCAACAAATGACAAAATTAGGCGTTTTGAATCTCGAACTTGAAATTGGCGTTATTCTCACTTTACTTAAGCAGCACAAGTCTGAAGATTGGTCATGGTATAGAAGTCAAGAAAAAAATAGAATAGAAATGTATTGTTCGCTTCATCAGCGAGCACATCAATTTCAGCAACTTCATTTGTCTTTATTTAACACAAATGCCCGAGCTTTTGAGGATATCCAAAAAAAGGTTAAAAAAGGGCAACAAAATCTCGTTGACCAATTTGAATTGATCCAATCAATCTCCTATGATCTTTGGCAATTAATTGATAATCCTCAAACTCAACTTGAGCAGATTAGCCGAGAATTTTGGGCAGATTTAAGGATCGATTATCCATCTGTTTTTAGTGAAAAGTCAGAACAATCAAAGGCAGCGATAGAATGGGATTTAAATCATGAAGAACGTCTATGGTTAGAAAATGCCCAACACATTATTTCAAAACAACATGCGCGTTTTCATGATTTACAATCCTTACTTGAAAAGCCGCTAAATAAACTCAATTCAGAACAAAAATTACAAAGGCAATCCTTGCGAAAAGGCAAGGCTATACTCATAAAAGAAATGGCTAAAACGCGAAACCATAAGACCATTCATGAACTTTTTGAAGGTCCTGCAATGGAGTGGCTGCGTGTTATATTTCCAATTTGGATGAGCTCGCCAACCGCATTAGCAGGTGCTTTTCCTCTCCAAAAAGCATTATTTGATATTGGTATTTTTGATGAAGCAAGCCAATTGCCACTAAGCCATGCTGTTGGCGCTTTGCAACGTGTAAAAAAGTTGGTGGTGGCAGGTGACCCACAACAAATGCGACCGCAATCCTATTTTGGCCAAAGTTCTGAAGGCGTAGTTGATTTATTACATCAGGCTGCATACCATTTACCAAGGTGCCATTTACACTATCATTACAGAAGTGAAGATGCCACATTAATCGCCTTTTCTAATGCGCATTTTTACCAAAACAAATTACTCGTTTGGCCCAGTATCAAGCATCCAAAAAATGGGATTTTTGATCATTTTATTGAAGATGGTGTCTATTTTGAACAGCAAAATCTCCGAGAGGCTAAGTCAATTGCCAAACATCTGAGCAATTTACTTTCAAACAAGGAAAGCATTGGTATTGTAGCCTTTTCGGAAATTCAGCTCATGTGTATTTATCAACAACTTAGTAGTTCAGATCAACTTAAACTTGAGCAAAGAATATCCGAAAAAAGTGCATTCTTTTTACCTTTGGAGCAAGTTCAAGGTGAAGAATGTGACATCTTACTGATAAGTTTTGGATTTGCAAAAAACGAACAAGGCAAATTCAGCTTGAAGTTAGGACCTATGGTTCAGTCTCAAAGTGGTAGGCGACTTAATGTACTTTTGACCCGCGCTAAAAAAGCCTTGCATTTTTACAGTAGTATTCGGGCTGTAGATTTTCCTGCAAAGCGCAGTTCTGCTACGCAAAGAATATGGGAATGGTTCATGTTTCTAGAAAAAGACCACAATGATTTAAAATTGTATAATGCCAATGCGCTCTTAGAATCAGCTTCGAATTATTCTACTTTTCTGAATTTTTATCGTGTTCTGAAGCAGCGTGGGGCACTTTAGATTGGGGTCTTGGAACTGGGTCGTAACCAAACCCTCCTCGCGGATGACATCTCGATATACGTTTTAGTCCCAAATAAGTACCTTTGAAAGGGCCCCAAATTTTCAATGCTTCAATCATGTATGCCGAACAAGTTGGTGTATACCTACAACTCGGAGGTAATATTGGCGAAATAATAAGCTGATAAAAGCGAACCAAAAGCCAGATTGGGAAACTCAAAATTTTATTAATCCATTTCATCCATTCAAAATTAATTAATTTCAACAGCATGCTGTGTAAACAATCTCAAATGTAACCTTCATAAATAAATGCGCTTTTTTTATTTTTAAATGATGAATTTCAAATCCTTTTTTCTTTTGTCGCTAATAACATTGAATTGCTATAGTGTTTTTGGACAAACATTCAATAATTGGGAAGCGCAAAAAATTGAAGTGGTACAATCTTCAGGGACACAAACCATCATGCATGCCGAAGTCATTTTTGAAGAACGTTGGGATCAACTTCCGCAAGCTCAATTCTGGAAAAAAATAATGCTCCTTTCCCCTGATTCATGTTTGATAAACGTTGCCGCTACAAGACAAATACTCAAAAAAATGTCAATACATGACTGGAATGCACAAACTGAGGAGCAAAAAAACATTGCCCGTCAAAGTCTACGTGAAGCCTACCTTTTAGATGATGGTACGCGCATCTATGTTACCACAGGAAAAAATGATTTTTACAGATTCAATGAAGTTTACCCAAGCATAGATAAAGGTGTGTCTGCATTTGAACGATATGGCGTTGATCCTTGGTACGCACAGTCAATTCTATTGATTGAGAGTCCGGCTCAACTCAGAAAATCATCAACGGGCGCATTCGGCGCATTTCAATTAATGCCTGGCGTGGCCCGATCTATGGGTCTAGAGGTAAATAATTCTGTTGATGAACGCAAAGATTTTGACCGTTGTGCCTACGGTGCAGCACAGCTTATCAAAAGTGTATGTATACCAGAAGCCATAAATATTTTGAACAAACATGGCATTACTTTTAACCAAACCGATCTTTGGTTTCGTTTATTTGTGTTGCATGTATACCATGCCGGAGCAAAAAACGTAGCAGCAGTTATAGATAAAATTGAACCCCGAAATGGTTCGCAAGAATTGATTAAATCAATGTGGCAAAATAGCGCTGCTGGATTTGGGAATAATTCGCAAAACTATACGCAACTGGCTCTAGCGGCCCAGCTAATTTTACACGATATGGTTTATGAGAACTGTACCCAAATTAGCTCCTGTCAAAGCCGTTGACCCACGCAATACATCCTTTTTCGACGACTAAATCAGACTCAAAATTGTTACGATAAATTGCGCCTGTTCCAAATCCTTGAGGCAGCGTTAAATCATAAGTCGAGCCAAATTGTACAATGGCACTGAGCCCAATAGCACTTTCTAGCGCACTAGTAAGCCACCAACTTATTTTACGTTCTTCTGCCAAAGTAATCCATTCTCTTACACCTGAAAATCCACCATGCAGACTTGGTTTAAGGATAATAAAATGTGGCCGAAGCAGATCTAAATTTTGTGCTTTTTCTTCCAAAGTATGTAGGCCAATTAACTCTTCATCAAGCGCAATTGGAATGGGTGAATTTATAATCAATTCTGACATTTTTTGACGCTGTCCTGCTGCAATTGGTTGCTCAATACTATGGACCTCTAGACTAGCTAATTCATTGAGAACCTCATGCACATTTTCTGCAGTAAATGCACCATTGGCATCAACTCTTATTGTGAGTTCTGGGCCAGCTGCCATTCTAAGCTCTTTTAATAGGCTGAGCTCTTGTTGCCAATCCAAAGCTCCAATTTTGATTTTTACCGTTTTAAATCCAAGGGCGAGTTTTTCTTGGGCCTGAATACGCATGTTAGAAAGTGAGCCCATCCAAACGAGGCCATTGATAGGAATTTGTTTTTCTTTTCGTGTAAAAGCTGTATCGAATAATTGCTTGCTACCCTTTGCCTGAATAGAAAACAAAAGCAACTCAAGTCCGAAAAGAAAAGAGGGGAAGGCACGCCAATCTTTAGTAAATTCAAGATAATGCTGGTCTTCAAAAAATGACTTCTTTGACCACAGGGGAATGAATGCCCTACACTTTTCAATAAAAAATTGTAAATCGCGTGCGTATTGCCTTTCATCCTGGTATTCAGGAGAAAGCCCTGGTATAATTGAAAATTCCGTTTGCGCAATTTGACCATTCTCCAATGGAAAATAGTACATCCAGGACGGCTTTGTATGCAAAATTCCCCGACTTGTTGCAGCCGGGTTAATAAATTCTAAGGTATGTAAAATTAATTGTTCAGACATGGTGATAAGGCTCACCTTTAATGATGCTAAATGCCCTGTAAAGTTGTTCTAAAAAAATAACGCGAACCATTTGATGAGAAAAAGTCATCTTAGATAGTGCAATCTTGAATTGAGCACGATTATTAATATTTGGACTAAACCCGAAAGCTCCTCCAATTATAAATACCATATTGGGGCTTTGCTGCATTTGTTTTTGGCTCAGCCATTGGGAAAATTGTACAGAAGAAAATTCAGAACCATTTTCATCAAGCAAAACCACGTAATCCGTGGGTTTTAACTTGGATAATATCAATTCTCCTTCCTTCTCTTTTAATTGCGTTGGACTATAGGTTTTTGGGGTTTTTATGTCGGGAAGTGTGATGCGCTCATAATTACAGTAATGTATGAGGCGCTGTTCATAGCGCGATTCACCGACTTTCAGATCTTCAAATGCGGTTTTTCCAACAACGATTAACCGAATTTTCATAGCGTTATACGGCTTCTACCCCTTTCAATTCTGGAGCAGCCATTTTTAAAGCTTCTTCAAGTCCACCTTTTAAGGTCATTGCTGACATTGAGCAATCACTACAAGAACCAATGAGGCGTACTTGAACTATGGCATCATCAGTAATATCAACAAGCTCCATATCTCCACCATCCGCATGTAAAAAAGGACGCAGTTGATCTAAGGCCTCTAAAACTTTGTTTTGTAGATTTTTTTTGTCAATCATCATTACTGTTTTTGGTGGCGGTAATGGTTTGTAATTCAAGTTCAAAGTTATGTACTAATTGGTCAAATGCCATTGAAGTAGGTGAATTTTGCTGAAAAACTGCTGGTCTTCCTGCATCACCTGCCTCGCAAACCCCTTGTACAAGCGGAACACTTCCTAGAAAGGGAACCTTCATTCCTTGGGCTAAATTCCGTGCCCCGTCACGACCAAAAATATAATATTTATTCTCAGGTAATTCTGCCGGTGTAAAATAGGCCATGTTTTCAACTATACCCACAATAGGCACTTTAAAGGAGTCGAGACCAAACATTTGAATCCCTCTTCTTGCATCAGCCAATGCCACTTCTTGAGGCGTTGAAACGATTACCACTCCATCTAAAGGAACAGTTTGCATTAATGACAAGTGAATATCACCTGTTCCTGGTGGCAAATCAATAATTAAAAAATCCAAAGTGCCCCAGTGTGCATCTGTGAAAAGTTGGGTGAGCGCTTTGGAGGCCATAGGCCCTCGCCAAACAACAGCATCATCTTGATTGGTAAAAAACCCAATAGATAAAATTTTGATTCCGTTTGACTCAATTGGTGCTATAAAAGATTGACCATTAACTTGAGTCATTTTAGGGCGTTCACCAACTAAATCAAACATCGTTGGCATTGATGGACCGTGTATATCAGCATCAACAATACCCACCTGATACCCTTTTTTAGAAAGTCCACCGGCTAAATTTGCCGTAATTGTAGATTTTCCGACCCCTCCTTTTCCGGAAGCCACTGCGATGATGTATTTGACTTCGGGTAAAATTTTACGGCGCGCTGACCGTTCATTCGCCTCTAATCCTTTAATTTGACACGATACTTCTAATTTTTGGCCAAGAACTCGTTTTAAATTGAACTCAATTGCCTCTTGCATGCGCTTTCTTGCGTGCAAGGCTGGATTTGAAATTCTGACAATTAAATGAACTGTATTGCCCTCAATTTGCAAAGACTCTACTAGATTCAAACTTACCAAATCATTTTTTAAATCGGGCTCTGTAATATTGCCTAGAACTTCAAGTATTGCTTCTCTATTGATTTGCATTTGTGGCTTTTATTGACTGAATTGAATGGTACATGAAATTAACAACCTTTTTAGAGTCTCCTTGTTCGCTATTCATAATTTCATAATAATTTGGGCCAATGCGACGGACACTGTAGATAAAATATCTTGCATTATTTTCAGAATCAAAATTTCCCTTTACTTTGCGCCGATAAATCAACAGGTCCTTTTCTTGCTTTTCGATTTCGATCTCAAAAAATTTATTTGGTTTCATTAATTTTCGCTTGTACTCCTCAAAGCGGTAAGAATAATCGCCATAATCTTCTATTAAAAGCGTAAAATTTCTACCAACTTCTACTTTCCATTTAAATCCACCTAGATCATGAGTAACATTTGGCTTAAGCGAGGTGCCTATTCCTGCACTAGAATTTGGCAACATCATTTTTGCATTTAAATCATAGAAATCAAAATCAAAAAGGTCATATTGAACATAATCATATTTTTTGGGCTTTGGACTTGAGCAAGCACCCAATAAACAAAACAAAACAAGAATACATCTTATCTTCATATTACAAAGATACATTTGGTTTGGCTTTTTTTCACAATTTCGTATTATGGAAAAACAAACTACCTTTCTTTCAGGCTTATTTATAATGTTTTCAATTGTTTTTGGTGCATTTGGAGCACATGCTTTAAAAGATATCTTAACCGTTGATCAGCTTCATTCTTTTGATGTGGCTGTTCGCTATCAAGGATTCCTGTCTTTGGGTATTTTCATCTTGGCACTTAATTCTCAACATTTCAGTTTTGATATTAAACGAATCTTAATGGCGATGCTTTTGGGTATGATTCTTTTTTCATTTTCAATTTATTTTCTGGTTTTATCCCCGCATTTAATACCGAATTTAAATTTGAATTGGCTAGGAATCATAACGCCCATAGGTGGTGGACTCACCATTATTTCTTGGGCCATTTTTTTATTTCGTCTGTTAAAATACTGACTTGTCATGAACTTTTTTACAATGAAAGTTTTGTTATTAACGAATAGTTTTTAATTTTGATTAGTTTTTCATCGTTTAACCGATTATTTTTTAAACATTATGACTACTTTACCTCTCGGAAGCAAGCTTCCAACATTTACAGGAGTTGACCAAAATGGCAATTCTCTTCAAAGTAATGACCTACTTGGGAAAAACCTTGTAATTTATTTTTATCCAAAAGATGACACTCCCGGTTGCACTGCGCAAGCATGTAGTATTCGAGATGGTAAAGATGCGCTTTTGGCTGCAAATATTCAAGTAATTGGAATAAGTGCCGATAGCGTTGCCTCTCACTCAAAATTCGTGAATAAATATGAACTGAATTTTCCTTTGATTTCTGATACAGAAAAAGCCATTATTAATTTATTTGGTGTCTGGGGCCCTAAAAAATTTATGGGGCGTGTTTATGATGGAATTCATCGTATGACCTATGTTTTCGATCAAAGTGGCACCCTCATAAAGATTATAGAAAAACCCAATACTAAAGATCATGCCAATGAAATTTTAGCCTGTTTTCAATAGAACGTAAGTTGTTTACGATCTTCTAATTGCAACTTTGTAAAAATTATTCACCGAGCCTAGCTCAAAACAACAAACGATATGTCAAAAGAACAAAATGCAGACAAACTCAAGGCACTCCAGTTGACCATGGAGAAGCTTGACAAAACATTTGGTAAAGGCGCCGTAATGAAATTAGGTGATGCTCCTGTTGAAAATGTGGAGGTTATCCCAACAGGATCACTCACTTTAGACCTCGCCCTTGGAATAAATGGCTACCCGAAAGGTCGTGTAGTTGAAATTTATGGCCCAGAATCTTCGGGTAAAACCACCCTTGCTATTCACGCAATCGCAGAGGTTCAAAAACAAGGTGGCATTGCTGCATTCATAGACGCTGAACATGCCTTTGACCAATTTTATGCTCAAAAATTAGGTGTCGATATTTCCAATCTATTAATCTCACAACCAGACAATGGTGAACAAGCACTAGAAATCGCCGATAACTTAATTCGTTCTGGTGCCATTGATTTAATTATCATAGATTCTGTTGCAGCACTCACACCAAAAGCAGAAATTGAAGGTGAAATGGGAGATTCTCAAATGGGTCTGCAAGCACGCCTTATGTCCAAAGCGCTTAGAAAACTTACAGGTTCAATAAACAAAGCTGGTTGCTGCTGCATTTTTATAAATCAACTCAGAGATAAAATTGGAGTAATGTTTGGAAACCCCGAAACAACAACAGGTGGGAATGCACTCAAATTTTATTCATCAATTCGTATAGATATTCGCCGTTCTAGTCAACTAAAAGAAGGTGAAGACGTAGTTGGTAATCGTGTAAAAGTTAAGGTTGTAAAAAATAAAGTTGCTCCTCCTTTCAGAAAAGCAGAGTTTGACATCATGTATGGAGAGGGAATCTCAAAAGTTGGCGAAATCATAGACTTGGCAGTAGATTTAAATATCCTTAAGAAAAGTGGCTCATGGTTTTCTTATGGAGAAACAAAACTTGGCCAAGGTCGTGATGCCATTAAATCGCTTATTTTAGATAATCCAGAACTTATGGAAGAACTTGAGATCAAAATCAAAGATGCACTTGTTATGCCTGATGGTCAAACAATGGTGTTGCAAGATTAGACCTATCGTTTGGTTGAAAAGCGGTGCTCCTTGAGGGCGCCGTTTTTTTTAAATAAAATATTTTGGCCATCGTTTTAGGCAAAAAGCCAAACTTATTTTATCTTCGATTTACTTTTAAACTTAAAACTATGAAATCTTACCTCTCATTGCTAGCCATTTCTGTAATTCTAATAAGCACCAATACAAGTTGCAAGAAAAAGGGCTGCACGGATGCAGATGCAGTAAACTACAACCAAGCCGCGAAAAAGGATGATGGAACATGTAAATACGCGCCAATTATTACCATCAATGGCAATAATCCTGAAACAATAAACGTAGCAGATAACTATACTGATGCCGGCGCCACCGCAATAAATAAAGACGGCACATCAGTTTCAGTGACAACAGACAACCAAGTTGATAACAATACCAAAGGCACCTATGTGGTAACATATTCAGCGACCAATGAAAATGGAACCACAACAGCAACTAGAACTGTAAACGTTCAAATTGGAAAAGACAACTGGATAGTAACATGGGCAGTAACAAGCGACTGTGGAAATTCCTTCCCACTAACACCAGATCCAATATTCGGTCCAGGTGCTACCGAATTGGAACTAGTTATCGATAATATGTTCAACCTAGTTGGAGGCACAGCTACGGCTAACATTAATGGAAATCAGATTACCATCCCAACCCAAACCATTGACTTCACACTTGGTCAGGTAACTTTTGACGGAATTGGTGTAATCAATGACCAAGCCAACTTAATAACCATAACGTATAATTATGAAAATACGATCCCATTAATTGGCGGAACTGGTACTTGTATTGCTACATACACCAAACAATAATTTCAATAAAATCTTTTAAAGGCTCCGTTTGGAGCCTTTTTTATACCCCTACTGTAGCATTAGTTACAAAGATTACCCCAGTGATGGATTAAATTTGTTTTATGGGAAAATTCAATGAAATAATTGCTGCCGAAATTCCAACCCTAATTGATTTTCATGCTACCTGGTGCGGACCTTGCAAAATGATGTCACCTATTTTAGAGCAATTCAAGAAAAAAAAAGGTGACAAACTTCGCATTTTAAAGATAGATGTCGACAAAAATCCAGAAATCGCCAACCGATATAAGGTTCGGGGAGTGCCTACATTGGTCTTGTTCAAGGAAGGGAAATTGCTTTGGCGTGAAAGTGGCGCTTTTCCACTCAATACCCTTGAAGTAAAATTGAATCCATTCCTTTAAGTATCTAATTATTCGAATCTAAACGTAACCCTTGATTTTTAAATACGTATTTGCATTCTAAGGCAGAATGACTACTTTTGCCGGTATTTTTCAATTTTTAAATAATTTTTATGAACGCAATTTACATTCCAATTGGACTGTCTCTCATCGGACTTCTATTTATGCTTGTAAAAATGGCTTGGGTTAAAAAACAACCGGCCGGTGATGAAAAAATGCAATCAATCGCCACAAGTATTAAAGAAGGTGCCATGGCCTTTTTATCTGCAGAATATCGCTTACTTGCCATATTTGTCATTTTAGCTTCTGCTGCATTATTTGGTATTTCTTTAATTGTGGATACCACCCATTGGTTAATTGTGCCCGCTTTTATCGTAGGCGCTATCTTTTCAGCAATTGCGGGAAACATTGGGATGCGTGTTGCCACAGATGCCAATGTTCGCACTACCGAAGCTGCAAAAACATCGCTACCAAACGCACTTAAAGTATCCTTTGGTGGTGGTACAGTTATGGGCTTGGGGGTTGCTGGTTTGGCTGTCCTTGGCTTATCATTATTTTTTATGTTCTTCCTTTCGTATTTTATAAAGGGCGGTCAGTGGAATAGTGAAAGTATGACTATGGTATTAGAAGCGCTAGCAGGTTTTTCATTAGGAGCTGAATCCATTGCTTTATTTGCAAGAGTAGGTGGTGGAATTTATACTAAAGCCGCAGATGTAGGTGCAGATTTAGTTGGAAAAGTGGAAGCTGGTATTCCTGAAGATGATCCGCGCAACCCAGCAACAATAGCTGATAATGTTGGTGACAACGTTGGCGATGTAGCAGGTATGGGGGCTGATCTTTTTGGCTCTTACGTTGCTACGGTATTGGCTTCTATGGTTTTAGGTAACTATATCATTAATGATATGTCCACCGCCAGTAAGGAGCAATTCACTGATAACTTTAATGGATTGGGGCCTATCCTTCTTCCTATTATGATTGCTGGTGTGGGAATTATCGCCTCCATCATTGGTACTTTCTTGGTGCGTATCAAATCTAATGATGCAAAAGAAAATGAAGTTCAAAAAGCCTTAAACATTGGCAATATCACTTCAATCATTCTCTCTGCTGTAGCAGGATGGTTCTTGGTTAAATGGATGTTGCCTGAAACAATTCAGATGCATTTCTTCGGCGACGGAGAAGATGTTTTTCAAGCGATTCCTTCTCGCCACATATTTTATGCAACTTTGGTAGGATTGGGTGTTGGTTACCTGATTTCCTTCTTTACTGAATACTACACGGCACTTGGTAAAAAACCTGTTTTAGGCATAGTTCAAAATTCTTCTACAGGTGCGGCAACAAACATTATTGCCGGTTTAGCAACCGGAATGATCTCAACGTTTTCTTCAGTAATCTTATTTGCTGCTGCAATTTGGGGTTCTTATGCTTTGGCTGGTTTCTATGGTGTAGCGATTGCTGCATCGGCAATGATGGCAACTACTGCCATGCAATTGGCAATTGATGCCTTTGGCCCTATTGCAGACAATGCAGGAGGTGTAGCAGAAATGAGCGAACTACCAAAGGAAGTAAGACAACGTACGGACGTACTAGATTCTGTAGGAAATACAACTGCTGCAGTTGGAAAAGGTTTTGCAATTGCATCGGCAGCCCTCACCGCACTTGCTTTATTTGCAGCATATGTGACATTTACAGGTATTGAAGGAATAAACATATTTAAGGCACCTGTTTTAGCTGCCTTATTTATTGGTGGAATGATTCCTGTTGTTTTCTCTGCATTAGCAATGAAGTCGGTGGGAAGCGCAGCCATGGACATGGTCAATGAAGTGCGCAGACAGTTTCGGGAAATCCCAGGTATATTGGAAGGTACAGGGAAGCCAGAGTATGGTAAATGTGTAGAAATTTCTACAAAAGCTGCACTTCGCGAAATGATGTTGCCAGGTGCCCTTACTATATTAACACCAATTATTATTGGCCTTGGAACTGGATTTTTATCATCTGATTGGAAAATGGCGGCTGAAGTTCTCGGAGGTTATATGGCAGGTGTTGCGGTTTCAGGTGTACTTTGGGCAATCTTCCAAAATAATGCAGGAGGCGCTTGGGACAATGCCAAAAAATCATTTGAAGCTGGCGTTATGATCAATGGAGAAATGACTTATAAGGGATCAGATGCTCATAAAGCAGCTGTAACTGGAGATACTGTTGGTGATCCATTCAAAGATACTTCTGGGCCTTCGATGAATATTTTAATCAAATTAACCTGTCTTGTTGGCCTTGTAATAGCACCGATTATCGGAGAGAAAATAGAAGCAAGTGAACCTAGTTGTACAAGCAATTCTGAAATGACTTGCAAAATGGAAAACTGTCCTAAGATGTCGGACCAACAGTGCGCTAAAAAATGTGAATCTAAAACCTGTTCATCTGAACAAAAGGCAAATTGCCCGATGCACGGGAATTCAGCCAATAACACTGATAACACTAATGACTGCGCTAGTAACAAAAAATCTTGTTGCAAAAAGCCATAAGCGATAATTCTTGTTTTATAAAAAGCCACGAAATACGTGGCTTTTTTTATTTGCTATATTTGGAACATGCACCAAAATTTAAATGCCAAGAACAAAGAATATTTCGATTCAGTTTATCAAATTGTCGAACGCATTCCTTTTGGCCGAGTTACAAGTTATGGTGCAATTGCAAATTTTTTAGGCTCTAAACAGGGTGCTAGGATGGTCGGTTGGGCGATGAATGCAAGCCACAATCTTCATCATATTGCAGCACACAGAGTCGTAAATAGAAATGGACTCTTAACCGGAAGACATCACTTTGACGATCCAGATCAGATGGAGGTCTTATTAAAATCCGAAGGTATCATGGTAAAGGATAATCAAATTCAAAATTTTGAAAAAGTTTTTTGGGATCCTTCTCAAGAATTGCGATTGCCATAAATGATTCTATTATTTTTGCTACCAAATAATATTCAATGAAATTTGCAACAAAAGCGATTCATGCTGGTGTACATCCAGATGAGTCAACTGGAGCCATAATGACGCCCATATATCAAACTTCCACTTACGTTCAAGACGGTGTGGGAAATCATAAAGGTTATGAATATTCTAGAACATTAAACCCAACACGACACGCACTTGAAAAGAATATTGCTGCCATTGAAAATGGAAATTTTGGAGCATGTTTTGGTTCCGGACTTGCGGCAATAGATTGCATTATCAAAATGCTCAATCCTGGTGATGAAATCATCTCTACCAATGACCTCTATGGGGGTTCTTATCGTTTGTTCAACACCATATTTGCAAAATACGGATTGATTTTCCATTTTGTAGATATGCAGAACTTGACAGAGGTTGAACAACGCGTCAATGAAAACACAAAACTCATTTGGGTGGAAACACCCACAAACCCAATGATGAATATTATCGATATCAAAGCCATGGCAACTATAGCTAAAAAAGCAAAGGCCTTGCTTTGTGTAGATAATACATTCGCTACCCCATATCTACAAAATCCTTTAGATCTTGGAGCCGACTTTGTAATGCATTCGGTAACCAAATACCTCGGTGGTCATTCAGACGTGGTCATGGGCGCACTTGTTTGTAATGACCATACGCTTGCAACTGAAATGTACCGCATTCAAAATTCTTCAGGTGCCGTTACCGCACCAATGGACTCATTTTTAGTATTGCGCGGTATCAAAACATTGCATTTGCGCATGCAAAGACACTGTGAAAACGGTGAAAAAATCGCCCATTTTTTATCATCACATCCAAGGGTAGATAAAGTTTATTGGCCAGGTTTTGAAACCCACCCAAATCATCACATAGCCAAAGCGCAAATGAGCGGTTTTGGCGGAATGATATCTTTTACACTTAAAAATAATCAACTTCAAGATGCCCTCAATTTGGTTAAAAATGTGACTCTTTTTGCGCTTGCAGAGTCTTTGGGTGGAGTTGAATCATTAATTGGTCATCCCGCAACAATGACCCATGCTTCTATACCAAAAGAAATCCGTGAGAAAAGTGGCGTTGTTGACTCATTGATTCGATTGAGCGTTGGAATTGAGGATGTTGACGATCTAATTTTTGATTTGAAAAAAGCGCTTGATTCGTGATTAAAGTGAATCTAAACGCTTGAAGAACTGTTCTTTCTTAGCAGGAGAAAGTGGTATGGAACTACCATCTTTGAGTATCACCGAACCACCATCATGTTTATCATAGCGATCTACATAATTCAAATTAATAAGATGAGATTGATGTACCCTAAAAAAAGAAAAATTAGACAACATAGTGTCGTAGTCTTTTAATGTTTTGGAGACAAGTATTTTCTTACCATCATTGAGATAAAAAAATGTATAATTTTTATCTGACTCGCAATGCACAATGTCGTCGATTTCTATGACAAAAATGCTTTCTTGTGTTTTTAATACAATTTTTCTTTTCTGCTGTGGTTGAATATTATGTTGAAGGGCTGAAAATTGTGATTCATCCTTTTTATGATCAATGAGTTGCAAGGCGTTGGTTATAGCCGTATATAATTCATCTGAATCAATCGGTTTTAAAATATAATCCAGCGCTGAAAACTTTATCGCTTGTAGTGCAAATTCTTGAAAAGCTGTAATAAAAATTACTTCGAATTGCTTGTATTTAACATTTTTAAGCACGTCAAATCCGTTGCCATCTGGCATTTGTATGTCCAATAAGACGATGTCCGGATGAATCTCCTCTATGGCCTCTACACCCGTAGCAACATTTTCTCCATCGATGTAGATATTTAAATTCAATTCAAATGACTCCAACATCTTTCTAATGAAGGTGCGAGTTGGTTTTTCGTCATCGATAATTAATACTTTTGGATTCATGCTACAAGATTCTTTAAATTTCTGAATCGAATTTTAATGGTAAAATCAAAATCACTGAAGTTCCAATTTTCTTTTTTTCATCTAGATCTCGAATACTCAAACTACCATTAAATTTATGTTTTTTATTTAAAATGGAAATCCGCTCCCGCGTAATATCAATGGCCATACTTTTATGCGACTTTATTTTTTTTGTTTTTGCAGATTTGTTTCTTCCAACTCCGTTATCCGTGATTTGAATTTCTAATTTCCCATCTTTTGCCTTGAAGTCAACAACTATTTTACCCCCTTCAATGGTATGAAGTTGTCCGTGCTCTATCGAATTTTCAATAAATGGTTGAGTAATCATAGGAGAAACCACCGCTTTATTTAAAAGTAACTCTTCACTAATGTTCAAGGCATATTCAAATCTATTCTCAAAGCGCATTTTTTGAGCATTAAGGTATTTATCTAGGATTTCATATTCCAATTCAATTGGGATAAACTCTTTTGGTGAATTTTCCAAAATTAGCCTCATCAATCTTGAAAAATTTACGAGAAATTGCGAGGATTTTTTGGGGTCATTTTCAAAAATATAACTTTGAATTACCGACATTGCATTGAAAACAAAATGAGGATTCATTTGCGTGCGCAAAAGCGTCTGAGATAATTCGGCTTCGCGCTGGTCTTGTTTAATTTTACCTTGTTGGACCCGTAGAACAAAAATAATTACTCCAAAAATTATCGCTACGATAAAAATTATAGAGATAAACAATTGACGATCTCGCTGTAATTCAACTATTTTACGTTCTTTTTCGGCGCGTTCAATGGAAGCTTGTTGATTTTCAATTAATCTCTCTCGTTCTTCTCTTAAATTGGCAGCAGCCATTTCTTCAATGCGTGCTGCACTTCTCCAAACTGGGCTATTTACTAACCAATTACTATACTTTTGCTGATAGTTATACGCTTGCTCAGATTGACCCATTTTACTAGAAATTACCGCCAAAGACCTATAGGCGTTGGCAATTTTGGGGCGAATTAATGATTCTGAAGGAAGCTTATTTAAACTTTTTTGAAAAGCATCCTTAGCTTTTTGAAACTGACTGGTGCTTAGTAAGAAATTACCGTATTCAAATAATAATTCTGCCTCATAAAGTGCATCCTTAGAAGGCTTTAAAGAAGCGATCAACGAATTAAATAAATTTTCAGAATTGTTTACATTATCTTGATTGGCAACTAGCTTAAGTAGCTGAGCATTATTGATATATGACCGATTGCCTACCTTTTCAAAATATTGTAGTGCAGACAGCGCAACAAGCTCAGCTTTCTTCTCATCTTTTACACCGAGATAATAATGCCCGTAGAAATATTCAACCAAAGCCAATTGAAATTCATCTTTTCGTTGTTGGGCAATTTCATTTGAACGCTTCAAATAACTTAATGCCTGATTAAAACTCTTTACTTCAATACAAATAGAAGCAATGAGTAACAATGGCTTCACTTTAAAATATTCCAATTGCGCCTCCTCTGCAAGCTGTAAAGAGTTAATTGCACGTTGCACAGCCAATTCGAATAAATTAAAATGCCAATACACCTCGGCCTGTTGTTGCATTGCCTCGATAAGAACCCATTTTTTATCTGCCCGTTTTGCCAATTGCAATGCAATATTACTAGCCCAAATGGCAGAATCTTTTTGGTCATTGCTCGTGAAATTACGTGCAATTTGAAGATACAATGTAGCCTGTTCGCGTTTGTTTTGACGGTTCCTATATTTGGTGCGAAGTGCTTGGTAATCAAATGCCTCATTGTTGGGATGTACGGCTAAACCTAAAATGTTTTTTCTCCATTCCAAATTCGCATTTTTGAAAGTATATTTCATTAATTGTTGGTCAAAAATTGCAGCTAGAGATTCAGTGTTACCCAAATAAAATGCGCGTTCTGCCTCTAATAATGATATTAGTGATTGATTATTTTTTCCAGGATAAGCCAAGCGTTGTTCAATGAGAATAGCCACCTCATTTTGCCATTCGTTACGATCACGTTCATAAATTATATCTAGGATACGCAACCTTATATTCAATTGTGACGTCTTGTCTTTTTGGATTGAAAGTTCACTACGCAACTGTTTTTCAGTTTGCGCATAGAAATGGAAACTCGAAAAGAAACCAGATAATACAAAAAACAAAACTAACTTTGCCATTATCAACGAATATACAAATTTCAAACGCATGCGTCGAACAACAATCTTTATAACAGTTCTATTCGGATTCTTATTTAATTTCTCAAGTTGGGCAAGCCATATTATTGGCGGAGAAATTTATTACGACTCACTTGGAAATAACCAGTACAAAATAACCATCGAGATTTACCGTGATTGTAATTCCTCCACGGCCTTTGATAACCCACTTAATTACACAATATTCCAAGCAGATGGAAGTATATATCTAGTGCGTTATATTTCGCCTTATTCTCAAAATGTATTGCCGATTGTCTATGATGATCCTTGTGTTACTGTGCCCAATGATATTTGTGTTGAACGTGCTATTTACATTGATACTGTTACCCTTCCAATGAGTGTGCAAGGTTACTATATCTCCTACCAAAGATGTTGTTGGACAGGTGCAATTGATAACATTGTCGATCCAGCAGGCAATGGAATAACCTTGACGACTTTCATTCCAGGATCTTCCCTAGTAAATGTGCACAATCAAGGGGCTCGTTTTAACAATTACCCACCACTAGTTTTGTGCTCTCAAAACACCTTGTATTTTGACCATTCGGCTTTTGACCCCGATTACGATTCTTTGAGCTATGAACTCTTGGCTCCGCTTCTTGGCGGAAGCCTTACTAATGTAGTTCCTGACCCAGAAGACCCAGCACCCTACACCCCAGTGAATTGGAATCCAAGTTTTTCTCAAACTGTACCCTTCGGAGCAGGATCTAATATTACCATTGACCCAGTAACAGGTTTCATGACCTTTACACCAAATATGATAGGGAGTTTTGTTGCGGGCGTAGCAGTAAAAGAATGGAGAAATGGCGTTTTGATCAACACCAAAATCCGAACCTTTGGTTACCGTGTTGTTGGTTGCCAAGTTGAAGTGCCCATCGAAGTTGACGTGACTGGCCCTACACAGCTTATTGAAGACTGCGGTTTTGCTGGATTTATTGTCAAACGCACCGACCTTACTTCAAATTTAGTAGTTCAAATAAATCTTAGTGGAACAGCAACCAATGGAGATGATTATCCATTCATTGATAGTGTATTAGTTATTCCTGCTGGAGTAGCATCTGACACAATAGGGATTTCTGCCATACTTGATGGTCTTCCAGAAGGAACCGAAACCGTTTTCTTCAACGTTATTTTACCTAATCCATGTGATGGTTCATTTGATACAACTTCAATCTCATTGAATATCATTGACTATACCCCAATGTCAATAACTGCCGTCGATTCGCTAAACGTATGTGCCGATTTTGGTCAAGGGACCAATATTTGGTGCAATGTGCAAAATGGAATTTCGCCCTATAGTTACGTATGGGGGCCTGGAAATTTCCCAAACAATGATACCGTTTACGTACAGCCAGAAACCTTGCAGCCGAATTTAAATAATTTTCAAGTTTATGTAATGGATCAATGTGCCAAAACCATTACATCACCAGTCATACGCGTTTATAATCAATGTCCGCTAGTAGTACCCAATGTTCTTACCTTAAACAACGACGGCACCAATGACCTACTTACAATTAAGAATTGGGAAGATTATGAGCAAGTAAGTATTCAAATTTTTAATCGTTGGGGCAATCTTATTTACGAAAATGAGAATTACCAAAATGACTGGAATGGATTGGATAAGAGTGGTAAAGACCTAGATGAGGGCGTATTTTTTTATATGGTAACGCCCAAAAGTAAAAAATATGAATACGATGATAAAGAAAAGACATTGTATACCTTGCACGGGTTTGTTCATCTCGTAAAACCGTAAAAATTAAATTAAATAAGGCGAGCTAAGGCTTGCCTTATTTAATTTAAATGATACATACTAATCCAATGAATATACGAGTGCTGCATGTAAACCAACTGATGCAGCATTTGTTTTATATACAGGATTATATAAATCTAAATCTATACCCAAAGCATCCACCCCTTTGGCATCGGCTGTGCTGTACATAAATCGTGCGCTTAAAGAAATCATTACAGGTATTTTAGGCAATCCTATTCTACCACCTACACCAACCATATACCCCAGAAAATTTTGATATTGATTAGTTACATCAAATGATGGATCAATGAGTGAATTAGAATTCGTATATTGAGCGTCTTTGACGCTATGCATCACAACGCCAAATTCTCCGAAAGAACCTCGTGATCCACCCAATCTTAGGTAAACAGGAATTTGCGTAGTTTTTAAATCCACTTCTGAAGTATAGGTTCCTAGCGCTAAATCTCCTTGATAACCCCCCTTAAAACTACCTAAAAGGTATTCAAGACCTAAACCAATTTTACCAAAATTTATATTCCCAGCTAAACCGTAATTGGTACTGTAAGCAAAATTATAATCCTGGGAAGCACCCAAATCAGAGATGCTTTTATTAAAAAGTCCAGTTGCACTGTAGGCGTATTTCAAACTTAAATCAGCGGTTATTGTTTGAGCATTTAAATATCCGATGCCCAATAAAATTGTCAAGCAAGTAAATAGTTTTTTCATTTTCAATAGTTTAATTTCATTTCTAGTAAGGATCCAAATTAATTGAAAAATTTGAAATATGTATCTTTATCAAATGAAGAGGTTCATATTCCTTGCTTTTGTATGCTTCAAGCTAAATGCCGCTGTTTTTGGACAAGAAATTATAAAAAGTTGGAATTTCCCACCTTATGAAGTTCAATTAATTCGCTATGAACAAGTTAGAGAAAATGGCGGGATAGATTTTGAACAGATAAAACACCAAAGAGAATGCGCACCAAATTACCACACAACATTTAGAGTATTTCAAGATGGCAAAGCAATCAATGGTGCAGCTCACATTCGGGTGAGTAAAGACTCTTGCGAGCTTAATTTTATTGACCTAGGCGCACAACGAAACCTAACAGGAGTCCTGGGGCATGACATTTCATTGAATATTTGTACCAAAAATATAATTGACAAGCTCATTGAAAAACCCTCTTGGCTCCTGATTTCCATTGATTCAGCTTTTATTACAGACCTGGTTAGTGATTCTGTGCAAAAATGCCATCCAAAAATGAATGAAGCCCTAAAAATTTTTACGACAAATAATTATACAGTATTAAGGAATATTTACATACCATCCGAATGGCAAGCGCCATACAAACCGCGTTACCAAATCATCTTATATCAGGGCAATACACAACATGAGATCTTGCTTTATTACGACAGATATATTATTGACGGATATGTTTATTCAGCAGGCAATAATCAAGGTACCCAAGCTGAAGATGTGCATTTTTGGAAAAGTAACCTCAAACTAAATCAAAGAGAGCAACTTATTGAACAAAACAGTACAGGACAACATTAATGGATATAAATAAAAATATAGGGATAGGTCGATTGGAAAGGTGGCTTAAATGGCTCCAATACAAATTAAATAAAAAACAATTCATTATAATCGCAAGCATTCTAGTTGGATTGAGTGCCGGAATTGCCGCGGTTATTCTAAAAACATTTGTGCACTATATTTTTCTTGCAGCTACCTATGACAAACTAAGTGATTTTCGATTTCTATATTTAGTGCTCCCTGCAATAGGTTTGCTTTTAACAGTATTATTATGCCGTTACTTTCTTAAAAATAAACTCACAAAAGGACTTCCACAAGTACATGCGGCAATTGCTAAAAAAAATAGTTCTATGCCTCAAAATCTCATGTATGATCAAGTCCTTACTAGTTCGCTAACAGTAGGTTTGGGCGGGTCTACTGGTCTAGAGGCCCCCATTGTAGTGACTGGTGCGGCAATAGGAGCAAATTTTTCAAGAAAATATAAATTATCCATTAAAGACCGAACCTTATTATTGGCATGTGGTGTGGCTGGCGGAATTGGTGCCGCATTTAACGCGCCAATTGCAGGAGTATTATTCGCATTAGAAGTGCTACTTCTCGACATTAGTATAACTGCCTTCATTCCATTAATCATCGCCGCTGCCACAGGAGCACTGGTTACAAAAATTATTTTACACGACGGTATACTATTGTCCTTCTCCCTAAAAGAAACTTTTGACTACACTAATGTTCCTTTTTATGCACTAATGGGAATTTTAGCAGGGCTAGCTTCTGTTTATCATATGCGGACATTCATGAAAGTTGAGGGTCTAATGAAACGGCTCAAGGGTGGTGTTATGAGTAAAGTTTTAATAGGTGGTATTCTACTTGCCGTTTTGATATTTATTTTCCCTTCTCTTTTTGGAGAAGGTTATCAAAGCATTAAAATTCTTGCAGATAAAGACCCAAAAAGTTTAATGGATAATAGTTTATTCGAAAATTTCAATGGCCACCCATGGGTTGTTTTAATTTTCACTTTATTAGTGATGTTTGCTAAACCATTTGCCACAGCATTGACGTTAGGTGCAGGAGGAAATGGTGGAAATTTTGCACCTTCTTTGTTTGTAGGCGCATATTTAGGTTTTACATTTTCTGCCGGACTTAATCTTACAGGATTTTTCCAAATTCCGGTCAATAATTTTACAATTGTAGGCATGGCAGGCATTTTAGCTGGTATCTACCATGCTCCCCTAACGGCAATCTTTTTAATCGCCGAAATTACAGGAGGCTACACGCTCATGATTCCTTTAATGCTTGTGGCATCAATAAGTTATGCTATCTCAAAGTATTTTGAGCCTTTTGCCATGGATATAAAACGTAGTGTAGAAAAAGGTGAAGCCCTTACCCAAGACAGAGATAAAAATATTCTTTTCTCCTTGAATACTGATGAATTTATTGAATCCGATTATCCAATGCTTAAACCTACAGATCACCTCGAGGACCTCATCGAAATACTGGCCCAATCTTCGCGAACTGTCTTTCCGGTAATTAATGAACGCAAAGAACTTTTAGGAGTAGTTTGGTTAGATAATGTTCGTACCTTTATTTTCAAACCTGAATTGTACCCTGATCTAACAATTTCCGATTTAATGACCAAATGCACACATATTATTAGCCCACAGGATCAGATGGAAAAGGTCATGCAAGTATTTGAAAATTCCAATCAAATTGTGTTACCAATCGTTGAAAACGGCTATTATCGTGGATTTATAAATAAATCTACTATTTTTTCAGCTTACAGAAAATCTTTAAAAATAAATACCTTAGGTTAATATGGAAGCAGAACTTATTATTCTTTTATGCGGTATACTTCTGATTTCATATCTCTTGGATTTGAGTTCCAAATTTACGCGTATCCCCACTGTTATTTGGCTTTTATCCATGGGATGGGGGCTTCGGCAGTTTAGTATTTATGCACAAATAAAAGTTCCTGATTTATCTGGCGTGTTGCCCATATTTGGAACTATAGGTCTAATTTTAATCGTTTTAGAAGGATCCCTAGACCTTAGACTAAATAAAAAATCTCTTCCGCTAATTGGCAGTGCTTTTATTATGTCACTCATTCCCTTTGTCTTATTTACCATTGGATTTTCATGGGTTTTGGTAGAGGTAGAAGTTTGCCATTGGCGTGAGGGACTACTCAACGCCTTGCCTTTTGGCATTATTAGTAGTGCTATTGCAATTCCAAGTGTAAAAAACTATAATGAGCGCGTTCGTAATTTTATCACCTATGAAAGCAGTATTTCAGATATTATTGGCGTATTGATTTTTAATTTTTTTCTAATTACAGAGATTTATAATTTCAGCTCTATAATGGGCTTCTTTGGCGAGATTTTAATTGTCGTCATTATTTCTATTGGCATAACTATCCTACTGTCATTCTTATTGAGCCGAATGAATCATCATGTTAAATATGGTCCTATTCTTTTGTTAATTGTAATGTTATATGGATTGAGTAAACTTTGGCATTTACCTGGACTCATTTTTATTTTGATGTTTGGTTTGGCCCTGAGCAATCTATCTTACTTTGGTGAATGGCGTATAGCCAAATATTTTCGGCCAGAAAAAATTACTGCTGAAATTAAACAATTCTCTGACATTGTTTCAGAAGCAACCTTTTTAATACGTTCGTTATTCTTTGTGCTGTTTGGGTACATGATTCAAACCGAAGATCTTTTGAACTTAACGGTACTGCCTTGGTCAATAGCAATTGTTTTTTTCTTATTCTTGTTAAGGCTTCTCTTTTTAATGCTGACCAAGCAAAATTTAAATCCCCTTTTATATGTGGCGCCAAGGGGTTTAATCACCATTCTCTTGTTTTTAAGTATTCCTGCACAATTCCATTTAAAAACAGTGAATCAGGCGCTCATTATACAAGTCATTTTAATGAGTATACTATTAATGATGTTGGGCTTAATTTTTTATTCAGAACGAGAAACAATAAGTATTGAAAATGAGGAAGACTAAATTTCTAATTCTTTGCTTATGGTTTTCTTTTCAAGTTTCGGCTCAAATTAATCAAACTTTTGAAAGTGAATACGAAGGTCAAGATATTAGCCAAGAAGATTTAGACATCCTTTATCATCAAAACCCTAAATTATCCTTACTCAATATTCAGACCAATGAAAAATCTTTAGTGCTACCAGATTTCAAAGAATTAAATATTCTCTCCATTACAAGTGATTCATTAACTCAACTTACATTACCCGATACACTTCTCCAACTTGGACTCATCGACTTTCAACTACCAAAGTTAAACTCACTAAATGATGCCGTATTGCCAAATTTATATGAACTAATGATAAGTGCTTCATTGAGCTCATTTCCAAATTTTTATTGCAATTCTTCAACACTAACCTTGGTAAGTATTAAGAATTTCCAAAAAGTACCTATTGACACTTGCTTCTCAGAGCGCTTTTACAATGGTGATTTTGAACTTTCTGATTGCATGGTAGTCGATGAGGACAACCAAGAAATTTTATTGAATTTATTTACCCAAGACGATGAGTATCCAGATGCTTGGTCAAATGAAGAGGATCCATTAAATAATATGGAATTGAAAGATCTAGAAAAAAAAATAAAAAAAACAGGGAGGAAGTTAAAAGTTATAAGATTTGCCGGTAGGTTTGTTTTTGCAGGAATAATTTTTTTAATTATTAAGTCTTAATGAAAAAGTTAGTCTTTTTTAGCTTTGTTACGCTTGTAGTTTTTGGTTGCCACAAATCAGTTCTCAATTATTCTGTCTTAAAAAAAATTGCAAAAACAGCAGGTATCATTTCCGAATGTCAATTAAATGGCCAAAAGGTTTATCAGGCGGGCATTAATGCCTATGATGCAGGGACGATTATCTACAGTTATAATGGTGAAATTCTCGGCGTTTGTAATTATGCATGGGGAAATGTAGATACAATTTGTAATGAACTGCTTGACTGCAATATTATTTATTGTGTTAAAAATAACATCTGGGGGCAACCCGCTGTGGATATTTATGGATTAAACTAAAAAAGCACCACCTTAATGGCAGTGCTTTTTTTGTGATCCCGTTTGGATTCGAACCAAAGACCTACTGCTTAGAAGGCAGTTGCTCTATCCAGCTGAGCTACGGGACCAAATCAATTAAAAAAGGGGGATGATTGCTCATCCCCCTTGTCGGGGCGGCAGGATTCGAACCTGCGACCTCCTGGTCCCAAACCAGGCGCGATGACCGGACTACGCTACGCCCCGAATTAAGTTCGATACGGTCTAAATTAGTGGCGGTGGGAGCGGGATTCGAACCCGCGGTACGGTTACCCGTACGACAGTTTAGCAAACTGTTGGTTTCAGCCTCTCACCCATCCCACCAAGTGTTCAATGAACGGATGGCAAAAGTACAAAAACAATCTGTTTTTAAAAGTATTTTTTAATTTTTTTTAGCCATCATAGCTAAAGTTTCCATGCTCACTAATAATAGTGACCTTTTTATTATTAGACTCCTCAACTCTACCAATTATTTGGGCGGCAACCCCCCACTGTTCAGAAATTTGTATAATTTGAGGAGCAATGTTTTCACTCACGTATATTTCCATACGGTGCCCCATGTTAAATACCCTATACATTTCATCCCATGGCGTATTTGATTCCGACTGAATCATTTTAAAAAGCGGGGGCGTTTTAAATAGGTTATCTTTTATTACATGTAAATTTTCAATAAAATGCAACACCTTTGTTTGTGCTCCCCCTGAACAATGAATCATTCCGTGAATTTGATCTGCAAAAACATCCAATATAGATTTTATAACTGGTGCATAAGTACGCGTAGGAGAAAGAACCAGTTGGCCGGCATTAAGTTCACTATCCTCGACCCTATCTTCTAACCGTTTAGAACCACAATAAACCAAATCTAATGGCAAGGAAGAGTCATATGTTTCTGGAAAATCTGAAGCGATTGAATGGTGAAAAACATCATGTCTGGCACTCGTTAGGCCATTGGAGCCCATTCCACCATTGTATTTATTTTCATAGGTGGCTTTTCCAAAAGAAGCCAACCCGACTATCACATCACCAGATTTAATTCGATCATTAGATATTACCTTATTTCGAGGCATTCGACAGACAACAGTTGAATCAACTATAATTGTTCTAACAAGGTCACCAACATCAGCTGTTTCACCACCCGTTGAATAAATTTCAATTCCGAATCCACGAAGTTCCTCTAAAAGCGCTTCGGTTCCATTTATAATTTCGGATAAAACTTCGCCCGGAATCAATAATTTGTTCCTTCCAATTGTACTGGAGACTAAAATAGGACCAGTGGCGCCGACACAAAGCAAATCATCAATATTCATGATTAGCGCATCTTGGGCAATACCACGCCAAACAGAAAGGTCTCCAGTTTGTTTCCAATAGGCATATGCCAATGATGATTTAGTTCCGGCGCCGTCAGCATGCATTACTACACAATAATTGGGGTCACCCGATAAATAATCCGGAATAATTTTACAAAATGCTTTAGGATAAAGGCCTTTATCTATTTTAGAAATCGCCTTGTGAACATCCTCTTTTTGTGCGGAAACACCGCGTTGTTGATAGCGCTTATCAGACATTATTCATTTATTTCATGCCGCGCCGCTTTTTAATAGCTTCATAGGCATCTTGGATTTGTTGAAATTTCTCTTTCGCACCTTTTAGGTATTCCTCTCCCATGTGTGCAACTTTATCTGGATGATGGGCTGCTGCCATTTTGCGATATGCTTTTTTCACTTCATCGTCAGTTGCATTTTGATCGAGACCTAAAATTTTATAATCTGAATCTACATTTCGATAGAACATATTGCGCAAACTTTCAAACTCAACTGCAGGTATTCCAAGCATGGTGGCTATCCTTGAAATCACATTTAGCTCAGCTGTACCAACATCACCATCTGCTTTGGCAATGCCAAATAAGTAGTGCACCAACTGCACACGCACCTCAGGTGTCATGCGCGCACGGATATCATGACAAATTTGTTGCAAGGGTATGTTGGGCGCATCTAAAAACTGTTTTAATGTCTGAAGATGGGTTGCATTAAATTGACGTCCAAACTGAGCGGCAAAAAAACTTTTTACAAAATCGAGTTCTATTCTTAATACTTTACCATCTGCTTTCATAACAGCAGCTGATAAAGCCATAAGCATAGTGGGTAAATCGTAGCGAGAACTTTGTTGTCGGTAAAATTCAAAAGGGTCCTGACCAAAACCTTGACCCGAACCAGCACTCCCATTCTTGGCAGTCTGTTGGAATTGATCTATCAGTGAACCAATGGCAAAACCTAAAATTCCTAAACCTATTTTCCTAGTTAAAACAAGGGCCAATATGCCCAAAATCCATTTGTACAAAACCTAAATATTACGCTAGCTCAAAGCTACACATTTATGCTATATGTTCGATATTTCTACTAATGAAAGCATCCAATGCTTCTCCTTTGAGTAGGCCTTGGGCCAACATGGCTAGATCAACTAATTGTTTGGCACTTTGGACTTTTTCTTTTTTCTTCAGTGTAAGCAATTTACTAATCGCTGGATGATTGGCATTAACGGTTATATTGAGCATCTCTGGAAATGCGCCATAGAAACCGCCGCCGCCGCCTAATTTTTGCTGCTCCATCATTCTGCGAATAAACTCAGGCTGAGTGATAATTATTGGTGCTTCTTTTTCACTCATACTTTCAAATTGCACAGTAAATTTTTCCTTATTTACCTGCTCTTCAAATAACGGTTTGAGTTTTTGTTCATCATCCTTGCTTAATTTTGATGGAATTTCTTCTGTTTTTTGAATTAACTTATCCATACTATCGGCATCCACTCGTGCAAAACTTATGTTTTCAAAAGATTGTTCAAGTTTAGATATCCAATGTGGTGCTAATGGACCCTCGAGCTCAAGTACTTCATAACCCCGTTCTTTTGCTTTTTTAACAAAGGCATATTGTTCTTCTTTATCGTGGGTGTACAATAAAATTGTTTTGTCGTTTTTATCTGTTTGAAGCGGTTTTACTTTATCAATAAACTCCTGAATGGTATAGAATTGTTGATCAGTATTTTTAAATAAGCTAAAATCTTTTGCTTTTTCAGCAAACTTATCCTCTGATAACATTCCATACTGGACAAAAATTTGTAAATCTGGCCATTTTGCCTCGAAATCTGACCTGTCCTTTTTATACATTTCAGCAAGTTTATCTGCCACTTTTTTAGTAATGTGGGCTGATATTTTCTTGACATTTCCATCGCTCTGTAAATATGATCTAGAAACATTTAAAGGAATATCAGGAGAATCAATGACGCCATGTAAAAGGGTTAAAAATTCTGGGACAATTTCTGCAACGCTATCTGTGATAAAAACCTGATTACAAAAAAGATTAATTTTATTTCTTTGAACCTCTACATTTTCTTTAATTTTTGGAAAATACAATATGCCAGTAAGATTAAATGGATAATCTACATTGAGGTGAATATGAAAGAGCGGTTGCTCAAATGTCATTGGGTATAATTCGCGATAGAATGCGTCGTAGTCTTCTTGTTTAAGATCAATTGGTGCTTTTGTCCAAGCTGGGCTCGGATTATTGATCTGATTTGGCACCTCAACTGCAACACGTTTTATATTTCCCTTGTCATCTTTTTCTCCTTCAGGTGAATCGATATATTCAGTTTTGTCTCCGAAAAAAACAGGTATAGGTAAAAATTTACAATATTTATCCAGGATTCCTTGAATACGCTGTTTGTCAAGGAATTCTACAGACTCCTCATTGATATACAAAACAATATCTGTTCCCCGGCTGGATTTATCAATATCTTCTAGCGTGAATTGTGGTGAGCCATTGCTTTCCCACTGTACCGCTTGCGAACCCTTAATACGAGATAAAGTGCGAATCTGGACTTTCTCTGCTACCATAAATGCAGAATAAAACCCTAGACCAAAATGCCCAATGATTTGCTCTGCTCCTTCTTTTCCTTTATACTTTTCAACGAACTCTTCTGCTCCAGAGAACGCAATTTGGTTTATATATTTATCTATTTCCTCTGCGCTCATGCCAATCCCGTTATCGCGAATGGTTAAGGTTTTGGCATCTTTATCGAGCAATATTTCAACTTTTAAATCCCCAAGTTTATCTTTGAATTCTCCATTTTTTGCTAAAACATTTAATTTCTGTGTTGCATCAACTGCATTAGAAACCAGTTCACGCAAGAAAATTTCGTGATCAGAATATAAGAATTTCTTAATTATCGGAAAGATATTTTCCGTTTGAACATGAATTTGACCCGTTTTCATTGTATTTGAATTTTTAATTACGAATGCTATCTCAATAAAAATGCCAATTCATAAAAACTGCCAATTTGACAAGCAAAGAGATTTTTTTGTCAATTTTGCAGTATGAAATATGCTATCATTACAGGTGCGAGTTCAGGATTTGGCGCCGCCATTGCCAAACGATTGCAACATCAAGGATATGGTTTGGTCTTATTGGCGCGCAGATATGATAGACTTTTGGCACTTCAAAAATCACTTTTAGCAACACCTGTCGTAATTGCAAAAGTGGATGTTTGCAATGTAAATGAAGTGGAAAAAGCCATTTCTAATTTGGGGGCAGAAGTAGCAGATAACATCTATATATTAGTCAACAACGCGGGCTTAGCTGTTGGTCGGGGCCCTATTGAATCTGGAATGATAGATGACTGGAATCGCATGATCGACACCAATGTCAAAGGATTATTACATGTAAGTAAAGTAGTGATTCCGCTGCTTAAAAAGCACCCAAATAGCCATTTAATTAATATTTCATCAATAGCTGGTAAAGAAACTTATGGAGGAGGTAATGTATATTGCGCAAGCAAGCATGCCGTTGATGCTCTTTCTAGAGCCATGCGCATTGATTTAGTAGAGCAACAAATAAGGGTTAGTAATATTGCCCCAGGTGCTGCAGAAACAGAATTTTCTCTTGTTCGATTTAAGGGTGATAAGCAAACGGCCAAAAGTGTTTATAATGGTTTTGATGCATTACAAGCAGATGACATTGCCCAAGCTGTAGGCTTTATCGTTTCAAGGCCACCACATGTTAGTATAGCAGACCTTACCATTATGCCAAGTGCCCAAGCCAATGCGAGCTTAATTCATAAAAATTAATTCAATGAGCACATTTTCGACTTTTCGCTTTGCATCCAAAAGAGCTATTGTTCGCGTGGATTTTAATGTGCCTTTGGATAAACAATCCAATAAGGTACTTGATGACAAGCGAATTCTTGCAGCCATTCCAACCCTCAAGCATATATTAAATGCAGGTGGTAGTGTGGTGCTACTATCCCATTTTGGCAGACCTAAAAATGGACCAGAACCTCAATATTCTCTTTTACAGATTAAAGACAAAATAAGTGAAGTTTTAAAAGTCCCGGTTCAATTTGCAGCAGACTGTATTGGTCAAGAATCCATGCAGCTGAGTGCAGCTTTAAAACCCGGACAGGTATTGCTCTTAGAAAATATTAGATTTTATAAGGAGGAAAGCCAAGGTGATATGGCTTTTGCAGAAAAACTTGCCAAACATGGTGACTGTTATGTAAACGATGCTTTTGGTGCGGCACACCGTTCGCATGCAAGTACAACCCAAATTGCCAACTTTTTTCCGGATGCAAAAATGGCAGGTTTATTAATGCAGGCGGAAATAGAAAATGCTCAAAAGGTGCTGCACACTGCAAAAAAGCCGTTTACCGCAATTGTTGGTGGCGCAAAAATATCAGATAAGGTTTTAATAGTGGAGCATTTATTAAATATCGCCGATCATATAATTATTGGTGGCGGTATGGCCTATACGTTTTTCAAAGCAATGGGAGGGCAGATTGGCAACTCCTTGTGTGAAGATGATCGCCTTGAAACATGTAAGGACATTCTGCAGCGAGCAGCGGCCATTGGTGTTCAAATACATCTTCCACAAGATGCAATTGTTGCCGATCAATTTTCTCAAAATGCCAATACCCGAATTGATGATTCTAATTTGATTGAAAATAATTGGATGGGATTAGATATCGGGCCAATGGCATGTGCTTCTTTTAAACAAGTCATATTAAAGAGTAAAACCATATTATGGAATGGCCCCATGGGTGTATTTGAAATGCCAGCCTTTGAACAGGGCACAAAAACGATTGCTCAAGCTGTTGCTCAAGCGACAAAATTTGGTGCATTCAGTTTAATTGGTGGAGGCGACAGTGCGGCTGCAATTCAGCAATTTGATTTATCAAACCAAGTAAGCTACGTAAGCACAGGTGGTGGCGCTTTACTTGAATACTTTGAAGGCAAAACTTTACCAGGAATAGCTGCCTTATCTAACTAAAAGCGGTGCACGACATCGACCAAACGGTTTGAGTACCCTGCTTCATTATCATACCATCCTGCAACTTTAATTAGCCCATTAAAAACAGTAGTTAGTCCGGCATCAAAAATAACGCTATGTGGATTACCAATCACGTCCACTGATACAATTGGATCTTCTGTATAATAAAGAATCCCCTTAAGAGCGCCTTCTGAAGCTTTTTTCATAGCCGCATTGATTTGCTCAGAAGTTACGTCAGTTTTTGTAACAAGTGTCATTTCGGTAACGGAACCATCCGATACTGGAACTCTAAAACTGCCGCCTGTTATTTTTCCCTTTAAGTCAGGAAATATCCTTGTAATAGCCTTTGCAGCACCTGTGGAGGTTGGTATGATGCTATTTGCTGCCGCTCTGGCCCTTCGCATATCTTTGTGAGGAGCATCATGCAATCGTTGGTCCGAGGTATAGCTATGAACCGTAGAGATATAGGCCACTTCGATATCTAAAATTTCCTTTAAAACTTTCACCAAAGGAGCCGCATTATTTGTCGTACATGAGGCATTTGAAATAACAGGACTTGACCAGTCGATCTGATCATCATTAACCCCCATTACAACAGAAGGTATATCCTCACTATTCGCTGGAGCGCTAATCACAACATGTTTTGCTCCTCCTTTAAAATGTTTGGATGCAGCCTCATGAGTTAAAAACAAACCTGTTGACTCAATTACAATGCTTACGCCATAGGAAGACCAGTTAATTTGCTCTGGATCACGTTCACTGATGAAAACTATTTTTTTGCCATTTGTAAAATGCAGTGTATTTCCTTCTATGACAAAAGGTATAGATAAAGGACCATGAATGCTGTCATATTTCAATAAATGAGCCAAGGTAGCAACGTCAGCTAAGTCATTGACAAGTGCCACATTTACTTTGGGATCTTGCAATGCAATCCTTGTAAAACATCGACCAATTCGGCCAAATCCATTTACACCAACTGTTTTCATATTTAGTAATTGTGAATTGTACAAAAATAACAATAAAAAAGAAAAAGTGTTCAAATGACACTATGAACACTTTAATTACTGAAAATCAATGATTTACATATTTATCTTATCAAAAGATTCTTATTCAAAAAACAATAAAATAAGTAATTATACTACTATAGTTTTAACTTATTTTTGACACCAGAAGGGATGCCATCTTTGTGTAAGTAAATATTAATGGTTTTGTATTTGAAATAATTTTCTGAAACATAGAGATATCCTTGCGGAAGATTACCAGTTCCCCATGAATTTTTTACCAAAAAATATCGCGTGCCATTTTGATCCTTATATAAACCTACAATGTGCATTCCGTGATCATCGGTTGTAGTTTTATTATCGTAGGCTGCTTGACGCAATTCTTGAGTAATATTTAATTCTTTCATTGGCTCAAAAAAAGCATTAGAAGTGCGCTGTGCTCCGGCGTCATTAAAACGCTTATCATCTTTACCGTTCACTTCAATCATGCTCGGATCAGCAGGAACAATAGCTAAACCATTAGAGAAACTGAATCCTTTTTCTGAGACATCTGCACCCCAAGCAATAGTGAAACCATTGTTTAAGGCCCAGACTGCAACTTCAACTAAATCATCCATTGCCACATTATAGCTGGAGCCCCAAGCCCAATTATCTGGAATTTCCAGCATACATTGGCTATACACAGGATGATTTGTAAAAGATGTAAGCGAAACATAATTTTTCATATCCAATCCCAAGGAAGCAGCATAAGATTTTGGAGTATATTGCTTGCCGTTATATTCAAAAGAAACTACGTCCTTACCAATTCCAAAATCTAACATTTGATTAAATTTCCTTTTCCATTCATCTGTAATACCCTCTGTCGAACCAATCCTAGAAACGATATCTGTCATCACCAAATTTAGTTGTTCAAACATTTCTCCATGATTATAAGATTTGCTACTTTTTAATCCCGTATAGACTTCATAAGGTACAATTCCAAATTTTTCAATTACCAAGGGTACGTCGTGAAAGGCTCCTCCTTCTCCAAAATTGATTTTACCGTCCATTCTGATAAATTTTTCAGCCTTCATTTCATAAGCTTTTCTAACGACATACATTTCAGAAAGCACCACGGGCTGCTTGGCTCCTAATCTTTGAATTTCAGACTCGAAGAAACTCGTAGCAGAAAAAGACCAACAAGTTCCAGTCTGACCTTGACTTTGAACAGGCGTTGCATCTAAACTAACTACTTTTTTAAATTGGTATGAACTACCCTCTACATTCGTGGTTTGGGCATAAAAATTTGTGGTAGCGATCCCAACACTTAGGATATAACCAAATACTGCTTTCATAATAAAATTTAGTTTTTATAAATCCAACCCCGCATTCCTAAAGAATCAGCTTTTAGTCGGATTTGTTGTAAATCATTGGGGTTTTGTCCGTTGCCCGCACTAACTTTGGTCAAAGCTCCACTCTCAATTAGCACGGCATTGAAACCGTCGCGCAAGAGTTTGCTTTGTAAATTCTTTGCGTTCTGATAATTTGAGAAACAACCCACTATGTAGTGATAACGCGTAGAAAACTTCGTGTCATTTTTTAGTTGCGGAATTAGTTGTGATTGCTCTTGGGGTGAGGCAGGAATTTTTACATTGAAAACAAAACCAGGTTGCCATACATATGTTTCAACATGTTCTTTTTGTGCTTTTTCAAAAGATAAAGTTGGCTCAATTGTTTCAAGAGTTTTAAACTCACCAATAGTGGTTTTTTTATAAAGGGGTGCTTTGAGCTCGTAAAAAGGATTAAAATCTTTTGAACTAAAAAGGCCCGATTGCAAGGCAGTTGTTTTTGTTGGAATCCAAAATGAATAAAAAGCCAATGGGAGTAAACATGCGGCAGCGGCAACGCGGGCCCATTTAATTTGCCTTTGTGGTTTTTCTTCCAGTGTAATTACAGGTGCTTGCGCCTGCTCTTTGTGCTCAAGGGCCACAAAACTAAGCGTACCCAAACCGTAGGAAGACATCAATAGATTAAAAAACCGGTCTTGTTCAAAAATAATTTGACCATCAGAATGACGCGTAAAGGAGCCCAATTTGGCAAATTTAATGCGCTGACCCGCCAAAAGCTCACGTTGAAGGTGGTCAGTATATTGCTCGAGTTTCTTTTTTGCCTCTTCATAAAATAGGCCATGAGTTCTTGCATATTCTGCTAACAATAAGCCATCATCAGTTAATAAAAATCGATTAAAAAGTAAGGCTTTTTTGGGCGGGTGTATGACTCCATTTTCAATGTCTAAATTGGCTGAAATTTGTTTTGCAACAAAACCACCAAAACCCGGGACGACAACACAATTGTGTCGAAGCAAAAGTTGAATGATAATTTCTTCAATTCCCTGCATCTAACAAATTTACAAAAGTATGTGTAGATTACAAAAAAGGCAATACTTTTTCTACATCTTCAGCAACATCTATATTAGGCGTTTCAATCGTTGTATTTATCAATCGAATAGGGTAACCATAATATAACCATCTGAGCTGTTCCAAAGACTCTGCCTGCTCTAGATGGCAAGGGTTTAGTTTTGAAATAGATTTTAAGGTTTCTGCCCGATATGCATAGAGGCCAATATGACGCAACCATGGAAAGATGCTATCTTTTGCATAATGCATATTTGGTAAGGGGCTACGAGAAAAATATAGTGCATTGCTGTTGATATCCGATAACACTTTAATTCGATTGACATTTAATAAATCTTCGCTACTAACATCTTCATTTACCAAGGTGGCAATTTGAACACTTTGATCTTCAAATGCATCTAACAATTGGGAAAGTTGCAGCGCTGATACTAATGGTTCATCTCCTTGTATGTTGAGAATTACATCGTAATCTGGGAACTGACTCAACACCTCTGCGCATCGCTCAGTGCCGCTTTGATGCGTAGATTTGGTCATGATAACATTGCCGCCAAAACGCTTAACCTCATTATAAATTCGCTGGTCGTCTGTAGCTACAACGAGTGTGTCAATTTGTTTAGCTTTCGCGGCACCTTTGTAAACACGCTCAATCATCGTCTGACCTTTCAAATCAATTAAAGGCTTGCCAGGAAAGCGGCTAGAATGAAAACGGGCTGGTATTATGGCTAATGTTTGCATTAAAATTTGGCTTGAAGTTGAAAAAGAAAATTCCGAGGCGCTTGTATGTCGCCAGGGCGTGAAGAAACTTCAGCATTCAACACATTATTTACTATAAATGAAAAACGATAATTTTCAGAAAATAAATAGGCCAATCTGGCGTCCAAAAGCAAATTGCCTTGATTATATTTTTGACGATAGGCTTTTAAACCAGGTAAAATATACACCTCTGAGTTCAGGGCAGGATCGAGATCATCTTCAAATACACGATCAATATTGCGCATAAAACTATTATAACGCAAAGAACCACCAATACTCCAAGATCGAAAATTAGCCTCGATATCCGCTTTTGCCAAATGCTTAAATCTGTATTTTAACATATTGGTAGTGGTATCTGAAAAGTTTGCTAAATATTCGGCATTGGTATTTAATGATATCGGATTCATATACGTATATCCAAGCAGGGAAATCAATTCAATTTTTCCCAAATTACCTTTTGAATTAAATGAAAAATCAAGCCCTGAAATTCTTGCTTTCTCAGAATTTTGTGCTTGAAAACCTATCCAATCAGATACATTATATTGACCACTCGTTAAAAATTCAATATCTTCTGCTGAGGGATTTATTGGGTTGAGTGCTTGTTGAGTAATCGGATTGTAATAAATGAAGGAGAATTCCATCATATTGCTATACTCATTAATAAAAAATGCGACATCGAGCATTGCTTTCCAATCCCCAATTTTAAATCCTTGCTTGAGTCCTAACTCACCGGCCCAGCCCTTTTCAGGTTGCAATGTAGGATTGGGGAAAATATTGAGTGCCCCAACAGAAGTTCGTGTATATCTTTCGGCCACACTCGGATAGCGAATGCCTTGACCTAAACTTGCACGCAAATGCGTGTATTCCTTGAGTTTATAATGTAGTCCCGTTCTTAAAACAGGATATATTGGTACAGCAATTTCATCCTTTGTTGGAATTTGAAATTGAGAATCGGGTTTATTGCCATCCATTGCAAAATATTCAAAGCGCAGACCTCCACTAATATCTAATTTGTTTTTATGCAATTCTAATTGGCTGTAGGTAGCAAAGTTTTGAGATTGATGATTACCAAAAAGTTGTGAGTGAACGACATTTTCAATGGCCGTGACCCCAGCACTCAGCGTGCTTCCCGACCCAAACTTATGCTGAAAAGTATAGTCAGCAAAATAAATGGTAGCAGCATTACTCTGACTTGCATTACTGATATTCCCATTATTAACCCAATACAATCTGGTTTTGAGTTGATGGAGATTATTTTGAGCATCTATAAATTTAACATAAGGATCAATGAAAAGTCGCTGACCCAGATTATAAACCAAAGTAGAAGCACCACTTGTTGTATCTCCATATCCACTAGGTGTGTACGCTAAAGAATCACTTTGCCAAATTAAAAAATTGCCGGTTTTTTGAACTTGAAAGTTATATCCCAAGCCAGCTTTGAGACGTTTGTCTAATATTGCTTTGGCATAAATTGTACCCGAAACGCGAGCCCTATATTCTGATTCTCCTTGCCTGTATCCATCATTGTGAAATCCAGTTGTAGAAAAAGTATAACCCATGCGCTTTTTAAGTTCACTATGGAATACTTCAAGTTGCTGTTGCATTGGTGGCGAACTCCACCACTTTAGTGATTGACGACGTGGTGAACCGTAAAATCCCGTCTGAAATTTAACTTTAGTTAAAGGAATTAATTGAGGTTCTTTTTCAGACAGGGCAATTACTCCATTGAGCGCACCGCTACCGTACAACACCGAGGCAGCACCCTTCATTATTTCTACTTGACTTGCTTGCTCCATTGGAATGGCATTCCATTGGGTATCTCCTGCATAACCCGATAAAAGTGGCATTCCATTCCATAGCAATAAAACCCGGCTTCCTGTACCATAGGCAAATCCAGATCCACCTCTAATCGAAACTTGGCCATCCATAGTATAAACACCAGGAGTTTGATCGACGGCTTGTTCTAAATCTGTTATTCCTTTGTTATCTATAAGTTCGGGGCGTAAAATCTCCATCGAAACGGGAACATCCTCAATGGCTTGTCTTCGTTTTCCCGCACTAACCACAACAGTCTTTTGATCCTTAATTTGCACTTGCAACATACAAACAATTGGACCTTCAGGTGCTGTATTCAATTGAATTGTATCTGCAATATAAAATGGCGCCCTAATAATAATAGATAGAGGATATTTAGCCGGACTTAATAATATCAATCCATTTTGACTTTTTATTGATTTGCCGCCATTAATGAGATAAGATGCATCCTCGATGCGCGCATTTGTTTGTGCGTCTAAGACTTCTATTTGTAGATTTTGAGCCAAAAAATTTTGACAAATAAATACCGAAAAAAAAACTATTAGTCTCATCATTAGGACGGTCATTTAAGCGAATTTAAGTTTTTTCATTGACTTTTCATTCCGGTATTTTTCTAATTCACAGGTGAATTAAGTACTTAGAATCACATTTCTTTTTATCTAAAACACCAGCGAAATAAAAATTACGGTATTCTCAGAATAATTACGGATGTCATCAAGCTTGAATTGCAATAATTTTAGTCAATTTCAAGTTAAAGAAAATGAACAATTCCGACCTACTCTATAAAATAGCATTCTCTCAACTTTATGGCATTGGGCCGGCACGTGCACAAAAAATTCTAAAAAAAATAGAACATCCAAAGGATTTTTTCTTTTTAAATTTTAAAGAACTTCATCGAATTACAGAAATACCGTTACAAACGCTTCAAAATACAAATCCAAAAAGGGCCTTAATCAGTGCTCAAGCACAACTAAATTTTCTAAATCATTATAAAGTCAATTACCACTTTATAAGTGACCCATTATACCCTAAAAGATTGCGCCAATGCCCGGATGCGCCAATTGGAATCTTTTTTCGTGGTTGTGGCCCATATTGGAATAGACCAAAATGCATTGCCATAGTTGGCGCAAGAGAAAAAACAAATTACGGAACTCAAATCGTAGATGAATTAATTTCCAAGCTACCTAAAGACATTATTGTTCTTAGTGGACTGGCAAAAGGTATTGATGCATGTGTGCATCAAAAATGCATAGAATTTGGTTTGTCAACCTATGGAGTTCTGGGGCACGGCCTCGATCAAATATATCCAAAAAGCAATGGGCAAATTGCCAATTTAATGCTAGAAAATGGCGGGCTTATTTCTGAATTTTTAATTGGAGTAAAACCAGAAAAAATGAATTTTCCCATGCGCAACAGAATCATTGCTGGCATGGCAGATGCTGTCATTGTAGTGGAGAGTAAAAAAAATGGAGGCTCATTAATTACTGCAGAACTCGCCAATGACTATAACCGCGAAGTATTTGCTTTTCCTAACCAAATCTTTAAAATTGAATCAGAAGGTTGCCATCAACTTATTGCAAACAACAAAGCACATCTTCTCTCTAATACAAATGACTTACTTAAGTTTATGAATTGGTCTTTCAATACAAAACAATTAAGTACCTTAAATAAGCCACAAACCAATAATCTAATCGAAAAAAAAATAATCTCGTGTTTTCAAATAAAACCAACCTGGAGTATTGATGAACTTCTTATTGAGATCAATCAACCCGTTTCTCTAATAAACGGAGCTCTTTTTGAATTGGAACTACAAAATTTAATTAAAAATATAGGGGCAAATAGATACAGTTTGCCCTTGTAATTTGTAAAAGCTATGTACCTTTGCAATGGTTTTCTTACCAAAAGAAACTTATAAAGAAAGGTGGAGGGATAGGCCCATTGAAACCTTGGCAACCTCACCATAAAAGTAAAGGTGCCAAATCCAATCCCTAAAGGGAAAAGATAAGTTGAAACGCATTGTTTCTGCCTTTCTAAAGATTAATATTATGATTAATGCAGCGCTTAAACATGCGATAGAGCATCGAATTCTAGTCCTAGACGGAGCAATGGGTACTATGATTCAACGCTATAAGCTCGAAGAAATTGATTTTCGAGAAGGTGCTTTTGAGCAACATCCATTGCCACTTAAAGGCAACAACGACCTATTATCAATCACTAGGCCACAAATTATAAAAAGCATTCACCGCGAATACTTAAAAGCTGGTGCCGATATCATAGAAACCAATACTTTTTCGGCAACCACCATTGCCCAAGCCGATTATCACCTCGAAGATGCAGTGTATCAGATAAATTATCAAAGTGCAAAGATTGCCAAGGAGGTTACACAAGAATTTAATGACAAACCGCGTTTTGTTGCAGGATCTATAGGGCCGACCAATAGAACAGCTTCGATTTCTCCCGACGTTAATGACCCCGGATTTAGAGCAATTAACTTTGACCAACTCGTAGTATCATATACACAACAAATTGATGCGTTAATCGATGGTGGTGTCGATATTCTACTGATCGAAACCGTTTTTGATACGCTCAATGCGAAAGCTGCGCTATATGCTTGTAATATGGTTTTTGAAAAACGTCAAAGCACTTTACCAATAATGGTTTCAGGAACGATTACAGATCAATCGGGAAGAACTTTAACGGGACAAACTACTGAGGCGTTCTTAATTTCATTATCACACATGCCCTTATTGAGCATTGGTCTAAATTGTGCTTTAGGTGCTTCTATGATGCGTCCATATTTACAGGTTCTCAATGAAAAAGCAACTTTTGCGGTGAGCGCCCATCCAAACGCCGGTCTACCCAATGAATTCGGCCTTTACGACCAAAGCCCTCAAGACATGGCTATTCAAATAGAACAGTTTTTGCAAGAAGGTCTAGTCAACATCATAGGAGGCTGTTGTGGCACAACCCCTGAGCATATCGAGGCAATTACAGCAATTGCAGCTAAATATTCACCTAGAAAATGGAAACACTAAGATGTTGAAATTAGCAGGATTAGAGGCTTTGATTCTCGATGAAAATAGCAATTTCATCAATGTGGGTGAACGCACCAATGTTACTGGTTCTAGGGCTTTTTTACGAATGATAAAAGAAGGAGATTTTGAGTCTGCACTAGAAGTTGCAAGAGAACAAGTTGAGGGGGGCGCACAAATCCTAGATATAAATATGGATGAAGGGATGATTGATGGCAAAACTGCCATGGTTCGCTTTCTGAATTTATTGGCAGCAGAACCAGATATAGCAAGAATTCCCGTAATGATTGATTCATCAAAATGGGAAATTATTCGAGCTGGTCTCAAATGTGTTCAGGGTAAATGTGTTGTCAATTCAATATCATTAAAAGAAGGCGAGAAAGTTTTTATTGAGCAAGCTCGTGAGATAAGGCGCTTTGGAGCTGCCGTAATTGTCATGGCTTTTGATGAAAAAGGTCAAGCAGACAACTATAAACGTCGAATAGAAATTTGCGAACGATCTTACCAAATTTTGGTAAATACTGTTGGTTTTCCTGCCGAAGACATCATTTTTGATCCCAATATTTTTCCTGTTGCAACGGGTATGGAAGAACACGCAAACAATGCACTTGACTTTTTTGCTGCTACTAAATGGATTCGTGAAAATTTGAAGGGTGTGCACGTTAGTGGAGGGGTTTCAAATGTCTCGTTCTCTTTCCGTGGCAACAATAAAGTTCGTGAAGCCATGCATTCTGCATTTTTATTTCATGCCACTGCACATGGAATGGACATGGGAATTGTTAATCCTAGCATGCTAGAAATATATTCAAAAATTGAGCCCAATTTATTGAATCATGTTGAGGATGTTTTACTAAATCGGCGAATTGATGCTACTGAACGTTTGTTAGAATTTGCAGCAACGGTAAGTGGAGAAGTCAGACAACATACAGCGGATCTCAGCTGGAGAAATCAAAGTGTAGAAAAAAAACTTGCCCATGCACTCATAAAAGGAATCGTTGAATTTATTGATCAGGATGTAGAAGAGGCGCGTTTATTGGTTGAACATCCCATTCAAGTTATTGAAGGCCCGCTTATGGACGGCATGAATCAAGTAGGTGATTTATTTGGTTCTGGTCAAATGTTTTTACCTCAAGTAGTAAAATCGGCAAGGGTAATGAAAAAAGCCGTTGCTTATTTACTGCCGTTTATCGAGGCAGACAAAGACGGTAAAAAAGAAGCTGCGGGGAAAATTTTAATGGCCACTGTTAAAGGTGATGTTCACGACATTGGAAAGAATATAGTTGGCGTTGTACTGGCTTGTAATAACTATCAAATCATCGATTTAGGGGTTATGGTGCAAGCTCAAGAAATCATTCAAACTGCGATTGAACAAAATGTTGATGCCATCGGGCTAAGTGGTCTAATTACACCTTCGTTAGATGAGATGGTTCATATTGCTAAAGAAATGCAGCGAGCTGGGCTAACAATACCTTTATTAATTGGAGGTGCCACCACTTCAAAGGTTCATACTGCAGTTAAAATAGAAGAACATTATCCCTCTGGAGCGGTAATTCATGTGTTAGATGCTTCGAGGTCTGTAACCGTTGTTGAAAGTTTATTGGGATCTAAGAAAAATGAATTTTTAAGCGCACTCAATATTGAATATTCAAAAATCAGAGAACACCATGCCAAACATCAAGCAACAAAGCAACTGATCAGCTTAGAAAAGGCTAGGGAAAATCGTTTGAAACTTACCTTTGATGAAAATACTATTTCAACACCAAAATTTTTGGGCACCCAACTACACCAACCCAATATTTCTGAATTAATACCTTTTATCGATTGGACCCCATTTTTTCAATCATGGGAACTACACGGAAAATATCCTGCAATTCTAGAAGATTCTGTTGTTGGCAAAGCAGCCACAAAAGTATTTGAGGACGCCCAAAAAATGATACAACAATTAGCGAGTGATAATATTTTAAAATGTAAAGGGGTTAGTGGAATTTTTCCTGCCAATTCGATTGGTGATGACATCGAAATCTACCACCCAAAAACTGCCGAATTATTGCATAAGCAAATTACACTTAGACAACAAACCAAAAAAGTTTCAGGACAACCGAATTTGGCATTGGCCGATTTTATTGCCCCAAAATCATTGAATATAAAAGATTATATAGGCGCTTTTGTTGTTTGCGCAGGCATAGGTATTGAACATTACACAAAACTTTACGAAGACAACCAAGATGACTATAACTCAATTTTAGTCAAAGCAATTGCCGACCGTTTAGCAGAAGCATTTGCCGAATACCTCCATGCTTTTATTCGAAAAGATCTTTGGGCATATGATCCCGATGAACGACTTGAAAATGAAGCCCTTATTTCAGAAAAATACCGAGGAATTCGCCCAGCACCAGGATACCCTGCATGTCCTGACCATCAAGAAAAGCTTGGCATTTTTAAGCTCCTCGATGCATCCAATCAAATAGGAGTTTCATTAACAGAGACCTTGGCCATGTGGCCTGCTTCCTCAGTCAGTGGTTGGTATTTTGGACATCCTCAAGCCAAGTATTTTGGCTTAGGAAAAATAAGCGAGGAGCAAGTTTTGGACGTTGCCGCACGAAAAGAAAAAGCATTCAAGGATATTGAACGTTGGTATCGTTCAATTTTGGTCTAAATCAATTTGGATTGGCTTCAAACCATTCATCAATATATGTTGGCGTTTCTGTAGCGGCACTTACGGCAAGTGTATCGCAACGCTCATTTTGAGCATGACCCGCATGCCCTTTTATCCAGATAAATTCTAAATTAAAATGTGGATGTAATTCTAGATAGCGTTGCCATAAATCGGGGTTTTTTTTGCCTTTAAAACCTTTTTTTGCCCAACCAAATACCCAACCTTTAGTAATTGAATCAATTACATATTTAGAATCCGTGTGAATAACAACCGTATAACTGCGATTCTTAATCTTTTCTAGAGCAACAATCACCGCCAATAATTCCATTCTATTATTTGTTGTGTGTCGAAATCCTTGGCTGAGTTCGGTTTGCTTGCCTCCAAAAGATAAAATAATACCATAGCCTCCAGGACCAGGGTTTCCTCTTGAAGATCCATCAGTATATACTTTTATTTTTTTATCGCTCATTTTTTTAACCTATCCGGGTTTTGGGCCAAAAATGCAGTCCAGCTATCGCCTTTAGTTTTGTTGTGTTCACCTTGTCCTTTTGAAAAATGATGGCAAACGGCGACTGCCAAACCATCTGTGGCATCGAGATGTTTGGGCAAATCTTTAAAATTAAGCAGCTTTTGGAGCATCGCGGCAACCTGTTCCTTGGAAGCACTACCGCTTCCAGTTATGGCTTGTTTTACGCGCCTTGGAGAATATTCTTCAAAAGGCATGTTATGATTTAATGCCGCAGCAATCGCCACCCCTTGCGCTCGGCCTAATTTGAGCATTGATTGCACATTTTTGCCAAAAAAAGGCGCCTCAATAGCCATTTCATCCGGTTTGTATTCTGCTATCAAACCATTTAATCGTTCGAGTATTCTTTTAAGTTTGTCTGGATGGGTTGCAAGTTTATGCAATTGTATAACTCCAAAATTCAATAGCTGAAGTTGTTTATTTTGAATATGAATCAAACCATACCCTAAAACAGTTGTTCCTGGATCTATTCCTAAAATAATTTTGTCATGACTCATTGCACTATAAAACTACATACTATTGACCTTTCATGGATTAAAAAACTTATATCTTTGCATTTTAAGGGTGATTAGCTCAGTTGGTTTAGAGCACTACCTTGACAGGGTAGGGGTCACTGGTTCGAATCCAGTATCACTCACAAATAATCATGCCAATTTTAAAATAAAGACGCATCACTGCGCCGTGCTTGCTGAACTAATATTGCAATCCTCAACGAGCGTATTGCCATTCAGACGCAAATAAAGTTGAATTAGTGCAACAACATCCTTTTCACAATAAACCATAATCCTCTCAAGGTCTTTGTCTTGATAATAAACACGCGCTACATCGGCACCCGAAATATCATCTTTTGGGGTTGGAATTCCCATAACATGACATAGCAATGCGAGCGATGTGTATGATTTATAATCTCCGAATTTCCACATTTCCATGGTGTCTATATGATTGATTTCCCATGGTTTTTTACCTGAAATTTGCAAGATATTTGGCAATGCCATTCCATGAATCAACATCCTACGGCAGATATAAGGGATATCAAATTCTTTGCTATTGTGTCCGCAAAGGACATGAAACTGAGTGTTGTAATGGTCGTCGAGTAATTGCTTGAATTGCCTTAAAAGCGTTTGTTCATCATCATGATAAAAAGATTTTAACCGTATGGTTTTTTCGCGCGAATTCTCCCTGAGCATCCCCACTGAAATACAAACTATTTTTCCAAATTCGGCTAAGATACCACCTCTTTCGTCAAAAATTTGTTCAATAGACTTTTCTTCACTGATTTGAAATCTATTTTTTGCCTCAAATAAAATTTTAGATTTATCATCTAATGTATCGTAATTGAATACCTGAGGAACCGTTTCTATATCTAAAAAAAGTATTTTTTCGTACTGAATTTGTTTGATCATAGCTGAAATTTACAAAGTAAAAGATTGTCAATCATTTTAAAAAACGTGAAATTTGTAAAACAATTATGGCCAATCAACTTTTTTTTAATTCCAATAGTAAATCAGAGCGTTACATTGCGCTGAGACAACAACTCGAAGCACTCGTCGGTAAAGAAAAGGATGAAGTTGCCAATATGGGCAATATTTGCGCGGCACTCAAAGAGGCTTTTGATTGGTTTTGGATTGGCTTTTATATTGTTCGTGAAACGCAACTTGTTCTTGGGCCCTTTCAAGGCCCTATTGCATGTACAAGAATAGGTTTTGGGAAAGGGGTTTGCGGAACAGCTTGGGCACAGGCCAAAACTCAAATCGTACCCGATGTTTCTGCATTTGAAGGGCACATTGCATGCAGTATGTTTTCAAAAAGTGAAATAGTCGTGCCTATAATCAAAAACAATAAAGTTTGGGGTGTGCTCGATATAGATAGTTCAGAACTCAATAGTTTTGATCAATTGGATCAATTAGAATTGGAAAACATGATGTTATGGTTCGCTGGGCTATTATAATTGTATTATTTTGTGGTGCTTGCGCTCAAGTAGGATCCATTTCTGGAGGGCCCGTAGATGCTAGTGCTCCTCGAGTTTTATCACAAACAATTACGGATAAACAATGTAATGTAGCGGCAACGGAGCAGGAGCTAATTTTCGATGAGTTTTTTAAATTAGACCAAGCCCAACAAAAAATCCTTTTGATGCCCCCAGACAGTCGATTAGAATTTGTGCAAAAAGGCAAGCAATTGCGAATTATATTTAAAGATGCTTTAAGTAGAAATACAACTTATACCCTGACAAGTAATGGTGCAATTAAAGATATTACTGAAGGTAATGATTCCTTAATGACTTGGACTTTTTCTACGGGCCCAATTTTAGATTCTTTAAAGATTGTCGCTTTTGGACAAGAATGTTTACCAAATACCAAAACAAAAAATATGTTTTTTGGACTTTATTTAAACGATACCATCAAAACGCCACGTTATATTGGCCGATTTGAGCAAAATGGTCAAGTTCTTATCAATGGACTAAAAGAGGGTAGCTATTTTGCAAAAGCATTTATTGATGAAGATCAAAATGGAATTTGCTCAATTGCCGAAAGCCAAGATCAGTATTTCAATCCTGTAATTATTGAGGCCAATAAATTAGACACCCTACATTTTAGGCTCTCAAAACCCAAAATCAATTCAGACAGCACGAATCTATTGCAAACGCAAAAACCAATTTTTAATGACTCTATAGAAAACTCAGCAACCCTGAGCACAATAATCATCAATTTAGATAAAATTGAGCAATCATTAATTTTAGAATTATATGATGGCGAAAAATTGTGTAGACAAGAACCCGTTTTGAATTCTCAAATTACAATCGATAAACTAAAGGCAGGTAATTATACACTTAGATTAGTATTTGATAAAAATAATAACCAACAGTGGGATGCAATAGATTTAGTAGAAAAAACCAGGGCAGAAAACTTAATTTATTACCCTGAAAAAATCAAATTAAGAGCCAATTGGGAGCTCACAATTGATATGAACATCTCAGGATATAACTTGTTTAATAATTAAAAAAAATGAAACATACCATTCTCACCATCGCCATACTAACTGCTCAATTTTTAGGAGCTCAAGTAGTTACACCAAAGGCAAGTCCCGTTGCTAAAATTCAACAAAAAGTAGGTTTAGCAGATATTCAAATCGATTATTCTAGACCAGGAGTTAAAGGTCGTGCAATTTTTGGAGAACTTATTCCGTTTGGTCAGTTATGGAGAATGGGGGCCAATGAAAACACAAAGATTACTTGCTCGGAATCCTTGATTTTTGGACAAGACACTTTGGCCGCAGGTACCTATGCACTTTTTGCTAAGCCAGGAAAAACAGCATGGGAAATATATTTTTATTCTGATTATTCGAATTGGGGCCTACCGGCAGTATGGGATGAGAATAAAGTTGCACTCAAGGTAATTGCAGATGTCATTAAGATACAAGATATTCAGGAGAGTTTTTCTATATCTATAGATGAACTTAAAAACAGTAGCGCAGTCATAAACTTAGTATGGGAACAAACCAAGGTGCGCATTCCATTTTCATTAGATACCAAATCAAAAGTGCTTTTTAGCATAGAGAAAACAATGAATGGCCCAAGCGCCAATGACTATCATAATGCCGCAGCTTATTATTTCAATGAAAATATCGATTTAAAAAAAGCTTTAGAATGGTCCACAAAAGCCGTTGAATTACGCGGTACGAATGCCTATTGGATGACCCGCCTTTTGGCTCAATTACAAGCAGCAAATGGCGACTATAAAAATGCCATAAAAACAGCACAAGTGTCTATTGAAGCAGCTAAATCTGATGGAGATAATGCCTATGTTCGCGCTAACGAACAGTCTATAGCAGAATGGTCCAAAAAACAATAATTTATTAAAAGCGAATTTTTGTTAAAGCAATATCGACACCATTTACTTCTACACCTCATCATATTCATGTGGGGCTTTACTGGTATTTTGGGAAAGCTCATAGATTTAGATGCCCTTGTAATCGTGTGGCATAGACTTTGGATTGCTGCAGTGGCAATCGCAATTTACATGCTATGGATCAAAAAATTTGTTTTACCGCATGGAAAAAATTTAGTTTGGGCCATAATGATTGGATTAGTTGTGGCGCTCCATTGGCTAACCTTTTATACTGCTATTCAACTGTCAACTGCCTCTTTAGGAATTTTATGTTTATCTACTACCACGCTTCATGTAACTTGGTTAGAACCTCTAATTTTGAAAAAAAGATTTTCTTGGATAGAATTTTCTATGGGTTTATTGGTAATTGGGGGCATTTATTTTGTAGCCCAAGATTTCAATACCAATGAACTTAAGGCCCTTTCAATAGGTCTTGTATCAGCATTGTGTGCAGGTATTTTCTCGGTTTCGAACGCAAAACTTGCCCAAAATACAGCAACACCAAGTCTAAGTTTAACAGAACTTGCTACTGGATTTATAGCCTTAAGCTTATTTTTTGGATTTACAGGAAAACTCAATTTTGAACTTTTTGAGATGCGTAGTTCTGATTTTTGGTGGCTATTATTTTTAGGCATTCTTTGTACTTCCTTTGCTTTTATTGCAACTATTGATATAGTAAAAAGGCTTGGTGCATTTAGCGTTTCTTTAAGTATCAATCTAGAACCCATATACACCATTATTTTGGCAATTGTTTTACTTAAAGAGCACAAATTACTACAATCCACCTTTTATTGGGGTGCAGCCGTAATTCTATTGATCGTAATAGCCAATGGAATTTGGAAACATAAACTACGTAAAATAACAAATACAACATATGGAAATGCAATATAACAATCTGGGAAAAAGTGGCTTGCAGGTAAGCAGGCTTTCCTTAGGTTCTTGGCTTACTTTTGGTAAACAGATCTCTGATGACAGTGCTGAATCTTTAATGGATTATGCCTACAATAATGGCATTAATTTTTTCGATAACGCGGAAATATACGCCCGTGGAAAAAGCGAGGAAGTCATGGGCGCCATTTTAAAGAAAAAAGCATGGTCTAGAGATTCATATATTGTAAGTAGTAAAGCATTTTTTGGAATTGGCGGTGAACTTCCGACACAAAAAGGGCTAAGCCGTAAGCACCTTTTTGAAGCCTGCGAAGCGGCACTCAAACGCTTTCAATTAGATTACCTCGATTTATATTTTTGTCATCGTCCAGATAAACAAACCCCCATCGAGGAAACAGTCTGGACCATGCATCAATTAATTATGCAAGGTAAAATCTTATATTGGGGTACTTCTGAATGGTCTGCTCAAGAAATCATGGAAGCGCACTTATTTGCAAAACAAAATCATTTAATTGGACCTATTGTAGAGCAGCCCGAATACAATATGTTTGCTCGAGAAAAAGTAGAGGTCGAATTTGACCAAATTTATAAAACAGTTGGACTCGGCACAACAATATGGTCTCCATTGGCTTCTGGGATTTTAAGTGGAAAATACAACGATCAATTCCCTAAAGGCACGCGCTTAGGAATGGAAGGTCTAGAATGGCTAAAAGAACGCAGCTTTACCCAAGAACGCATTGATGTGGTGCTTAAACTTTCTGAATTATGTAAAGAACTTGGACTAAGTCTTCCTGTATTGAGCCTGGCATGGTGCCTTAAGAATCCAAATGTTTCGACAGTAATATTAGGTGCTAGCAAATTAGAGCAACTACAAGAAAATTTTAAAGCCTTGGAAGCTCAACATTTGCTAACTTCCGACGTAATGCATAAAATAGAAGAGATACTTCAAAATAAACCCATTTTCCCTGCTTATTAATTAATTAAAATGATTCAAACAGATATAATTATTATTGGGGCTGGCCCTGTTGGCTTATTTACTGTATTTGAAGCAGGGCTGCTTAAATTACGCTGTCATCTTATTGACTCTCTTGGGCAACCAGGTGGCCAATGTTCGGAAATTTATCCCAAAAAACCGATTTATGACATTCCTGGGTTTCCAACTATATTAGCTGGTGAACTTATAGACAATCTTATGGCTCAGGCTTCGCCATTTAAGCCCGGATTTACGCTTGGGGAGGCAGCAGTGTCTATTGATAAAGACGATGAAAATCAGTTTATAGTTACCACGATTAAAGGCACCAAACATCGTGCTCCGATTGTAATGATTGCCGGTGGCTTAGGTGTATTTGAACCCAGAAAACCCCCTATTGATAACATCAGTTCCTTCGAAAATAATGGGGTTGAATACATTATTCGCAACCCTGAAATATACCAAGATAAAGTTTGTGTTGTTGCAGGAGGAGGAGACTCGGCATTAGATTGGTCCATTTATTTGGCTGAGAAAAAAATTGCTAAGCGCGTAATATTGGTACATCGCAGTAGTTCATTTCGAGGACATTTAGATTCTGTTCAACGCGTTATAGATATGGCAGAGAAAGGAGAAATCGATTTAGTAACAGAGGCAGAAGTTACAGGTCTAGTTGGTTCCAATTTTCTCCAAGAAGTAATTATCACTCATCAAAAAGAAGGGGAACGCGTTATTAATGCTGACCATTTCATTCCTCTTTTTGGTCTGAAACCTAGTCTTGGGCCCATTGCAGATTGGGGGCTTGAATTAGAAAAAGGAGCAATTAAAGTCAATACCTTGGACTATTCGACAAACATACCAGGGATTTATGCTATTGGTGATGTAAACACCTATACCAATAAGCTTAAATTGATTTTATGTGGATTTCATGAAGGCACCCTCGCAGTTCAATCGGCCTTTGCACGCATACACCCCGAAAAGAAAAATGTGCTCAAATACACTACCGTAAATGGAGTTAATGGTTTTTAAACATGCAGAATAAAACAGTCAATGCGGTTGCTATTTTAGGGATTTTTTCAATCTTAAGCATCCTTATTGTACAGTATGTTTGGATCCAAAATACGCGTCAATTACAACAAGAATATATCGCTATTCAACAACGAGAGGATAGTCTAAATTTAAGGGAATTTGCTCAGCAAGCTAGAGCTGCTTTGAGAAATGTACTCACTTCCATAAACAAAATGGATGATCCTAGCCAAGTTTATGGGGCGGTGAAGCAAGTAAATTATAAACATTACACCGTAGAGGTAACAGACGAATTACAACCATTCTATCTTGAGACCTTACTCAAAAAAGAACTGTATTTACAAGACATACAACAAGATTTTTTATTTGGGATTTATGACTGTTTTAAAGATTCAATTTCACTTTCTGGACTTTACATTTTTGACAGTGACTCGATTTATGCTAAAAAACCTCAACCCCTTGTCGATATTACGGCAGAAAGCTTGAATTTAACTAAAGACGGACATTATTTTACAGTTTATTTTCCTCACCTAAAATTAAATCAAATTCAATCTACTTCGAGCTTTTCACCGTGGATGTATTTGGTAATTGTTGTTGTTTTTGTCGGTGTGTTTTTTGCCTTTAGTTTAGGTATTATTATTAGACAAAAACGCCTGTCGGAAGTTAAAAATGACTTTATTAATAATATGACCCATGAGCTCAAAACACCCATTTCAACTATTAGTCTTTCTAGCGAGATGTTACTGAGGTTAGAAGATGGCGTTGAACCTGATAGAATGCGCAAATATGCAAGTATCATTTATAAGGAAAATAAGCGATTGGAAAAACAAGTAGAACGCGTGTTAAATATTGCAAAATTGGACAAAGATAAAGTTAGTCTGAATAAGGAACTGATACGTATTGAGGATATCTTATCGGATGTTCAAGAAAATTTTGAATTCAATCAAGCAAAGGAGGGGGGTAAATTAAATATTGTTAATCAAAATCCAGATTTACAGATTTTTGCAGACCCCATTCATTTAACCAATGTGCTTTTCAACCTTGTGGACAATGCCATAAAGTATTGTAAAACCACACCGCAAATTTCAATTATCGTGAAAGCTGAAAAAAACGGTTTTAAAATAGACGTAGAAGATAACGGAATTGGCATTAAGAAAGAAGACCTTCAAATTATATTTGATAAGTTTCATCGCATTTCAACAGGTAATGTTCACGATGTGAAAGGATTTGGTCTAGGACTCTATTATGTCAAACTCATAGTTGAAGCCCATCATGGTAAAATTGAAGCAAGGAGTATCCCAGAAAAAGGAACAACCTTCAGCTTGTGGCTACCTTCGAGGTAATTTAGCTTGCCGAACTAAAAGTGCATCTGGTTGTGGATAGAGCCCTTTTCTTGTCAATGACCTTGTTTTACAATCAATTATTATTTGCTCGGTTATTCCAGAATTAGGTCTAATAGCGGTAAGATTTATCGTTTTCTTTAACACATTAAGCTCAAAAGGGCTGGCATATTTGTAGGTATCAATCTCAATAAAAACACTATCCCGATCGAGGTAAATGACTATATTACACGGAGCAACATTTACTTTTTGCTCTCCGAAAAAAAGCTCATATGTGCCTATTTTACCTTGATAAATTCCTCTGTACCTGCGTTTGAGGACTTGGGCATTTATCTGTGTAAAACTAATGATAAAAAGGAGGGCTAGGAGGGCTTTTGTGCACTTCATAGGGCTAAAATAATTACTATTTTCGTAGCCAAGCAAGTTTTTAAATGAAACAATATCACGATTTACTCTCGCACATACTTGAACATGGCGTACATAAAGAAGACCGAACGGGAACCGGAACTATCTCTGTTTTTGGATATCAAATGCGCTTTAACCTCTCAGACGGCTTTCCTTGTATCACTACTAAAAAATTACATTTACGTTCTATTATTCATGAATTACTTTGGTTTTTAAAAGGTGAAACCAATATTACTTATCTCAAGGAAAATGGTGTAAGTATTTGGGATGAATGGGCCGATGAGAATGGTGAACTCGGACCAGTATATGGCTCGCAATGGCGTAGTTGGCCTACTCCTGATGGAAGGCAAATCGATCAGATCACTCAAGTTATCAATCAAATTAAAAATAACCCAGATTCGCGTCGCATGATTGTTTCGGCATGGAATGTCGGTCTAATTGACCAAATGGCGCTCCCGCCTTGTCATGCATTTTTTCAATTTTATGTGGCCAATGGAAAACTAAGTTGTCAGCTCTATCAACGCAGTGCAGATACCTTTTTAGGTGTACCATTTAATATTGCCTCCTATGCATTGCTCACCATTATGCTAGCGCAAGTCTGTGGCCTACAAGCTGGGGAGTTTATTCATACTCTAGGTGATGCTCACTTATATACCAACCACATAGAACAAGCCAAACTTCAACTATCAAGAGAATTTCGTGAACTACCAAGCATTTCGCTAAACCCAGAAATCGATAACCTTTTTGATTTTAAATTTGAGGATATCGAATTGCTCAATTACGATCCCCATCCACATATCAAAGCACCAGTTGCCGTATGATTTCAAATCTTTCGTTGATTGTCGCAGTAGATTCTCAAAAAGGTATTGGGAAAAACAATGATTTGATGTGGAATCTTCCTGCAGATATGCGATTCTTTAAAGCAACTACCAAAGGACATGTCGTAATCATGGGAAGAAAAAATTATGAATCCATCCCAGAAAAATATCGTCCTTTAGACGGCAGAACAAACATTGTTTTAAGCCGACAAGCAGATTTCAAAGCACCTAATTGTCTTGTGTTTTCGTCACTAGAGGAATGTCTCAATAAATTATCTTTGCTACCTTCTCAAAAAGCTTTTATAATTGGAGGTGCACAAATCTACAAATTGGCCCTTGAATCAAATTTAGTTGATGAAGTATTTATTACCCAAATAGATAAAGCCTATGGTGCCGATACCTTTTTCCCGGAGTTTGACACTTCATCCTTTCATAAAGAGCTTTTATTTACTCAAAATGCCGATAACCAACACAATGCAAGTTTTGAAGTTTATCGATTTATAAAAAGCACCTAGCGGATAAGCGCTGTGGTTGCGAGTAGAGCCGCGGTTTCCGTTCTCAACCTGTAGGAGCTCATGTCTACTGCCTCGTAATGTTGAATCAAGGCTAAATCAATTTCTTTTTGAGTAAAATCACCTTCGGGCCCAATTAAAAACGGCCGATTATTGTCTAAGGACTTTAATCCAATTTTTGGGCCGTCATAACAATGACCGATATATCCATTTGGATATTTCTGAACAAATTCATCAAAGGAATCAAGCGCAAAGATTTGTGGCAAATAAAAGCGTTTTGATTGTTTGATGGCTGCAATTGCTATTTTCTCAAGTCGAGCTAAATTAAGTTGTTTCCTTTCGCTGCGTTCACACCTTATAAAAGAAAGTTTTGTCATGCCAAGTTCAGTAGCTTTTTCAACGAACCATTCCAATCTTTCGGCATTTTTAGTTGGCGCAAGTGCAATGTGTATATTCTGTGTTGGAGGGTGTAATTCCAATGCCAGAATTTCAACAATAGATTTTTTAACATGCGCCACCTTTAAAACCGCATGTGCTTGAAGCCCAATCCCATTAATCAATTCTAATTCAGCACCCGTTTGCATGCGCAAAACTTTGATACAATGCTTGGATTCCTCTTCACTAAGCTCGTAGTGTGATACCCCTTTTTGTAATTGCGGTAAATAGAAAATACTCATGTAAAAAGAATTTGAAATACCAACTCATTGAGCAGCGCCGCATTACTCATTTGGCTGTTGCCTACCCCTTTGGATTTTAAATCATATTCATGCAACAATGCAATTACAGATGCGATTTTTTTAGGATCATAATTTTGGGCGGCAGAGAGCAATTCTCCAGCTACAAAAGGATGTACACCTACATGCTTTGCAATGTTTTCTCTCGATTTATTCGCAGTGAAATGTACGCGCATCAATTGGGTAAATAATTTAAATAAGGCAGCTATGATTACCACGAGCTCTCCAGCTTTTGGGTTGTACTGAAAATACTGAACTATTTTGAACGCTTTTTGGGTGTGCTTTTGAGAAATTGAATTTACCAATTCGTAAATATTATAATCCTTCGAAATACCGATATGCATTTCAATATGTTGCTCATTGATATTGGTATTCTCACCAAGAACAATTCGCAATTTTTCTAATTCATTTGTTATTCTACTTAAATCTGAACCTATAAATTCGGCTAACATCATGGTAGCTTTTGAATTAATTTGCATTCCATTATTACGCACATATTTTGAAATCCAATCTGGTAATTGGTAATCGCGTATTTTCTCGGACTTAAATACAAGGCCATTTTTGGCTACATTTTTTAATATTTTTTTTCGCGCATCATAGGATTTGTTTTTAAAACAAATCACAAAAATTGTTGTCGGCGTTGGCGATTCAGTATAGGATTCAAGGGCATCAATTTGTTTGAAATCTTGAGCCTCTTTTAAAATCACTAAACGCCTTTGCGACATCATAGGATAGGATTTTAGCTCACTTTGTAAAGTCAACAATTCGGCATCTTTGCCATAAACAATGGTCTGATTGAAATCTCTTTCGTGTTCTTCTAAACACATTTCTTGTATGGTTTGTGAAACCTTGTCGATGTAATAGGATTCTTCTCCATGCAGAAAATACAGTGGTGAAAATTTCTTTTCCCTTAAATCTTTAATGATCAAACTTGCGTCCATGGATGTCTTTGCCAAATTTGAACGAGTTCGACCAATGTATCAATTGCCTTGTTCATATCTTGAACGCTCACGTATTCTAATTTTGAATGAATGGCCATTTCACCCGTAAAAATATTGGGACATGGCAAACCCATAAATGAAAGTCTTGAGCCATCCGTGCCTCCACGTATAATCGCTCTTTTGGGTGTGAGGCCTGCTTTACGCATTGCTTCTTCAGCATAGTCAGCTACAAATGGAACATCTTTCAAAATTTCTTTCATGTTGCGATATTGCTCCTGAATATGAATTTGATAACGAGAACCTGGATTGGCTGCAACAATTTGCTTTGCTAATGTATCGAGCCTTTGATGATATGAGTCCAAAAGTTGTGTATCGTGGTCTCTTATTATAAGATTAACAGTTGCTTTTTCCAAAAAGCCTTCTATTGAAGTAGGGTGCACAAACCCTTCCCGATTTTCAGTAGTTTCTGGAGACCAACTATCTTTTGGAAGCAATGAAACAAAATCACTAGCCAATTTAATAGCGTTAATCATTTTCCCTTTTGCATATCCGGGATGTGCACTAATCCCAAAAAATGTAACACTCGCTCCATCGGCTGAAAAAGTTTCATCTTCTATGTCTCCAAGCGGGCCGCCATCTAATGTATACCCGAAATCGGCATTAAGTTTTTCCATATCTAGCCGCTCAACTCCTCGGCCCACCTCTTCATCGGGGGTAAATAAAATACGAATATCGCCATGAGGAATTTCTGGATGATTCGTTAAATAAGCTGCTAATTCCATGATAATTGCCACACCCGCTTTATCATCTGCCCCAAGCAAGGTATGCCCACTGGCCGTGATAATATCGTCACCGATTTTTTGAAGCAAATAAGGATGCTCTTTAGTGCTTAAAACTTGAGTGGGGTCATCGGGTAAAATAATCGGTTCACCAGAATAGTTTTGATGAAGAATGGGTTTCACATTGGTGCCACTGCAATCTGGTGCAGTGTCAATATGAGAACAAAAACAAATGGTTGGGGCTGCATGGCTAACATTAGCCCGAATAGTTCCAATAACATAAGACCATTCATCGATTTGTACATCATCGATGCCTATTTCCAAGAGTTCATCGTAAAGTTTTTGTGCTAAATGACGTTGTTTTGCACTAGAAGGAAAGGTGATTGCAGACGGATCTGAGGCAGTATCTATTTGGACATAACGCATAAAGCGTTCAGCCACATTGTATTTTTCAGACATGAAATGGTTTTAGTCAAAAATACAAAGAATAGCTCAATTTTATCAAGGAATGAGCCCTCTTAACTCCATCAATTCTGAAACTTTCTGTGCTGAACCTGCTTGCTGAAATGCAAAGATAAGATTGGCTAGCATACGTTTTAAAATTGCAGAATTAGAACATGGTTCAAAATGACTACGCTCGGGCTGCATGTGGATACCTTGAATAAAAGATTTTATTTCATTGCCATCCAATATACTACCCTTAGAATAGGCATTTATGTAGAATAGTACGCCATATTCATCATAAGAAGAAAATTTGATGGCACTATGTTTGTCGTCCATATAAGCCAAGATAAAATGATTTGGCAAATTAACACCATATATCGGTATATCTAAGGATTGTGCAATAACACTATAAATGAGACAGAGGCTTAATGGGTTGCCTTTTTTACGTTCTAAAACTTGATTAATAAATGAATGGGCCGGTGTATGATAATTTTTTGAATCGCCCTTAAAACCATGCATGCCAAAAAATATACGATTGAAAATTTTAACTTGTTCAAATGCTGTTTGGTGATCATTCAATTCTAGCCAAATATCGCGTCGTATGCTTTGAATTTGTGTGAATATTGCCTCTTCGTCTAAACTTGGATATTGATATTTAGCAATAATTAATGCCCCTTGTAAAAGGTCTTTTTCGGATGAATCCAACCATGTTTTGAGTTGATTTTTTATTGCTTCAAACTGAATGTCGTGTATGATATTCTCAATCCTATTTTGAAATAATAATCCAAAAAAGTCTTGTTCCCATGATTGCTCAAGCACAGGAACTACATCTGGACCATACTTCATTAACTCCCCCCGAACCTGCTCATAAACCTGTTCATCGGGATCTTCAATTAGCCGAACCAATGCCTTAATAGTAGACTGATTATTCATCTACTACAAAAATAGATGCTGAGCATAACCCGTGTTGGCAGGTAAAATAACTTTTTCAAGGGTCGCATGTTAATTTTATGAAACCTTTTTGAAAATACTTCGTTGAAAAAGAAACTAAATTAACTTTGCTACAGGTTGATTTTAGAGGCCCTTCGGGGCCTCTTTTATTTTACAGATGCACAAAAATCTCTTACCAGATAACTTAATGCCTTACCAACAATAAGATCTTCGCGATCATCTAAAGGCGCGGCTTCTGTAAGATTGAGGTAGGCAAACTTTATTTCTGAATGGCCTAAATGTAGAACCATACTCCTTATTTCATCCAAAGACCAACCCGAAGGGCTAAAAGCCGAACTAGGCATAAATGCAAGAGCATCCATATCCAATTCAAGACCAATATGCTGTGGATTATCTTCTAGAAAATTCAAAACATCCTCTTTTAAACTAAATTTTCTAGTTAAGTAATCTTCAAAAAAGCGATAGTGGACATTTTTTTGTTTGAGCTGGGTTCTTATAATTTCATTATTGAAAGCTTCGTGAAGACCAAATACTGCATAGTTTTTAAGAAGCCCCTCTTCTAAGGCGAAGGAAAAAGAATTACCACTATGACGTTTATCAGTATCGCGTAAATCTGCGTGCGCATCAATATTCACTACACTTAATGGATTTTGCTTGGCAGCCCATCTCATCAATGGCAAGGCATTGTTGTGCCCTCCACCAACGATTATTGGAATTTGATTTGCTGCAACATTATCAGAGAGAATATTATAAAGCATCGTATCCAATTGCTTTACATATTCACATGCTTGTGGCCGATCGTTTGGTTGTGCAATTTGATTGATTTGTCCTAAAAAGGCTAATTGATCAATTTTTGAGTCAGGATAAAATTGTGTGTTGAAAAAGACTTTAGAAAAAGCCGCAAAAGCATTTTCACTTCCAGGGCGGCCTAAATTTGCTTGAGGGCCAACATTTTCAGATATGCCAATAAGAACAAATTTGGCAGATTTTAATTGTTGATTTTTGATTTGATCGCCCACCCGTTTTTCTCCATTTCTGATGAGATACGGTAATTTTCTTTTTAAAGGATCGTATGGTTGAAATTCAAAAACACTCATTTTCTACACGTTAGCTTCTCAATTATTTCTACAGGTATTGCCATAGGTTTTTGATTTGCGGCACTTACAAAAACCAATTGCGTGTATGCCTTGTTTAACAATTTTCCCTTTTGATTAATTGTTTGATATTCAAATCCAATTCTTACACCCTCAAGCTCAACAATTTTTGTTTTAATTTTTATAAGCTCATCATAGAAGGCAGGAGAAAAAAAACTGACCTCAAATTTGGTAACTGGCAATAGTATACCGCTCTTTTCTAATTCACTATAAAGAATTCCTGTTTCTCTGAGCGCATCTACTCGCGCAACCTCAAAAAAACTTGCATAATTGCCATAATAGCAATACCCCATTTTATCAGTTTCAGCGTAGCGAATTCGAATTTTTGTTGAAAACTCTAAATCGATGATTTTCAAATTATTTGGCATATAATTAAATTAATATGAAAATAAATTGTTTAAGAATTTCATGTAGCGTAAATTTACCAAGGACTTTGAGAATTTAGATAATATTAAAAAAAATTTGCATACATGTATTTTTTTTTAAAAATGCAATAGTTAAAACACTTTTTTTTTAACTTTTTTATGTAAATATTTGTTATCTCGTTATTTCAAAACATTTTCGTGATTAAACGAAAGATTACTAAAAACGCGAACAACCTAAAAACTATGAATAAAAGTCACGAAAGTGCATGGGAGTCATGCTTAAAAGTTATTAAAGATAACATTTCGTTACAGGCTTTTAAAACTTGGTTTGAACCAATAGTACCTGTTAAATTAGAAGGCTATGTTCTAACTATCCAAGTTCCATCGCATTTTTTTTATGAGTGGCTTGAACAACACTACATTACTTTATTAAGAAAGGTTATTAAAAAGGAACTTGGATTAGAAGGTACTTTGGAATATAGTATTGTAATGGAAAACAACACGCAATCGAGAAGTCCTTATACTGTTAAGATACCAACCAGCAATTCTAGCAACCTTAAAAATGCGCCTGTCAATATTCCCATCAATGTTGACGAGAAGCAAATACGCAATCCATTTGTTATTCCAGGTCTTAAAAAAGTAAACATTGAATCAAATCTGATTCCTAATTTTACTTTTGAAAATTTCATTGAAGGCGAGTGTAATCGATTGGCTAGAGCATCTGGCTTTGCGGTAGCCAACAAGCCTGGAGGTACTGCATTTAATCCACTTCTTTTATATGGCGGTGTAGGTTTAGGTAAAACACATTTAGCACATGCCATAGGAATATCTATCAAAGAAAATTTTCCTAACAAGACAGTTTTATATGTACAATCTGAAAAGTTTGCGCATCAATTCATAGACGCGATTAAAAATCAAACAACCAATGATTTTGTTCATTTCTATCAAATGATCGATGTTTTAATCATAGATGATGTTCAATTTTTTGCAGGGAAGGAAAGAACACAGGATGTATTCTTTAGTATTTTCAATCACCTACATCAAAACGGCAAACAAATTGTATTGACTTCAGACAAAGCACCTGTAGAAATGCAAGGCATGGAGCAGCGTTTACTTTCTCGTTTTAAATGGGGTCTTTCTGCCGATCTTGGGACACCAGATCTAGAAACACGAATAGCTATTTTAGAGAAAAAAATGTACGGAAGTGGTATTGAATTGCCACGTGAAGTAGTAGAATATCTTGCCTATTCAATTAATACCAATGTCCGCGAGATTGAAGGTGCACTTAATACATTACTAGCACAAGCATCGCTCAATAAAAAAGCCATTACGCTTGATTTAGCAAAACAAATGGTAGACAAATTTGTACGAAGTACCGCTAGGGAGGTATCCATTGAATACATTCAAAAAGTGGTTTGTGACTATTTTGATTTGCCAATTGAAATGCTAAAATCTAAAACCCGTAAACGTGAAGTAGTTCAAGCGCGGCAGATATCGATGTATTTTTCTAAAAAAATGACCAAATCATCGCTAGCAAGTATTGGGGCCCACTGTGGAGGCAAAGATCATGCAACGGTTCTTCACGCGTGTCGGACAGTTGTTAACCTTTCTGAAACTGACAAACAATTTCGTCATTATCTCGAAGAACTCGAGAAAAAATTGACTATCCAATAATATTTCATTGGTTGTTCGCATCCTTATGGTTTGCTTAGGTAATATCTGTCGGTCGCCGATGGCAGAAGGATTATTGCTAGCAAAAATCGAAAAATTCAAGCTTAATGCAATTGTTGATTCAGCAGGTACTGCAAATTACCACATTGGCAAGGCACCTGATCGAAGAATGGTTCAAATGGCCGCGTCAAAAGAAACACCAATTGATTTTTTACGAGCAAGGCAATTTTCAGAGGTTGATTTTCAAAACAACGATTTGATTCTTGTCATGGATCATTCTAATTACAGAGATGTTTTGCGCTTAGCTAGATCCGAAAATGATAAGGATAAAGTTAGATTTTTACTTGATTACCTATACCCTGAGCAACAAATGAAGGTGCCAGATCCGTATTATGGCACAGAAGAAGATTTCGAAGAGGTATACAATTTACTCGATAAAGCAACAGATGCTTTGATAAAACATTTATTTAATGAGGGATAAAAATAAAGGGTGTATTTATCTAATTCCCAACACATTAGGTGGGGAAAGCATTTCAGATATAATTCCACAAGATGTAATTACAAGCACTACACGACTGCGTGTTTTTGCCGTGGAAGAAATAAAAAGTGCGCGACGGCTCTTGCGAAAAATGGACAGAAATTTTCCAATAGATGACTGCACGTTTAGAATCGTTAATAAAAATACCAAGGAATCGGAACTCATGGACCTTTTGCTTTTCTTGATTAAGGGAATAGACATTGGGATTATCTCAGAGGCCGGATGTCCGGGAATTGCAGACCCAGGTGCCTCACTTATTCATTTAGCACATACCCAATCTATTGAAATTAAACCTTTAGTGGGGCCTTCATCAATTTTACTGGCACTTATAGGCAGTGGTTTTAATGGGCAACACTTTACTTTTCATGGCTATTTGCCTAAAGATCGCAAAGAACGCATAAAAAAATTGCGCGATTTTGAAATGGATACAAAACGCAATGGGTCAACCAATCTTTTTATGGATACTCCATTTCGCAATATGAATGTTTTAGAAGATTTATTAAATGAGCTTGGCGATCATACACAACTTTGCATTGCCTCCAATCTTACTCTCCCATCTGCATCAATTAAAACCATGAATGTCATGGACTGGAGAGAAAACGCATATGACCTATCTAAAATTCCTGCCATTTTTGCCATAGGAAAAGGACAATAAATATTTTAAGCCAAAAAAAAAGCCTCACAGACTGTGAGGCTTTAAAAATCGGCATCGACTTACTCTCCCACGATCAAAACCGCAGTACCATCAGCGCAAGCAGGCTTAACTTCTCTGTTCGAA
>JAURMI010000004.1 GCA_030830785.1 Crocinitomicaceae bacterium
AATAACCATTTACTCGCGGTATTACCTACATAGGGAGGAAGGCTACAAGAGGTTCTTTAACACCATATTGTTCTTCAATTTGGGTTATTCATTAATTATCTTTTCAGGAAATCTCGAAACGCTTTTTATTGGCTGGGAAATTCTAGGAGTCTCTTCTTTCTTGCTGATTGCTTTTTATCGCAATAGACTACTTCCTGTAAAAAATGCGCTCAAAGTATTTTCTATCTATAGAATCGGTGATGTTGGAATCATTTTGGCGATGTGGTTATTGCATCATTTTTGGAATGAAAATATCACATTTTTAGAAATGAATGCGAGTGCTGAATTGCACACCCAATTAGCAAATGCTTCTGGTGTAGGCTTCATTATTGCACTGATGTTTTATATCAGTGCAGCTGCAAAATCTGCTCAGTTGCCTTTCTCGTCTTGGTTGCCAAGGGCAATGGAAGGGCCAACACCTTCTAGTGCCATTTTTTATGGATCGATGTCTGTGCATATTGGAGCGTTCTTGCTCTTGCGCACCCAGCATTTTTGGGAAAATCAGCCGCTCTTCAAGTTGTTACTCATTATAATGGGTTTGATAACCGCTCTTACAGCAACGGCTATAAGTCGGGTTCAAAGTTCAATTAAAAGTCAAATAGCCTATGCTTCGGTTGCACAAATCGGACTCATTTTTACTGAAATTGCATTTGGCCTTGAAAACTTGGCCTTGATACATATCCTTGGCAATGCTTTTTTACGTACTTACCAACTCCTGATTTCTCCATCTGTTGTAAGTCACAAAATAAGAGAGCAACTTTATCAATCTCCGCAAGGAAACAGGGAGGTAAATACTCTATGGTCTCGCTTTGAAAGCTATACCTATATCTTGAATTTGCGCGAATGGAATCTAGATTTTTATTTGTCTAAACTGATTTGGAATCCGCTCAAATACATTGGCACTCGTTGGAAAATACTCAATTTTCGATATGTATTTTGGGTTATGGCAGCAGTGCTCGTTGGAGGCTTGGTCATGCGTTATTTTGAAGTGAGCATCAGCGCCAATTGGAGGCATAGGTTGCCATTCTTCTTTGCATTTTGGGGCTTTTTAATTGCTGTGAAAGCTTTCACTGAAAGAGACTCCGTTAGAAAGAGTTTGACCCTAATTATGTTTAACCATATCTCAATTGCGCTGGCTATGTCGTTTAACGAACATTTTGATGGGGCGCATCACATTTGGTATTTAAGCGGCATTTTGATTAGTTGGTTGCTGGGCTATATGTTATTGACTTATCTGAGAAAATATGAGTGGGTAAGTCTATCGAATTTCTATGGCCATATCTACGAATATCCAAAACTAGGTTTTCTTTTCTTATTGGCTTGTCTGGGATTGGCAGGTTTTCCCATTACGCCATCATTTGTAGGTGAAGACCTTATTTTTTCTCACATTCATCTCTCACAGGTTGGCTTAGCTTTCTTTACTGCCTTTAGCTTAATTATCAATGGCTTGGCAACAATGCGGATTTATTCGCGTGTGTTTTTAGGACCACATATAAAAACCTATCATCAAAACCCAAAACGTTCAGCTTAAAAAATTAATATTATGAAAAATTCATTCAATAAATTTTTTGGCCTTCAAGATTTGAAGGACAATTGGAAAACAGATGCATTATCGGGCTTCTTGGTATTCTTACTTGCACTTCCACTTAGTTTAGGTATTGCTAAAGCCAGTGATTTCCCACCAATTTTCGGACTTATTACTGCTATGTTCGGTGGTGTAGTGGTATCTTTTATTATGGGATCGCCACTTACCATTAAGGGGCCTGCGGCAGGCTTAATTGTAATTGTGGCCGGTGCAGTGGCAGAGTTGGGCCATGGTGACAATACGCTTGGTTGGCATTTGGCGCTAGGTGCCATCGTTGTTGCAGGTGCATTACAAGTATTGATGGGATATTTGAAGCTTGGAAAGTATACCGATCTTTTTCCTCTTTCGGCTGTGCACGGCATGCTTGCTGCTATTGGCATTATTATCATGAGCAAGCAATTTCATATTCTTGCGGGCCAGTCACCAATAGGTACAGATGGTAAAGCCTTGTCTGAGCCTCTTGACTTAATTATGGCCCTGAAGGATACCATCGCACATTTTTTTGATCACAAAGAGGTAGCAATTATTGGTTTGATTTCTTTAGGCATAGTCTTTCTATGGCCAATGTTACCGTTTAAGGCACTCAAAAAAATCCCATCTGCACTCATCGTTCTTTTGGTTTCAATAGTAATGGTTCAAGTGCTGAAGGTGCACAATACCGAAACTTTTAAACCTTTATTATCTTTTGATAAAAGTTTATTAGATATACTACAAGTAAACGAAAGTTTTGAGGGTTTCAACCAATTTGGCACCTTCATTAAATTCGTAATTATGTTCGCTCTAGTGGGTACATTAGAATCTCTCTTGACTGTAAAAGCCATTGATTTAATCGATCCGGAAAAAAGAAAATCCAACTACAATAAAGATTTAGTGGCGGTGGGCCTAGGAAACATGCTTGCAGGTTTTTTTGGAGGTTTGCCGATGATATCCGAAGTTGCACGCTCCTCTGCAAACGTAAACAACGGAGCCAAATCAAAATGGGCTAATTTTTTCCATGGAGCTTTCATTTTGATCTTTCTGATTGTTGATGTTTCATTCAGCGACATGGTTCCTCTTTCGGCTCTTGCTGCATTGTTGATCGGAGTGGGTTGGAAATTAGCCCATCCTAGGGAATTTGGCTCGACGTTGAAAATCGGTGCAGATCAATTGATTGTCTTTGTTTCAACTATCATCATGACCTTAGCTACAGATTTATTGGTCGGAATAGCTGCTGGGATGTTAATGAAAATGATTTTACACGTTCTTCGTGGTGTGGGTATTGGGCAATTGTTTAGGCTGAAAATTATTTCCACAGATCATGTGATTAAAGTGAATAGCCCAGTGGTATTTACAAATTTCTTAAAGTTGGTCAATGAAATTGAGCAAAAGGATTACGCTCAAGAAATTCATATTGATTTTACAAATTGCCGATTTATTGATCATACAGC
>JAURMI010000005.1 GCA_030830785.1 Crocinitomicaceae bacterium
AAAAGTTTTACTGGCTAAACGCATCGATGTTGTTTCGAGATTCTTATTCCCCCTTATTTTTGTTGGAAGCATGTATCTGTTTGCTTAACAGATAAATATTCAACTACTTATACTTTTGTTTAAGTGGCTGTTAATTTTCATTAGAAAATCGCACCGCATCATAAAAATTGAAGATAAGAAATATGACAGAAACAATCAATTTGATTTGCTATAAATGCAAACACCAAAATCCATTTCGTCCGGGATGCGAAGCTTTTCCGGAAGGTATTCCTAATGAAATCCTTTTGAAAAACGAACATTCAAAACCCTTGCCACAACAAACGAATAAAATTATTTTTGAACCTAGTGATGAAGAATTAAAAATTTAACTTAAGACAATTATGAAAAAATTACTATTTATCAATCTTTGGATCTTCTCCACAATTTGTTTCGGTCAAGAAATCACAAATAGAACGGCTGTACATGTAAATGACCAATTCTATAATTCTATCGAAGATATGAATCTAAAATATGAATACCACGGAGATAACCTTTCTCTAGAACTTTATCAAGAGCCTATTGACTGGGAATCAGAAAATTGGGACCTGCAGGAAGGAGCCCCTTCAGTAATCAAAATAAACGACTTTTATTTTTCTTTAAAGCTTGGCGACAAAAACAAATTTATTGTTAAGGAATTGGTAATGGGAGGAATGCCTGAAATTATCCTATATAGTGAGTCTTCTTGTCAAGCATATTGTGGTACCGAAACCTATATTATTAATTATTATGCAGATTGGCCATTTGTGATTAGTCATATAGGAAATGATAAAGAAATCATAGAAGAAAAAGGAGTAATCGAATATTATGATTATGAATCTGAAACTGATAAAAAGCATCAATACAATTTCTCAAAAGCCACAGATGAGTTATTCATTTATGAAGCGATGAAGTGGGTAGAGGATGAAGTCGAATGTTACAGGGTTATTGAGTCTATGAAATATAGTCCACAAGAGGGTTATTATTTTGATAAAATAAAATGGAAATTGAAAACGTATTGCGTTGCTTGTTTTATCGGAGATATGTTAGTTTCTGTAAATGAATCTGAAAAAAAACCAATTTCAAGTCTTAAAGTTGGTGACCGAGTTTTAACTTACGACTTTGTTAGCAAGAAAAATAAAACAACAGAAATATTAGAAATAATAAGCGTGCCACATGATATTTTTATTGAATATCACTTTGACCATGACTCAATTACCGCAACATTAGACCACCCATTTTATTTAAGCAACAAGGGCTGGTCTTCTTATAATCCTGAAGCTACTTCATCTAGATACAACAATTATAATGTTGTAGGCAAAATTGCTGTTGGCGATGTTTTTATACAAGCCAATGGAAATAAAACAAGATTAAATAGTTATACAATTATTGAAGAAAGAAGACCAAGTTATACCATCACCAAATTATCTGAAGGCAATTGTTTTTACGTGAATGACATTTTAGTTGGAGTAGAGAGTTTTGATCAACATTGTTTTATTAAGTAATAAAAACCACTTATATATCCTTCGTAATATTTACAGGCATTGTTATTCTGTAAATAATCCAAATTCGTTGGGAAAAAAGCATCTTTGAATTAGGGTAAAGTGCAGTTTCTCCTTTCTTTTCATATCAATTGTGCTTAAATTTTTACTTTTAATCATTACAAATTTAAAAATAGCAGACATGAAAAAATTATTGTTTTTAACCTCAGTTTCTTTCTCCTTATTTTTGTATTCATGTGGCGAAGCTTCATCAGATGAAGTGACAAAAAATGATGACATAAATGCCGCCAAGCTTGAGCAACAAAAGCAAGATTCATTAAGATTAGTACAAGCATATGAAGATTCTATTACTGCGGTGCTCAATAGCATTAGGGTGCAAATTTTTGTTCGTTCCGGTGTACAATACGACATGGACGGTTTTGCTCTTGATGAGGGTAGATTAAAAGAAATTAAGGACTTTCAAAGCTCAAAAGAACATCAAATCACGGGTTATGATGACTTAGAAAAAATAGTAGTTTCTGGTAAATCAGATAAGATCACAATTATTTGTTCAGAGGGTGACGATGAATTATATAATTCAAATGAAATTACGCTTGATGGCGCCAAATCTTTTAAAGGATCTGGGCCAAATGGAGGAAATGGTTTAAAGTGGGTTTATGCCATGAACCGCCAAAAAGATTTTAATATCAAGATTCTATATGATAAAGATCGTATTGTTTTTGAGGGTAAAATTCATCCGGCAAGGCGTTAATTTCTAGAATATAATCATGCGCTTTTAATTATTTAGATAAAGTAACCCTCGGTAAATCGAATCAATTTATAACTTGAGATCATGAAATTTTTTACACTTCTTTACTTTTTTTTAGCTACGTCTCTTTCATTGAATGCACAAAATGCATTAAAATATTCAACTTTTAATAAACTCGCGACCACTTCTATGGCCGAAGTTGATGATTGGTTAAAGCAATTTACTTTAAACTGTGAAAATACATATAGGATTATAGTCAATCCGGAAGATGAAATATATGGATGGAGAGAAATTCAACACTCTTATTATAAAGAAGGTATTGTCTATACCCGAACGCGAGAGCACGAAGGGGCTAGCTATGAACTATATATACCGCTTTTAAGTATTGCACATGTAAAAAAAAATATTGACAGACTCTGTAGAAATATGGGTGGTTGCATTCCGCCAGAGGAGATGGAAATTTCATACGAAATACATGAATTTGGGGTAATGGTATCTTGGGGAGGAGGTTGTTAGGCCCCCGAATTCACTTCTTTAGGTCATAGTTTTGACCGTAATTGTTAAATTTATTAATCTTGCATTAACAGTTGGCGAGTTAACAAAAAAAGCAAAAACTTTTCAAAAATCCAGATTTAGCCTAAAATACGATAATTAACTCCTAGACAAAATAAACAATTATGCCAAGCAACTCGAAATAAAATAATCACAATTAATCTATTCTAAACTTATGAAAACCAGCCTTTTAATTTTAGTATTTTTCTTTTCATTTCTTTGTCAAGGGCAAGCTAAAAAGGAACTAGAAGACCAGATTACAGATTTAAACAATTCTGTAAGCGCCCTTACTGCCAATAATGACAAATTAAAGCAAGATAAAAACCAATTAGAGCAGCAGCTAACCAAACTACAAACCACTATTAACGAGTGCCAATCAAAATATGCAGAGGTTCAAGAAATTGGCCTAAAGCAAATAAAGCAAGTTGCCGAACTAACGCAAAAAATGGATAGCTTATTGCAGGGCATTAATACTGCTTCAAGTGTGCCACACGAGAGCGCGAAGCTCATTAATTTTACCAATGCAAACGCCAAATTTACGGTTCCGCAAGGCAAAACTTGGGCCATTCACGATGCATTTGTAATACATTCGAATGATGGCAATTCATATTACATATTAATTAAATCATTAAATGGTATTCTTATGACTGATTTGTCTAAAAATATATATGGAAAAGGACTTTATTATTCAAATGCCTTGGCAAACCCAACATTGCCCATCCTATTGCCGGAAAACACTGTTTTTGAATTAATTGTATATACGAAATATGATAACGGACAAAGAGCATTGTATGATGGCCAGGCATTTTTAAATTATATCGAAAGTGAAAATTGAATAACAGTTTTTTTAAATAACGAAATTATAGCCCAACATTATATATGAAACTACTCATTACAGCAATACTGCATTTATCCACTTTTTTAGCCCTCGGGCAGTGGCAACAATCTGCTGGCACTGCTGGTTTAAATATGCAGGCATTACTCTCCTATGACAACTATAATTTTGCCGGCGGACAAACAGGGGCTTATCTTTCAACTGATGGTGCAGCAAATTTTTTGCAAGCAAATACTGGGAATGACAATGTTGGCCCTACGCGTTGCTTCACTAAAGATGCCAATTATTTATATACCTGCACAAGTCAAGGTGCGTATAGAAGCGCAGACAATGGAGCAACATGGGTTTCTAAAAGTGTTGGTTTAACTAATTTATTGGGGAGCGGAATTCTAAATGTAGGCTTAAAACTTTTTTATGTAGGGCCAAACGGTGTTTTTAGCTCCACAGATCAAGGAGAACTTTGGAGCGCTGCAGGGTTAACAAACATTGATGTACGCTGTATTACTGCAATAAATGACACCTTGTTTGTTGGCACCAATGGTGCAGGCATATATAAAAGCACTGACTGGGGAGCGAATTGGGTTCAAATTAATAATGGTCTTGGGGGCGCTACCAATTTTAGGGCTATTGAAAGCAAAGGCAATACGCTTTTTGCCGGCGGACAAATAGGAACAGGAGTTTATCGTTCAACTAATTTTGGAGCCAGCTGGACATTATTAGCAGGAGGTCTTGCAACGGGATCTTACAGAGGGTTTGCGAGTAATTCTCAGTTCATTGTTGCGGGTTCCTTTGGGGCAGGTGTATTTTATTCAACAAATAACGGAGATAATTGGACTGCCATTAATTCTGGCCTAACTGATTTAACAATTTTTGATTTAGAGTTTAATGATAACTATTTGATGGCAGCGACAAATAATCAAGGCGTATTTCGTTTAGCGCTTTCTAATTTAAGTTCAACATCAGGTTTTAACGGTATTTATCTTAAGGAGGGCTTGTTTATTTTTCCCAACCCAACTTCAAATTGCATCAATTTAAAATCAGATGTTTTACTCATTGGCACACCTTATACAATTGCAGACATTTCGGGAAAAACCTTATTTTCCGGAGTTTTCAATAGTGACAATACGTCGGTAGATTTGGTTAATTGGCCTTCAGGTAATTATCTTTTGGGCGTAGGGGAATGCCCAAAACAACTATATAAAGTAGTTAAACAATAAGCCCACCAAAAATTCTGAAAGGATGTCAAATCTCAGTTTAAAACTAAAATATCACACTTTCATTGTAGCATTGTTACTTTTCTCATCTTTTTCTTCACTTGGGCAGTGGCAAAAGGATGCTAAAATTTTAAAATACATCGAGGCGCAAAATAACTTCGTTAGCCTTTTAGATACTTCACAGTTTGCAGAATCCTTGAGGCCTTATAGCACTTCGATCAATGCTTACTTTTTTATCCATAAAATGGATCTTGGTGATTATTGGATCTGGACCTCCTACATTGAAGAAGATGCGCATTGCATTTTTATACCCATTTGCCATTATGATGGTTTTGTATTCAAGAAAAACCTAGAAGAACAAAATATTGCTTTAAATAAAGAAAGAAAATCTACAGACCCCATTACAGTTCTAGATTTCAATGGCAATGCAAGCACAAAAGACGGAACCCTAGAAATTGATAAAATGACACATAAAGTGTTGAGTTATAAATATTGTCAATAATTTTTTATGTAGATTTATCCATAGCTAATTGGATGATTATTTAAATTCTATTAATAGATTATATAATTCAATTCTTATGAAAAACTTCATGTTTCTGCTACTTTTAGCGCCTGGATTTCATTCATTGGCTCAATCAATGACGGGAACAAAATGTTTTCAAAAGAAAACTTATACTGTTGATGATATAATTACAATTTCCTCCGATGACGGAATCAATTTTCATGGAACAAAAAATGGCACGCATGTAAATGATGAATTGGGTATATACGATTATTGGGTTAGTGAATTTACTGCTCAAATAAAAGGGAATATTCTTGTTGCTAATATTTCAATGGAATTTGAAGGGCAAATTGAAAATTATGAAGAAGAGTGGGAGCTTTATTTATGTAATGATGCGCAGTTTATTATTGTAAGTAACGATTTATATAGACTAATTTCCTGTCCCGATAATCAGGAAAAATAATAGCTTTAAAAGATTTGTAGTAAACCAAAATCATGTTAAAATATTTATTCGTTCTATTAGTTGTTACTGGCACATTGCCAAAATATTTAAAAGCACAAAGTGTGCCGGCAATGCAACTTGACAGGCCTAGCCAATCGGAATGCCCTTTTATTACACCACAGCATTTCCTTCAAATAGAAAACGGCTTTAATTTAGAACATATAGATGCCAATCAACGCGCGCTTTACCTACCTTCTACACTTTGGAAATTTGGCCTAAACGAAAAGTTTGAATTTAGGCTTATAACAGAGTTTCTTTCATTGAAAAAAAATGCAATTTCAACTTCAGGTCTCTTGCCTATCACGCTTGGTTTTAAGACCGCACTATTTGAAGAAAAAGGCATCATACCAAAAACCTCTTTTTCAGGCTATATCGGTACCTCTAAGTTGGGAAGCAAAATTTTTCAATCCCAATTTATTGTTCCATCCTTTAAATTTTTAATGCAACATACGCTCAGTAAAAACATTTCATTAGCCTACAACTTGGGTGCAGAATGGAATGGTAAAAATGCACAACAAACCTACCTCTACACCTTAAATACTGGGATTAGTTTGTCATCAAAATTAGCTTGTTACGCTGAAGTTTATGGGGCGTTACCGGCCAAAGACAGCCCTACACATGCTTGTGATGGTGGTTTTACATACGCAATAAGTGACAATTTTATTGTGGATCTTTCTGCTGGTGTTACTTTAAGCTCAAATGCAGCAAATAACTACCTAGCTCTTGGTTTGTCATATAGATGGAATACTAAAAAATAAAGTTGAAGTCAGCTTAAGATTATTGTATTGCGGTGAAAATATGTAGATAATGATTCAAGATCACTTGCAAGTCGAAAAACCAACGAGGAGGGGCAAATTAAGGAAATTTTTAGGCAAAGAATTTTTTATTGTCAAGAGACATTTTAAATGGTATTTTGGAAAGAAAAGTTTTGCAAGAGTTGATCATCAAACCCAATTTGAATTTTCCTTAATAAAGCATAAATCTTTATTATTAAGGCCATTAAAAGATGTTGATATGTATCTGCAGCATAATAAGGTCACTAATCTCAAAATAGCAATAAGCCATCTTACTAAGGTGGTGATAAAGCCTGGGCAAACTTTTTCCATTTGGCGACTTGTTGGAAGGCCAACTAAATTAAAAGGCTATTTAGACGGAATGACACTTCATAATGGAAAGGTTTTTAAAGGTACTGGAGGCGGTCTGTGCCAATTAGGCAATTTATTGTATTGGATGGCGCTACATTCTCCACTTTCAGTGAAGGAACGCTGGAGGCACAGTTATGATGTGTTTCCAGATGTTAACAGGACCATACCATTTGCATGTGGCGCAACCTTGTCATACAATTATATTGATCTAATGTTAGAAAATAACACGGACCAAATTTTTCAAATCAATTTATGGCTAGACAATAAATATTTACATGGCGAAATAAGATGCAATACCAAACCAAATTTAAAATATGAAATTTTTGAAACTGATCATATATTTAAGCAACAATGGTGGGGGGGCTATACACGACACAATAAAATTTGGAAACGCATAACTCAACTTTCAGATAATAGCATTACCGAAGAACTTGTGGCTCAAAATAATGCAATAATGATGTATAACCCGCTAATCGAGTATAAAGAATTTCCTAATTAAATACAGGTAAATGAATAAAGGTCTATTTAAAATTATTACTTTCCTTTTCTTTGGTATTTCCACATTAATGGCGCAACAAAATTCTTTTACCAATCCAATATTGCCAGGCGCCTATCCTGATCCGTCAATTTGTAGGGTTAATGACACTTTTTACATTGTCAATTCGTCTTTTGAATATTTCCCCGGTATACCCATTCATAAAAGTCAAGATCTTGTCAATTGGGAATTAATCGGTTACGGATTGCACAGAAAAGAACAATGTCAAAATGAAGTAAACCTCATTGATGTGCAATCTGATGGAGGTATTCACGCACCAACAATTAGGTTTCACAAGGGCACATTTTATATAATTACTACCAATGTATATTACAATGAATCAACTAAAACTACTGATTTTGTAAATTTTATAATCACTGCTAATCGTCCGGAAGGCCCTTGGTCTTCACCTCATATTTTGAAGGGTGCGCCGGGGATAGACCCCGATATTTTTTTCGATGACGATGGAAAGGTATGGTATGTCGGTACCCACTCCCCCGAAAACCCTAATTTTCAGGGTGAAGGCGAAATATGGTTGCAAGAAATTGACCTTGATAATTGGGAACTTATTGGCCCAAGAAGTTTCTTATGGCGGGGGGCTTGTGGAGGCGTTTGGGTAGAGGGGCCTCATGTGTATAAAAAAGATAATCGTTATTATTTGATGGTAGCTGAAGGCGGTACGAGTTTTAATCATGCGGTTATGATTGCTGTAAGTGATTCCATTGAAGGCCCCTATATTGCCAATGACCGCAATCCGATATTATCATCCAGGCAGCTTTCTTATGACAATTGGGTGCATAGTACAGGCCATGGAGATTTAATTGAACTCAAAGATGGCCGTTGGTATATGGTTACTTTAGGTATAAGGGGTGATGAAGAACGCGCCTCTAATATGGGCCGCGAAACGCATTTGGTGCCAGTTGAGTGGGAAAGAGAGCCATATTGGTGGAAAGAACCCAAATATGAATGGCCTGTTGTTGCTCCGAGAACCGGAAAAGTTGAGCGAAATATGGCCCCTCCCTTTGATAATACACATCAAATCAAGGACTTTCTCTTTGTAGACAGTTTTCATAGTGAAGTTCTAGATCTTCAATGGAATTTTAGGCGCGTCCCAACCCAAAAAATGTTTGCACTGAACGCTGCGGAAGGTTATTTAAGATTATTTTGCCTTCCACAAGTTATAGAAAATAAAAAAAGTGCTAGCCTCGTGGGTTTTAGGCAAACAGAAAGTGATTTTGAATATTTAGCCAAAATGGACTTTAATCCAAAATCTAATTACTCTGAAGCAGGAATTAGCATTTTTCAAAAAGATGATCATTATATAAACCTTACTGTAATTAAACGCGAAAACAAATATTTTCTTGAATTAAAATATGCCGAGCCAAACAAAGCGCCACTAATAATTTTCTCAAAAAATATCTCTGATTTTAAACATGAGATCACTTTTAAAATTAATTCCAATTCGACGGGTTATTCATTTTATTATTCCTTGGATGGTGAAAATTTCCAATTATTGCGAAATTCAAAATCAAATATCCTATTAAGTAAATATTATACTGGTGCTTATCTAGGAGTCTATGCATCGAGTAATGGCCATACTACCAATGACTTTGCAGATTTTCATTGGGTAAGTTTTAAGGCTTATCAAAGGCCGTGATGGTAGCAATAAAATTTAAGATTGTTTTATTTTAATTGATAAAACAGTATTGATGCTTGAAATTGAAATCGGTATCTTTGAAAAGCTGATTATATTTTAACTTGTCAACTTAAGATATATTTTATGAGTGATATCAACATTGATAATTATCTAGATAGCCATTTTATTCATCGCAGTAATTGGCTTAGGGCTGCTGTTTTGGGCGCCAATGACGGCATCATTTCTGTTTCAAGTTTAGCAATCGGAGTAACAGCAGCAAGTGCCTCTCGCGAACCTATTATTTTGGCAACGGTAGCTGGGCTTGTAGCTGGTGCACTATCAATGGCGGCAGGTGAGTATGTTTCTGTAAGCTCCCAAATGGATACCGAACACGCCGATATTGAACGTGAGCGTCAGGAATTGGAAGAAATGCCCGATGAGGAATTAAAAATCTTAGCGCATATCTATGAGCAACGGGGTCTTAAAAAAGAAACGGCTTTAATGGTTGCCAAAGAGCTTACAGAACATGATGCCTTGGCGGCTCATGTTCGCGATGAACTAGGCATCAACGAAATTACTCAGGCCAATCCAATCCAAGCGGCACTAGCCTCGGGCGCAGCATTTACTGTAGGTGGCATGATGCCTTTATTGATGGTCTTGTTTGCCCCATTGAAGGGAATGGAATTTTGGCTCTATGGTTTTACCATTCTCTCTTTGATTTTACTCGGGGCTATGGCTGCAAAAACAGGAGGTTCTAGCATATATAAGGCAGTTCTGCGCATTACCATATGGGGAACAATTGCAATGGCTTTATCTGCTGGTGTTGGTGCTTTATTTGGCGTAAATGTTTAAAAAAATAGAAGAAAAAATTTACAAAAATTGTCAAAGTTGTGGTATGCCACTCAAAAAAGATGCGCAGGGTGGAGGGAGTGAAAAAGACGGCTCTAAAAGCACCATGTATTGTAGCTTTTGTTATGTTGATGGAGCATTTGTGGGCGGGGATGTAACTATTGAAGAATTCTCAAAAATTACGCAAAGAGGCATGAAAGATGGAGGTATGAATTCATTTTTTGCATGGCTTTTTTCTAGAACCTGGATGATTGGTCATTTAAAACGTTGGAAAAAGTAAACTTATGAAAGCTCCCGGAACAACAGTTGAAGAAATATTGGCGAACATCCCTGAAGAGCGTAAAGAAGCGTTCAATAGGTTGCATCAAACAATCATAGAGAATTTGCCCAAAGGTTTTGAAGCAGCCATGAGCTATGGCGGTTTGGGTTATGTGGTACCCCATAGTTTATACCCTGCTGGTTATCATTGCAAACCTTCGGAACCACTTCCATTTGCAGGTTTGGCTTCGCAAAAAAATAGCATCAACTTTTATCATATGGGTATTTACTCGGATACCAAACTTTATGATTGGTTTGTCTTGGAATACCCAAAGCACTGCAAACTTAAACTCGATATGGGTAAGAGTTGCATTCGCTTTAAAAAACCAGATCAGATCCCTTTTGAATTGATGGGCCAACTCATGCAAAAAATGACTGTAGCCCAATGGATTGAGATATACGAGCGCATGTTGAAGAAATAAAATTGTTAAGTTATGTCAGAAGAAATGCAAAAATGCCCCTCGTGTGAATCACCCTACGGCTACCAGAGTGGAGATAACCAATACACTTGCCCAGATTGTTCATTTGAATGGAACTTGGCCGATATTGCGAACGCCGAACAATTAGTGGCCTTGGATGCCAATGGCGCACGCCTTCAGAACGGAGATTCTGTTGTGGTAGTTAAGGATCTGCCTGTGAAAGGCGCCCCGAAACCTGTTATCAAAGCAGGAACAAAAGTCAAGAATATTCGACTTAATGATAGCGATCACAACATTGATTGTAAAATAGACGGTTTTGGTGCCATGGGTTTGAAGTCCCAATTTGTGAAGAAAGCGTGATAACTTCATTCTTTATTACTGTTAATAAAAAATTAGTTATCTTAAATTCAATGTGTTAAGTTTGAATATGTTTTCTACATCCTTTAAATCCCGTTTTGAAAAGTTAACACTTTATTTTGGTATAACCACGTTTGTTTTGCATTCGGCCTTAATACTATTGCTGAAACTAAATTTATTAGATGCAAAATATTTTCCGGATAATTTATTTGGTAATCCTTTTGCAGCATTATTCTCTCCATTTAGCTCTTTATTGGTTTATGAAGTATATCTATTGATTTACTATCTACGTAAAAGTTATACGAAAAGCGTTGCCAAACAGTTAGAGATCATGGCACTTATTTTACTGCGTAATTGTTTTAAGGATATTGGTCAACTTATAGAAAGAAAAGTCACCTTGATAAATAGTGAATTACTAAAGGACTTGTCGGGTTTTGTTGCCCTGCTAATTCTTGTTTGGTTATTTTATCATCTGGAATCAAGACGCTCAGAAATTAAATACGAATTGAGTTCTGCATTTGTCAAGCTTAAAGAGCGAATGTCTGTAATTCTCTTATTAGTATTATTTGCCCTTTCAATTTACTCATTTTCTAATTGGTTAATAGATTTAGTGAGATACGCTGAAAATCAAAGCTCGCTCATGGACCCTTCACATATTTTTTATTCAGAATTCTTCACTTTACTCACTTTTGTAGATGTATTACTACTGCTCAGTAGTGCAAAAAACTTGCAAAACACAATATTAGTAATTCGTAATTCTGGTTATGTGTTGGCTACGTTTTTGGCACGTATTTCGTTTTCTCAAGAGGGATGGGATCGTATTTTAATGATAGTTATGGGTGGCATTATCGCTGTATTTATGTTATGGATAAGCAAAAGAAGGGTCTTTTTATCTACAGAAAAAATAAAAGTATGAAACTCACCCACGATGAACGCATAGCACAAATGACTTTTGCCTCAGTTTACCCACACTATGTAGTAAAGGTTGAGAAAAAAGGGCGTACTAAAGATGAATTAAATCAAGTTATCACTTGGCTTACGGGATTTAATAAAGCACGCATTGAAGCTTTAATGGAAGAGAAGTTAAGCTTTCAAGATTTTTTTAATCAAGCGCAATTGCATCCCAATGCTTCTCAGATTAAGGGCCTTATTTGCGGTTATCGTATTGAAGAAATTGAAAATACCTTAACGCAAAAAGTACGCTATCTAGACAAATTAGTCGATGAATTAGCAAAGGGTAGGGCCATGGATAAAATTTTGCGCTCTTAATTCTTTTCAGCACGTAAAATTTATTCATTTTTATTTCGTTGAATATTAATAAGAATATTTTGCATGAGAAAACTTTTTTTGTACCTGGCAAGTATATTTTCACTACTAATGATTCCTTTCATTGCAAGTCAAAGATCAGATGAGGTGAATTGGAGGGCAACTGATTATCTGGTTGCCTTTATTCTATTAGCGCTTTTATTTTTAGGCATTGAGATCATTCTAAAATTTGTCAAAAATAAAAAGGTCTTATGGATATTAATTTTGTGTATGGCTGTTGCAATTCTTTGGATTGAATTGGCCGTAGGGTTGTTTAATTCACCTATTGCAGGTTCCTAATGGAAATAAGTCCCGAGAATATTATTGGTGGACTTGGCTTGTTATTGGCGCTATATTTTTACCTTAAAATAAAACGTTCAACAGCATTTCCCATCGAATTAAGCTTGCTTTTTGCATGTCAATTGTTCATTTCAGCAATGCTAAGTTTTGGCTTACTAAAAAGTCAATTGTCCTACTGGGAACTCGGTTTGTTCTTAACTTTTTTTATATTATCTCTACTGCTTTTATTAAGAACGGAACTTATTTATTCAGTACATGGCGGTATTGCACTTTTTTTATATGCCATATTTAGAATAATTGAATGGAATCATTTGCCTGGTGTTTGGGTGATGAGTTGTATTATTTTGCCAATCATTGGTGTCTTTTTGATCTATACTTTTACTCAAAAATCATATCGTGTTTTTTGGCCATTGTTGGTAATTTTATCTATTGATTGGATTTTTCAATCATTCCGCTTTTTTGTAGTTTTATTAAAATTTAAGCCATGAGAATAGCCCTAATAGTAGTTAGTATTCTTTGCTTGCAAGCATGTAGCCGCACCTCATGCGAAGATGCACAAGCTGCAACAATAAAAGATTACACAGGGCTAGATGGCTGTGGTTTGGTTATCAAACTAGAAAATGGTCAAGTCCTGGAGCCAACAAATCTAAATGATTTCAATATCAATCCAGAGGATGGCACTAAAGTTTGGATAACTTATCACGAACTTCAAAATGCCGCAAGTATATGTATGGTGGGGCCAATTGTAAGTATTGATTGTTTAACTAAAAGATGATGAAATATGTACTTGCGCTTAGCGCACTTTTGTTTTTTTGTTCCTGCGAGAAAAACACCTATGTTGATTTTCAAATTAAAAATATGTCCGACACACCAATCTATGTCACTGGGCATGATTTAATTCACAACTGGGCCATCAAAGACACAATATTGGTTGGACAAGAAAAGAATATTGCCTCTTGGGGGAAATTTGGAAAAGACTTAAATCCGTTTTCTCCACAAGGATTTTTTGGCGATGATTTATTAATTGTTAATGAATTGGGAGATACCTCAATAAGGGATTACAAAGTCTTGAATAATTGGCAGGTCTCAATTGATGATCAAAGGGCAGTTGCTTATCATACTTACATTTTGGAAATAGGGAATCTAGATTTTAATTAATCAAGTGCTTCACGGTTAAAGTAGTTGCAATAAAATAAGGATTTACCAAATTGGCTTTGTTATAGCGCAGGGGTTTTCTGGTTTTGGCGTGTATAACCTCTCCCCCTAAAGCTTCTAAAATAGCTTGTCCTGCTGCAATGTCCCATTCCATTGTTGGTGCAAAACGCGGATAGATATCAGCTTTTCCTTGAGCCAAATCAAAAAATTTGAGCGCCGAACCTTTTTTTATGAATTTGATGGGGGGCATATTTTGCTGTAGCCTATGGATTATCTCCAATACTTGTCCGCTATGATGACTCCTTGAACAAGCCATTACAAGCGGATTGTTAGCGCAAATTGGCGCATCAATTTTTTTCCAATTTTCATTTTTATACGCATCATCAAATTTAAACAGATACACACCAACTTCTTTTGATCCGATGATGATTTCTTCATTTACTGGTGATGCAATGAGGCCAAAAGTAGGCCTCCCATCTTCAATGAGTGCAATATTGATAGCGAATTCATCATTACGCTTTATAAATTCTTTAGTGCCATCTAAAGGGTCAATGCACCAAGATTTTTTCCATTTTTTTCTTTCATCAAAGTGTGCTTTAGGGCTTTCTTCGCTTGTAATAGGAATTTTTAATGGTGCAAGAATTGATTCAATTCTTTGACTTGATGCTAAATCAGCTTCAGTTACAGGGGTTCCATCTTGTTTTTGCTTGCGCTCAAAATCTTTTTGGTAAATGTTCATTATGGCCGCGCTGCCCTCAATAGCCGCTTGTATAGCCAACAGATATTCTTTTGGTATTTGCTTCAATTATATTTTCATTTCTGGCACAAAATCAGCAACAACCATCTCACCTTCAGTCTTAGCAATTATTTCTTCTACCGAAACACCTGGTGCCCTTTCGAGCAGATGGAATTTTCCATCTTTGATTTCTAAAACGGCAAGTTCCGTAACCACTTTTTTAACGCAGCCAACACCCGTTAATGGAAGCGTACACTCCTTTAACATTTTAGATTGGCCCGCTTTATTGCTGTGCATCATGGCTACAATAATATTTTCTGCAGAGGCAACTAAATCCATGGCACCTCCCATTCCTTTTACCATTTTACCCGGAATTTTCCAGTTAGCAATGTCGCCATTTTGAGAAACCTCCATTGCGCCTAGCACAGTAAGTTGCACATGCTGCCCCCTAATCATAGCAAATGAGGTTGCCGAATCAAAAAAAGACGCGCCATGGCGCACTGTAATGGTTTGTTTTCCCGCATTGATGAGGTCCGGGTCTTCCTCTCCTTCGAAAGGGAAAGGCCCCATTCCTAAGATTCCATTTTCAGATTGGAATTCAACCTCAATACCTTGAGGAATATAATTCGCTACCAATGTTGGAATTCCAATGCCAAGATTAACATACCAGCCATCTTTGAGTTCTTGAGCTATGCGTTTAGCAATACCATTTTTATCGAGTGCCATAAGCTTATTGTTTGGTACGAACTGTCCGTTGTTCTATTCGTTTTTCAAATTTTTGTCCTTGGAATATGCGTTGCACAAAAATTCCTGGTGTGTGAATTTGGTTCGGGTCCAGGGTTCCTGCTTCTACGAGTTCTTCGACCTCGGCAATGGTGATTTTTCCTGCCATAGCCATCATTGGATTGAAATTCCTAGCGGTTGCTTTGTAAATTAAATTCCCTTCTGTATCCCCTTTCCATGCCTTTACAATGGCATAATCTGCTGTAAGTGCACTTTCCAAAATATGCGGTTTGCCGTTAAAAATGCGCACTTCTTTTCCTTCAGCAATTTCAGTACCATAGCCTGCTGGTGTAAAAAATGCAGGAATTCCTGCTCCACCTGCTCTACAGCGCTCAGCTAAAGATCCCTGAGGAATCAAATCTACTTCGAGTTCTCCTGAAAGCATCTGACGTTCGAATTCATCATTTTCTCCTACATAAGAACTAATCATTTTCCTTACCTGTTTGCCTTGTAATAAAAGGCCAAGACCAAAGTCATCGACACCTGCATTATTTGAGATACATACAAGATTTTTCACCTTCATTTTGACAAGCTGGGCAATGGAATTTTCTGGAATTCCACAAAGACCAAAACCCCCAACCATGAGGGTCATTCCGTTTTCAATACCCTCGAGTGCAGTTTGTGGATCCTTAACTACTTTATTCATTTTATTAATTAGAATTGAAAAAATGGCACTTCTGATTCATTCACTGTTTCGGGCTCGGGTGCTGTTGAGCAGTCATAAACAGATGGGTCATAATCTGGCGGTGGTGTGAAATCTCGAGTAGACAGTCCAATGCTCTGATCTCGATAAATCTTTTGCATATAATACCCATAAATTGGTAAGGCCATTCTTCCACCTTGACCCCAAGTCATGGTTTTAAAACGAACAGCGCGATCTTCTGCCCCTACCCAAACGCCTGTAACAAGATCTGGAGTGATACCCATAAACCATCCGTCAGAATTATTTTGCGTAGTTCCTGTTTTACCTGCTGTTGGCGCTTTAATCCCACCCCAACTTCTCGATCCACGTAGGCTTCCCGCAGTACCATGATTGACAACACCTTTCATCATTTGTAACATTTCAAATGCAACGGTTGCATTAAGAGCTTGCTCGCGTTCTTCTGTGGCACTATATATTACCTTTCCATTTCTGTCTGTAATGCGTTCAATAAATGTTGGCCGGATATAAATTCCGTCATTTGGAAAAACACATTGTGCAGCTACCATCTGTAATAAAGACAAGTCCATTGTTCCTAAACACATAGATGGAACGATGTCTGAGTCTTTGAGATTGATTTCCATTTTTTTAAGCAATTTGGCAATTTGATTGGGTCCATCTCCCATTCTACCCATCACCGCAACAGTTACTTTATTTGATGATTGCGCAAGCCCATCGCGAACAGTTGGCGCAGCTGGCCCTGCAGGGCAGTATTTACTTGTAACTAAATTGGTGAGTGGATTTATGATTTTAAGACAATATTCATCTGGAGAAAAGCTTGTGCATGGATTTACTACTTTCATTGAAAGCGCTGCTGCATATACAAAAGGCTTAATTGTAGAGCCCACTTGCCTTTTTCCTTGCCGCACGTGGTCATAGCCAAAATGTTTAAAATCAATTCCACCAACCCATGCTTTTACAAATCCAGTGTTTGGATCAATTGATACCAAACCAGCATGTAAAAATGCTTTGTAATATCGTATAGAATCATTTGGGCTCATGATGGTATCTCTTTCGCCTTTGAGGCTAAATACGGTCATTTCAACCGGATTTTTAAAATCTGCCAAAATTTCATCTTCTGACATTCCTTTGGCCGCTAATTTTTTATAACGGTCAGAATTTTTTCGAGCAGAATTCATTATTTGTTCTACAATCTGTGGCTTTATACTGTTCGCGAAAGGATAATTTTTAAGTCCTTTATTATTGATATCAAATTGAGGCTGTAATTCTTGAAAAATATGGCGTTCTACAGCCTGTTCTGCGTAGCGTTGTAGCGTTGGGTTGATGGTGGTGTATATTTTTAATCCATCTTGATCTAAATTATAGGGTTGGCCATCGTCTCGTAAATATTTATACGAACCGTCTGTTTTTTTTGATTGCAATATAGACTGAACCTCCGTGCGCAATTCTTTACGAAAATAGGGTGCAAGACCTTCCTTGTGGTCAAGGGATCGATAGTGAACTTCGATGGGCTGTTTGATAAGGGAATCGTACTCCTCCCTAGAAATAGTGGTTCTAAGTGCCGGATTTTCTTTTTGAGAGTTTCGTAACCACTGGAATAAGACCTGATTTCTTCGCGCATGCGCCACACTAGAGTCTTTATTGCGGGCAGCGGCAATATCTTCTTTGGTTACGGCACTAAGGGCAATTCCTTTAGCCTCGGCAATTCTACCTCGATAGTTTCTAATTTTGTATGAATATGGATTATAAATTGTTGGATTTTTACAAAGTCCAACGAGTGTGGCTGCCTCAGATTTACTCAAATCTTTTGGCCTTTTATTGAAATAAACTTGCGCTGCATTTTCAATTCCAACAGCATTGTATAAAAAATCAAACTGATTTAAATACATTGTAATGATCTCTTCTTTTGTAAAGCGTTCTTCTAAACGTTTTGCAATTATATTTTCACGGGCCTTTTCATTTAACCTTCTAAATTTTCCTTGTAGACCTCCCACATAGGGTAACTCTAAACGTTTTCCGCTTGCTTTTGCGACTTCTTCACGCTGCCTTTGTTGCAGCGTAAATAATAATTTGGCAAGTTGTTGTGGTATGGTTGAGGCCCCGCCACTTTTTCCTAATGATGCAAAGGATCTTGCCAATCCTTTAAAATCTACACCAGAATGTTGCATAAAACGCTCATCCTCAGTACTAATGAGTGCATCGGTTACAAAAGGTGAAATATCGCGGTACTTTACGCTCGTTCGATTGACTTGCCAAAATCGTCCTATTACCGTATCCTCTTTGTTATTATTTTTTGCAATTATAAGAGAAGCTTGAAGTTCGGGAGGGTTGTCTAGCATAGAGACAGGCGGCAGGTCATCTTCGGATTGCAATAACATAAGACCTGCTACAAAAAAGAAAGGAAGCAAGGAAAATATCCAAAATAAACGAGTTAGTCGTTTGCGTTGAATATCTGTTATTATGGTTGGGCTACTTTTCATAGGATAAATGTAAGTACTAATTAATTAGCGTAGTACATCTTTACGCTGTGCGTCTAGCTTTAATAAAATAAACATCATTACACAAAATGACATCATGGATGAACCTCCATAACTAAAGAAAGGCAATGGAATACCAATTACTGGTGCAAAACCAATATTCATTCCAATATTGATTGCGAAGTGGTAGAATAGAATCATTGCAACGCAATAGGCATAAATTCGATTAAACGCAGCCCGTTGTCTTTCAGCAATCACAATGATTCTAAAAAGCATAAAAAAATATAGAATAAACAAGACCAAAACACCTGCAAAACCCCATTCCTCAGCAAATGGACAAAAAATAAAATCTGTTTCACTTTCTGGAACGTGGTTAGAACGCACACTCGAAACAGAAGCCTTGCCATATCCTTTCCCAAGAAAACCACCCGAACCAACTGCGGCCATGGCTCTATTTCGGTTATAGTCGTCGCCGTTTGGGTCTTCACGTAGACCAAGAAAAAGTTCGATTCGATCTTTTTGATGCTTTCTAAGCATGTCAAAACCCTTGTCCACTGCAAAACTAAGGCTTCCTGCAATAATTAACCCCAATGTTAGTACGACTGTCATTCGCGACCGATCTCTTGGAGCAATTAACCTTTGAGTAACTAACCACGCTACTAAATAAATAAGCAGTAATCCAAAAATAACCAACAGAGAACCACTTAGTGGAAGATCAAGACCAAAAAATGGTAAAGTAATCACCACACTATCTAATAATAGCGTCACAACGCTTAATATGAGGAAAGCAAAAAGAATGGGAATAAAGTGTGATCCCAACCATGTTTCTTTAAAACGGACTCCGGGTATCCTATTGACAAAATTTAACAATATTGGATCAAAGGTCAGACCTTCGCGATACATTACAAACAAAAATGAAGTAAAGACTACAAAGGTTCCGGCATCTGGTTGTAATAAAATAAGTGCCATTGGAACCAATAGAATGCTACTTGCAGTTAATACTGTTCGGGTATTTTGTTGTTTTACGGTGAGCCCACTAATGTATTTAGCTAAAAGTAATGATGTTGAAATTTTAGCAAATTCTGCAGGTTGCACGCCAAATGAGCCAATGCCTATCCATGCATGAGCTCCATGAACAGCAGGCATAAACAGTACAATTAACAACAAAAATAGCGTTGACAAATAAATTGGAATGGCAAAACGACGGTAAATGTCGGAATCGATCAAAAATACCATCAGCCCTAAAAACAGAGAAAATAATATCCAAAAAAGTTGCCTTCCATATTTTTCATTAAAGCTAAAAATCGCGGGGGCGTCTTCATTGAACGCAACAGAATAAATGGTTGCTAAACCCATTATTAACATCAAAATAAGTGCTCCAAATAGGGGCCAATCGAGATGTTTAGTAAGGCTTTCTGGTTTGCGCATTATCTTGGCCTTTTATATGCAATTTTCGTGTCAATTATTAATTTTTCTTGGTCGAGATTAGAAACTTTCCCTTTCAAGTATTTTTCAATCATCAATGAGGCAATTGGTGCTGCCCATGTACCACCCCACCCTGCATTTTCAACAAAAACTGCAATGGCTATTTTAGGATTTTCCATAGGTGCAAAGGCAAAAAACACAGAGTGGTCCTCACCATGTGGATTTTGAACAGTACCTGTTTTTCCACACACAATGATGTTCTCAAGACGGGCTAATTCACCTGTGCCTCCTGGTTCATTAACCACACGTCTCATACCCTCAATAACTGGATCAAAGTGTTTCTGATCAATCATTGTCCAGTGTTTTTTCCTAAACTGTTCTAAAGCACCACTTTTACCCACAGAGCGCACAAAATGTGGTGTATAATACCAGCCTTTATTTGCAATAATTGCTACAATATTTGCCATTTGTAGAGGAGTGAGTTTAACTTCACCTTGGCCAATTGAAATGGAGCGAATTGTAGAAAAGGCCCAGGCATTATGTCCGTACCATTTGTCGTAAAATGCAACATTTGGAATTAAACCCGGACGTTGTCCACTTACATCGGTATCAAGTTTTTCACCAAGGCCAAAACTTTGAATATACCTATTCCATTTTTGAAGTCCATATGCGGCATCTTCATTAATATTTTTTTTAACTTTTTGTTGGATAACACGCCTGACGGCCATATAATAGTATGGATTACAAGAGTATTGTATTGCTTCGGCAATATTACGCGCAGAAGGATGGTTGTGGCAACCGACCAAATCTTTATCACATGGAAACCCGGTATGGGAAGTAATAACACCTTCTTGCATTGCAATTAGACTTTGCACTAATTTAAAGATTGACCCTGGTGGGTATTCGGCTTGCAATGGTCTTGGGAAAAGGGGTAAATTAGGATCATTGACCAATTTGGGATAATTTGCACTAATATTGCGTTTTCCAACTAATAGATTGGGGTCGTATGATGGAGCTGAAACCATGCTCAAAATTTCACCGCTTTGTGGCTCAATAACCACGATACAACCTTTTTTGTTCTGCATGAGTTTTTCACCATAAAATTGCAATTCTATGTCCATACCCATTCTAAGCGGTTCGGCCTGACGAGCAGTGGTGTCGTACTTTCCATCGGCGTAGGACTCGATGGCGTTGTTTAAGGCAGAGGTTACTATATATTTTATCCCCTTTATACCGCGTAAATGTTTTTCATAAAATCGCTCAATTCCCGACCTTCCTATATTATTTCCAGGTTTGTAAAACGCATCTTCTTTAATTTCCTCAGCATTCACTTCTGATAAATAACCTAAAATGTTTGCGGCACTTTTATAAGGATAATTTCTAGCACTGGTGGCCTCTTCGTAAAAGCCTTTGAAATTTGCCAAGTGAGGAGCAATTAAAGACATTTCTTCTAATGTGAGATCTTTTAAAAAGGGATAGGCCCTTATTTTCTGATAATTAGACGTACGCTTTTTTGATATTTTATTATAGTAGCTTCCTTCACCTTCTACTATTTCTTTGAATCGCTCTTTAACTTGCTTGGGAGTCCAACCAATGAGCTTTGCAAATGCGGCAGTGTCTAAATCTACGATGCTGTCTTCTACCATCATTAGATTATAGTAGGTCTGATTGGTGACTATTTTTTTCCCATTTCTATCAAAAATAACACCTCGAGGTGGGAAAACTACTTTTCGTTTTTCGGCGATTTCTTGAGCACGCAAGGTCCAGGTATCATCGACAACTTGCATATAAAACAATTTGACCACATATACGCCTATCATTAAGATGATGAAGATTAAGATGACATTTCTTCTGGCGTCTAAGTTCATTTTCTAGGTTTTAATTTCAAGATAAAACTTTGAATTAGCAAGGCAAGTAAAAAAGAAAAAATTCCGCTTAAAATGGTTTTTTGTAAAATAAATCCTATTCGTCCTAGTTCGAACATTTCTAGAAGAAAAAACCAAAAGGTGTGAAGACCCAGCAACATACCATAAACCAATGAAAACCATCTAAATCCCATATCATTTATTGTTGGTTCTTTTAATGGGTCATAGCCTTCCCTTGGCCCGTATAATTTAAAAATGATGGGCCTTAAATAAGCCAATAATACCAAAGATGAGGTGTAAAGCCCAAAAGTGTTTGAAAAAATATCTATGATTGCTCCCATCCCGAAGCCGACTCCCATAAGTGGAATAACAGTCATTTCAAAGGGCAAAATCATTATAAAAAGTGGCTGAATCATCAGGTGAATGCCAAATCCGACATCCAATTGATTAAAAACCAAAATCTGAAGTAGGGTAAAAATCAGAAATCGAAAAAGATGTATGTATGCTGCTGCCATTTAATCGTCTGTTGGAATCCGAGCTTCTAGGGTAGTTTGTTCTTCTAGATGGAGGTTTTTAATTACATAGACCCTTTGAAGTCTTCTGTAGTCGACATTGAAAAGAATTTCAACTTTCCAAAGCGCTTGCCCTTCAACAGGTTCTGTACTACTCACTTTGCCTATAGGAATACCTCTTGGAAATATTCCAGAACCTCCTCTAGTTTCTACCAATGACCATTTTTTTACATCGAGGTCGTTGTTAACGCCTGTAACCATTCCATAACGCGGATTTTTCCCATCCCATTTAAGAATGCCCTGCATATTTGATTTTTTCATATCTATAACCACATCAATATTGATGTCTCTGGTCAGGACAGTTTTTACCAATGAATAATGATCGCTAGAATAATGAATGACACCAACCACCCCTTCATGACAAAAAACACCCATTCCACGATCAACACCTTGAGCTTTTCCAACATTGAGTGTGAAGTAGTTGTTGCGACGACTCACACTTGAATTTATAATTTCAGCTGGAATATAGGAATATTGCTGTTGAAAAATTGTATCGTTTATTTTGACGTTAGTTCTAGTGAGCTGGTACATGAATTTAGGCTCCCTTTTTCGCCAATAAATATTTTCCCATTGAAGTTTTGTATTGTTCTCACTTAAGTTAAAATGTTTGGTCAGGTTGTGTTCCCATTCGAGAACTCGGGCGGCAATATGGTTGTTGGTAGTAAGGAATTGATTGCGCGGAAAACTCAAAAAAGTCACATACCAATAAAGTGCTAAAAATTGCAACAGAGCAAATACAAGAAATATTCTAAATCGTTGCAAAAAAGCGATGAGGTTGCGCATAAAAACAAATTTAGTAATTCTACACGATTATTCTTTTGCTACAAATGAATGAGTACCTTCGTTTTGTGAAGAAATTAAAACCTTTGCTTACTACACCTCGATTAGATTTGATACTTTTTAATCAAGAAACGTATAATGAAATTTTTTCGGTGTGTTCAAAACAAGAAATAATGCGACTTTTTGGCCATAAAAATGAGCAAGAATATCAAATTGAATTAGATAGATTCCAAGGTGGCTTTTCTACATATAATCTCACCATTCAATTCTTTCAACTCATTGAAAAACAATCTCAAAAAGTTATTGGCTGGGCAGGTTATCATTCTTGGGCTAAAATGCATTTTCGCGCTGAACTTTTTTACGCACTCAAAGATGATGATTTTAAACACAAAGGTTTTATTTCAGAAGCCTTACCCTCCATATTGGACTACGGTAAAATACAAATGCAACTCAGAAGAATTGAAGCTTTTGTAGCTATTGATAACACAGCGTCAAATCGAATAATGCAGAAATTTGGCTTTAAAAAAGAGGCTACGATTAAACATCGTTATCAATTTGGCGACGACGTCGATACAGATTACCTATATAGTTTGTTTCCTAACCCTAATTATCAATAAAATATAGATATGAAAAAAACGATTCTTATCATTTTAATCTCCTCAACCCTAGGCTTTACTTGTAATGAACTTATTCATACAATGCACTCCGAACAGAAGAATCTAAAAGTTACTGGAATTGGGGGTATATTCTTCAAATGCAAAGATCCTAAGGCCCTAAGGCAGTGGTATGAAGACAATCTGGGTTTGAATACCAATCAATATGGTGCTGTTTTTGAATTTTTTCAGGGTTCCGATAGCACCAAAAAAGGCTTTATGCAGTGGAGTCCGTTTAAAGAAACGACCACCTATTTTGGGCCTTCGACCAAAGATTTTATGATTAACTACAGGGTTGGAGATTTGGAATTTTTATTAGCCCAATTTAAGAAAAATGGCGTTCAGGTTTTGGATTCTATCGAGGTGTATGAATACGGAAAGTTTTTACATATCATGGATTTAGAAGGAAACAAAATTGAACTCTGGGAACCAAATGATCCTGTCTATGAAAAAATGGGGCTTGATATGGGACTAAAAACAACTTATTGAAAATGAAACAAATTCTAATACTGGTATTCTTGTCTTGTATTATTTATAAAAATTTCTATGGTCAGAATTGGGATATCGATATACTAAGAGAAATTAATTTAAATCGCAATACTGCCTTAGATCCTACATTTAAGATTGTAACCAATTCTGTTTCACCTATTTCAATTGCAACTCCACTAATTACCCTTTCTTCAGGATATTTGACCCACAATAATACGCTTAAAGGCAAAGGTGTTTATATGGCAGAGACTGTACTAGTTAGTGCCTTTGTTACTACTTCGCTTAAATATTCTATTAGACGAGATCGACCGTTTGAAACTTATCCTGATATTCAAAATCTCACCTCAGCGGGCAGCCCATCGTTTCCTTCAGGTCATACCTCTGAGGCATTTGCAACAGCAACTTCATTGAGCATGGCTTTTCCAAAATGGTATGTAATTGCCCCAGCCTATGTTTGGGCCAGCGCAGCTGGTTATTCAAGAATGCATTTGGGTGTGCATTACCCAACTGATGTTTTGCTTGGTGCTGCAGTGGGCGCAGGAAGTGCTTGGTTGTGTAAGGTCTTGAATGAGAAACTAATAAATTAATTAATGATGATAAAATCTACTTCCTTTGGGTCTATGCTTACTATAGAAGATGAACACGGGAAAATCCTTTGGGAGTACCTTGTTTTTGAAAGAGAAGGCAGGGCGCACACCCATCAAACATGGGAAAACTGCTATGTAACGGCCGGAATCGGCACCATAGTGATTGACGACCAAAAAGTAAAGGTTCAAAAAGGCGAGTGGTGCCATATTCCACCCGGAGCAGCGCATTGGATGATTCCACTTGAAGCACCCTTTGAATTGATTTTATATTACAGTGATTCGAAACCTCATATAGCCAAATAAAAAAGCCCCAATTATTTGGGGCTTAATTTTTC
>JAURMI010000006.1 GCA_030830785.1 Crocinitomicaceae bacterium
ATATACGGTTGATAATGATCCTGAATTTGAAAAGGTGCCATCGCCAGAACTAGACCATGTCCCGGCACTTGCACCACCTGTTATTGTTCCTGATAAAGAAACAGTTGCGTTTTGTACCAAACAGATTTGTTGGTCTACTCCCGCGTTGACAACCACCGGGATATTCACCACCAACTCCAAAATATTCGAATAAAAATGGCAAATAACACCGCCAATTTCTTGTGTATAATGAATTCTATAGTAATAGTAACCTGGTGGGGAGTTTATTCCAGAAATGGAATTTTGATTTGAAGAACCTGCAACCGTAATTGGGAATGACGGATTGTTATTATACCCAGAATACGTGTTTGAACGCTCCCAGGTCCAATTTAATGTTGCACCTGTTGCAGAGATCGGGCTAATTGGCGCAGTAGTTTGTGTAAAAACAGGAAAAGGCGTTGAATTTTCGCAAATAGTAGTGGTATTTGGCGAAATTACTCCTGGGTCCATGGAATTAATTATGACTGTTAAGTTGAATTGATCAGAGGGGCAAGTTGTGCCGGCAGAGGCCTCTACTAAATAATTTATTTGATAGATTTGAGAATAATCTATACTTGCTGTTAAATCTAATTGAAGCGACCCACTTATGGAAGTACCACTTCCTGGCGCTTCTCCTAAAATTTCATTTGTATTTGAATTGTTAGGATCAATTGTCCAAGTGTAGTTCATGCCGCTCGAAGGAACAATTGCTCCAATAGGATTGTTAGTTGAAGGGGTCAGTGAGAAAGTACCTGGGTTGCAAATTACAATCGTTTCATCTGGTATACTAATGCCGGGAAGTACATTAACTGTAATGGTAAAAGGATCACCATCACATGTGTGTGTATTTGGCGCAACTCCTGAGGTGGTATGCGGTGTTACAGTGTAGATTACTTGCTGTTGGGTGGAAACCGTATTGGGTAAGCTAAGGGTTTGGCTAATGGGCCCTGAAACGCCAGGTAATCCTTGACTTGATTCACCATCCACATTGTTTAAGGATGAATTGGGTCCGGCGGCAACCGTCCAAGTATAAGTGGTGTTTGGCGGCACCACTGTTGCCGAAGTTGGGGAGCCGTCCATTGGTTCGTAGCTAAAGGAAGAACCGGAACATATAGAGTAGGTGGCAGAAGGAATAAAAGCCTTGGGAAGAACGATTACTGTTTTTACCATGGTGTCTTGACCACATGAAGGGTTTTTGACAAATAATTTAATTGTATAAGTACCTGGTTGATTATAGGTTACCGAAAATGATTGTGGACCATTAACATTTTGATTTCCTAAACTTGTTATCGATGCAGGTGTTAATACATTCGGAGAAACAGGTAGAACAGATGGCCCGATTCCCGTATTATTTGAATGGTACCACCAAAAGTTATAGTCTTGGGTGCAATTACCATTAGTGGGGTTAACATAGTTACCGCTAAGTGAGTTATTTGTGTATGTAACTTGAGTGCCCTGACAAATTGTATCCAAATCAGGAGTGCGACTAAAAATTGCTTCAGGAGCCTCACTTACATAAATATTTGCTGCAGGATTTGAAGATGTACCACAAGTATTAGTAGCCGATACTTGTATCTGATAAGGTTGAGACGTGCCAATTGAACAACCCAAGAATGGATAAATGTGAGAAACTTTAGAAGGTTTAATGGGTAGATTGGGGTAAGAATAGGTTTCTAAAGGATTATTTGGATCATTAAGATCCCAATCAATATTATAGGTAACTCCAGGATACTGATTAGTAAAACTAAGAGAATAGTTCCCAGGATCACAAGCTGGAGTAGTTGCTGATTCAAGGGGAATTGAAGGTTGTCCAATTTGCACAAAATAGACGTTTGAATAAGTACAACCATTGGTGAAATCGACTTTTAAAACAAGGTAAAAAAATCTAACAATACATGCATCATATGTATTTTCAATAACTCCCATACTACAATCTATTGGACTAGATTGTGTATAGTCAGATATGCTTATGTTATTTACGTTATTACAAGTAATGTTGTTTAAATCCCATTGAATATAATGAGAACTACAAATAGTCTGCGGACAACTTGTAAAAGTTGTAACGCTATTCCCTTCAATACTTATTGAAGATGTAGACCAATTGGGAGAATTTGCGGTATTTAATGAAATACTTGGTAAACTATTTGTTGTATTGGATGCATTAACATTAAGCGATTTTGTTAAAGGCGTGGTGTTGGGAATGCTTACAGTTAATAGCACATTAAAACTTCCTTCGGGAAATGTGATTGGGAATGGTGTTCTAAGTGAGGTAGAAGTAATACTTGCAGTATTTGAACCAGACGTTGTGGTAATTGTCCATGAAACAACAGTATTTGAATTATTACCAAGAGCAGTATTATTCAAAGAAAATAGAACGGTAGAATTACTGCAAATATTTAAAATACTCCCATTGTTTGGCGGGTCAGTGGTGAAATCTGCCTGTTGTCCAAAGCTCGTAAAGCTCAACAGCATCAATAAAACGAAACCAAAAGAATGTTTTAAAGAAAAGATTTTATTGGGTTTTGATGTTAACATTTTTTGTCCGTTTTTTTACCTATTTATTAGACAGACAAACATTTTGAACTATGGTTGCTTGCATTTCTATTTGAAAATTATAAGATAAATTCTAAAAAATACCTCAATCCTTTTACTAGTAACGCTTACAAAAATACTCAGATACTTCAAAAAAATATAGGATACACTCTTGTTTCTCCTATTTTACCTTATTTTTTACATGGTTTTATAATAATTTTACAAAAAAGCATACCAGACGCAGATTGGAGTTTCAGAACTTATTGGTTTACTTATCCTTATTTCAATTTCTGGGATCTTAAAGGATTTCAAAAAAGAGGACAATAAATCAGTTGAGTAAGATTAAAATTTATTAATAATTTATTTCTCTGTTTCGACTGTAGAAATGCTTTTGGCAGTGTAAAATTTTTATGTAAATTCGAGAATCTCAAAAAATTATTTTATGGATTTTGAAAATAAGAAAGCCGTTCCAGAGGGTATAAAAATTCTTGGTTGGTTAATTAGTTTGTGCGCCTTTGCTTTGGGTTTTTACCACACTGCAGAAGGAATGAAATATTTTAAACCCCTTGGTTTTGAAGGTGGTGCATTTATTGTTTCTGGGCTGATCAGTATGATGTTAATTGTAGCCTATTCAAGGGCGCTAGCTGGGATAAAAGCAGCATTGTATTTTTATATAATTTGCGCTCTTTTTAATTTCACCTTTAATTTAAATTCATTCTATCCAAATTTAAATAGTAGGAAACTCCTTAAAGAAGAGGCGCAATTAATTAAAGATACCATTTTACATAATCTAACCCTAGAGGGAAAAATAAATAAACTTGCTGATCCATCTGATATAAATAACTTGAAATGGGATTTGGAGCAATGTATTTTTGAAATAAAATCATCTAAAGGATTTGGTCCTAAGGCAAAGGTAAATTTAGACAATTTTAATCGCAGAGCGGCTAAATATGGTGTAACCCCTATTAGAGCTGGATCTTATGATTTAAGGAATCCTAATATTGCAAATATTATTAAAGATTTAGGTTATGAGATAATTAATCAATTAAGAAATGGCCAAGCAATAGACACGGATGCTTCTGCAGCTAAAGAAAATTTTGATAAACTTGCAGCTTACTCAAAGTCTGATCCTGATGAAAAAGACAAAAAGACTTTTTTAGAAACGACCGTAGAAGAAATTAATAAAAATGATAAGGCACGTGATGAGGATACGGCTGCATGGAGAAAGTCTATTAATAATCTTAAAAAACTTGTTGAATTAAATGACCAAGCTGCAATTTCTTTCAATAAAATTCCGGGAATTGCTCAGAAAATGAAAACTTTCAATAGCGATAAGAATGCTCAATTGCTTTATCCAAAGACAAAAGAGATTGGAACTTTTGCCCATACCTTAAGTTCAATATGGCAACGCATTGATAAGATAGATACTTGGGGTGTTTTGTTTTTAGTCTTCTTTATTGATTTTATTGTTCCATTTGGTGTATATTTTCTTATTAGAAGAAGAAGTGATGACCAAGATAATAATGATATGGGCGGAACACAAGGAGGTATTTTCGAGAAACTTTTTGGAAAAAAGAAACCTCAAAAATTTTAATAATTTATTTAAAAATTAAATGGAAAACCAAGAAGAAATAAGAATCATTAGCGATGCCTCAGAGCACGAGATTTCAAAGCAAATATTTAATATTAGCAAAGCCCAATACTTTACAGTTTTTCCTGTAGGTTTTAGGGCTGCGGGTAAAACAATGTTCATGTCTTCGATATTTCGTTTTGCAGACAGACATGCTACCAAACCGTTTAAAGTAACACCAGAACCTCGTTATCCCTTTAATAATGGATTTAAACAACGAGATCAGATGATAACAAATTTTGATACTCAGGTGTTAATGGGCAGAACTTCAGACGGTTCTTTGGATTTATTTGGAATGTCATTAGAACCTAATCATCCGAAATTAGATGCAATCAATTTAAATTTTGTAGATGTATCAGGCGAAGATATTTCCAAGATAAAAGTAGCTCAAGATGCACGACTAACTCCAAAATTAAAAGCAGTTTTTCAGGCTTTGGAGCTAGACTCCTCAAATGTTGTATTTTTATTAATTACTCCTTTTGAATCCAATGAGATACATGCCGATATCGATGAAGATACGCTACAAACCAATTTTGTTAATTTTTTAAAAACGGATTATCCAAATTTGTATAAAAGCAGTAAATTATTTGTAATGGTTACAAAATGGGATCAGAATAAAGATGCAAACTACACCGTCGAAAAATTTATCAAGGATGAACGTCCTGGGCTTTATTCGGCTATTCAAGGCACCAATACCATTTATGGTGCTTATTCAATCGGTAAAGTTCTTGAGACTACTGAAGGTTCTATAACAACTGCATCGCTTGTTGAACGAAATGATGAATATCCATGGAGGTTCTGGAATAAGCTTTATGAAATTTATACTGGTAAAGGTTTAATTTACAAAACTTGGTGGCAAAGACTATTTAGTTAGAATGAAATCTTATTTAATTTATTTTGGAAGTTCAGACGGATTTGAATTTGAGGCTTTTGATTTGCAAACTGGCGATTCGGATTCATTTAAAAACCGATTTAGGCAATTTGATCAATTAGATCCCAAGTTTTTAGTTACAGACAATTTGTCAAATAAACCAGTTTTTGGAAAGTACCGAATAGTGCATTCTGGAATTAATATTTCTATTCTAAAAATATATCAATGTGCGCAATCGAATATTAGCTCTAGGATAGGTGGTTCAAATATAGGTGTTGCTCTTGTTAGTGAACAAAATCTTTCTTTTAATTCACAAAACTTAAAAGTTTTAATATCGCTTCTTGAGCAATTCACTTCGAAAGCTTTACATGACGGTAAATTCAAGGAAAAATCTTTTACCGAACTTGCCCAAAACCTTTTTCAGCTACAAAGAAATCTACAACATCAAATATCTTTCGATGATGGAACTTTAACCAATGCGAATTTAAATGGGAATTCGGTTTTTGTTACAGATAATTTAAATGATTCAACACTAGAAAAAGTAAATTCTATTGGACAATCATTCTTGCGTTATTACGTTTGTAGCGATTTGAATTTTGTTCAAAATGCGCTAAAAACTAAAGTCTTTAGTTATTATCGTGAAAAAGACGGTCGCTTTATTCCCTCAATTGAATTTGATAGAATTATTGAAGAAGAGGAGCGTAAAAGAAATCGTGAAAATAATAAAATAAAGGAGCAGCAAGCTATTCACTTTCAAGGGCCAACAACATCGCAAGCAAGTCAAGAAGATTCAAGTTTCGAATTGAAAAATTTACAAGATAGAATAGACAAGGCCAACACTTTTATTGCTCGTCAGGATAAAAAAATAAAACGTTGGAAACTCTTATTTTTTGTAACACTTTCAGTGTTTTTAGGTTTTTTTATTTATAAAACATTCGTTGTTGAAGAAAAAAAAGAAGTGCAGAGTGTTTCAGATCAAAGAGAAAAAAAATCACTTATAGAGTTTAACGAGATAAATAAACTTAAAGATTATATTGAATCTAAGGATGCAAAAAAGTTAAAGGATCTGAGTGAGTTCCTAAAATTGTTGAGTAAAGAATGTGGTCAGGATAATAAACTCGATAGTATAATGAATCTCGATAAATACAAAGAAATTATTCAAGACTACAACTTAAAATAATTAGGATGCCAAGAAAATTTATTTCAAAAGATCAAGTAGCCAAAAATTTTGGTGGAAGGCCACCAGTTATAAGTGGTTTAAAGGAAAAAATAACTGCACTAATTGTTGTTTCAGTTTTAGGATTTTTGATTTATTTTCTCGTAAGTAATTATGATGGTCCAACTTACGATGAAGTTGATTTTGGCGGTTCAAATAAACAAGAACAATTAGCAATACAAGATTTTACAGAGTCTTTTGATGGTGCTATTAGTTCATATCCAATTATTATGACGCTTTCTAAAAAGGGAAAAACCTTAACAGGAACTTATACCTATAAAAGAAAAGGACTCACATTTAAAATAAACGGAGAAATAGATTCTTTAGGGAACTTGAATATCAATGAATTTGGTGATAATGGCGTTATAACGGGTGTGTTTAAAGGTCAGTTCTACAGTGAATATAGTTTAGATCGCATTGTAGGTAATTGGCAAAGACCCGACGGTAGTGTAATCTTGCCTTTTTCATTAGTTGAAACTTCACTCAATGAAGTTGATTATATGAAACACTAACTCTATTTAACTTATTTTGTATGAAGTTCGATATTTTAGCTTCTTATTCAAATTAATAAGTTATAAAGAAGCAACATCGTCTATATCGTTAATATAAAAAAGTAGTTTTTCTAAAAAACTTGAACATGACCAGCGCTAATTTTAAAGCGTTGAAACCCAATAGTAAAAACTTCTCCTTCGCGCTTTTTAATTAATTCGTCGATATCTTTGGAAATGGTATGAACTGACCCTCCTGTTTTTCTGGCAATCTCCAAATATTCTGGCAAGATACCATTTTCTGCTCCGCACATGACAACCCTTATGGGTTTGTGAATGAAGCGCAAGAGTGCCATGTCACGCGGTGGGGCATCGTTGTCTGCAACCAATATATATTGCGCCGCATTCGGATTTTTATTGATTGCAAACAAAACGGCTTCAAGATCATTTTCAGGAAAATCGTCATTGCCTAGGTCACTTCCGCAGATTACCTGTACTATTTTGCATAAAACTCAGGCCGAAACTCAAAATGCATGGTATCGTAATGCAGCCATCTGCCTCCCCAAATAAAACCGTGCTTTTCAAAAATATGTACGATACCCATAGGGATTCTATTTTTGAAGGTTAATTTAGCGTCTTCATTTTTACAATCGCAGTCCCATTGCCAATAGTTGGAATAACTTGTATTGATATCAATGGTAATGCCAAAAGAATGCGCACTTAGCCGGTTTGTTCCAGAAATATTTCTCCAATTAAACGTCCCTCCTATGTTAATTAAATATTTTTTCCATTCTGGGTGTTCATCCAGTTCTTTTGAAACAGCAGCCAAAGCTAGATGTGCATTGTTTACCTTTGAAAATAACAATTAACTTTTTCAAATAGTTATTTCACCTAAATATTAATAGTAAGTATCATAGTATTCACAGGGATCAAAAATAATATCTCCTATTGACAAGGTAATTTCGTCACACAAATAATACAAGCGCATAAATTCAACGAGTTTGTCGGCTTGAGAAATTCTGCCCAATTCATAAAGAGAAATTGCTTTGAGACAAAGTATCACGGCCTTGTTGTCACTCATGAATTTCGAGCTTTTGGCCTGTGAAGGCAATAGGGTATAAAGTCTTTCACTGTAGGCCAATGCTTCATTGTATCTTTTTGCAGCAATAAGAATTTTACATTTTAAAATTTCTTTGTACGTGAGGCTGGTTCGTTTGCTCTTGTCTAACTGTATACTTTTTTCGATGTCCTTTAGCGCTAAATTAAATTGTTCGAGCATGATATATATATTGGCTCTATCCGAATAATGATAATAAGCAATATCTTTAGGCTTGCAAGAGCTTATGAGTAGATTTGAATAGGTGAGGGCCTTTTCATATTCCTCCTTATCATAATAGATGTCGGAGGCCCGGCCGAGGGTCCAGGTGTTTAAAAAATTATCACTCTTCGGATATAAACTTGCCAATGTTTCAAAATAGACTAAGTATTTATCTTGGACTTTATCAATTTGATGTTGATAGGCATCGTTTTCTTTAAGTTCACTAAGCTCATCGTAAATTGAAGAACATATGTTTTGAAGACAATAGGCCTTTTCTTCGTCTTGGGAAGCAAAATTGTAAGCCTGGTTATAATCTCCTTGCTGAGTATAGAATTCATACAAAAGCGCATTGGATTTTAATGAATTTTCTTTGCGTGCTTCAGGAATAATTTGATCTATTCTTTTTTTTAATAATTGCAAATATTGCCAAATTTTATCTTCATCCTCGTTCTCATAATATTCATCACCTTCTTGATAATAGTTAGAGGATATCGAGGAGCTTATCGATTGGTACGCCTGAAACATTTTTTCCAATTGATAAAGGTACATTGCAGACGTATCCAATTTATAGCGCATTGTCAGAAACTGCCTTTGTAAACTGTCAGCGATGCGGTCTTTTATGGCAAATTCCTCTTTTTTTAAATCGGTTATTCTATCTAAAGAATCCTTATCCAACTGCCATTGCTTCACTTGATTTTGAAGTTCAATTAATTTGATGCTATCGTTGTATATTGATGTATTTATTCTATTTAGCCTTGATAAATTACTTTGCTTAGCTTCAAAGGCAAGTTCCAAAAGTTGTTTTTTTGATTGGGCCTCAGTCCAAAATGGAAAACTAAAAAGAAGAATAAGAAAATAACTTTTCATAGATCAATAGTTTTAAGAAAAACAACAAATCCAAATAAACTTTTTGTGTTCCCCTCTATGAAGGTGTAAAAATTATCCAACCCACCAAAGTTCATGTTTGAGTAAATAAAGGTGCCTTCACGAGTGAAAATGGGAAAATTATCGGGTTCATATGTTGGTAAATCCCAAATATTTAAATTAAAAAGATCGAGAATCGAAGCCAATTCAATGTCACAATCGCATGCATCCTCTTGTTTTTTCTGTTCCTTTTGAATATTTAATGAATTAATATAAACCCAAGAGTCAAATTGATGGTCAATGAAGTTATCCAAATAATAAATTCTCTTTTTTTGTTGATCATAGCCTATTATTTTAATTTTTTTACCATTGAATTCGGCTGTCTGAAAGAGGAATGGGGGTTCAGAACTCACATTGTGAAAAATGGCAATTTCTTCTTTATTTTCTGAATTTATAGATTTGGAAGCTTCAAAATTTAATTGGTTGAGTAAAATTAACTTCTGCTTTTGAGTAGAATTTTTCAACTCTTTTTGGAAAATGAGTTGATTAAGATTGGCTAAGTCTACTTTTAGTTTTTCGATCTCATTGGAATAGTTTGAAATTTGCTGTCCTAGGGTTGCTTTTTGTTGAACAATTTTTTCCAACGTAGCTTGCCTTGATGATATCAATAAATTTAAGGAGTCATTGACACGTTCAATCTCGATTAGTTGCTTTTTTTTGCTTTGTGCAAAAGTTGCCATCGAGATTAAAAGAAAAATAAAAATTGAGTATTTCATACCTTGAGCTTAAACCATGTTCAATTTAAAACTATTCTAAGGATTTTACAAGTCTAATGGGTAGCCCAAAACCCTTTATATCCATGTCCCAAAAATAATTTGGGTAGGTTAGGCCGCTGATAAAATTTTTTGTTTCTATAGTACAGTAATATATTACCTGTACTATTTTGCATAAAACTCAGGCCGATACTCAAAATGCATGGTATCGTAATGCAGCCATCTGCCTCCCCAAATAAAACCGTGCTTTTCAAAAATATGTACAATACCCAAAGGGATTCTATTTTTGTAGGTTAATTTAGCGTCTTCATTTTTACATCCGCAGTCCCATTGCCAATAGTTGGAATAACTCGTATTGATATCAATGGTAATACCAAAAGAATGTGCACTTAGCCGGTTTGTTCCAGAAATATTTCTCCAATTAAAGGTCCCTCCTATATTTATTAAATATTTTTTCCATTCTGGGTGTTCATCCAATTCTTTTGAAACAGCAGCCAAAGCTAGATGTGCATTGTTTACCTTTGAAAATAATAATTTACTATTCACTAACTTTGGACACCAAGTTACTGTAGTTAAATTTTTTGCAACCTCCTGTTTGGTGTGGCCATAAATCTCCTTGAAAAAAGCATCATTTCTAATTCTGCCCGCATCAGTATTCTTTTCAGGGCCGTCTTGATTATAGGCATAATGCATCTGGTCTTCAATGTCTGGATTATTTAAAAGTTCAGCTATTGACTTATTCTTAAAATCGTCATAAACGAGTTTATTGCCAGACTTGAAGACTACTTCATTATTTTCAACTTTTAGAATAATTCCTGAATAGGAAGAGACCAAATAATGATCACTACCAACCAAATTCAAGAATAATAATATTTTAAGAAGCATTTTAATCACAGTAGAATAATTGTCGAATATCTGCAGGTAAAATTCTAGGGTCAATATCTGTGTAGGTATCGCCAAGGCAATTAAACCAAACATCCGTTGGAAATATACCATCTTCCATTAAGGTCCAATTCCCCTTTATTTTTTTAAAAAGTGCGCCAACATAACAGCAATCCGTAGCTTGGTCTTCTAAATTGAAAGGCCTCCCATCTTTGCGCTGCGCAGTTCCTTGCATCCAAGCATAGGGGGTGGAAACCTTAAAATGTTCTACAACAAACAAAATGTCTCCTTGCTCTTCGTTCAAAAAAGATAAATAATCGTAAACAGAATTTCTTAATAAATCTAACATAAGCGACCGCTCCAAGGTATTTGAAGCGTTTTTCGTTTTGAAATCTCGCACAGATTGGGCGTTGACCGATTTTGGAATTGCTATCAGCGAGTAAAAAATAAATAGGGTTAAAATAATATTTTTCAAATTATTTTTATTTTGCGTAACTTGTCTAGTAAAAATATAAAAAAGTTATGAATAAAATTTTTTCAATGCTCGCAATTTTTGCCTTGCTAATTGCGTGTAGCAATAATAACAATGACGATAAAATCCAAGAACTTGAGAAGAAATTACAAGATCAGGAAAAAGAAATGTTAATGGATAAACAAAATCGTCTTGAAAATGAACTTTCTGAAAAAAACTATGAATTAGAAAGTTTAAAGAATAAAAAATCTAGTGAAGCAAGGCAAACATTTCATGCCTTAGGTTATGGGGCCTATCCAGAGGCATCTGATCATATTTTAACACCACGAGAATTAAGGAGATATAGCGCCTATGAATTACGAATTATGCGAAATGAAGTTTTTGCACGATATGGTTATATTTTCAATTCCAGTGATTTAAAGGAGTATTTTAATGCTCAAGAATGGTATAGACCTCTTTACAGCAATGTCAATAATAGGCTTACACAAATCGAAAAAATTAATGTGGAAAAAATTAAAGAATATGAATAATTTTTAAGTATTGAAGACTATTTTCGACTTAAAACGACTTTCTTTTACTTTTTTTCTTTTGAGTGTGTTGTCTTGCTCGAGAACAAGTCCGCATAAAATATCATTCTATTATTGGAAACAAACGTTTTTATTATCCAGTGAGCAACAAAATCTACTCAATTCGTGTCAAAGCGATAGGTTGTATGTTAAGTTTTTTGACGTTGTTTTAGATGAATACCAAAAGCCTGTTCCTGTTGCCAAGATAGATTTTCAACAAGATTTTAAGTTGGAAGTGGTTCCATGTGTTTTTATTCAAAATCAAGTTTTTGAGCCTAATGAAGACACCAAGAATTTGGCCAAAAAAATGGCAAAACTTCTAAAGGATATGCTATTCAATAATAGATTAAATTCTAAGGAAATACAAATTGATTGCGACTGGACTAAGAGCACAAAGACCCAATATTTTAGTTTTTTGAATAATCTTCAATCTTTGTTAGATGAATTCAATGTAACATGCACTATCCGCCTGCATCAAATCAAATTTCAAAATGATACTGGAATTCCACCGGTAACAAAAGGTCTTTTAATGTGCTATAACATGGATGACATTGAAAATATTACAACAAATAACTCCATCATTTCCAATGATGTTTTTAATCAGTATGTGAATAAAAAAACCTCTTATCCTATAAAGTTAGATCTTGCCTTGCCAATTTATCAATGGGCTTTGCTTTTTAGATTGGGAAAATTAAATTCTATTGCCAATGATGTTTCATTAGAAGAATTAAAAAACGATGATTTTGAAAAAATAGGAAGTAATACGTTTAAAGCTAAAAAAAATATATTTTTGAATCAAACTAATGTTTGTCAAGGAGATTTGATTCGTCATGAGCAATCTTCAATAGGCGTGCTTTTAAAATTGGCCCATCGATTGCAATCTTCTCGAATTTCATTTGAACGAATAATTTTCTATCACCTAAGTCAGTCAAATTTAAACGACTATGATGCCACACAACTCAAAAAGATTAGTAGCGCTGTTCCTTAGTTTGGTAATGGTTTTTCATTCCATTGCTTGTGGCTGGGGTTATTATATGGGATATGACATGCTATTCGATAGAGCAATTGTTTTTAATAAATCTCAAAAAAATGCAACCTACAATGCTTGGTATTATAATCAAGAATTGTATAATTATGAAAATCAGCAATTAGAAAATGCTGAAAATTGGTCGGATTTTTTAGAAGGTGCGTATAGAAAAGAGGATCTTATTCCATTTATATACAGGGGAGATATTAAATTTAATACCTGGGACAAAGAGATATTGAGCTTGCGCAGAAATAGATTGCATCCTCTAAAATCACCATCGAAAGAATCTCAATTTGTAGATTGTATTTTATTTGCACTCCGTGTTGAAATTCTAATGGAAAAGTATCAACCCGATCCCTGGGATGATTCTCCACAGAAAATAAATCTTGCTGATTTTACACCATTAATAAATATTGCAAATGCACGAATAAATTCAAGCCAAGATCAATTTCTTAAAGAACGTTATGCTTTTCAACTAATAAAATTGTTGCGTTATAGCAAGCAATATAATTTATGTACAACGAGTTTTAAAAAACATTTTACTAATAAAACGAGCATGATAAGCTTTTGGGCCATGGAGCATTTTGCTGGTGCTTTGGCTATGCTTAATAAACAACCCGAGGCAAACTATTATTTTGCAAAAGTGTATTTAAACTGCCCTCAAAAACGCAGTAGTTCATATTTGAGCATGAAATTGTCGTCGATTAGTGATTTTTCTAGAACACTTAATCTTTGCCAAAATCTAGAAGAAAAGATGGCCTTGTATTATATACATGCTATGCAATCTAAAACTTTGGCTTTGGTAGACCTAAAAGAAATTACAGAGAATTTAGGCAATCATGAATATGCGCAAATTATTATGTCGCATGAATTGAACAAACTTGAAAAAATATTACTAAACAAGTCTTTAAATGAGGTTGAACAAGAGGAAGATACCGAACTTTTGATTGAATTAAGCGAATTGAAAAACCAAACTCCAGCTTATTTAAGAGAATTGATAAAATTAAATACCAAAATGCTAGACCTCGATGATTCGAGTCAATTTTGGCATCTGTCTTTAGCTTATCTTTATTATCTTAATAAGCAATATGCGGACTGTTCTATTGTGTTATCTACCATAGATAAATCTACACCAGAAATTCAAAAGCAATTTGAAATTATTTATCTGATAAATTACATTGACCAACATCCGTTGCTCAATAAAGCCCAAGAGGATCATTTGGGGGAGGTTTTATTTTCATTAAATAATGAAAATCCTAGCTATCCACTTCTTTCAGGTGGGCAGGAATTAATGTGGAATTATACAAATGAATCTTTTTTAGATGAAGAGTACAACACAATAAATGAATTTATTTTTAGAAAATTAGCCCAAAGAAATCAAAACAAAAATTCCTTCCTTGCTACTATTTTTTCAGGAAAGACATTCCAATATGACCTTCGAAGGAATATAACAGCCCTCCACGATGAGGGTGAAAAGTTGAATAATTTTTTAATTGATATTGCAGATATTGACCGTATAATAGGTGATATTAAACGCACCCCTGAGTCAAAGCTATCTATTTTTGCGGCTTCTTATTATTTTCAAAAACCTGTTTTTACATATTCAGATGAAGATCCGTCTATCAATAAAATAACTTTTGAAGAATGTGAGCAACAACTCTTAGAATTGAAAGCCACAATGTTGTTAAGAGATCCGTTAAAAATAGATCAATGTCTTGATTTATATTCTAAATTACCTTCATCGCATTTCGTTGATTATGTTGTTTACGGAAATCCATTTGTTTTTAGTGCAAAAACGCCAAATTTTTCGAATCACGAACTTTTAGAAGATAGGCTACCTAAAATGACCAGATTGGAATTTGCTCAAAGGATAAAAAAATTAACATCTTCTCCCATGACAGCGCAAAATGCATTCCAAGTTGGTGTGGCCTATTATAATGCAAGTTATTACGGTTTGCAGTGGAAATTACTGGCTTATTTTAGACCTTATGAATTGACATATGCTCCAAATGGAAATGTTGATATGAAAACAGCAGAAAAATACTTAAAAATGGCGCTTTCTCTCGGAGGCTTAGATAGAGAAAGACAAGCACAAACTTATTTTATGCTTGCACGATGCGAACAAAATAGATACACTTTTTTAAATGGGGAAATAAGTGAAAATTATTATTCTGAACCAGACAGATTTTTTCAATATTTTTATAAAATGAAAGGTGCTGGGGCAATGAGTAATTTTAAGAAATTGGCCAACGAATATAGAACTACAGCTCTCTATAATGAAATAATAAGAGAATGTAAATATTTTGAATATTATTTGAATTAGGTGAATCGAAAAAATTAATGTGGAAAAAATTAAAGAATATGAATAAATTCTAAGGATGAATTCCAAAAGAACGATTTTTTTTGAACGATATAAAATATCGATTATGAGACCAATTTTCGTATTTATTTTTTTATCAAGTTTTTCATCAGCATTTTCACAGATAAATAGTGAAAAAGTATGGGATGATTATTTTAAAGGTGATTTTATTAAAGTGATAGATAGAAATACGATTATAGATATAGCAGATAGGCATGGACTTGATTCTGCTTTGTCATTTGTTTATTTCTTTACAATTCCACCTAAAATAGATTACGAATTATTTAATACTTTATTTTCGAGGGCTTGTCCTTTACTTGGGTCAAGAAATCTATATTACTATACTGTAAATGGTTACCCAACAGATTCAGTGGAGCCAGCATCTGGTGAAGAATTAGGCATGGGTGATGAAGGAGAATTCGGAGACCTAGATTTAGAAAGTTTTAATACTTTATTGACAAAAGACCAAGAATTTATTGCACGAAAGCTGGATATACATCCCTATGATGATTGCAAAGGACATATCTTAATTTATGTAAATGGAAGGGTAGCCTATTTATACAGACATGACGATTGTATTGAAAATGAAAATGGATACCGCGTAGGTCATAATTATGAGTATGGTTATACGATGGAAAAAACCGAAGGTGGCTATTTAAAGTACTTTTTATTTTCAGCATATTGAGGCTCAAAGAAGCAACATCGTCTATATCATTAATATAAAAAAGTAGTTTTTCTAAAAAACTTGAACATGACCAGCGCTAATTTTAAAGCGTTGAAACCCAATAGTAAAAACTTCTCCTTCGCGCTTTTTAATTAAATCGTCGATATCTTTGGAAATGGTATGAACTGACCCTCCTGTTTTTCTTGCAATCTCCAAATATTCTGGCAAGATACCATTTTCTGCTCCGCACATGACAACCCTGATGGGTTTGTGAATGAAGCGCAAGAGTGCCATGTCACGCGGTGGGGCATCGTTGTCTGCAACCAATATATATTGCGCCGCATTCGGATTTTTATTGATTGCAAACAAAACGGCTTCCAGATCATTTTCAGGAAAATCGTCATTGCCTAAGCCACTTTCGCATACCATTATCGACATTTTACGCAGATTTTCATAGCTCATGTTTATTCCATGATAGATACCTCCAGTAGAACCCACTTTTTTAACATTACGGGGAGCTGAATTACCATCGTTGAACATCACTATTTCTGAAATCATATTGCAATTGCCATGGAGCATTTGCCACAACGCTACTTGTGAATTATATGGAATCATCGAAGAGGTTAGATCTATTATGAGCACAGCATTTTTCCATTGTGGATGACGGTCAAAAACTTTAATGACGGTAGGTTTACTCATGGTGTCTAATATTTTTTTTGCCTGCAAGGGATTAATTTTTTCGGGCAAGTAATTTTCTAATTTATTGCTTGCGCTGCTTAAATTAGTAGTACTCATCGATTGCAAATAGTAAATAACAATTCCATGAAACAACCCGCGTGCTTCATGCTCGGAATTGCAATCTGTTTGGCGCAAAATATTCCATTTGATTAATGGATTTTGTACCAATAGCGGATAAAAGCGCTCCATTTCTTGAATCCTACTTAAATTTAATTTGCTTAAATCTTGTCCTTTGGGAAAATCCGTGTATACCAAATCAATCGAATAAATCGTGGCACCCAAAACCGAAAAATTTGAGAGCTGTTTGGCTATATTAGAAGCGCCATAATCCATCTTAATAACAAATGATTTCAAGTTTGAAGAGGCCAGATCATAATGGCCAATATCTTTTATGCCTTGAGACATAATCATTTGCGCACTTCTAGTTTGCGCCTGGAGATTAGCATACAGAGATAAACAAATCACTATTGTTGAAAAAATAGAAATGCATTTTCCCATGGTTCTAGGATTTTGAGAAGTAAATCAAAAATTATAATGCAGACTTGTAAATATGGTTACAATTTAAAGTACTATGGGCATTCACAAGTGGTCCGATTTCCTTGGACCCTTTGGTTAGTGCATTAAGAATTAAGGAAGCAAAAAAAGGGATTTCAATTGAAATCCCTTTTTTGGTGGTCCCACACGGGCTCGAACCGTGGACCTACAGATTATGAGTCTGTTGCTCTAACCAACTGAGCTATAGGACCGGGTTATCGAATAGATTATCGCGATAACAATGGCTGCAAATTTAAGCATTTCAAGCAATAATTTCGTAACTTAGAAGGAAAACTAATTCTATGTATACTGAATATTTGAAATTCTTGCCCTATATCGTTGTCGCTCTCTTACTGATTAGAGGAATATTTTTTGTCGTAAAACAACAAACCGCTGCCATTGTGGAGCGTTTTGGTAAGTTCACAGCAGTGCGCCAGTCTGGCTTGCAGATGAAAATACCACTCATCGACAAGGTAGCCGGTCGTTTGAGTTTGAAAATTCAGCAATTGGACGTAGTAGTAGAAACCAAAACTAAGGATGATGTTTTTGTGAAAATTAAAGTTTCGGTTCAGTACAAGGTGCTTATGGAAAAAGTTTATGACGCCTTTTATAAACTAGACTTCCCACATGAACAAATCACCTCTTACGTATTTGACGTTGTGCGTGCAGAAGTTCCGAAACTCCGTCTTGACGACGTTTTTGAGCGCAAAGACGACATTGCTATAGCTGTAAAGTCAGAGCTCAATGAAGCGATGTTAGAATACGGCTATGACATCATTAAAACCTTGGTTACAGACATAGACCCAGATCAAGAAGTAAAGAATGCCATGAACCAAATTAACGCCTCTGAGCGCAAGAAGATTGCAGCACAATACGAGGGCGATGCCCAGCGCATATTAATCGTAGAAAAGGCCAAAGCTGAAGCCGAAAGCAAACGTTTGCAGGGGCAGGGTATTGCAGATCAACGCCGAGAAATTGCGCGGGGTTTAGAAGAGTCTGTTGAGGTACTCAATAGGGTAGGGATCAATTCTCAAGAAGCGTCTGCTTTAATTGTCGTTACCCAGCACTACGATACGCTTCAATCTATGGGTGCCAACACCAATTCTAACTTGATTCTCCTACCAAATTCTCCACAAGCGGGCTCTGATATGCTTAACCAAATGATTACTTCCTTTTCGGCATCGAATCAAGTAGGTGAAGCCATGAAAACTGCAAATAGTAAAAAAGCCAAGACGATAGCCAAACCTAAGGCTTCCGACGAAGGGTAATTTCTGTAATTTCTGGATAAATTCCAACCCTACCGGGAAAGCCTAAATAACCAAAACCGCGATTGACATACAAATATTGTGTGCCAACTTTATACAAACCGGCCCATTTAGGATAAACCAATGATACTGGGCTCCATTTGAGAAAAAAGCGTTCTATGCCAAATTGCATGCCATGGGTGTGCCCACTCAAGGTTAGGTCAATATCTGTATGAACAACCTGGGCATCAAAATGGCTGGGGTCATGGCTAAGTAAAAGTTTAAAGCCTTCAGTGGTTTGAGCAAGTGTTTCTTGAAGTTTGCCATTTTTTTTAAAACGTCGGCTTCCCCAATTTTCTACCCCAAGCAACCAAAATCCTGTTTGGAGTTCAACGGCTTCGTTCAATAAGGGGGTCCAGCCAATGGCCTTGTGCGTAGCAATAAGCTTATGAAGATTTTTCGTTTTTTCATCGCTATCTTCCCAATGAACATAGTCTCCGTAGTCGTGATTTCCTAAAATGCTGTATTTTCCTTGCTTTACTTTTATCTGAGAGAATAGCGCCTCCCAGCCCTCAAATTCACTGGCTTTGTTATTTACCAAATCACCTGTAAAAACAAGATAGTCAGCCTCGCATTTATTAATTAATTCGATGGCTTTTTTCACTTTATGGGTCTTATTAAAAAAGCTACCAACATGTATGTCGGAAATTTGAATGAAGGTTTTCTGATCCATCGATGCTGGCAAATGATTAAAATCTAATATTATTTTTCGCAGTTTCCAATTCCATCGCCCTCGAACTATTCCATGCAAGATGGCCAAGAAATTTAATGAAGCGAAGACAAAACCAATGGTTCTTAGAAATTCAATTTTAGTGACTAAAGAAAGGAGTCCTGGAATTAAAAAAAACAGGGTAGGTATACTCAGGGCAATAAAGAGTCCAAAAATTGAAAAGCCCAAACGATAATTATTGCGCAACCTGACATTTCGAAATCCCCAAATAAATAGCCCAATACTCGAAATCATGACAGATAGATGCAAAAATCCAAATAGGTCAAAATAGGAGTTAGAATAATCCCAAATTGAGATTAGAAAAACCCATTCTGAGGCGATGATTAAAAGGAGAAAAAAAATGAAAAGCATCGTTATCCTACATCCAAGAACCGCCAACAGAAATTACGTTGGAAAGGGCCAAATAATCTTTGTAAGTTTCTTCGGTAATACCCCCTGTAGGGCAAAATTTAATTGTTGGAAAAACTTGTCCGTACGCTTTAAGCGCATTAAGGCCGCCAAATAAATGGGCAGGAAAGAATTTAAAAGTGTCGTAGCCTAATTGTATGCCTTGGATAATATCGCTTGGGGTAGCAACCCCTAAAATAAAGGCGATATTACTTTTTTCAAAATGTGGTGCTAAGTCTGCATTTAGCCCCGGACTAACCATAAAATCAACACCGAGTTCAACAGCTTTTTCTATTTGTGCGGCATTTACAACCGTACCCATCCCAATGGCACAGCGTTCGCCGTAATGTTTTTTAGCTAGGGCAATACAATCATAGGCTGCAGGAGTACGCAGTGTTATTTCAATACATTGAATGCCTTCGGCAATGAGAGCTTCCATTTTGGATGCAACTTCTTGGGTGTCATTAAATGTAACAACCGGAATTGTAGGATGATTTGCTAAGATTTCTCGGATATGATTTTGAGACATGTTGTCAATTTGGCACAAAGTTCGCTATTTTTCATTTACGACACCACAAACCACTGCTTTTCTTCATTAAAAGGGTCTAGCTGTGAATAGATTTGGCCAATCCTAGATGATAACTCCCCATCAGGGCAAAAATTCAGGAGATTCGTTTGGCGTTCTTGCAAAAGCCCTTTAGGTTGAATTTTTTCTGATAGTTGATCGATTTGTTTGAGCGCCTTGTCGTATTTGCTTTTTCTTACTTTTTCAAAGCGCTGTTCCAATGAAATTATTTGTTTTTCAATGCGTGTGAGTTCGGCTTCAACCATGCGCAATTCTTGTGGTATTTCTGTTCTAGCAAGCGCTTTAAATGAGGTTATGTAAGAGTCAAGATGCGCGCGCAGTTTTGAATAATCTGGCTTCTGGTCTCCATTGTGTTCTAAATACCGCCCTTTGAGTAATATTTTATCAATGAGAAAATCTGATAGCTCGAACCCTAGTTGCTGAATTTGTTCTTGATCTCGTTTTTGAAGAAGTATGCCGCCAGCACGCTCAATAATCAACGGAAAATCAATTCCCATTGTTTCAAAAGCCAATGGCAATTGCCGCCAATAGGCTGTCTCGCTTGGCCCACCAACGTATGCGAGGTTGGGTAAAATCCATTCTTGATAAAGCGGCCTTAAGACAACATTAGGTGAAAGATGAGGGCTATCTTCTTTTTTGAATGCCTCCGCCTCGTTTTTTTCGATACGTAATCGATTTTGCTTTTTAAGCAAAAACAGATTTGTAGTTTTACTTTCAATAGGAGTTGGGTAACCTTGTTCTTGCAATTCGCGAGTCTGCTTTAAAACAGCATGATGGATATCGTTACTGTAAAGATCTTTTTGCCAAAGAGGCCACGCACTTTTCTTAAACATTGATTGATCGGCATCTACAATGACCAAGCCATAGGCAGAAAACAATGCGTGAATAAATCTGAAAAAGCCATCTTTATATACCCTAGACGACTGCAATTGAGAGATCAAATGATGAATTTCGGCCTCTACATGATTTTGAAATTTCTCGCCTAGCGCTGCCAATAAAGGTGCTAAATCTTTAATTTCAAAGCGCCCTACAGCACCCTTTTGCGCACTTTGCCAAGTCCATTTTTGTCCAAATAATGAAAAACTTCTTATTTCTTCAAAGTCATGGTCTTCGGTGGCCATCCAGTATATAGGCACGAAGTGTTGCTCTGGAAAAGTCTTCTTTAGGTCCTCTGCGAGTTTAATGACGTGCAGAATCTTGTAGATGAAATACAGAGGCCCTGTCATTAGGCAAAGTTGATGACCGGTGGTAATGCAAAATGTATTGGCCTGAGATAAACGAGATAAGTTTTCTTTAAGCTTATCTGAAAGAGTCAATTTGCTATACTGTTCGGTAAGAACTTCGCTTAAAATTGCTCTTTGCTCCGCATTAAAACTATTCTTTTTTAATGAAATTTGTTGCTCAAATTGCGTTTTTAAACTAGCATCCATCGCTTACATATTGCGTCTGTATTGCCCACCAACTTCAAATAGGGCGTCAGTAATTTGTCCTAAAGAGGCCACCTTACAAGTTTCCATGAGCTGTTCAAAAATGTTTCTATTTTCTATAGCGGCTTCTTGAACTTTAATGATGAGTTTCTTGGATTCTAATTGGTTGGATGCGTGCAAATTAGAAAGCATTTTGATTTGGTATTGTTTTTCTTCTTCGGTTGCGCGAATCACTTCTTTAGGTAAAATTGTAGGCGATCCTTTGGAATTAAGGAAGGTGTTGACCCCGATGATCGGAAATTCCCCTGTATGTTTCAAGGTTTCGTAATACAAAGACTCTTCTTGAATCTTAGAGCGTTGATACATTGTTTCCATTGCGCCTAAAACGCCGCCGCGCTCTGTAATTCGATCAAATTCCGTGAGCACTGCTTCTTCCACTAAATTTGTCAATTCTTCAATAATAAAAGCTCCTTGTAATGGGTTTTCATTTTTTGCCAAGCCCAATTCTCTGTTAATGATCAATTGAATCGCCATTGCCCGGCGAACTGATTCTTCTGTTGGCGTAGTAATGGCTTCATCGTAGGCATTGGTGTGTAATGAATTACAATTGTCGTAAATGGCATAGAGTGCTTGTAGTGTGGTGCGGATATCATTGAAATCAATTTCTTGGGCGTGCAATGAGCGCCCAGAAGTTTGAATATGATATTTGAGCATTTGTGCCCGAGCGTTAGCACCATATTTTTTAGCTAAAGCCTTGGCCCAGATACGTCTGGCAACACGTCCAATGACGGCATATTCCGGATCAATTCCATTGGAAAAGAAAAATGAAAGGTTGGGCCCGAATTCATTGATATCCATACCGCGGCTCAAGTAATACTCGACGTAGGTAAAGCCATTTGCCAACGTAAAAGCCAATTGTGTAATTGGGTTAGCACCAGCCTCGGCTATGTGATAGCCAGAAATGGACACAGAATAAAAATTGCGCACACCATTTGCAATGAAATATTCTTGTACGTCGCCCATGAGGCGTAAGGCAAACTCTGTAGAAAATATACAAGTGTTTTGCGCTTGGTCTTCTTTGAGTATGTCTGCCTGAACAGTTCCGCGAACCATTTTAAGTGTATCGGCTTTGATTTGGGTATAAATTTCAGCTGGCAACACCTGATCTCCTGTTACGCCCAATAGCATGAGCCCCAAACCATTATTACCTTCGGGCAACTCTCCCTGATATGCTGGGCGGGTAGAGCCTTTTTCTTTATAAATGGAGGCTATTTTCTTTTCTATATCCTCTTCTAAACCATTTTCTTTGATGTATTTCTCGCAGTTTTGGTCAATGGCAGCATTCATAAAATAAGCCAACAGCATTGGCGCTGGCCCATTAATAGTCATCGATACAGAAGTTGCTGGATCACTGAGGTCAAAGCCCGAATAAAGTTTTTTGGCGTCGTCTAAACAGCAAATTGAAACGCCTGAATTCCCAATTTTACCATATATATCGGGGCGTAAATCGGGGTTATTACCATAAAGTGTTACAGAATCAAAAGCCGTAGAAAGCCGTTTTGCCGGCATGTTAAGTGACACATAATGAAAGCGTTTGTTGGTGCGCTCTGGGCCACCTTCACCTGCAAACATGCGTGTAGGGTCTTCTCCTTCGCGTTTAAAAGCAAAGAGTCCAGAAGTATATGGAAATTCACCTGGCACATTTTCTTGCAGTAACCATTTCAATAAATCTCCCCAGCTTTTATAATTAGGCGTTGCCACTTTAGGTATTTGCAGATGAGACAAAGAAGCACTGTGCGTTTGGATGCGCAGGGCTTTGTCTCTAACCTTAAACTCATATGTAGGGTTTTTGTAGGCTTGTTTTTTAGACTGCCAATTTTGAATAATTTCCCAATTTTTTGGATCAAAATTTAGTTTTTCAACCTCAAAGGCCTCCTGCATTGCTTTGATTAACCTGTCTTTGTCTTCTACTGTTGAGCCTTTCAGAGCATCTATGGAAGTTTGAAATGCGTATAGTTTTTCTGCAACCTCAACTTGTTCATTTACCCATTTGTCATAGGCACGATTGTTTTCAGAGATTTCTGAAAGGTAACGCGTGCGCTCCGGTGGAATAACATAAATCTTTTCAGACATCTCTTTGGTAATTGCAAAGTTGGATTGCAAGTTCCCTTTTGTTTTTTCCAAAATCCGATCCATGATTACCTTGTAGAGTTGGTTCATTCCAGGATCGTTAAATTGAGAGGCAATGGTGCCGTATACCGGCATATCATCCACGGCGCTCTCCCATAGGTTGTGGTTGCGTTGATATTGTTTACGCACATCGCGAAGTGCATCTAGTGCGCCTCGTTTGTCGAATTTATTTAGAGCAATTACATCTGCAAAGTCCAGCATGTCTATTTTCTCAAGCTGTGTTGCCGCCCCATACTCTGGTGTCATTACATACAATGAAACATCAGAATGGTCTAAGATTTCTGTATCTGACTGGCCAATACCAGAGGTTTCTAAAATGATTAAATCATATTTGGCTGCCTTAAGAATCGATAAGGCCTCAGCTACATGTTTTGATAATGCCAAATTGGACTGTCGTGTTGCCAATGAACGCATATATACCCTTTGGTTTTTGATAGAGTTCATGCGTATGCGGTCACCGAGGAGTGCTCCACCAGTTTTTCTTTTGGAAGGGTCCACGGAAACAACGGCAATCTGTTTATTTGGAAAGTCAATGAGGAACCTGCGCACCAATTCATCAACCAAAGAAGATTTACCAGCACCGCCAGTTCCTGTGATACCTAAGATTGGAATTTGTTCTTTTGCGCCCTCTTGTCGGAGCACTTCGAGTAGCTTGGCATTTTGTTCAGGATAATTCTCTGCAGCACTAATGCAATGGGCAATTTGAGGAATATTTTTTGCCGCTATTTGCGTTTTTATTTCTTTAACATCAATGTTTTGTGCTTGGCCTACGGCAAAATCACACTTCTGAACTAAATCGTTAATCATGCCTTGAAGGCCCATTGCCCTTCCATCATCTGGATGGTAAATTCGCGTGATGCCGTAGGCTTGTAATTCTTCAATTTCAGCGGGTAAAATGGTGCCACCGCCACCTCCAAAAATTTTAATTTGTGGCGCACCTTTTTTCACCAAGAGGTCATACATGTATTTGAAATATTCCATATGTCCACCTTGGTACGAAGTCATGGCAATAGCCTGGGCATCTTCTTGGATTGCACAATTGACCACTTCCTCAACCGAACGGTCATGGCCAAGATGAATTACCTCACACCCCGAAGCTTGTATGATACGTCGCATGATATTGATTGCAGCATCATGACCATCAAACAAAGCGGCGGCCGTTACAATGCGAATCTTATGTTTTGGGGTATAAGCAAGAACCTTGTCCATAGAAATTGATTGATGGGGTAAATTTAGGCTTTTTTCGGCAAATTTAGCCATTGATGATGCGCTCAACAATGTGTGCCACCGCAGGGCAAATCAATGTGTTTTGCGCAGTTATATCCATGATTTGATACATATTTTTTCTATCAGTATGCGGATATTCTTTACAGGCGAGCGGTCGATCGTCGTATACAGCACAACGGTTATCAGAAAGTAAATTAAAGCAAGGCGCTTTTTTCAAAACATAATCTCCATCCTCATCCAAGCGCAGGTGCTTATCGATAAGTTGACCCTCTTTTATTTTCAAGGCTTTGGCCATTCGGCGTATATCTGGTTGTCTAAAGATGGGACTTGTCGTTTTACAACAATTGGCACAAGCCAGGCAATCTCTATTTTCAAATGCTAATTGATGTAATTGATTAAAACGCTTATCCAAATCCTTGGGCTTCTGTTTATTCCATTTCTTCAATTGCTTTAAATTATCCTTGAAGTTGGTTTTGGCCAAAGTCAAGATTTCTGCATCTTGCTTTGAAATCTCGTTCATAGTTATTTTAACTTTGTGCTAAGATACAATCAAAATGGTCTTTCCTCAATTTCGCAAACTAAATAACGATAAATCCTATTATCGAATTGATGCGCACGATCGTTTTGTAGAGTTACAACAGATTGGCAAAAAATGGATGAAATTTGAACTTAAAGTCGACCAATATTTTGATTTAATGCGTGTTCATGACATGCTTCAAGCAAATGCACCCTACGTCAGATCTACCCAAAATGAATTCAATGCAATTCAAATCGATTTTTAAACAATACATAGTTCTAAAACGTTAGCTCTTCATGAAAAACACAGCACTCATTACTGGCGCTTCCTCTGGAATAGGTAAAGAATTAGCCCGCATTCACGCCTCAAAGGGCCGAGACCTTATTTTAGTCGCTCGTCGTCTCGATTTATTAAAATTACTACAAAGAGAACTCATTGAACAGTTTGATGTACAAGTGGAGGTAATTGAAAAAGATCTTAGCGTGGTTGGTTCTTCCCAGGAATTATACGACCAAATCAAGAAAAATGGCTGGCAAGTTGATTATTTATTCAATAATGCAGGTTTTGGAGGGAAAGGGGCATTTTTTGACCGCAAGCTCGAAAACGATACACAAATGGTTCGTCTTAACGTGATGGCACTTTTAAAATTGACTCATTTATTTGGAAACGACATGAAAGCTCGTGGGTATGGCAAAATTCTTCAAACGGCAAGCACAGCAGGGTTTCTCCCAGGGCCATATCAAAACACTTATTTTGCAACAAAAGCCTTTGTTGTTGCGCATACTCAGGGCTTGGCTCATGAATTGAAAGGTACTGGCCTAACGATAACAGCGCTTTGTCCCGGCCCGGTTGCTACTGAATTTGCACAAGTTGCAGGTTTTGGACAGTCAAAGATGTTCGATGGTGCTAAAAGTGCCTTTCAAACAGCAAAGAAAGGGTATAGAGCCATGGAAAAAGGAAAGATAATTTGTATTACTGAACCACAGTTGTCTTTATTAATTAAAGTTCTAATGCCCTTTATTCCTACGAGAATGACCTCGGCAATCATTGCCAAAATGCAGCAATCTTAATTCTTTTCTTCGTAGCTTTGCGCTATGCATCAAATTCCGCTATTTTTAAATGATGTAGCTGGCTCGGAAATCGTTTTGATCATTTTTGTGGTCTTATTGCTCTTTGGGTCTAAAAGTATTCCTGGAATAGCCAAAACCTTAGGAAAGGCACTTTATCAGGTCCGTAATGCGACCAATGACCTTCAACAAGAAATCCGTAAGTCATCTCAGCAAATGAAGGAAGATCTTAACCTAAAAGAAATTATCAAAGAAACGGAAGAAAGCATAAACGCTTCAATGGAAGAAGTAAAAACAGAAATTAACCACACTGTTGATTATGGTTCTTTGCCTAAACAAGTAAAACAGCAAGTAACGGCCGGGAATCCCACCGAAGAGATAAAGTCTAATCCAATTGAGGAAAATAATTCAAATTCTAACACATGATACAAGTAGGAATCATTATGGGAAGTAAATCGGACTGGCCAATTATGCAAGAGGCTCAGAAAGTTTTAAACGAATTTGGCATTGCATCGGAAGCAGAAGTAGTTTCTGCCCATCGTACACCAGAAAAAATGTTTGAATACGCAAAGTCGGCTGCGGGTCGTGGTCTTAAAGTGCTTATTGCTGGTGCTGGAGGTGCCGCCCATTTGCCAGGAATGACGGCCTCTATGACCACCTTGCCTGTAATTGGCGTACCAATAAAATCATCGAATTCAATTGAGGGTTGGGATTCAATTTTGTCTATTTTACAAATGCCCAATGGCATACCTGTTGCAACTGTAGCATTAAACGGTTCAAAAAATGCCGCCTTATTGGCCTTGAGAATTTTGGCTGCATTTGACACTGATTTACAAAAAAAATTAGAGGCTTACATCGACAACATGACCCAACAAGTGTTAAACGCCAAATTGTAAATACGCATTAGTTGGCAATTGTGTTAATCGTAAATTAAGTACTTTACTCTAATGGACTTAAACTTTTCAAGACCCGATTGCCATGTTGCCTTGATTTGTTCTTGCGTCCAACCATTTTGTATTTGATCAATCAGGTTAGACGTTCCAGCTAGACGGTTAAACGAAGAGGGCTGATCAATGAATTTGATGGAGTCGCCAAGTAAGTCTCGGGCATGTATCAAGTAATTTAAGTTTAAGGCATCCACTCGATTAATTAATTGAGAACTCAGATCTATTGCTTGACAAACTTTATTCATGTGTTTAGGGTTTTTTGCTCCAGGCGAAGACACAGGCGTGAATGAAAAGCCGAGCTTAGGAAATTTCGGATGCCCATAAACTTCGAAAGGTTTTTGTGTGCCACGTCCAATACTTACAGTTGTGGCCTCAAATAAACAAAGGCTAGGGTATAGCGCGATAGATAAATCCGATCGCAAATTTGGTGAAGGCGCTATGGCAAGATGGTAAGGATAATCGTGCGTATAATTCATACATTCTATTACCCATAAATCACATTTTATATGGTTATCTAGCCATCCTTCGCCATTAATCATTTTAGCATATTCTCCCACAGTCATGCCATAGACAATAGGCACTGGGTGCATTCCTACGAATGATTTAAAAGTAGGCTCTAATACTGGGCCATCTATGTAATGTCCATTTGGATTTGGTCGGTCCAAAACGATCAATTTTATCTTGCTCTCTGCACATGCTTCCATTACGTAATGAAGCGTAGAAATGTAGGTATAGAATCGCACGCCCACATCTTGAATATCGTAGATAACAATATCGATATCTTCTAATTGCGTCGGGCTCGGTTTTTTATTTGCCCCATAAAGTGAAATTAAGGGCAACTTAGTTTTTGGATCAATACTGTGGTCAATATGTTGGCCCGCATCCATCTCGCCTCTAAAGCCGTGTTCTGGGGCAAAAACTTTTACAACATTTAAATTTAATGCCAATAAGGTATCTACCAAGTGGGTATTAGCAATCACTGAGGTTTGATTGGCCACAATTGCTATGCGCTTTCCTTTTAATGAATCTATATACAGTGACATACGGTCTATGCCTAATGTAGGTGCAATTGTCTCTCTTTTTTGGTGAATCTCTTTTTTAATTAGAGATTTAACCACTTTAGATTCTAGCTTAACGGATGGCTTTTGCACACGGCGAGATATCGCGATGTTATTTTTAAAAGCAAAAAGACCAAAGGTTGCAAGGAAAATCAAGGTGAGCACCATTGATGCCAAAACCTTTGTGTATTTTTGGTTTCTTAAAAACTGTTTTTTGTCTTTTGAACGCTTCATATCATCTAGGCTGATTCGTCAAAAAAACCTTGGTTCACAGGTGTCTAGACCAGTCTTGCGAATTGCCATTGCCAGTATTGCATTGGCCATTTTAGTCAACTCGCTAACTTTGGCAGTGGTTCGTGGTTTTCAAAAACAAATCAAAGATAAAATTACGGGTTTTAACGCTCCGCTTTTCATTTCCAAAGCTGGTTCTTCACATATTTTTGAAGCCGAACCCATTGACAGGAGAATTTCATTTCTCAAAGAACTAGATCAAATTGCTGGTGTTCAAAGTGTTGAGGCTGTTTCATTTAAGCCAGTTTTGTTGCAGTCCAAGCGCTTTAATGATACCCTTAAATTAAACAGGGGTAGTGATACGGTGATAGCTCGTCAAGACTTATTGGGTTTAATGATAAAAGGGGTAGAGCCATCATATAATTGGGATTTCATTGAGGCAAATTTAGCTTCGGGGCGTTTAATACATGTCGATAGTATTAACGAAGTATTAATTTCATCAGAAGTATCTAAAAAGCTCAATATCAGCTTAAATGATGAGGTTTCATGCTATCATATCAAGCAAAAACCATTATTAAAAAAAGTCAAGGTAGTAGGCATTTACAATACAGGATTTGTTGAATATGATCAAAAACTTATTTTTGGAAATCTTCAATTAGTTCAACAAATGAGTGACAATGGCACTCAAATTTCACTAAGACCGGAATTTAGCAGCTCATCGGCATTGATAAAAATAGAAGTTAAGGGCCAAGCTACTGAATTATTATATGATTGGGGTCTGGGCCCAAATATTTATACAGCACACAGATTTACAGATTTAAAAGATACTACGCTTAAAGTAGTAGCTTACCACATTAGTGAATCCAATGAGAAATTAGAATTTGTGGATAGTGCTAGTTTGAGAATTAGTGTTCCAAATGGGTTTTCTTATTCTAACATGCTGTTTAATGATCAGAGGGCCATTTGTTTGGTAGACGGGTTGGATCATCAAGTTTTTGAAACCCGCAGCGGTGATTTGCGCTTGGATTACAAAGACGGAATTGGAACTGGTGCGAATTTCGTTTCTGGTTTTGAAGTTTCAATAAGCAATTTCGATAGCCTAGAAATAATACAAAATGCAATAAGAGATGTTGTAGAAATGCGTCCTGTAAATCAACATTTATTGCAAGTTACAAGTATTAAAAGCACGGAATCAGACCTATTTTCATGGCTTCATTTCATTGACTTTAATGTGCTGGTAATCATATTTTTAATGCTAGTTATTGGAATAATTAATATAGGTTCAGCACTGCTAGTTTTAATTGTTGTACGCACTTCTTTTGTTGGTCTTCTTAAAGCTCTAGGTGCAAACAATAAATCCATTCGAAAAATATTTTTGTATCAGGCCGCTTATTTAATAATTAGAGGATTAATAATTGGAAATATTTTAGCGATAGCGCTTTGCTATTTACAGCAAAATTTTGCCCTTATCAAGCTAAATGCGGCGGTCTATTATTTAGATAGCGTTCCCATTGAATTGAATTTTTGGAATATTTTGTTGGTTAATGTGCTCACATTTGTAACCTGTATGATATCGTTGTTAATTCCTAGCCGGGTTGTATCGCGAATAACACCTATTAAATCAATAAAATTCCAATGAATTGGTCTTTGGGTCAGCGCGTTAGTGTATTAAAAGAAACCGGCCATTATTTTATTGAAGCCATAGAAAATGAGTTTCTTTTACTTGCAGATGAAAACGGTTTTAAATACCGTTACCACCAATCTCAAGTAGCAGCATCTCGCACTGTCCAAATCACCCATATTGAAAATAAGGAAAATCAAAATAAAACTACCCCAATCAAAATAAAGAAATCTGTGCCAAATGAATTGCCTGCCATAGATTTGCATGCTGAGAATCTAGATTTGCCCAACCAGCTCAATGCGCATGCCATCCTACTAGCCCAAATAAGTGTTTTTAAACAATTTTGTAATTTGCAGCATCAAAAAAAACAGACCAAATTTCTTGTCATTCATGGAGGAGGTGAAGGTCGTTTAAAAAAAGAAATTCGAGAAATCGTTGACAATCGGACTGGTATTCAAATGCATGATGCGCAATGGAATAATGGTCAAGTAGGATGTTCTAGAATCGAATTGATTTTGCATCAATTCGAGAAATTTTAATTTCTTCCAATGTACCCGGGCTGCTTTGGTGGGATTTTGAAAGCCCAATCGTAATAGCCAATATAATGCGATTTTAAATAACCCAATCTATCCTTGTAACCCAAAGGGAAAAGAATTTGTTGTATTGGCTCTAGACCGCGCACGCGTCGCTGAGGGGCTACGCCGTCTTGCTGACAAGGAGCATGACGATTTGGTCCATATAATTGTGTGCCATATTGGTAACATTGTTTCCACCAAATAGCAGCAAACCACCTTCCTGTAGGATTTTCTGGTGCAAATGTCCAATAATTAGAAAATTGTATTTTTCCTCTTAGAATACTTGCCATTCCCATAAAATATGCGTGACCCATACTATGACTAACCACATATAAAGTGTCATTTAGGGTAGAATTCCCACCCTTACTTAGTTCTTGAAGCAGGTTTCTTCCAGCTTGTTTTCCAGCCTTGTAGCGAATTTCAAAGCCTTTGTAGTTGGGGTTAGTGGCTAAAAGAGTGTAAGTATTTACCTTTTTCCCTTCTGTAATTTCAATGTCTTTGCAATGATGTTGGCCCTTACAAGGTTTTGGATAAAGGGCAGAGGTACTTACAAATTGAATGAGTGATCTGTGGTTTGAAGTGCTCACACTATGGTGCCCATCGGCATACAAGACTTGATTAGGTTCAATTCTTTTTTTCAATATTTCAATAAAGCTATCCTTGGGCCAATAATTAAATAAGTCGCTGTAGAAAATAAGGTTTTTACTTGTAGGATTTTCCAGGCCTTTGTTATTGATTGCTTCAAAAGCTTTTTCTGGGTCAGCGCTATTGGAAATGGGTCGATAACCATTCACCAATAATAAAACACGTTGGCATTTGTCCACACTTAATTTATATGCTGTCAATTTGTGGTTTTCAACTGTATACAGAGAGGAGGTGTCTTTGTTGTTTATTTTTTGATGTACTGCGATCAATTGGGTTATGGCTTTCTTATTTTGAATTTTATGTTTTTGATCAACGAAGCTATTGTCGTTAAGAAAAGAAAGTTTTCCATCCGAATCGCGCTGAAAATGCAACACAGGCATTGCTTTTTGAGTATGCCATTTACCATCCTTTTTAATATACAACTGAACCTTTAACCAATTGCTTTCGATTGGATCAAAATAAGTGTGGTCATGTAACCCCTTTTTAAGATCATAGGGAGAAGCATTCTTAAAATCTACAAGTTTATGATAACGAAAATGGACTTGAGTCGTGTAATAATCGATTGCCCATACCACGAAAGCATTTCCTGCAATTACACCAAGCCACAAGCATAATTTTAAAAAGCGATATGACCAACGTTTAAAAAATCGGCTTTCAGCCATGCGCCTGTTGATCCACCTAAAAGTTAAAAACTGAAGAATTAAAGTAAGTGCTATTGCAATAAAATGAACAATGGTCCATTCAATATCGAGCCATTTATAGCGAATTTTAAATAAGGGGTTGTTGGGGTCTTTGTAATGAAAGAATTGATTGCGTTGTTCGAAAACATACAAGCCTAAATTGGAATTTGAATTTTCAATTATTGATCCACTTTCATCCTCTTCCCATCCTAAATGCAGTACCCTACCATTGTCAGCAAACACACTTGTACTAGGATGCAATCCAAATAGAAATAAAATAAAAAGTCCTGATTTAAACACTTTATAAATGCATAAAATTCTTTTTAGCGAGCAATTCGTCTTCGGTTTCACGATAGTCAGGATCGTCAACGCAGCAGTCTACTGGGCAAACCGCAGCACATTGGGGTTCATCATGAAAGCCTACGCATTCTGTGCATTTATCATGGGTTATGTAGTAAACATCCATATGAACAGGTTCATGAGCATGATCTGCTTGGATTTGCGCTCCATCCAAAGTTTCTATGATGCCCTTCAGAGAAGTACCATCCGCGTATTTCCATTCAGCACCCCCTTCATAAATTGCATTATTTGGACATTCGGGCTCGCAAGCGCCGCAGTTAATACATTCATCGGTAATCATTATGGCCATGGCTCAAAGTTTTTTGCAAATATAACAACGACTGAACTAAAGTTTTGTGCGCTAGGCTATAAAAAATTAGAAAAGCGTAATTTTGCACCGTGGAAAGAAACCATATAATTGATGCATTTTCTAAACTCGGTGAAGTACTCAAGGCAGTTACCCTTGGTGAGCAAAGACCTGAATGCATTGTAGCCTCAGACTACGATGATTTGCTCAATCTCATTGAGCGAGAGCAACATTATAATGGTTGGTTTACTAAAGAATCAATTCATGCAGCCTTTAAAGAAATTTACCCATTGCTGACATATGAAAGTTTAATCCATTGGACTGGTAATTATACCTATGCCAAAACACCAAAAACGATTGCGCTCATTTTACCTGGTAATTTACCATTGGTTGGTTTTCATGATTTTTTGTGCGTCTTAATCTCTGGCCACAAAGCGCTGATTAAACTAAGTTCTGAGGATGCTCGAATATTACCAGAGCTCGCTAAAATTTTGCAAAAAATTGAGCCTAAACTCGAAGATAGGATGGTGTTTATGGATGGGAAATTAAAAAATTTTGATGCCGTAATTGCCACTGGATCAGACAACAGTATGCTGCATTTTAAACAGTATTTTGCATCTTATCCATCCATTATGCGAGGTCATAGGACTTCTGTGGCAGTTTTGAGAGGTGTTGAATCTCAATTGGATCTCGAATTATTAGGTCGAGATATATTTCAATATTTTGGCAGGGGATGTCGTAATGTGACTCATTTATTACTTAGTGCAGACTTTGATCTGAACCGATTTTTTGAAGCAATTGTGCCTTACGCCGAAGTAATTTCGCATAAAAAATACGCCAATAATTATGATTACAATAAGGCCATTCATTTAATGAATCAAGTGCCTATTTTAGACAATAATTTTCTTTTGTTAAAAGAATCTAAGGATTTAAATGCGCCCTTGGCTATGATACACTACACGCGCTTTGAATCGGATCGTGATATTCATGAATTTATCGATAGCCATAGCCAGCAAATCCAATGTATAGTTGGAAACGGTTATTTGCCCTTTGGTGGGGCTCAATGTCCTAAACTCGATGATTATGCAGATAACATAAACACGATGCAATTTCTTAATAACTTTGACGCATGTCTCTCTTAGAAAAATTGATGATACGCTATAAAACTCCTCAAGAAATCGAAATTATGCGCCAAGCGGCACAGATTGTTAGTCGCACCTTGGGTTTGGTGGCAAAACACATGAAACCGGGTGTCACACCTCAGTATTTAGATCAAATAGCCGAGGCATACATACTATCTCAAAATGCCATTCCGGGATTCAAAGGTCTTTATGGCTGCCCGAGTACACTTCTGATCTCAGTTAATGAGCAAGTTGTACACGGCTTGCCGACTGAAAAACCAATAGAGGAAGGAGATATCGTATCAGTTGATTGTGGTTCATTATACAAAGGATACTACGGTGATCATGCCTACACTTTTGAAGTAGGAGAGGTGAGTGCTGACAAAAAAGAACTGTGTAAAATCACTAAAGAATGTCTTTATTTGGGCATTAATCAAGCCACTACTGCAAACCGTATCGAAGATATCGGTTATGCTATTCAGCAACATGCTGAGGCACATGGTTTTGGGGTTGTCCGCGACCTCGTTGGCCATGGCTTAGGTAAAGAATTACACGAGGAGCCTCAAGTGCCAAATTATGGTCGTAGAGGGCGAGGTAAAAAAATTCAAAATGGGCTAACCATTGCCATTGAACCTATGATTAATATGGGTACTGAAAAGGTAGAGACCCTTGAAGATAAATGGACAATTGTTACCGCAGACCGAAAGCCCAGTGCGCATTTTGAGCATAATATTGCTGTTGTTGATGGCCAGCCTGTAATCTTATCGACTTTTGATTACATCTATGAGGCATTAGATAAATAAATCCTAAATGACAAAAAAAAGCGCCTGATAGGCGCTTTTTTAAATTTATATGAGTTGGTGCTTATAAGTGAATTACTTCACCGTAAGCAGCTGCGGCTGCTTCCATTATTGCCTCAGACATTGTTGGGTGAGGGTGTACTGTACGGATGAGTTCTTCACCTGTAGTTTCTAATTTGCGAACAGCTACGAGTTCTGCTACCATTTCAGTTACATTCGCGCCTATCATGTGCCCACCGAGAAGTTCTCCGTATTTGGCATCAAAAATGAGTTTAACAAAACCATCATTGGCTCCGGCCGCACTCGCTTTGCCCGATGCAGAAAATGGGAATTTACCTACTTTAACTTCATAACCGGCTTCTTTGGCTGCTTTTTCGGTCATACCCACGCTGGCTACTTCAGGCGAGCAATAAGTACATCCTGGAATGTTGCCATAATCCAAAGGCTCGGGTTGATGGCCGGCTATTTTTTCAACACAAATTATACCTTCTGCTGAAGCAACATGCGCCAGGGCTGGGCCAGGAACAACATCGCCGATTGCGTAGTAGCCCGGATGGTTAGTTTGATAATATTCGTTAACTAAAATACGGCCCTTGTCTACGACGATGCCAAGTTCTTCTAAACCAATGTTTTCGATATTTGTCGTTACACCTGCTGCCGAAAGCACAACATCACATTCTATTTTTTCTTCACCTTTACTTGTTTTAATACTCACTACACAGCCTTTACCACTTGTGTCAACACTTTCCACAGATGCATTCGTAAGGACATTGATGCCTGCTTTCTTAAATGATTTTTCGAGTTGTTTAGAAACGTCATCATCTTCAACAGGCACAATGTTAGGCATGTATTCAACAATGGTTACTTCGGTTCCGATTGCGTTATAGAAATATGCAAATTCTACACCAATGGCTCCTGAACCTACCACTACCAATTTTTTAGGTTGGCTTTCGAGGGTCATGGCTTGACGGTAACCTATGATTTTTTTCCCATCTTGGGGTAGGTTAGGCAATTCTCTCGAACGTGCACCTGTCGCGATAATGACTCCTTTTGCGGCTGTAAGCGTATTTTTTTCGCCTTTTTCATCAGTTACTTCAACTGTTTTACCCGGCTTTATGACACCAACACCCTTGACAACGTCAATTTTATTTTTTTTCATTAAAAATTGGATGCCTTTAGACATTCCATCTGCTACATTTCGGCTGCGTTTGATCATAGCATCGAAGTCTGCACTGCTTTCCTTAATTTTTATACCATAATCTGCAGCGTGCTGAAGATATTCATAGACATTGGCACTTTTTAGCAATGCTTTGGTCGGGATACAACCCCAATTGAGGCAAATTCCACCTAAGGATTCTCTTTCAACAATGGCGGTTTTTAAACCTAACTGCGAAGCGCGAATGGCAGTTACATAGCCGCCCGGCCCACTACCTACTACAATGATGTCGTAACTCATTTTATTAAACTTTAAGAGACAAATTTAAGGCGAATAATTGAAAGTTACTATCTGATTAATCGTTACTTTTGTTGCTGAATCCGCAATTAGTTATGCAAATCAGTTATCAGCAAGAAGCCACCCTACAACAAGCTATTGATTTAGGTCTTCGTCAAGAGGAATTTGAACAAATTAAAGAAATTCTTGGTCGGACACCAAACTTTACCGAAACAGCCATTTATTCTGTCATGTGGAGTGAACATTGCTCCTATAAGAATTCTATCCTTTGGCTGAAAACTTTGCCAAAAGATGGGCCGCATATGTTGGTTAAAGCCGGTGAAGAAAATGCTGGTTTGGTCGATATTGGAGACGGTTTGGGATGTGTTTTTAAAATTGAATCCCACAATCATCCAAGTGCATTGGAACCATATCAAGGAGCAGCAACTGGTGTTGGAGGAATCAATCGCGATATTTTTACCATGGGCGCTCGTCCTATTGCCCAGCTAAATTCACTTCGATTCGGAAACATAGACTTACCTCGCACCAAATGGTTGGTCAGAGGAGTAACAAAAGGAATTGGCGATTATGGCAATGCTTTTGGAATTCCGATAGTAGGTGGTGAGGTGTTTTTTGATGATTCTTACAATACCAATCCGCTCGTAAATGCATTTTCTGCAGGTATTATAGACACTAAAAAGATTATTTCTGCTACAGCAAAGGGGCCAGGAAATCCAGTATTTATTGTAGGTTCTGCTACTGGAAAAGACGGAATTGCAGGAGCCGCTTTTGCCTCAAAGGATATTACGGAAGATTCGGCTAATGACTTGCCATCAGTTCAAGTCGGTGATCCATTTATGGAAAAATTGTTGCTTGAGGCCACCATGGAACTAGCACAAACAGATGCCATCGTTGGTATGCAAGATATGGGAGCTGCAGGAATAACTTGTTCGACATGTGAAATGAGTGCTGCTGGAAATGTTGGTATGGAAATTTATTTGGATCGTGTTCCAACGCGTCAAGATAATATGCTTCCATATGAGATTTTGTTGTCAGAATCTCAAGAAAGAATGTTAGTTGTGGTTCATAAAGGCAAAGAGCACATTGTAAAAGAAATATTTGATAAATGGGACCTACACGCAGAACAAATTGGTGAGGTCACCGATACAGGTAGAATTAAATATTACGTGAATGACCAATTGGTTGGAGATGTTCCTGCCGAATCTTTGGTTTTGGGTGGTGGAGCACCACAATACAAAAGAGAATTCAAAGAACCTTCATATTTTCAAGAATTTAAAAAATTTCATATCTCTCAAGTAGAGGAGCCCGAAGATTTAAAAGCTGTTGCAGATGCCTTGTTGGCTTTACCAAATATTGCTTCAAAAAGATGGGTTTACGAGCAATATGATTCTATGGTGGGTACTCGAAACATGACCACCAATCGTCCTTGTGATGCAGGGGTTGTGAATATAAAAGGTACTAATAAGGCCCTGGCCATGACTGTAGATTGCAATTCGCGCTATGTGAATGCAGATCCTGAAGTTGGCACCATGATTGCTGTTAGTGAAGCTGCCAGAAATATCACTTGCGCCGGTGGAGAGCCAAGTGCGATTACAAATTGTTTAAATTTTGGGAATCCGTACAATCCGGAGTCTTATTGGCAGTTCGTTGGCGCAATTAAAGGGATGTCTGCGGCATGTTTGAAATTTAATACACCTGTTACGGGTGGCAATGTTTCATTTTACAATCAAACTGTAAAAAATGGCACTGAAATTCCTGTTTTTCCAACACCAACCATTGGAATGATTGGGATATTAGCCGATCGTCAAAAAGTAATGACACTTGATTTCAAACAAAAAGGAGACCTCATCTTTTTAATAGGCCAATACACTGAAGATATTGCCTCATCAGAATATCTTTCCACCTATCACGGCGTTAAAGCTTCACCTGCACCGTATTTTGACTTGGAGTTAGAATTTCAATTGCACCAAGCGATCAAGGGGCTTATTGCTGAAGGTTTGGTAAATGCTGTTCACGATGTGGCAGATGGGGGATTATATGTTACTTTAGTAGAAATGTCTTTGCCTCGTGAACTTGGTTTTGATATCGTTAGTGATGCAGATGTTCGTCTAGATGCCTTTTTGTTTGGTGAAGGGCAAGGTCGCGTTTTGGTAAGCGTCACTGAGGAGCAAGAAGAGGCATTTGTAGAATTTATGGTTGAAAGCCAAGTAAATATGACGCTTCTAGGTCATGTGACAAAAGGTAAAATGCAAGTCGACGAAAAACACTTTGGTTTTATTACCGAAGCCAAAGAGATTTATCAAAATGCTTTGGCTGCTCATTTAGAAAATTAAAAAATGGAATACAATACGACAAGAGAAAAATTGATTTTACCAGAATATGGTAGAAATGTACAAAATATGATTGCCCATGCAATGACTATTGAAGACCGATCAGAACGAAATCGAGCAGCACAAGCAATTATAGAGGTAATGGGTCAACTAAATCCGCATCTTAGAGATGTTGAAGATTACCGTCATAAATTATGGACGCACCTTTTTGTGATGTCTAATTTCCAATTAGATGTCGATTCGCCATACGAAAGACCAAAAATTGAATTGCTCAATGAAAAGCCAAAACTAATGGAATATCCTTCGAGCAAAATCCGCTATGGCCATTACGGTAAATACACACAATCTATACTTGAAGCATCAAAAGAGGTTGTCGACGCCGAAGAAAAGCAATACCTAAAAAGTACGATGGCGAATTTTATGAAAAAACAGTTTTTGGCCTATAATAATGACACCGTCGAAAATCATGTGATTGCCCAACAACTCAAGGAGTTATCAAAAGGTGAACTTATTTTAGAAAATCCGGATGAATTGGTTTCTACCAATACGCTTCTTAAAACAATGGGCATTGGTCAAAATCATCAAAAAAACCAGCGTCAAAACAAGCAGAAAAACAATAAATACAAAAAGAAAAAATTCATTAAAAAGTAAATTCATGTCTTCTTTTGAAATTCATGGTGGAAAGCCACTAAAAGGTGAAATTATTCCTCAAGGGGCTAAAAATGAAGCCCTTCAAGTTCTTTGCGCACCGCTTTTGACATCAGAAAAAGTAACCATATCCAATATTCCAGATATTGTCGATGTGAATAAACTTATCGCCTTACTTCAAACTATGGGAGTTAAGGTGGAAAAGGTTGAAAAAGGCACTTACATCTTTCAAGCCAAAGAAATTGATATGGCCTATCTCGAAACCGAAGATTTCAAAAAACGTGCTTCCTCGTTACGTGGTTCTATCATGATTGTAGGTCCTTTACTAGCCCGTTATGGCCGTGGTTTTATTCCAAAACCAGGAGGTGATAAAATAGGCCGACGTCGTCTCGACACTCACTTTGAAGGTTTTGCCTTGCTTGGTGCCAAATTCAATTATGATGCGGGAGAACATTTTTATGCTGTCGAAACAGATCAGCTTAAAGGAACTTACATTCATTTAGATGAAGCATCAGTTACAGGAACTGCCAATATTTTAATGGCTGCCGTACTTGCCAAAGGTGAAACAACATTTTATAACGCAGCCTGTGAGCCTTATATTCAGCAATTATGTAAAATGCTCAATTCAATGGGTGCTCAAATTACAGGAATTGGTTCTAACAAGTTGTATATTAAGGGAGTTGAAAAGTTAAATGGTTGTTTTCATCGCATTCTGCCAGATATGATTGAAATTGGAAGTTTTATAGGGTTAGCAGCCATGACACAATCTGAAATTACCATAAAAGATGTTTCTTGGGAAAACCTTGGTATCATTCCAAATGTATTTCGACGTCTAGGGATTAAGCTAGAAAGACGAGGCGATGACATTTTTATTCCGGCTCAAGATAAATATGAAATCGAAACCTTTATTGATGGTTCGATTATGACGATCTATGATGCGCCATGGCCTGGATTTACACCAGATTTATTATCTATTATCCTCGTTGTGGCTACCCAAGCAAAAGGTTCTGTTCTTATTCATCAAAAAATGTTCGAATCGCGTTTGTTCTTTGTGGACAAACTCATCGACATGGGGGCCCAAATCATCCTCTGTGATCCACATCGCGCAACGGTAATTGGACTCAATAGAGAACATGACCTTAAAGGAATTGAAATGACTTCACCAGATATCCGAGCAGGAGTTTCTTTGTTAATTGCCGCGCTTTCTGCAAAGGGTAAGAGCGTGATTCACAACATAGAACAAATAGACCGTGGATATCAGGATATTGAGATACGACTCAACAATATTGGTGCTGATATAAGAAGAATAGGATGAAAAAATCAGTAATCCTATTTCTTGCACTAATTGCACTATATACTTGCTATGCCTTATGCTTTCGACAATCCGAGACAGCTCAATTACCTAAAGATTCAATAGCACCAGAAATAGAATTGCTTTCGCCTAAAGGAAAAATTTTAAAACTATCTTCTTTGAGAGGCAAAATGGTTTTGCTTGATTTTTGGGCTTCTTGGTGTGGTCCTTGTCGAAAAGAGAGTCCAAACGTTGTGGAAGCTTATCGGAAATATCACAAAAAAGAATTCATAAATGCCCAAGGTTTCGAAGTATTTAGCGTAAGCCTAGATCGCGATCAAAATGACTGGAAAAAGGCTATTTTGGCAGACAAACTCAATTGGAAATACCATGTTTTGGATGCCCAAGGGTTGGCTGCTGCAAATTACCAAGTGAGCACCATTCCGAATGCATTTTTAATTGATGGGCAAGGAAATATAATTGCCAGTGGTGTAGAACTTCGAGGATTGAATTTGCATATTACCCTCGATAAATACTTAAAATAATGGTGTAGGTTAAATGCGATCTAAAACGTATTGAATCAATTCATCCATGGCCTCATTTATGCTTTTCGAGAATATTTCTTTAGGCCTATTGGCAACGCCCAGACAAACTGTTGCACATCTATGACCTAAGGCTTTGCCAAGAGCAAATAGGGCAGAACTTTCCATTTCAAAGTTGACAATTTGATTGCCCTCAAATGAAAATTCTTCCAATGACTCATGAATTTTAGGCATCAAACTTTTTAAGCGAAGTGAGCGCCCTTGAGGGCCATAAAAACCAGAACTCGTAATTGTAATTCCTTTTTTGACCAAGTTTGAATTCAATTTTTCTACCAACTGACTATTTGCTGCACTTAGGTAAGGATTTATACCTGCAGGAAACTGTATTTGCTCTTCAATGGCTTTTAGAAGCAATTGTTCATGTTGATCAAATGCAATTGGATAAAAGTGCGCTATATTGTCAAGGCCAAGTGCATGTGTAGACAAAATAAAAGTATGCAAGGGCAACTCGGATTGTAGCATTCCGCAAGTGCCTATTCGGACTATATCTAATGAAGTTTTTTCTTTTTTTTCAGTTCGACTTGTCAGATCGATATTTACCAAAGCATCGAGTTCAGAAATACAAATATCAATATTGTCCGTCCCGATTCCTGTCGATAACACACTTATTGGCTTTCCTTTGTAAACACCACTATGGCATGCAAATTCGCGATGTTGGATGCGATGTTCGATGTGCTCAAAATATCGAGAAACTTTTTCAACGCGATCTTGATCGCCAACAACGATAATTTTATGTGCTAGTTGTTCTTCTTTAAGCCCTAAGTGATATACGGCACCTTTGGCATCGAGTACAAGCTCTGTTGGTGGGAATTGCATGAATTTGTTCGGCTTTTAATTAAATAGCGCCAAAAACTTTGGCCAATAAATTAGTTACGCGTGCTGCAGGGTTCTGGCGAATGTTATTTTCCTCTTTTTTAACCAATGTAAAAAGCCCTTCAATTGCACGATTTGTTACATACTCATTGAGATCTGGGTTTATTTTTTGACCGCCAGTAATAGCAACCGCAGCGTTGTATTTATTAATCAATGGCGTCCAATAGGCCGTAAGATTTACCTTGGATGTTGCATCTTTAACTTTAGGCAAAAAGGCATCAAAAAGCTCCTGGCTTGTTTGATTTTTAAGAAAATTTGTTGCTGCATCATTTCCCCCTTTGAGTATTGCAAAACCATCCTGAATGCTCATATTCAATATCGCTTGTGTAAATATCGGAAGCGCTTCTTTTACGGCCTCTTCTGCTGCACGGTTAAGGGTCATTTCAAATTTCTCAACTTGTCCGTTCATGCCGAGTTGCATGGCTTTTTCTTTTACCTTCAATGCATCTTCAGGAAATGGCAATCGAATTTCTGAATTACTTAAAAATCCGTCAACAACGCCACATTGATTTACAGCATTTTTAATTCCAATTTGCAAGGCTTCTTTTAAGCCTGAAATAACTTCATCGTTACTTAGCGAAGGTCCACTAGAAGGATTGGACGTTGCAACTTGGTTGGCAATGCTTAACAATTCTTGATACTTAGAACATTGAGCAATGAAAAGTGAGATAATGGATATAAAAAGTAGTTTCATGATTTATCTTATCACATGAATCATGCCAGTTTTTATGGTTTTACCATCTGTGTCTTTGTCTTTGTACCAAGCTTTCCACGAATAGGTGCCCGGTTGTACTTTTACGCCATTAAAATAGCCATCCCAATAACCCTTCGTATCAAAAGTTTCCCAAATAACTTCACCCCATCTGTTATAAATTTCTAAATGAAAATTTTCGAAATCTATCCCTTCGACATAAAAAGCCCAAACTTGGTTATGCTCGTCGTCGTCGGGTGTAAAGGCTGTCGGTGCGTAAAAAATAACATCGGCAACAACTTCTATATTAATGGTAATCGAGTCAGAACAACCATCAACCGTTGTCACAGTTAAATTTATAGGGTAGTTGCCCATTACACCTTCTGGATAGGTAATCAAAGCACTAGGCCCAGTACTTATCAGATTCGTTGATCCAGGTGAGGACCAATTGTATTGCATAATATTACCTATTGATACATCATTAGTCTGAACAGTCGTTTCAAACCAAGTAATTGGATTCTTTGAAATCGTAAAGTTTGCAATAGGATTGTCGGTTACGATAATATGATTATCGAAAAACCCTGTATAGATACAACCATAAATCGAGGTAATGGTTACATTCAAATCATAGGTGCCTGGTTGAATTATCGTATGGTATAAGTCATCTTGATTAGGTATTGTAAAAGACGTACCATTTGAAAATAAATATTGTGTTGTAGCAATATCCTGACCATTAACTGAATTGTTTATATGTTGGAAATCACCCGGCGTACAAATTTGGTTATCTACTGCTGTGATTACTGGTATGATTTCATCAGGAAAAATAATGGTCATGCACTCTGTAACAGTTGGCGAACCACAGGCTTCACTAAGTGTAACACAGTAAACCGTACCAGAATTTATTGGATCCACGTTAATTGTAGCGCCATTGCCTAGAGGAAGGCCGTTTTCTGTCCAAGAAAAAGTATAGGTACTAGAACCCCCAGTTCCTGTGGCCGTAAGATCGATATTGGCTTCTGAGCAAATCATTGTATCGGCAGTTAAAAAGGTGATATCCAATGGTAAGGGTTGATTGATGGTAACAGAAATGGTCTGAACACAGCCATTCGCATCGTTTATGGTGCAAGTTTGTAAGCCTGCACCTAAATCAAGCGCTGTTGCAGACATCGACGCAGAGTTGTCCCATGAGTATGTGTAAGGAGCAGTACCTTGCGTAACATCAATAGTGGCTTGGCCATTGGCGATTGTATAACAATTTGCATCAACTACATTGACGGCATTCAATGCCATAGCAGGAATTTCGGTTATCGTAACATATATAGTATCTGAACATCCAGCCGTATTTGAAGCGTAACACCAATAATTTCCTGCAGCTAAACCTGTAACTGTTGCTGTGTTTTGCCCTGTACTCCATTCATATGTAATGTTTCCTGTAACTGGCGTTACTACTGCAGTTGCAGTACCATCAGATCCTCCGGGACAAGACACTTGGGTGGTATTGGCTGTAAATGCGGCAGGAGTATCGCCTACAATGGCATTTGCAGTAGCTGTACAACCATTGCCATCAATTTGTGTAACGGTATAGGTGCCGCCAAATAAATTAATTGCTGGGTTTCCACTTATAGCCCCAGGGTTCCAAGTGTAGGTGCACGGAGCTGGAGATCCTGTTCCTGGAATTGCCGTAGCCGTTCCTGCTCCTTGTGTACAAACATCAGGTGTAGTATTGGTAGTTACTGATGGAGAACTGCGCGTTATCCATGTAGTATCCTGGGTTATGGAACCAATGCTAACACCACAAGCCGCACCAGATAAAAAATATCCTGTAGTTCCCGGTGGAACTATATTAACATTTAAGGTACCATTATTATATGGAAAGGTTTGATTGTTGGTATTTGCCCAAACAAAATTGCTCCCTGGACTATTGACCATAATGTAAGGTATCTGAGACATCGTGTAAGAGGCAGTGTTGGTAGGAGATGTAGGTAAAAAACGACGACCATCTTGATTTGCGCCCCAAACTGTATTATTGCGCCCTGGAGTGATGTGTGCGGTAGGCATGGGCATGTTGTTCTCCGAACCTTGTATCGCTAATCCACTATTCCATCCTGCACAGATAGGTTTGTTTCCGATATGTAATTCAAAAATATTTGAAGTTTCATACAACACAATGGCCATATAATTACATTGCGAAGTACAACTAAACATCATGATGTTCTTGTACAAAACCACAAATTTTCTGTTTGGCGCGGTACCTAATGTTTGGTATTGTATTTGACCACCCAATGATGGGTTGATATCTTGATAGGTTAGCATGATGCTGTTTTTTGCAGCGGCAAACCCTGCATTGGGTAGAGGTCCTACACCAGTTAAGGCCCAAGGGCAATATCCGCCGGCGTTAGAAAGATTGAAAGAGATCAATCCATTGGAACCAATTACACATTGGGTGTAAGTATTGCCATAAAAATCAAAGGAAAAGCCAATGCTTACTGCTCCAGACCATGAATCATCTGTGAGCGAAACACTAGATGGAGAATTTAAATATAGGCCGGCTGCAGTACCAGGTGTAGACCCAGTATTACAATTATTGATGATTACTGCTTGCCCTGGACAAACTGTAGTGTCTTCACCTAAACATAGTGTAACAGGGCCTTGAGCAATTCCCGTTAATACAAACATCAGTGCAAAAAGCAATGAAACAATGTTTGAATTGGCACTTTGAAGTAATGATTTATATGTCATAAGAAGTAGTTCTAATAAGCTGCTATACCTAAACGTTGAGTAGCTAGTTAAGGTTGCTTTTTTGAAAGTAAAAATAATTACTTTTTTAGACAGAATCCAAATTCCCTAAATGCAGATGGATTAATGGGTGGATTAGTGTCATTCTTACACTAATAAAATGTTGAAAAAAGAATGATTTTAGAATTGTTTTTGGATTACTTTTGCCGAAGTTTATCAATTCAAACAAATTAATATGTCAAATCAGTATCATTCAGAGATTGAGTCTTTTATGGATGGTGTTCGTGGTAAAAACAGCAACGAGCCAGAATTTCTCCAAGCCGTGCATGAAGTTGCAGAAGCCGTGATCCCTTTTATAGAAGCTAATCCTAAATACAAAAACGCTAGAATTCTAGATCGAATCATCGAACCGGAGCGCACAATTATTTTTCGTGTCCCATGGTTGGATGACAAAGGTAATATTCAAGTGAATAGAGGTTATAGAGTAGAATTTAATAGCGCTATAGGCCCATACAAAGGCGGCTTGCGTTTTCATCCATCGGTGAATTTATCCATTCTGAAATTTTTGGGTTTTGAGCAGATCTTTAAAAACTCACTTACCACTTTGCCAATGGGCGGTGGAAAAGGAGGATCAGATTTTGATCCAAAGGGAAAATCAGATAACGAAGTGATGAAATTTTGTCAATCTTTTATGACTGAATTATCCCGACATATTGGTGCAGACACTGATGTTCCAGCTGGAGATATTGGTGTTGGTGGTCGAGAAATTGGTTACATGTTCGGTCAGTATAAACGCTTGCGAAATGAGTTCACTGGTGTTCTTACTGGAAAAGGAAGAAATTGGGGCGGTTCTTTGATTCGGCCAGAGGCAACAGGTTACGGAACTGTTTATTTTGCCAAAGAAATGTTAGCCACCAAGGGTGAATCTTTTAACGGCAAGATTGTGGTTGTTTCGGGTTCAGGCAATGTTGCTCAATATGCCTGTGAAAAAGCCACCCAACTTGGAGCTAAAGTTGTTACTTTATCTGATTCTGAAGGATATATCTACGATTCTGAAGGAATAGATGCTTCAAAACTTGCCTGGGTTATGGAACTAAAAAATGTACGTAGAGGGCGCATTTCTGAATATGTTAAAGAGTTTCCAAATGCAACATTCATTGCTGCCAAACGCCCATGGGAAGTTGCCGCACAAATTGCTCTTCCCTGTGCTACACAAAACGAACTCAATGCTGATGAGGCAAAAATGCTCATAGCAAATGGTGTTATGTGTGTTGCAGAAGGAGCAAATATGCCATCTACTCCAGAGGCCATAACTGCTTTTCAATCGGCGAAGGTGCTTTTTTCTCCTGGTAAGGCATCTAATGCAGGAGGCGTTGCGACTTCTGGTTTAGAAATGTCTCAAAACTCCTTGCGTTTGTCTTGGTCTGCCAAAGAAGTTGACGAACGCCTACATGGTATCATGGTATCAATTCATGAAGCATGCGTTAAGTATGGTACTGATGCTGACGGTCATGTAGACTACGTTAAAGGAGCCAATGTTGCTGGATTTGTTAAAGTTGCAGATGCAATGATCGATCAAGGGCTTGTATAATAATTGATTAATTTATCTTTAAGGCCTTTCTATTGAAGGGCCTTTTTTATTTTTAAACATGCCAAGAATTCTGTTCGTTTCGTTATGTACATATTTTAGTATTCATTTTGTGCATAGTCAGTATCGTTTTGGCGTTGGCGCTGCAATTCATCGCTATGATCAGGTTTTGAGTTTGAAGCTAACAAAAGAGATTAAATTTGGTAGTGTAGGGGCTGAACTTGGCCTAGGGGTGGAACGCAGCCTACAAGGCGCAATGGCACCTCAATTGGCTTTTTATTGGTATTGTGTTAATTTCCCAAGTAATGTAAAGAATTCTAGAAAATGTCTATATCCTGTTGTGAGGTATCAATTGGATTTTCAAAAATCCGCAATCTTAGATGTTTATCATGGGTTTTACACTGGCTTAGGTTGCACCATGGGCAATAAAAAGCAAATTGATATCCAATTTTCTTTGGGTTTTGTATTAGAAAAAATGTTTGGTGCAGAACCATCTTTGCCAAAAGGCGTTTATTTTTTAAATCCCCAATTACAATGCAATTATCAACTCTTCAATAAATAGCGTGAAAAATTTGATGGTATCATATACAAAATCTTTTGTTCTCTATGCGCTTTTAATGGGTGGCTTTTTTTCTTGTAATAAGCAAGAAAGCTATCCAGAAGTCAAGGTTTTTGGTCATGCGGGTATGGGGATGGATATTGGGATGAGTATTTACCATGACAATTCCTTTGAGGCTGTTTCGCTTGCATTGGCATTACCAACCATTAACGGAGTAGAGGTTGACGTTCGCATGAGTGCAAATGGCACGCTTTGGCTTTATCATGAAAATCTACTTGAGATGCATACTGACGGCCAAGGTTGTATTTTTGAAACAAACGACAATGTACTAGAAATGGTGCGTTACAAAAGTCTGCACCATGAAAGTTTAACACGACTTGATGAAATTTTACCTCTATTGGGAGACCGGACCTTGATCTTAGATCTTAAGCATTGGAATAGTTGCACAAACGGCTATGTTGATATGCAGCGCTTTAAGGCGGCCATAGATAATATACCTTTGAAATATAGAAATCAACTCATTCTCGATTCTTCAAATCCCAACTGGATGGCTCAATTAGCTCAAGACTACAAAGTAGTGTTCTCAACAGTCAGCTTTGAAAAAGGCCTTGAACAGTTAGAGAAAGTTCCTCAAATTAGTGGATTGATGCTGAGAAGTAAAGATATTTCTGCCCAACAGATTGCACAATTAAAAACGCTTCAAAAAGAGTGTTATATTTTTGAAATGCGTTCAAGCAAAACACAAAGGGCTGCTCTTTCAAAGCAACCTACTGCTATTTTGGCAGATGATCCGAGAGGAGCACTTATTCTAAGAGACTGATTACTTTTTGTAAAACGGCAATTTGACCACTTTAGCGGCAATTCCCTTTTCGCGAATAGAAATAAAAATTTCAGAATCTAAGGCTGCAAATTCTGTTTTTACATAACCTAATCCAATTCCTATTTTCATACTAGGTGACATCGTACCCGAGGTAACCTTCCCAATTACATTGCCTTGCGCATCTAAAATAGGGTAGTTGTGTCGAGGGATACCGCGATCAACCATTTCAAAAGCAACCAGTTTGCGCGTCAAACCAGCTTCTTTTTGATTTCTTAAATAGGTATCGTCGATAAAAGATTTCGAAAATTTCGTAATCCAACCCAAACCTGCCTCAAGAGGAGAAGTGCTGTCATCAATGTCATTCCCATACAAACAAAAGCCCATTTCTAAACGTAGTGTGTCCCGTGCTGCCAAACCAATCGGTTTGATGCCAAAACTTTCTCCTGCTTCAAAGACAGCATTCCAAAGCCTTTGGGCATCTTCATTTTTAACATATACTTCAAATCCGCCCGAGCCCGTATATCCTGTTGCAGATACCATTACATTCTCAATTCCTGCGAAAGTCCCGTACTGGAAGGTGTAATAGGTCATATTGGAAAGATCAATATTGGTGAGACTTTGCATGGCCTGGGCCGCTTTTGGCCCTTGAATTGCCAACAAAGAATACTGATCAGACAAGTTTTGCATTTCTACACCCAAATTATTGTGTTCTGAAATCCAATTCCAATCTTTTTCTATGTTGGATGCATTGACAACAATAAAATAGGTTTCTTCATTAATGCGATATATGATCAAATCATCTATAATGCCTCCTTTACCGTTTGGCATGCAGCTGTATTGTGCCTTGCCATCAAAAAGTACTGATGCATCGTTGGTGCAAACTTTTTGAATAAGCTCAAGCGCATTGGGTCCTTTAAGTAAAAACTCTCCCATGTGCGAAACATCAAAAACACCAACGCCATTTCGAACGGTTTCGTGTTCTGAATTCACACCTTCGTATTGAACAGGCATGTTGTATCCTGCAAAGGGAACCATTTTAGCTCCAAGGGCAGCATGAATGTGGGTAAGTGCAGTATTTTTCATTTTAGTTTTTTACACGTTCAACGTAAACGCCTGTACGGGTATCGATTTTGATAACCTCGCCATTGTCGATAAACAAAGGAACACGCACTTCTGCCCCAGTTGCAATGGTTGCTGGTTTCATTGAGTTAGTTGCAGTATCACCTTTTACTCCAGGTTCGGTATAGGTAACTTCAGAAATAATGTACATTGGAAGTTCCACAACAAGGGGCATCTCTTCTTCGGCATGGTATAAAATATTTACGGTCATACCCTCTTGCAAAAACCCTGGTTTTTCGACCATCTTCAATGGGATTTCAACTTGTTCAAAAGTTTCATTATTCATAAAGATATATGCTTCAGACTCTTGATATAGATATTGGTATTCGCGGTTTTCAATGCGAACTGGTTCAATTTTGTGGCCAGCAGAAAAGGTGTGATCCAATACCTTTCCCGATTCTATTTGCCGCATTTTGGTCCTGACGAAAGCTGGCCCTTTCCCAGGTTTAACATGTTGAAATTCAATAATTTGAAATAATTTTTCATTGTGCTTTATACACAATCCATTACGGATATCTGCAGTAGTTGCCATTTTTCTGTTTTGATTTGTGGGCAAATATAGCCCAATTCCTATTTTTATCAACACATTCGGTGTATAATTTCCTTGAAAGAACAGCATGTGGAGCACTCTAGATTGTTATTTTTGTGTGTTTCTATATTTTTAAAATTCATGCCAGAAAATCAATATACCGAAGACAACATACGCTCCTTAGATTGGAAAGAGCATATCCGCTTGCGTCCCGGTATGTACATCGGTAAACTCGGCGATGGTGCCGCAGCAGACGATGGAATTTATATTTTAGTAAAAGAAGTTATCGATAACTGTATCGATGAATTTGTCATGGGAAATGGTAAACGAGTCGATGTCAAAGTCAAAGATGGTAAGGTTTCTGTCCGAGATTATGGTCGTGGAATCCCTCTGGGAAAGGTAGTTGAGGTAGTTTCAAAAATGAATACCGGAGGAAAATACGACTCAAAAGCCTTTAAAAAATCAGTTGGGCTTAATGGTGTTGGTACTAAGGCTGTTAATGCCTTATCCTCTTTTTTCTCGGTTTATGCCGTGCGCGATGGCCAATTGAAAACAGCTGTATTTGAGCGCGGTGTGCTCGTTTCAGATTTGCCAATTCAAGCTACCGAAGAAACCAATGGAACCTATGTAGAATTTATTCCAGACGATAATATTTTTAAAAAGTATGCATTCAAAACTGCATACTTAGACAAAATGATGTGGAACTATTGTTACCTCAATAGAGGCTTAACGATAACGCTCAATGGTGAAAAATTTAATTCCAAAGATGGGCTTAAAGATTTACTTGAGAACAACATGGATGGTGATCCTTTGTATCCGATAATACATTTAGAAGACGATGATATTGAGGTAGCTTTTACGCACGGGCGTACTTATGGAGAGGATTATTATTCCTTTGTGAATGGCCAGCATACAACGCAAGGAGGAACGCATCAGAGTGCATTTCGCGAATCTGTAGCCAAAGTGATTCGCGATTTTTATAATAAAAATTATGAGGCTTCAGATATAAGGCAATCTATCGTAGCGGCAATCGCTGTCAAGGTGATTGAACCCGTTTTTGAGTCTCAGACCAAAACCAAATTAGGCTCTCAAGAAATTGAACCAGGCGGAAAATCGATGCGTGCTTTTGTCAATGATTTTCTCAAAGATAAATTAGATAATTTCTTGCACAGAAATCCTGATGTTGCCGAAATAATTGAAAAAAAAATTAAGCAGTCTGAACGCGAGCGCAAGGATCTTGCAGGGATTCGCAAATTAGCTCGTGACCGCTCGAAAAAAGCAAGTTTACACAATAAAAAATTGCGCGATTGCCGTACACACCTTACAGATCTAAAAGATGAGCGCAGAGAAGAAACAACCTTATTTATTACTGAGGGTGACTCTGCGAGTGGTTCTATTACTAAGTCGCGAGATGTCAATACGCAAGCTGTATTTTCATTAAGAGGGAAACCTTTGAACTGCTATGGTCTTACAAAGAAAGTAGTTTATGAAAACGAGGAGTTTAACCTCATTCAAGCGGCCCTCGATATAGAAGAAGATATGGACAATCTTCGCTACAATCGCATTGTGATTGCTACTGATGCCGATGTAGACGGAATGCATATTAGGATGCTTTTGCTCACTTTCTTTTTGCAGTTTTTTCCAGATTTGGTAAAACGCAATCATGTCTATGTACTTCAAACACCATTATTTAGGGTTCGTAATAAAAAGAAAACCATCTATTGTTATTCTGAGGAGGAGCGTCGAGAAGCTATTGCAGAACTCGGAAAAAATCCTGAAATCACGCGATTTAAAGGTCTGGGAGAAATTTCGCCAGATGAATTCGTGCATTTCATAGGAGAAAATATCAGACTTGAACCAGTTTTACTTACCAAGGATGCCTCAATTGATTCAATATTATCCTATTTCATGGGTAAAAATACTCCGGAGCGACAAGAATTTATTATCGATAACTTACGCGTTGAAAAGGACCTCCCTGAAGCAGAAATGGATACAGAGAAAGAAGACACCTTAACAGAATTTGCAACCTAATATGGAAGAAGACGAATTAGACGAGCAGCAAAATCAAGAACAGCAAGCATACAATCCATTTGAGAAACAACATCTCGATGATAAGATCGTACCATTGAATGGTCTTTACCAAAATTGGTTCTTAGACTACGCAAGTTATGTTATCTTGGAACGCGCAGTTCCCAGCCTTTATGATGGCTTAAAACCTGTGCAACGTCGCATTCTACATTCCATGCGCGAAATGGAGGATGGGCGCTATAATAAAGTTGCCAATATTATTGGTAACACCATGAAATACCATCCACACGGAGATGCATCTATTGGCGATGCATTGGTACAAATTGGTCAAAAAGATCTACTTGTAGATTGTCAAGGAAACTGGGGCAATACCCTAACAGGAGACGGTGCAGCGGCCCCGCGCTACATAGAAGCGCGCTTGTCTAAATTTGCCCTTCACGTTGCCTTCAACCCAAAAACCACAAACTGGTTGTCGTCTTATGATGGTCGCAATAAGGAACCCCAGCAGCTCCCAATGAAATTCCCTTTGTTATTAGCACAGGGAGCAGAAGGAATCGCTGTAGGGATGGCTTGTAAGTTCTTACCCCACAATTTCATTGAACTCATCGATCAATCTATTAACCATCTGAGGGGTAAAAAAGTTGAAATTTTTCCTGATTTCCCAAATGGTGGAATGGCTGACTTCTCGAGCTACAATGATGGATTGCGTGGCGCAAGAGTGCGCGTGCGGGCTAAAATTAGAAAGGTAGATAATAAAACGCTGATTATTAATGAGATCCCATTTGGTACAACCACAACCTCGCTCATAGAATCTGTTATCAAAGCCAATGACAAGGGTAAAATTAAAATTAAAAAAATTGAAGACAATACTTCGTCAGAGGCTGAAATAATAGTGCATTTAGCACCAGGTGTTTCGCCAGATAAAACCATTGATGCGCTATACGCCTTTACTGATTGCGAAGTCTCAATTTCGCCAAATTCTTCGATTATCGATGGCGAAAAACCACGTTTTTTAGGTGTCTCAGAAATCCTAAAGATCAATACCGATCATACATCGGCCTTACTTAAACTCGAATTGGAGATAAAACTTGACGAGCTAGAACGTCAGTGGCATTTCTCTACGCTTGAAAAGCTATTTATCAATAACGAAATGTATATTGATTTTAAGCTTTACAGTGATCGCCCTACGCTATACGCCTATTTATACGATCGATTTAAGCCTTTTAAAAAGCAACTTTTAAGAGATATTCAAGATGAAGATTTAAATAAGCTTACGCAAATTCCAATGATTAGGATTACGCGTTTTGACGCAGATAAGGCTGATGAAGCGCTTTTGAAAATTGAGGACGAAATTAAACAAGTCAAGCACCACCTTGCACATTTAATTGATTATGCAATTGAGTATTATAAAGATTTGAAAAAACGCTTTGGTGCGGGTCGAGAGCGCAAGACTGAAATTAAAACTTTCGATACCATTTCAGCAACCAAAGTTATTATTGCCAATCGCAAGTTGTATGTGGATTATGAAGAAGGTTTTATTGGCTACGGTCTTAAAAAGAATGAAGCAGTTTGCGATTGTTCAGAAATTGACGATGTCATTTGCTTTTTCTCGACTGGTAAAATGATGATTACAAAAATTGCCGATAAAAAGTTTATTGGAAAAGGACTTATCTATGCCAATGTATGGAAAAAAGGAGATACGCGGACAATTTATCACCTATTCTACCAAGATGGTACGGGAGGCCCTACAATGATGAAACGATTTTACATTAATTCAACGACCCGAGATACAGAATATGACTTAACAAAAGGAACAAAAGGAACCAAGATGCTTTACTTTAGTGTACATCCAAATGGAGAACGCGAAGTTGTAAGTGTAATGCTAAGGCCACGTCCACATCTCAAGCGTTTGCGATTCGATATTGATTTGGGTGCGCTTTTAATCAAAGGACGCAACTCTGCAGGCAATCGGGTAACCAAAGAGATTATTCAAAAAATTGTACAAAAAGAAGTTGGCGTATCCACCTTGGCCGCCCGTAAAATTTGGTATGATACTGTTGTAGGACGGTTAAATGATGAAAGCCGTGGTAAATTCTTAGGCTCGTTTAAAGGAGACGACCGGATTTTAACGCTTTATAGAAATGGAGAATATCGTTTGAGTACCTTTGATTTGGCAACGCATTTTGATGAGGATATGCTTCACATTGAAAAATGGGTTGAAGATCGTCCGATTGCTGCTGTATATTACGATGCCGAAAAAGAATTGCATTATGTGAAGCGCTTTATTTGCGAAGTAACGCAAGATAAACGGGTAAGTTTTATATCGGAGGCGCCAGGGTCTTATTTAGATATTGTTTCAACAGCATTCAGGCCGCAGGCAAAAATTGTTTTTAACAAATTACTCAAAGAAACTAAAAACTTACCCGATCAATTAATTTATTTAAGCGATCTAATTGAGGTCAAAGGGCTTAAAGCACAAGGCAATCAAGTAACCAAGTTAAAAGTAAAGGAAATTGTACTCACTCATCCCATAGATGAAAGCCCCGATGCATGGCCAGTAGAAGAAACTGAGCAATTGGCGCCCGAAACCCAAAAGGAGGATGAACAATTGACTTCAATGGAATGGGATCTTTCCAATAAAGATGAGCAAAACAATAATCAAACCCAACTATTTGATTCAGACTTAAGCGAAGAATAAGCGCTATTCAAAAGAAAAGCCTGTTTACATTTTTTTTGCCTTGACGCTTTGTTTATTTTTGTTTTAATTAAAAATGGCAATCTATGAATCTGCTTAAAGAAGACCGAATAAATTATCTAAACATTGGCCTGATGCTTATTTCGGCCGTGTTAGCATTTTACTTTCCATTCGAAACTTTTTTATTGGCATATGCTTATTTGGGCCCACTGCATTATTTGACAGAAATTAGTTGGCTTCACGACCGTCAGTATTTTGCCAAAGGAAAATGGGATTTTCTTGTTTTGCTCGTGGTTGGCGTACTTTTATCTATAGCGGCGTTTGCTAAAGATTTTGGTTTTGCTAAAGACTTTTACGATTATTTCGTAGAAATGAACCTGTTCGATAAATTACTGGTTTTTGCATTGTTCGCTTCAGTGCTTTTTGCCTTGGTTAAAAATTTCTGGGTCAAACTTTTATCAATAGTGTTGCTTTATTTCTTTGTTCGGGGTTGGTTAAGTCCTGAAAGAGCAGAGATTAATGCAGAAAGCACTACAATATTTGCGCTCACAGCACTTATTCCTACGCTAATTCATGTGTATTTATTTACCGGATTATTCATGCTATACGGGGCATTAAAATCGAGAAGTAAATCGGGCTTATTACAGATGGTTGGTTTTGTGCTTGTTCCAATAATTTTGGTATTTACCCTACCTGTAAATAGCAAAGGTGGATTTCTTTCCAAGTATGGTAAAGAAGCCTATTATGCTAAGGGCGACGGCTTTTATAACACAAATTTTGTAATCCTAGACCACTTCAAACTAATTAATGAAAAAAAGCTTTCAAATTCAGAGTATTTGGAGATAATCAATAAATCAGAAAACAAAAATTATTTTTTAGGGCAGGGAATAATAGATAGTATTAATTTTTCGGCGCATGTTGATTCGCTTAAAAAAATAGCAAATCAAGCATTTATACTCAAGCCAATGCCTATTAATAAAGCGGATTTAAAACCGGAATTTCAATTTGATCACCTTTTGTATTTCTTTAATAATTCAAGCAGCTATTTAAAAAGTCTAAATGATTACAGGTTTAAAGCTTTCCCGAGTAAATTACTAAAGGGCAGATCAAAAAAAGATCTAGATGCGATTGTTTATTTTTCCACCTTTGGTATTATGCTCATGCGCTTTATTGCTTTTGCATATCTATATCACTATCTCAACTGGTTCTCCAAGACGGAGATCATTCGTTGGCACAAAGTTCCTAAGGTTAGATTTATCGCCGTCATTGTTATTTGGTTGGCGTCGGCTATATTTTATGCCTATGATTATGCTTTAGGCTTGAGTGTATTGTTCTTTTTAAGTTTTACTCATGTATTACTTGAATTTCCGCTCAACATGGTTTCAATTGTAGGTATTGGCAAAGAGACAAGGTCTATTTTTAAAAATGGTTTTAACAAACCAATCAATAACTAAATTTCAATAAAATGCGGTTTTATATCATCCTAATAAGCGCAATTTTGTGCATAAAGGCTTCATTTGCCCAACTTGTAAATTCTTTACCTGATGGGCGTTTTACCTTGTCAAGGGAAGGAGCATCCTATTTTGCTAAACTTTCTTTGGACTGTACCTCTAAACCCAAGCCACATTATTTTTACCGCGCCTTGCGAACAATTGGCGATACTTTAACGCCTAATGATCTGTGGCCATCCTTTTACGGTTGTTATGATTGGCATAGTGCAGTACACAACCATTGGGCATTGGTGAAATTGCTTAAAACCTATCCAGACATTGATGAAGCCGAGGCCATTCGCGCTAAACTTGAAGAGAGTTTTAGCGAAGAAAACATTGCTCAGGAAATTAAATATTTTCAATCCAATAAAGAGCAATATCTTTTTGAATTTCCTTATGGCCAAGGCTGGTTATTAAAAGTAGCTGATGAACTTGCTCGTTGGGATGATCCGGATGCCTTACGATGGTTGGAAAATCTCGAACCCCTACACCAACTTTGTGCATCGGTAGCCCAAGTAGTTTGGAAGGATGTGAAAGAAGTAAAGCTTTCTGGATCGCATGATGCTCCTTCTTTGAACTTATCTTTTGCAATTGATTATGCAAGAACCTTTGGAGATGAAGATTTACTAAAAGTGGCGTTTAAAGCAAGTAAGCGCTACTATGGAAAAATGACAAATGCGCCTTTAGTTGCTGAACCTTTTGATTATGATTTTATGTCGGCCTCACTTTTAGTTACAGATCTTATGCGTAAGGTATACGAGCCGGAGGTTTATTTAAAATGGCTAAATGGCTTTGCTCCTGAAATACTTGATTCCAAGAGGGTGAATACTGCACTGCAGATTAAAAAAACAGAAAAGCACGATGGTTATGAGTCTCATTGGGATGGTTATCATTTGAATCGTATTTGGTGTTTGAATGGCATGCTAAAATCTATGCCATCACAAAGCATTGATGAGGACACTAAGGCCATTTGGATTAGTCAAATGAATGCCATGTGGGATTACGCCCAAGAAAGTATAGGAAAGGGTAACTATGACATAGACCATTGGCTGTCATCCTTTTCGGTATTCGCTTTAATCGGATACGAGTAAGGCAACGCGCTCAAGGGCCCAATTTAGCTGTTCTTCTTTACTAAGACTTGAGGTGTCTAAAACAATAGCATCGCTTGCCATTTGTAGAGGGCTTTCTTGTCTATTACTATCTATGTGGTCTCTTTCTAATAAGTTTTGTTCAACAGATTTGGCATCAATATTATCTCCGTTTTGAGCCAATTCCTCGAGTCTTCTTTTGGTTCGGACGGCTATTGAAGCCGTTACGAAGATCTTAAGTTCGGCATCTGGAAAAACAACAGTTCCGATATCGCGCCCGTCCATAACTATACCGCCGTTTTTGCCTAATTGTTGTTGGCATTCTACAAGTTTCTTGCGCACGTTTTTAATGGTTGCAATTTTGGATACAACTGCCGCTACTTTGGGTAAGCGAATGTCTTGGGTTATGTCTTGATTATTGAGTAAGACCCTTTGCTCTTTTGAGATTTCTATGTGTATTTGACCTAATTGGCTTTCAATCTGTTCAAGCACAAGAGCGCCATTTTCGCTAAACCCACCATGGTTTAAGTAATATAATGCAACAGCCCTGTACATTGCGCCTGAGTCAATGAAAGTATAATTGAGTGCTTTGGCAAGTGCTTTGGCAAGTGTGCTTTTGCCACAAGCTGCATGGCCGTCAATTGCTATGGTTATTTTTTTAGACATTAATAATATATCGCTCTTCTTACATTAGTAACGTATTTGGCCATTCGAATGACCTGTTTAGTATAGCCAAATTCATTGTCATACCAGGCGTAAAGTACAACGTTTTTACCATCCAATGAAACAATGCTAGCGTTTGAATCAAATACACTACAACATGTATTGCCTATAATGTCTGTTGAAACCAACTCTGGATCAAAAGAATAATAAATCTGATTGACCAATTCTCCGTGCAAAGCCGCATCTTTAATGGCAGCATTAATCTCTTGAACAGTTACAGCTTTTTGTAATTCTAAATTGAGTATCGCTAAAGAACCGTTTGGCGTAGGAACCCTAACTGCATTTGCTGTCAGTTTATCCTTTAATTCAGGTATGACTTTAGTAACGGCCGATCCAGCCCCTGTAGAAGTAATGACCATATTAACCGCTGCCGAACGACCGCGACGCGGTTTTTTGTGCATATTATCCAGTAAGTTTTGGTCATTGGTATAGGCATGAACGGTTTCAATGTGGCCCTTCACCACACCAAAATGATCATTGACAACTTTTAAAATTGGAGATATGGCATTGGTTGTGCACGAGGCAGCAGAAAAGATATTCTCATTATTTACATCGAGTGTATCTTGATTAATACCATAGACCACATTTGGAATTTCTTTTCCGGGTGCGGTTAATAGAACTTTGGCAACCCCATTTGACTGCAAGTGTCGTGAAAGAGCTTGACGGTTTGTAAAGGCGCCAGTATTGTCTATGACCAATGCATTTTGAATACCAAATGTTGTGTAATCGATATCTTCCGGATTTGAAGCATCAATCATTTGAACAATTTGTCCGTTGATTATTAGACGTTTGTTTTCTAAATCTTCAATTACAGTTCCTTTGAAAGCCCCGTGAACAGAATCATTTCGCAAAAGCGAAGCGCGTTTAATTATATCTGCATCGGATGATCCTCTTGTTACTATTGCACGCAATCTCAATTGTTGCCCTTTACCGGCTTGCTTTATAAGCTCTCTTGCCGCCAAGCGTCCTATACGTCCAAAACCATATAAGATGACATCTCTAGGTTGAATAACAGTAGGGATTTGCAATTTTCCGATTTTTTCCATTAAGAATCGTGCCATTGCCTTTTGTTCTCTTTGGCTTTCAAGCCACTGGCTAGCCAACAAACCGATGTCTAATTTTGAGGCAGGTACATCGAGGCTCGAAAGAATCTCAGCTAGTGCAGCCGTGGTAAAAACATCGATGGGTTTATTTACAACTTGTCTGGCATATTCGTGTAAATTAAGAATTTCAGATATGGTGATGTCAGTAAGGTGATTTCTAAATAAGACCAATTCAATTCCTTTATCATAAAGTAATTCTCCAACTTTACTTTGTAATTTAATTGCTGCCCTTTCACGTTCTATGTGCAAATTGAGCTCTTTTTCATAACCTTCCTGGGTTTCCATTTTGTTGACTGTTGTTGATAATTTTATTTAAAAAAAAAGGCTACCAAAAGTTTGGTAGCCTTGATAATTTTATCCGAGGTAAGACTTTAATAGCTTATTTCGAGAGGCGTGGCGTAACCTTCGTATCGCTTTTTCTTTTATTTGCCGAACGCGCTCCCTTGTTAGATTAAATTTGGCTCCAATTTCCTCAAGGGTTAAACCATGGTTCATTCCAATTCCAAAGAATAACCGAATAATTTCTCTTTCTTTATCAGTAAGGGTACTAAGAGAACGTTCAATTTCTTTTTGCAAAGATTCAGCCATAAGCATGTGGTCAGTTCTAGGTGAATCTTGATTGGCCATTACATCCATCAAAGTTCCGCCGTCTTCATTTGTAGTTAAAGGCGCATCCATTGAAACATGTCGACCCGAAACGTTAAGACTCTCTTTTATTTTGTCTTCAGGAACTTCTAGTGCTTCAGCAAGTTCTTCTGCACTTGGTGGCCTTTCAAATTCCTGTTCCAATCTAGAAAAAGCCTTATTGATTTTATTTAGGGAACCTACTTGATTCAAAGGAAGCCTAACAATACGCGCCTGTTCAGCCAAGGCCTGAAGGATGGATTGTCTAATCCACCAAACGGCATATGAAATAAATTTGAACCCTCTTGTTTCATCAAATTTTTGAGCTGCTTTGATAAGCCCTAAATTTCCTTCATTGATGAGATCTGGAAGGGTTAAGCCCTGATTTTGATATTGTTTAGCTACTGAAACCACAAAACGTAAATTGGCTCTTGTAAGTTTTTCTAAGGCTTTTTGATCACCTACTTTAATTCTTCTTGCTAATTCTACTTCTTCTTCTGCGGTTATTAATTCTTCGCGACCAATGTCTTGAAGATATTTATCCAGAGATTGACTCTCTCTGTTTGTTATTGATTTGGTTATTTTTAGTTGTCTCATGCGCTTATTAGTTCTATATGAACCTTTAAAATTTTAAAACTACTCGGTTCTTAAGCAAAGTAACATCGAAAATCAGGGATAAAAAAATCTGAACTTAAATTTTTTTGTAGAGTTATCAACGAGTTCTTAACTTTTTAAATTCTTCTTAATTTTTTTTATATTCTTTATAATCCAAAGCCTCGGTAGTCTTTTTTACCCGATTCATCCATAATTTCTAGAAGAATTCCCCGATTCATCCCACTAAGTTTAACGGTTAATTCTTCAACCGTTTCAATGGGTTCATTATTTATTTTCGTAATGATGGTGCCTTCAGATAATCCAATTGACTTTAGCTTGCCTGTGGTAATCGTTTTAACCTTGACACCATAGTTAATATTAAGTTCTTTTTTCTCTTTATCAGTAAGTTCAATAAAGGTTGCACCAAGCGCATAATTTTTACTTATTTCTTCCTTGGAAAGCAGTTGTGTATCGCCGTCCTGGTTTCTCAATACGAGTTCTTTTGTTGTAATGTCACCATCCTTTCTTCGGATTGTAACACTCACTTTATCGCCAGGGCGTCGTTTACCTATTTCTTCTTGTAGTGCAGCCACAGAATTAACATCCTTGCTACCAATTTTTAAAATTACATCGCCTTCTTTTAATCCTGCTTTTTCTGCAGACCCACCTTCAATGGTTTTAGCAATAAAAACTCCTTTCAGATCTTGAAGTTTGTATTTTTCTTTTATTTCTTGATTCACATCTGAAATCTGCACACCGAGATAACCGCGCTGAACAATACCAAAATCAATTAGATCGCGCATAACCTTGTCTACCAAATTTACAGGAACTGCAAAAGAATAACCCGCATAGGAGCCCGTTTGGGATGCTATAGCCGTATTGATTCCAATGAGCTCTCCACGTGTATTTACAAGCGCGCCACCGCTATTACCTGGATTTACTGCAGCATCGGTTTGAATAAATGACTCAATTGGTACAATGTCTTTGGAACTTCTCTCAGAGAGAAGATTGATGTTGCGAGCTTTGGCCGAAACGATTCCTGCGGTAACTGTTGAAGTCAAATTAAAAGGGTTGCCAACGGCCAATACCCATTCACCGATTTTCAGATCATCGGAATTTCCAATTGGAATTGCTGGGAAGTTTTCTCCTTCAATTTTAAGCACAGCAATATCTGTGGATGGATCTGAACCAACAATTTTTGCATCGTATTTTGAATTATCATTTAAAATAACTTGAATTTCGCTTGCATTTTCAATGACATGATTGTTAGTAACAATGTAACCTTGGGATGAAACAATTACTCCCGAACCCGCTCCTGAACCATATTGTTTAAATTCGCGGCCTCCTGCTCCCGGTCCGTAGAAAAATTCTTGGAATGGATCGCGTTGAAAAGTAGTTTGAACTACCTTGGTTGTAATGTGAACCACAGAATGAACTGTATTTTCTGCAGCAGCAGTGAAATCCAAATTTTGAGGTGAATTTTGAAAATCTACATTTTGGATGTGTGCCTTTGCCTTGCCATCAATGACTTGTTCTGAAAGTCTATTGCTATTGTGTTGTATGATAACATAAGTTGCCAAAGGAAGGGTGCCGCCAAGAATACCCAAGCCTAAAAATTTGAGTGTACTGGTAAGTGTCATGTTGTCAGATTTAAAAAATTTAAATTTTAAAACGCAAAAAGCGTTCCAAAAATTGTGTTAAAAATGTTAAATTTTGTTAAGATTAGGTAACAATTATTCGCTTATTTTTGTTTTATCGCTATGACACTGCATTTTGACAAATATCAGGGAACTGGAAACGATTTCATTTTATTGGATAACACCTCGAATGCCTATGACAATTTGTCAATTAATCAAATCAAATTGCTTTGTGATCGAAAATATGGCATAGGCGCTGACGGTCTGATTTTGATTCAAAGACATCGAGATTTTGATTTTGAAATGATATATTACAATGCCGATGGTACGCAGTCCTTTTGTGGAAATGGTTCAAGATGCGCAGTTCTTTATGCAGCCAAAATTGGTCTATTGACTTCGAGTCAAACACATTTTGTGGCCATTGATGGCCCCCATGATGCATGGTTGTGCCAAGATGAGGTGAAAATTAAGATGTCTGAAGTCCAGCCCATTCAATGTCTAGACAATGCTTTTGTTATTGATACAGGGTCTCCGCATTATGTGCTTCTCGATGACAATCATAACGCTTCTCATGTTGAAGAAGTGGGGCGACGTATTCGTTATAGCGATAATTACAAAGCTGCGGGAATCAATGTTAATTTATTAGAAATAGGCCAAAAACATATTCGCGTTGCAACTTATGAAAGGGGTGTAGAGCACGAAACCCTTTCGTGCGGAACTGGTGTTACAGGTGCAGCTTTGGTATACGCTCACATTGCTCAAATTTTGGAAGGAAAAATTCCAGTTCATACAAAGGGAGGCCCACTAATGGTTGAATGGAAATATAATAAAGACCAAACTTTTTCAGATGTATATTTAATTGGTCCTGCTCATTTTGTTTTTAAAGGAACCTATGAATTTAAAGGGTAGTTTAGTTTATTTGCGCGCCGTTGAAAAAGATGACGCGAGTACTATTTTTTTGTGGGAGAATAACCCAAAAAATTGGAAAGTATCGAATACTGAGCTGCCATTTTCTCTTTATGATATTCACCAATTAATTGAACAACAATCTGACCTCCGCAAATCAGGACAAATGCGACTAGTCATCGAGACTTTGAATGAAAATAGACCGGTTGGTGTTATTGACCTTTATGATATCAATTTTAAACATGGCTATGCGGCAATTGGCATACTGATTGGAGAAGATTCGGACATGGGCAAAGGCTATGCTACTGAAGCCCTAAAAATCTGTTGTTCATATTGTCAACAAATTCTTGAATTGCGCAATTTGTATTGTCAAATTCATGGAGATAATGCTGCAAGTATTGCACTTTTTGAAAAAGCGGGATTCATACATGCAGGAACGCGAAAAAACTGGCTTCGTTTTAAAAATCAATTTTTTGATGAACTCACCTTTCAATTATGTCTAAAAAGCGCAGACTAAATATAATTTTTATACTTATCGCAATTGGCTTTTTTAGTTGGCTTATTCCAAAAATTCGTTATGTTTATTGCTCATTTCAAAAGTCCACAAATCCTGTTCAGGTCACTGTCTATCTATCTTTAAAAAATGGCCCACTTAATGTAAAAAAAATAAGCCACTACCTTAAAGAAAAAGGGGTGCTAACTACTACAAACCAATTTGAATTGGTTGGTGAACAAAAGGGTATGAATGCACGCAATATTGCTGCTGGAAAGTACCTGATTTTACCCGGAACAACTTTTGCAAATCTTTGGGATTCGTTTAGTAAAAATAGTCGAGGCAGTGGAAATGCCGAAAAAAAGGTGAATGTAAATTTTTCGAATTGTCGTACAATAAATGAAATGGCTGGACGCCTCCAAAACCAATTAGATATGGATAGCTTGGCCTTTATTCAATATGTCTTAAATCCTCAGGTGTTATCCAATTTGAATGTAACAAAGGAACAATTACCAGCATTATTTATTCCAAATAAATACCAAATGTACTGGGACCAAACTCCTTCTGAATTTATAGAATTTATGAGCCATCAGTATAATGAATTTTGGAATGCAGATCGCAGAAAAAAATTAGAAATTATAGGATTTACAGATCCAAGTCAGGCAGTGACATTGGCAAGCATTGTTTATTGTGAACAGACGCGTAAATCTGCTGAATGGCCTATAATAGCAGGCCTATATTTAAATCGATTGAAGCAAGGGATCAGACTTCAGTCTGATCCCACTTTTAAATTTTGTTGGGGGGATGAACTGCGAGGTGTACAAAGATTGTTGTATGTGCACAGAGATATAGATTGCCCCTACAATACTTATAAAATAAAAGGTTTGCCACCTGGCCCTATCTTTTTTCCTCCACCAGAAGTTGTCGATGCAGTGTTAAATCCCGATCAAAATAATTATATCTTTATGTGTGCTAAGCCAGATCATTCTAGAACACATAATTTTACTGATTCTGGTAAACAACATAGTAAAAATGCCAAAGCCTTTCAACAATGGTTGGCGGCAGGTCAACCCTAGTATTATCTATGAAAAGAAGACAATTTATTCGTTTTGGAGCTGCCTTGGGCGCATTGAGTGTGGTCAAACCTGGGCAAGCAAGCACTGTACTTAGTCAATCATTCCAAGGAAAGGCCTCAGGCCCTATCGTATTATCGACATGGAATCATGGATTAGCCGCAAATGAAGGCGCATGGAAAGTTTTAAAAAATGGAGGATCGGCCCTCGACGCAGTTCAAAATGGAGTCATGGTTACAGAAGCCGATTTGAGCAACCGCAGTGTAGGTGTTGGTGGAAGACCAGACCGCGATGGACACGTTACACTCGACGCATGCATAATGAGTGGAGATTCGCGCTGTGGGTCAGTCGCTTTTTTAGAAGGAATTGCCCACCCAATTAGTGTTGCACGTGCCGTTATGGAACGCACGCAGCATGTCATGCTCGTAGGTGACGGAGCGCGACAGTTTGCCTTAGAACAAGGTTTTGAAACAGCCAAAATGCCCATCGACGAAGTGAAGAAAGATTACCAAGAATGGCGTAAGATGAACAAAGATTTGTTTAAAAAACCAAATATCAATCACGAAAATCACGATACTATTGGCATGATTGCTATGGATGCCGAGGGAAAACTTGCGGGTGCCTGCACCACAAGTGGTTGGGCATATAAAATGCATGGTCGTGTTGGTGATTCACCGATCATTGGCGCCGGTTTGTTTGTTGATGACCAAGTAGGTGCTGCTACGGCAACGGGTCTTGGAGAGGCCATTATTCGGGTAGCTGGGAGCCATACGGTTGTGGAATTAATGCGCCATGGCTATAGCCCGTTTGATGCGTGCAAAGAGGCTTGTATGCGCATTATTTCTAAACATTCTGATTTTGATCTAAAAGGTTTGCAATGCGGATTTATTGCCTTGGATAAGGAGGGTAATTATGGAGCCTATTCAATATATAATGGATTCAATTTTGCATTGCGAACTACTGAAGGCGAAGCATTGATTGATGCTAAATTTGACCGTAGTTGGTAATATGCGTATTCTATTTTTAATTTACTCATTACTTGTTTTTTCTTCATTGAGTGCGCAGACAGTTCTTTTTTGGGAGATATATCATCCTATAAATGAGGTTTGGATGCCATTTGGTAAAGCAGGTTCTGTCCAAGAATATCTTTGGCATACCAATGAATTACCAGATCCTTTTTACGGTGAAAATGAAGAGCGCTACCAATGGATAGAAGGTCACCAATGGAATTTTCGTACACAGTTCTTTTTGAATGAAGACTTTTATCAGGCCAAACAACTTGTGCTAGATATCCCAAACCTCGATACCTATGCCCAAATTTACATCAACGGCAAATTGCTCGCCAAAACAGATAATTTCTTTTTAAAATATCGTTTTAAACTCGACTTAGCTGAGCTTAACTGTGGATACAATACAATTGAATTAAATATAACTCCTCCTATTTTATACCACGAGCATACAATAAATAATGCCGCCTTTGTTTATCCAGCACCTAATGACGTGGCAGAAATAAAAGTGGCGCCTCTCACTAGAAAACCACAATATCATTTTGGTTGGGATTGGGCCCCTCGGATCAACACCATTGGATTTGCTTATCCTATTACTATTGATATTGCTCCACAAATTACTATTGAAAGTGCAAACGTAAATACAATTTCTATTGGTGAAAATAACGATGCACATTTAAGACTACATTTTCAACTCAATAGTGCTGAAACACAATTTTATTGTAGGAGTAAGTATTTCGGAGATTTCCAAATATTAAATTCGATGGATACCTCTGTGGATGCTGTTATTTCTGGTGCCCAACTTTGGTGGCCATCGGGCCAGGGTGAGCAATTTATGTACACAGATACCTTGCGTTTTTACGATGTCAATGGAAAATTTCTCCTGCAATATCCTTATTCATTTGGCATACGAAAGGTTGAGCTACTTCAACAAAAAGATGAGTGGGGCACCTCTTTTGCATTTCAAATCAATGGAAGACAAATTTTTGCCAAAGGTGCAAACTTGATTCCGCCTGGGATATTTGCAGGTCAAGGGCTAGATAGTGCCTATGTGGCCTTGGTGCCACAGATGCAAGTTGCTAATTTCAATATGGTGCGTATCTGGGGAGGGGGAATGTATGCACCAGACGCTTTTATGGCTGCTTGTGATAAGGCGGGAATCATGGTATGGCATGATTTCATGTTTGCATGTGCAATGTATCCTGGGAACAATGAATTTTTAAACCTTGTTGGTCAAGAAGTTGAACAGCAAATTCATCGACTTACAGCACATCCATCGTTGGTATATTTTAATGGAAACAATGAGGTCGATGTGGCATGGAAAAACTGGGGTTTTCAGTCTCAATACAAACTTGATAAAGCAGCACAAGAGGAAATTGAAAATGCCTATCAAAAAGTTTTTTGTCAACTATTGCCCCTTAAGGTAAAAGAAATAACAGATAATTCAATTCCCTACGTACATACTTCCCCTTTAAGTAATTATGGAAAAGATGCTTATTTCAATTATGGCACCATGCATTATTGGGGTGTATGGCATGGCAAAGACCCACTTACAGATTTTGCAACTAAAATAGGGCGTTTCAATGCAGAATATGGTTTTCAAAGCTTTCCACAACCTAGTACAATTAGTTGTTTTGCTGGTCCAGTGGATTGCGATCTGAATTCACAGGTAATGAAAAATCATCAAAAATCATATGTGGGCAATGGTATGATAGAGAAGCATGCCAAGCAATTGTATGGTAAAGCTAAATCTTTCGATCAATTTATTTACTTTTCTCAATTGACTCAACGAAAAGCGGTGAGTATGGCCATTAGCGGCCATAGATCTGATGCGCCGCGTTGTATGGGAACACTTTATTGGCAGCTTAATGACTGTTGGCCTGCGCCAACTTGGTCGAGTTTGGATAATCATTTCAATTGGAAAGCACTAAACTATGCGGTCAAAGAAGATTACAGACCCATCGCCGTGCTCGAGCAATTCACCACTGATGGTCATTACCTGATACTGACCAATGACTTGCCTTCGGATTCGCTTGTAACAGTACAAATGCAATTTTATGACCCCAATGGTAGTTTAAAAGATGTGCAACAAAGGACTTATCCACTAAGTACCAATACTACCCAAGTACTCACAGCTTTGTCGGCAGATTTTCAAGGATTCGTTAAGGTTGTTTTGGATGAAAATTATGAGCGCCTTTTTTCCTTTATTGCCAAAAGAAAAACTCCTGATATCACCTTTGAATTAAAAATTGTCAGTATTGATACAATCCAAAAAAGTGGCTCAATTTACGTTGAAAACAAAGTGCCCTTAATAGATTTATGGTTGTATTCCCCAAGGCAAGGACTCCATTTTGACAACAATTTCTCCACACTTTTACCCGGAAAGCACCAACTAAATTTCACCTACCAAGATCACCTGCCTTCACTTGAGGAATTGCGTTATTTGTTTCGCTGAGACTTACAGCGCTCCGAGCAATATTTCACCTCATCCCAATACCTTTCCCATTTTTTACGCCAATTGAAGGGCAGTCCACAGCACTGACAAATTTTAGAGGGTAAATGTTGTTTCTTCACGCCTTTCATTGCCTTCAAAACAAATTAATTCTTCTCTTGTTTTGATAATATGACAGGAAATTTATCTGAACTTGATATTGATCGCATCATAGAAATGGCCTGGGAAGATCGGACACCTTTTGATGCAATCTTTTGGCAGTTCGGCCTCAATGAAGCCCAAGTCATCAAACTCATGCGTAATGAATTGAAACCGAGCTCTTGGCGCTTGTGGCGCTCAAGAGTGCAGGGTAGGGCCACTAAACACACTGCCCTTCGCGAATATGAAGTAGGCAGACACAAATGTACCATGCAACGTCAAATTACGGGCAATAAGATTTCCAAGCGTTAAACCGTGCGAATTGACTAATTTTGAGGCGCTTTTATGGAAAAACCCACTTCCAAACATCATATAATTATGTCAAATACTTCTCACATTCATTTTCGCAAATTGGTAGGCTTATTCTTTTTATTGAGTACTACCTTCAATACAAGAGCCCAAAACCCTGCTAATGATACAGTGCAGATCTTAAGAGAGACTGTCATCATTTGCACCATTCCGCAACGCATAGTAGATTACAAACCAATTGAACTTGTGGCGGGGCGTTTTTTGGCCAACTATCAATACCGTATGCAAAGTATAGATCGCATAAATACCAAGGACTTGAATTTATTGCCAGCAAGAAGTGTTACGGATGCCCTTAGCTATTCAGCAGGCGTAGATGTTAGGCAGCGAGGAATCTCAGGAACGCAAGCAGATATAGGCATTCGTGGTGGCAACTTTGAACAAAGTTTGATCGTGGTGAATGGTTTTAAGATGACTGACCCTCAAACAGGGCATCATGCGGCAAATTTGCCGGTACCACTGATTGCGGTCTCGGAAATTCAGGTATTTAAGAGCCCCACGGTACTACAATTTGGTCAGAGTGCGCTTACAGGGGCAGTTCACCTAGGGGCCTACAACAACGAATTGTTTCAGATCAAGGCACAAACCTACGGGGGTAGTTTCAATAGTTTTGGCGGCCAAGCAATGCTGAAGAATAAAATCAAGAAATTCCATCAGCTCTTGGCGCTAGCTCATGACCAATCTGCAGGCCACTGGGAAAATTCTGATTTTAAAAATTACCAATTGTTTTACACCGCAGCCCATCCATTGGGTGAGAGTGAAAAAAACAGGCTGAGTTACCTAGGCGCTTTTACTAGCCGAGATTTTGGCGCCAATGGTTTTTATTCCAATAAATTCCCAGAGCAGTGGGAAAAGACTGAAGTGGCGATGGTGGGAATCAAGCACAATTATAACACAACATCAAAAAAACTAGATCCAGACTTCAATTGGTTGCGCATACAACAGCAAGTGATGTACAGAAACCATGCCGATGAATTCAGGTTAAAGCGCTTTGACCCGTCGTTCTATACCAATACACATCAGTCTACAGTGTTGAGTTATGAATTCAACATGACTTTGGGCCTTGGTGTACACGAACTCGTGTGGGGCACAGAGCAACGATTCGAGCAGCTTTTAAGCAGTAATTTGGGCCAAAGAGAAAGACAGTATCAAAGTGCCTTTGTGCAAGCCAAAGGAAAGCTAGATGGCTTTCAATATGCAGCGGGTCTTTTAATTTTTTCCTATGATTGGGCTAATCCACAGCTCATGCCCTCCATCCAATTGGGTAAAGAACTCACGTACAGCCAATTTATATTTTTAAATTACAGCCGGGGCAACCGTGTGCCAAGCTGGACCGAAATGTATTATACAGACCCATCTAATGTTGGCAACCCCGACCTACTGCCTGAATTTTCACACGCAGCCGAGGTGGGGTATCGCTTTTTGCCAACGGTAAATAATAGTAAAAGGTATTTCTTGAATGCTAGCGCCGCACTTTTTTACCGCCAACATACCAATATGATAGATTGGGTGAGAGATGCCTCATCAGTTTCTCCTAATCCGAACCCTTGGATGCCAGTCAATATTGCCAGTGTGGCATTCAGCGGATTGGAAACTCAGTTTCAATATAACTTGAAAAAAAGTAGTCAATGGGGATTGAATAATTTTAAAGTCAATTATACGTATATCAATGCCAAGCACAATTTTACTAGCGAGCAAGAATCTCGTTATGCCATAACGAGCATGCGCCATCAGCTCAATGGGCAAATTCTATTAGATTTAGGAAGTAGAATCAAGTTGAATATTACTGAGCGTTTGGTACAACGCATAGAGCAAGAATTGTATCAGGTGTTGGATCTTAAATTAATTGTGCCAATTAAGTACGTTAATGCATTTGCCGAGGTCAATAATTTGACCAATACCCAATACGTTGAGGCAGGCTTTGTTCAAATGCCAGGCCGTTGGTTCAAATTAGGGCTCACCTTTGATTTAAAAAAAGATACCGGCTTAATTGTTTATCCCTAACGATGTTTGGACTCTAGCTAATCGTATAGCCTAATTTGGCCCGCGTACGCTTGAGTACGTCCGCTGCCACTTCCTTAGCTTTCTTTGCTCCAATTGCAAGTGCTTCATCGATTTGTGAAGGATTGTCCATAAGTTCTTGAAATTTAATTCTTTGCACCGCAAATTTTTCAAGAATTAACTCGAAAAGGGCTTGTTTGGCATGCCCGTAGCCATAGTTTCCACCTAAATAATTGGCACGCATTGCATCAGTTTGTGTGTCATCTGCAAGCAGTTTGTATAGGGCGAAGGTATGACAGGTGTCGGGATTTTTAGGAGCTTCAAAAGGAGTGCTATCTGAAACGATAGACATGATTTGTTTGCGCAAGAGTTTTTCAGGCAGAAAGATATCAATATAGTTATTTCTTGACTTGCTCATTTTTTGCCCATCTGTGCCGGGTATAAGCATGGTATCTGATTGAATTTGTTCTTCTGGTAGAACAAAGTTGTCTCCAAAGGCCAAATTAAAGCGGTTGGCTACATCTCTAGCCATTTCAATGTGCTGTTTTTGGTCTTTACCCACCGGTACAATTTCTGCGTCGTAAAGCAAAATATCTGCGGCCATTAAAATTGGGTAGGTAAACAAACCGCCGTTGACGTCTTCTAAACGATCCGCTTTATCCTTAAACGAGTGCGCTAGTGTCAATCGTTGAAAAGGATATTGGCAAAGCAAATACCAGGTAAGTTCTGCCACTTCTGTCACATCAGATTGTCTGTAAAAAACTGTTTTTCTTGGATCTAAACCAAAAGCCAGCCATGTTGCAGCAGTGGCATACGTGTTTTGTTTTAGAATAGCACCATCCTTAATTTGGGTAAGGCTGTGCAAATCGGCTATAAACAAAAAAGACTCATTGCTCGAATCTTCAGCTAGATGTATAGCAGGCAATATAGCGCCTAGTATATTTCCTAAATGCGGGGTCCCAGTACTTTGAATCCCTGTTAAAATTCGAGCCATTCCATTATTTTTACTCAAAATTAGTGATTTTGTAACGTTTTAAGCGTGCAAATGCTGAGCGCTTATTACTAACTTTGAAAAATGCAAAAAATTAAGGGTATTATAGGTTTATTGTTTAAGCTGTATATAGCTGTTATATTTTTTCTATTTGCTTTGTTATTATATCCATTTTTTTGGTTCCTACAACTTAATTCTTCCTGGCGTAAAAAAGGTTTTAAGGTTTTAGTTATTTGGAGTTGGTTTTTGCGAATTTTTTGTTTTTATCTAGTTCGTTATAAACAAAAAGCTACGCTGCCAAAGGGGCCTTTCATTATTGTAGCTAATCATAGCTCCTATTTGGATATTTTTCTTTTGCCCTCCATTCTTCCAAAACACCCTTTCTCCTTTTTAGGAAAGGCCGAAATTTTGAAATATCCAATTGTCAGAACTTATTTTAAGGCGCTCAATATTCCTGTATATAGAAGAGATAAGTCCAAGGCTGGGCAAGCGATTATTCAAGCTCAGAAAGCCATGCAAGAGGGTTGGTCTATTGTTATTTTTCCAGAAGGCACTATTCCCGATGACAATATTCCACAAATGATCCCATTTAAAAATGGTGCATTTCGATTGGCCAAAAATTTAAATGTTCCTATCCTTCCAGTAACATTCACTCAAAATTTTCATTTATTTTCCGATCCTACTAATTGGCTAGGCCCTGCGCATCCGGGTATAGTAGATGTTTATATTCATCCATACATAAGCATTAATGAGGTGGCTAATTTGAGTATTGAACAATTGAGCTCCAGATGTTTTCAAACCATAGAAGCACCGCTTCGTCATGCACACCCAGCACTTTTTAAAAATACGTAACTTTGTCCGATGAAAGTAAATGAAGAACTTATCGATCATATAGCTCACCTAGCTAAACTCAGTTTCGAAGGTGAACAAAAAGAGGCTATTCGTCGCGATCTCGATCGGATGATTACATTTGTAGATAAGCTCTCTGAGTTAGATACTACTGCAGTGGAGCCATTAATCTTTATGTCTAACGAAGTGAATCGTTTGCGTGACGATGAGGTGCATCAAGAAATTTCTCACCAAGAAGCCTTGCGCAATGCTCCTCAAAAGGATTCTGATTATTTTCGTATCCCCAAAGTGCTAGATAAGTAGTCTTGAAGGTAAGTGGTTTTACATTTATTCGCAATGCTATCCTATTAGACTATCCAGTAGTTGCTTCAATTCAATCAATTTTACCTCTCTGCGATGAGGTTGTAGTGGCTGTTGGTAAATCAGAAGACCAAACCCTAGAACTCATCAAAAGCATTGATCCCAAGGTCAAAATCATCCCAACCATCTGGGACGATAAGCTTCGTGAAAATGGTCGGGTACTGGCCATTGAAACGGACAAGGCCCTTGCTGGTATTGATGCCTCGGCCGATTGGGCTATTTATATTCAAGGTGATGAACTCATGCATCAAGAAGACCACGCATCTATTTTGATGGCCATGAAAACGTATCTTAATGATACTGAAGTGGACGGCTTATTATTTGATTATTTACACTTCTATGGTTCATATGATTATGTTGGTGTTTCAAATAATTGGTACAAGAAGGAAATTCGTGTCATTAAACCAGGCCGGGGTATCTATTCCTTTAGAGATGCCCAAGGCTTTCGCCGACATCCGAACCAAAAGTTAAAAGTAGCTTTGTCGGGTGCGCGAATTTATCATTATGGGTGGGTCCGAGATCCGCGTGCTATGCAGCGCAAACAGGAGCATTTTCATAAACTTTGGCATGATGATGCTTGGATGGCGGCAAACATTAAAACCGTAGACTCCTTTGATTATGAAGACCACATACACGAATTGGCGAAATTCAAAGGCACACACCCAAAGTGGATTGCACAAAGAATTGCTGAGCGCAATTGGCGGTTTCAGACAGATATTTCTAGAAGCAAAGGCAACCTTAAAAATAAAATCAAAAAATTCTTAAAATTCATTGGTATCGATACCAATTACGCAAATTATACGATCATTCGAAAGTTGTGATGATTGGTTTATTGAGCCAATTTGAATTTGCAGTATTTAATGACGTGGCCGCGCTTGCTAAAGTATTCCTCGTAGTAGGTTTTAATGTGAAAAATATCCTTGGTTTGGGCATCCAAATCTGTAGGTAAATTGGCATATAAATCCGGGTAACATTCCAACATTTGATGGCCATGTTCTTCAATTTGCGCTAAGGTATAATCGAAAAGTACGTTAGAATCAGTTTTCATGTGAATGATGCCACTGGGCTTTAAGATTTTTTTGTAGCGCGCTGTAAAGATAGGGGAGGAAAGTCTTTTTCTGGCTTTCTGAGGTTGTGGGTCTGAAAAGGTGAGCCAAATCTCGTCAACTTCACCTTCAGAGAAATAATCTAAAATGAAATCAATACGGGTTCTTAAAAATGCAACATTTTTTAAATTAGATTCTAGCGCTTGTTTTGCACCTATATAGATGCGATTTCCTTTGAGGTCTACCCCAATAAAATTTTTTTTGGCAAAGTGGCGCCCCATACCAACGGCATATTCTCCCTTGCCACAACCCAATTCCAAGATGATAGGGTTGTCATTTTTAAACACCATGCTGCGCCAAAAACCTTTTTGAGCAAAGGGTTCACCCATCACTGGTTCATAGACATTAGCGAAAGTTTTGATAGCGGCAAAGCGCTTTAATTTATCTTTTCCCACGCGGCAAATTTACATAGAATCATCGTAATTTTGCGGCATGCATTTCGTTGAACCATTTTACAATTGGCGCGGGTTTTACATCGCTTCAGAAGATTCAAATTCTCCATTTTTTAATAGAGAATATAGCGAATTTGCTTTTAGCAATCATGTGTACAACTTTTATATTCACCCACAATGGGACGATTTTGGTTCTTCAACACTTTTTTTAAAAATCCTCTATACTGACTATAATGAAGGGTATGCCATTATTGAATTAATTGGCGAATGGAATGATGCCATTGAAAATGACATAATGGTTCTAAAGCGCGATGTGATTGACTTACTAATTGACTCAGGAATTCGATCATTTATTTTAATTGGCGAAAATGTTTTGAATTTTCATTATTCCGATGATTGTTACTATGAGGAATGGTTTGATGATATCGAAGATGGTTGGGTGGCCATGGTTAATTTTCATGACCACGTGATTAAAGAATTCGAACAAGTAGGCATTGACCACTACTTTATAATGGGTGGTAAGCTACAAGAGATAGAGTGGCGCACCTACCAACCTCAAGATTTTTATCAAAAGGTAGCCGGATTGGTTCAGCGTTTCTTAAACTAATTATGCTGATTTTGATGTCATGAGTCCTTTTAACCAACGAGAGGCCAAAATAACAACAAGTCCTGTAATTAAGGCATAAATTGACAATTGAAGATACCCTTGTGTGTAGCCATCTAGTCGTGTAGCCAAACTTGCATTTTCATCAGGGCTTGCCATTCCAGCACCGAGAATTCCTGCAAAGTATTGTCCATATGCGGATGCTAAAAACCACATTCCCATCATGATGCCCCAAAGATGCTTTGGAGAAAGTTTAGTCATCAATGAAAGACCTATTGGGGATAGGAACAATTCACCAATTGAAATAATCAAATAGGCAAGAGTGAATAACCATAAGGAGGCCATTCCTTCGCTATTTAAATTAAATCGAAGGCTGTAGAAAATAAAGAAAGCCAAACCGAGAAAAAGGAAAGCAAAGCCAAACTTCTGGTAATAATTGGGTTCAAGATTTCTCTTTTTGAGCCAAATCCAAAGACCGCCAATTGCAGTACTGAGTAGTATTACAAAAAATGAGTTGGCGCTGTTATTTACTACGTTTGGATCAATTTTTACAATGCCTAAATCATTACTTAATAAATCTCTGGCAACTAAACTAAGTGAACCTCCACTTTGTTCGAAGAATGCCCAAAACACAATGCTTAAGAAAATAAATATCATAGCGGCAATGAGTTGTTTTATTTGATTTTTATCGAGTTTTTTAAATTCAAAAAACAAAAATACTAAGGTGAGTGGACCAATGATGTACATAAAAATATCCGTATAGGCCGTGTTTTTAATCATCATGTAAACAAGAGGTAAAGAAAGGAGGGTGCCAGCATACACTAAAATTTGATTTCGTTTGTTGTTTTGTGGATTTTCAGTTTGTGGCACTAAACCAATTGGACCAAGGTTTTTTCGGGTCAATAAGAAATTTATAAGACCAATGGCCATGAAGATTCCAGAAAGTAAAAAGGCTAAATTCCAACTGTAAGTTTTACCTACATAGACACATACGGCACCACCAAGCAAAGCACCAATATTAATTCCAGCATAAAACAGACTAAATCCGGCATCACGTCTAACATCACCAGGTTTGTATAATTCACCAACCATTGTAGATATATTTGGTTTAAAAAAACCAGTACCTACGATAATAAAGCAAATCCCGATGAAGAAATAATTTGCGCCGTCATAGCCTAAAATACTGCTACCCAAAATCATGAGAAGCCCTCCCCAAAACAACGATTTTTGGAACCCTAGTATTTTATCGGCAAAAAGACCGCCAATAAATGTAAAGGCGTAAACAAATGCCTGGATGGCACCATACTGCAAATTGGCCTGAGCTTCTTTGTGCCCAAGAATATCGGTCATGAAGATGATAAGCATCCCGCGATTTCCGTAAAAACAGAAGCGTTCCCACATTTCTGTAAAAAATAGACTCCAAAGTTGCTTTGGGTAGGTGCCATTAAAATTTTGAATTGATTCGAGTGATTTCATAGCATGAAGATATAAAAAAGGCTCCATTTTTTATGGAGCCTTTACTTTTAAATTGAATTACTGTACATTGTTTTCACGCATGACACTATTGAGCCATTTTAACATTAAAATTAAAATGATTGCAGCTGCCATTACTAGGCCAAAATTTAAGTAGAAGAAATTTTGTTTCTCTGGAATTTTTTCCCACAAACTAGATAACATACCTGAAAGTTTGTTGCCGACAGATATTGCCAAGAAAAACCCACCCATCATCAGTGCTGTAATGCGTGGAGGCGATAGCTTAGAAACCAGTGATAGACCCATAGGTGACAGACAAAGCTCACCTACGGTTATAACACCATAAGAGGCAAACAACCACCATGACCCCGCTTTAATCGTGAGGTCGTTGGTTGAAAGAACAGCACCAACCATCACCAGTGCAGATAGCGCCGTTATAATAAGACCGATGGCAATTTTGGTAGGTGTTGAAGGCTCTTTTTTACGGCGACGCATCCAGCCAAAAAATCCTACAACAATTGGTGTTAAAACAACAACCCAAAACGGATTAATAGATTGATATAATTCGGTTGAATAGAGTTTTAAGTCTTTCCCTTCTGCTGGAATTTTTTCAGCTGGGAGGGTTTTGAAGTAATTTCTAGATTTTTCTAATTGAGCGATTTCTGAAGAAAAATTTGATTTTTTTTCAATTTCAGTTTTACTAATCGCTGGCATATTTTTTTCAACCTTTCTAAGCGAATCCATGGTAGAATTGTAAATGGAATCTGGTGCGCTTACAATTTTGTTGTTTACCACAATTTGAGCCATTCCCATTTTGTCGGCCACATCGGCAATGGTGTTAGACATTTCACGATCGGTGTGGTCTTCGGCCCAAACGGTTAACGCGTCGCCATTCTGATGAAAAATTGCAAAGAATAAAATAACACAAGCAAATACTGCTAAAAGCGCTTTGATTGCCCGGCTTTCTTTAGGGTCGCCTCTAAAAGCCAAAAAGATAAAAAAGGCAATAACTGGTAAACAACCAATGATGAAGGCATCATTGGTGTCGGAACCCAAGAAATTACCTGGAAGAATGTATCCTATAACACCAAATGCGAACATTGGCAAAACAGTATAGGAGAAAATTTTGGCTGTTGACATATCGCCTTTTTGAACCGGTTTGATAACATCGACATGCTTGATATGCTTTGTTCCCAACAAAAAGATGATAACACCGATGAGCATTCCTGCACCAGCCGCTGCAAATGCATGCCCCCAACCATAATTGATGCGCATATAAGCTGCAACAAAATTGCATATAAAGGCCCCAATATTAATACCCATGTAGAAGATGTTATAGCCTGCGTCTTTTTTATCTTTCATCTCATCAGATGAGTATAAATTACCCACAAGCGTTGATATATTCGGCTTGAAAAATCCGTTGCCCATGATGATTAAAAATAGGGCCACGAAAAAGGAAGTTTCACTATGAATAGAAAGTGCAAAATAGCCTGCAGACATCATCAATCCACCGATGATTATCGATCTGCGATAACCCAAAAGTCTGTCGGCGAGAAGCCCGCCGATAAAGGGCGTTAAATAAACTAAACCAAGATAGGTGCCATAGATATCAGATTTCTTTTGAGCGTCAAATCCCATGCCGCCGTTGTTCCAACCATCAATCATGTATAGCGAGAAGATTCCCAACATGAGGTAATAACCAAAGCGTTCCCACATTTCAGTACCAAACAAGTACCATAAACCTGTTGGGTGTTTAGTTTTTGTAGCATTTTCCATTTTCAATATTTAATTTGTGCTCTCGAATATAGTAATTTTGGATTGAATTATTCAAAAAATGGAAAACTGGTTAGAAAGGACACAATTGCTCATGCATCCAATCGGTATTGAGCAGTTAAATCAAGCGCATGTTTTGATTGTTGGCTTAGGAGGAATTGGTTCTTATGCGGCCGAGTTTATTGTCAGATCAGGTGTAGGGCAACTAACTATAATCGATGGAGATGTATTTGATGCCACGAACAAAAACAGACAACTCACAGCACTTAATTCTACAATAGGTAAGAATAAGGCCGTGGTGCTTGCTGAGCGTATTTTAGATATTAATCCAAATTGTAAACTGAAAATAATTGAAGAATTTGTCATGCCTCAAAGGGTATGGGAAATTTTAGCAATAAATAAACCAGACTACGTCATGGATTGTATTGATTCAGTTACTCCAAAGTTAGAATGGATTTTGGCTTGCAAACGCTTGAAAATTAAAATTATTTCTCACATGGGTGCCGGGGGAAAAACAGACCCGAAGCAAGTAAAAGTTGCCAATATGGAGCAACTTTCGGGATGCAAACTAGGTGCCCATATTAAAAAACGCATGAAGCGCAAAAAAGCTTCATATAGAGGGGTAAAGGTGGTGTTTTCCACAGAAATACAACAAGCACATTCGCTGAAAATGACAAAAGATGCTTTGTTCAAAAAGAGTTTTTACGGCACCGTGAGTTATATGCCAGCGCTCTTTGGACTTTTAGGTGCAGCAGAGGTAATTTCATATTTGACAAAAAATAAAAATTAGTTTTTCTAAAAGCAATTGCTTAACTTTTGCCTCTAAATTCAATCAAACTATGAAAAGAAGTCTCTTATTTCTAGCCACTGTACTGTTAGCTCCATACACTAAAGCGCAACTATTCTCTGACAATTTTGACTTGTACAATGCAGGTGATTATCTCGGAGTGAATTCTGGCATTTGGACAACATGGTCTGGTGCAACAGGTGGCGCTTTGGATGTAACCGTTACAAACAATAATGCGCAAAGCGCACCAAACTCTATTTATTTTGCATCCACTGCTTCTGGTGGGGGGCCTCAAGATGTAGTGTTGCCGTTTATGACAACGAGCGTTTGGGCAGATGGTATTTTTACATTTAGTGCGGATTTCTATGTGAATAATAATAAAGGAGCTTATTTTAACTTTCAAGGGGCTCAAAATATTGGTTCAATCTGGGCCCTCAACGTGGACATGACACAAGGTACGCTTTCCATAGATGATGGACTCACAAGTAATCTATGCGTCGCAACATATCCTCAAGCAGCTTGGTTTAACCTTACAATTGAAGCTAACCTAACGTTACATGTTTGGAAGGCATATATTGATAATCAATTGGTAGGCACCTGGTTAAACGGCATCAATACCTTGGCCTCATTGGATATTTACCCGCTTTTGAATCATCAGTTCTATGTGGATAATGTATTTCTTGACCATCAACCCTATGTATTGCCAAATACAAATGCAGCTGTTGCAGCTATTGACATTAATGGTAATATAGCCGGTCTTTCAGTGGCGCCATCTGTATTTATTCTCAATAGCGGGCAAAATCCAATTACTTCCTTTGACTTAACGCTCAATTACAATGGGCAGGATTATGTTCAAAACATCTCTGGTGTAAATATTGCGAGTACTACAACTTATGAAGTAACGATGCCCAACATGACCTTAGTTGCTGGCTCAAATATCATGACAGCAACCCTCACTAATGTGAATGGTGGAGTAGATGAAGATCCTTTAGACGACGCACTTACCCAAAGCGTTGATCCTGTTGTGCCAGCCGCAGGGAAAATAGTAGTTGGAGAAGAAGCTACTGGTACTTGGTGCCAATGGTGTCCGAGGGGTGCAGTGTTTATGGACAAATTTGCCAATGATTATCCAGGTTTTTGGGCGGGTATTGCCGTACACAATGGCGACCCAATGGTGGTTTCAGATTACGATGCAGGAATCGGCACATTGATAAGCGGTTATCCAAGTGCACTAGTTGATCGCATGGGTGATGTAGACCCTTCTCAAATGTCTTCAGACTTTTTTACGCGCTTGCAAACCGCCCCCAAAGGCGTACTAACAAATGGTGCAACTTGGGATCCGGTTACGCGCATACTCAATGTATCAGTTAGCACAGAAATGATGCAAGCCACCACAGGTTCCTTTAAGGTAGCCTGCGTATTAACCGAAGACGATGTGACGGGTTCTGGAAGCGGCTACAATCAGTCTAATGCCTATGCGGGTGGAAACAATGGAGTAATGGGCGGCTTTGAAAGTTTGCCAAATCCAGTTCCTGCAGCCCAAATGGTCTATGACCACGTCGCACGAGCAATTGCGCCAAGTTTCTCGGGGCAAACAGGAATTATTCCTGCGAGCACTTCCGTTGGTGAAAATTTCACTGCAAACTTTAGTTTTACTTTACCTAGTAATTGGGATGAAACGCAAATGCATATTGTGGGCATGTTAATTGATCCTCAAGGAAAGATAGACAATGCAGGTTATACTACTATAAATCAAGCCATTCAAAATGGATATGTTGGTGGGTTAGAAGAAATTACAAGTGTATCTTTAGAAGAAGCCCTAATAATAGCACCAAATCCAGCTACAGACTTTACTGAAATTGCAATTCACGTGCCTGTGCAAGCACCCGTTAGTGTGCGCATTTTGGATGCCAAGGGTTCAATACTACAAGCACGTCAATACGGAAGTATTCAAGGTGACTTTACTATTGATTTAAATACGAGTAAATATGCCCCAGGGCTTTACATTGTTGAAATGCAAATTAACGCTCAAAGGATTCAAAAGAAATTAATTATTCGTTAATTGAAAATTAAATTCTATTTCAAAGGGCCCTTTAAAGGCCCTTTTTTATGGTTCAATCCTGAACTGATTTAACTTTTATCAGCGTTTTAACGCGTGCAGCAATTAACCTAACTTGTTCTATTTTTGGAGCACTAATTGTCACATGACCCATCTTTCTAAAAGGCTTTGTAATGCTCTTTCCATAAATATGCGGATGAACGCCATCTAAGGCAAGGATTTCATCCAAACCTTCATAATATACCGGGCCTTCATAGGATTTCTCGCCAATTAAATTAACCATAGCGCCTGCACTATGCAGCGTAGTATCGCCGAGCGGTAGATCTAAAATAGCGCGCAAATGTTGTTCAAATTGTGAGCAACGTGCAATTTCGATGGTGTGATGACCACTATTGTGCGGTCTTGGGGCAATTTCATTGATTAGTAATTGTCCGTCCTTGGTAAGAAAAAATTCTACAGCCAAAAGACCTACCATTCCCAATTTTTCAATTAAGTCCGTAGCAATTTGCTTGGCATTATTTTCGATGTCTCTTGAAATATTCGCAGGTGAAAAAAGAAATTCCACCAAATTTGCCTCTGAGTTAAATTCACATTCTACCGCATCAAAACACTTGATTTGCCCACTTTGGTTGCGTGCAACAATGATAGAAAGTTCTTTTTCAAATGCAATACATTCCTCTATGATCGAGGGTTCTTCAAAAGCACTTTTTAATTCATTGGTATTTCTAATGATTTTGACTCCTTTACCATCATAACCACCTGTCCTAATTTTTTGGACAATTGGAAATTCAAAAGGAATGGTATTTTTAGATGAATCGTAACAAATAAACCGGGCTGTTGGAAAATTATGGTCTACATAGAATTGTTTTTGAAGTCCTTTATCTCGAATTAATTCAATTATATGTGGCTGTGGAAAAACCTTGACCCCTTTTTTCTCTAATGTTTTAAGTGCTTCTGTATTTACATTTTCAATTTCAATTGTCAATAAATCTTTGTCTTGACCGAAATTCAATACCGTTTGGTAGTCTGTAAGCGAACCAACTTCAAACCCATTGGCAATGTGTGCGCAAGGCGCAAGCCGATCAGCATCGAGCATATGGAGTTGAATGTCAAGACTATTAGCAGCCTGAATAAGCATTCGACCCAATTGGCCCGCTCCTAAAACACCAATTCGCATTTGGTCTCCATACCAAGAATAAACCATGCTGCAAAGATACGTTTAAAATTGTACCTTTGCAGAACAATGAGTGCCACTGTTAAAATACACGATTTATCTTTTGCTCCATACATTACTCAATCAAAGCTAGAGGAGCGAATTAAAGTACTTGCTCAAAATCTTGACGCTCAATTTTTGGGGAAAGATCCAGTTTTTTTAGCAGTGCTTAATGGTGCATTTATGTTTGCTTCAGATCTATTTAAAATGTTGAAATGCCAACCTGAATTGAGTTTTGTAAAAGTTAGTTCATACATGGGCACTCAATCAACTGGTCGGGTAGATGAATTAATTGGTCTTCAAACTTCATTAAAAGACAGACATGTAATAGTTATTGAGGATATTTTAGATACAGGTGTTACCATGGACAAGATTATGTCTTTACTCCAAGCAGAACAACCAGCTTCGATTTCCATATGCGCGCTTTTAATAAAACCAAATACCTACATGGGAAAATACGCCCCTCAATTCATTGGTTTTGAAATTGATGATGCCTTTGTAGTGGGATATGGTTTGGATTATAAAGAAAGAGGACGTGAATTGCCAGCAATTTATCAACTAATAAAGTAATTATGTTCAATATTGTACTTTTTGGACCCCCTGGTGCGGGTAAAGGAACACAATCCCAAAGACTCATAGAAAAATATGATCTTGTGCATTTATCAACTGGTGATGTTTTTCGTGACAATATCAAAAATCAAACCGAATTGGGAAAACTTGCAAAAAGTTACATGGATGCAGGACGCCTTGTTCCTGATGAGGTCACCATTGACATGTTGAGGTCAGAGGTAACGAAATATTCTGCCCCTAAAGGGTTTATCTTTGATGGCTTTCCAAGAACCAATGCTCAGGCCAAAGCACTCGATGTTTTTTTAGCTAGCTTAAATACAGAAATTAAATTAATGCTCGCCTTGGAGGTTACCGAAGATGAATTAAAAATGCGATTACTAAATCGTGCTGAAGTCTCAGGCCGTCCTGATGATGCAAATATATCAGTTATTGAAAATCGCATCGCCGTATACAATCGAGAAACTGCTCCGGTTAAGGCATATTATGAAGACAAGAATAAATATATTGCAATTGATGGGATTGGTAGCATAGATGAAATTACCCACCGCTTGTTTGCCTCGATAGACCAAGTTATATAAATGGCCTCAGATAATTTTGTCGATTACGTTAAAATTCATTGTGCTTCTGGAAACGGAGGTGGTGGTTCAACGCACTTCCGTCGAGAGAAATACATTCCAAAAGGCGGTCCAGATGGCGGAGATGGAGGTAGAGGTGGCCATGTTATATTAAGAGGAAATAAACAACTATGGACACTCCTTCATCTTAAATTTCAAAAGCATATTAAGGCAGGTCATGGTGCACATGGTTCGGGGAATTTAAAAACTGGCGCTCAGGGGCAAGATGTTTATATAGATGTCCCACTAGGTACTTTGGCCAAAGATGCAGAAACTGGCCAAACGCTTTTTGAAATCACCGAAGATGGAGAAGAGCGTATTATTCAAAAGGGTGGACGAGGAGGTTTAGGCAACAATAATTTTAAGTCTGCAACCAATCAAACTCCGCGATACGCACAACCGGGAGAAGAGGGTATTGAAGGGTGGAAAATTCTAGAACTAAAAATACTCGCGGATGTTGGACTTGTTGGCTTTCCCAATGCCGGGAAAAGTACTTTACTTTCAGTAGTATCAGCGGCCAAACCAGAAATTGGCGCTTACCCATTTACGACACTCCGTCCTAATTTAGGAATAGTTTCATATAGAGATTTTCGTTCCTTTGTCATGGCAGATATTCCTGGAATTATTGAAGGTGCACATACTGGAAAAGGTTTGGGTTTGCGATTTTTGCGTCATATTGAGCGCAATTCACTTTTGTTATTTTTGGTTCCTGCAGATGCCGATGACCTTCACAACGAATATAAAATATTACTCAATGAGCTCAAGCAATACAACCCAGAGCTTTTGCATAAAGAAAGATTATTGGCGATTACTAAATCAGATATGCTAGACGAGGAATTAAAAAATGCCTTATCTAAAGACTTGCCTGCTATACCTTTTGTATTTATCTCTTCGGTTGCTGAGCAAGGATTAGATGAGTTAAAGGATTTGATTTGGAAACATCTAAACAATGATTGAATTGCTCTTAAATTGTGACAAGCAACTACTGCTTTTCATCAATGGTATACATATGCCGTGGCTAGATGAATTCATGTGGGCTCTATCCTCAAAATGGATTAATTTTCCATTGGCATGCATACTGTTTTTAATGCTTTATAAAACCTTGAATTGGAAAAAAGCAATCTTTCTTCTCTTCACATCACTCTTGGTGGTCGGCTTTAGCGATCTAATTACCAGTCAATTAATCAAAGATTTAATTCAAAGACCAAGACCTTCCCATGAAATAATTTTGCAGTCAAAGCTTCATTTTTATTATATTTCTAATCAGCCTTATCTTGGCGGTCAATATGGATTTGTTTCGTCACATGCTGCTAATTTAGCAGCGGTATTTATGTATCTCTTTATATACCTTCGCAATAACAAGTGTTTATTATTTGGATTTATGACCTATGTTCTTTTTGTTGGAATAAGTCGGATTTATCTTGGTGTTCACTATCCTTCTGATATTTTGGGTGGTTTTATCTTTGGTTTAGCCATGGGGTGGGCACTTAGGAAATTTGTATTTGGAAAATTGTTATTAAAATGGGAATAAACAGTGTTTTACTCGTTTTTTTGGGTGGGGGCATTGGTAGCGTGCTCCGTTTTGCTTTATCGCGATTAATTATTTTTGGAAGCAATAATTTGCCTTGGGCTACGCTGTTGAGTAATACCTTAGCAAGTTTAATCTTGGCCTTTATCGTATTAGAATTTAAAGATACAGAGAAGTGGGCAAGTTTTTATCCTTTGTTTGTTGTTGGAATTTGTGGCGGTTTTTCAACTTTTAGTACGTTTTCATATGAAAATTATCAATTATTACAACAAGGGCAACTGACCATTTTTATCATTAATGTCCTTGTTTCCATTTTTCTTGGTCTGCTTGTATTTTGGCTTTTGGCCAGATCCTGAGGGGCGTACTAAGGCCGTTAAGATTTTTTGATTTTCTTGCATCGCTTTGGTACTTTTTCGAAGTCCCCACAAAAATTTCCTTTCTTCTATTCGACTCATAGTTGGGTCAATAATTGGTTTAGGATAGCACTTACCCAATTCGAAGTCATAGAGTGCCATATCCATATTGGTCATTTTCCAGGGTTCATGAATAAAGTTGATGGGCAACTTTGCTAATTCTGGCAACCACTTTTTGATAAATATTGCATCGGGATCGTGCTTTAGGCTATTATGGATTGGATTATATACTCGGATGGTATTTACTCCTGTTATGCCTGCCTGCATTTGAAATTGGGGATAGTGGATTCCGGGCTCGAAATCTAAAAATAATTGTGCCAGATGATTTACACCATCTTTCCAGTCTTGAATTAATTGATGGCATAAAAATGAAACTAATAGCGCCCTCATTCTGAAATTTATCCACCCAGTTTTCATCAGGCAGCGCATGTTTGCATCAACCAACGGGAATCCTGTTTGTCCGGTTTTCCAGGCATTCAAATAGGCTTCATTTTTAGGGTATACAACGTTTTCATAAACACTATTAATGCTATGGGTGGCATAGGTGCAGTTGGTTTCAAATTTTTGAATAAAATGACAATGCCAATGCAATCTCGTTAGAAATGCATTGTAGTTTTTTTTGTCTGCGGTGGTAATAGCTTTATAATCTGAAGTGTATCTTACCACCTGCCTTATAGAAAGATTTCCCCAAGCTAAAAAAGGAGATAAGCGACTACAACTCCTTCTGCTCATGGCTGGTTTGGAGATGCCACGACGATAGTTATTGATTCGGTTATTAAGAAAATCGTTTAAGTATTTTTCTGCGTAGATTGGCCCGGCTTTTTGAAATTGATCAGGGTATTTTATTAATTGTCCATTGATCGCTTTTGGAATTTTAAACCCGTGAGACCATTTTAATGTGGCTTGCCTACGAAAAGTATTTTCAATTAAGGGGCTGTTCATGAAGGAATACCATTGTGCATCCCAATTTTTTCGATTTTTTATGCCGCGAACAATACCATCTCGCTGATATTCTTGCCAACATGTCCCATTGTTTTTAAAAAGTTTTTTTAATTGGCGGTCTCTATCGTATGTTCGTGGCGGACCACTTTCTTGGTAGCTCCATAAATTGGTTACATTGAATTTTGAGATTAGCGCAATAAAAACTTCCATGGCATTGCCATAACAAATTTCAATATTTCTATTGAGGTGCTTCAATTGCTCATTGAGTTGCATAAGAGATTGCCATTGAAATTGCCAGTGTCTTAAACTGCTTTCAGCTGCATTCCATTCTTCGGGTTCAATGAGCCAAAGATAAATTAGTGGTAGTTGGCTATTTTCCGCTGCATCAAGTGGCGCATGATCTGAAAGGCGCAAATCCCTTTTGAACCAGACTACACCAATGTCAATTTTCATTGGAGAGATGTTTATGTACTTTTTTCCAAAAATTAAAAAAGGTACCCACTTGGCCTTCAAAAGAGTCAAATAACCAAGATCTATCATCCATTTGAATACCGTAATGTTGAATCAAAGGATGCTCCTTGGCAAAGGTTTGATTTAGATTGATTCTTTTTTTCAAATCTTTGAATTTGCCTATGTAAATTTCAATATCCGGAATGTTTAAGCGAGCTAATTCATTTATCCACGCATAAATATTTTCATTAAATGGATAATCTTGCCAATGATCGAGATCCCAAAAAAGAATTCGTCGTGCCTTTTGATTATTGCGCCAAAATGGGTCGAGATTATAGGGCGTATATAGCAGAACAGGCTCTTTAGCAGCGGAAAAACTTGAAATATTTTGCTCCGGAGTAAATGAAAGGGAGACGTTTTTCCAAGTTGCATTGAGTTTGACACCGGGTAATAATTCGTATGAAGTATCAAGAGGCGTATTTAACTGCACACTCTCAGTATATTTATTGATGTTTTCTTGATTGGCATAGTAGATTTTCGGTGCATTTGCGCCACATACCCATTGCCAACTCAAATGATTGCTAGCACCATCACAGTCGCAAAGTTGCGCATGTAGCCATTTTGCCGCAGTTTTCCAGTAACAGCCATAATGATTGCACATCAATGCAGCCAAATACATGCGCATGTGATTGTGCATGTATCCAGTTGTTTTTAATGTTTTAAGACTTTTATCAATAGCATCAATACCGGTATTGGCTTCAAGGATTTCAATCGGAATTTTTGATTTTTGAGCAATCCAACTTTGATCGTTTCTTCTCTCAATTTGCGGATCGTGTTGTTGCCAAATGCGCTGTGCATGTTCACGCCAACAAAGTTCCATGACAAAAGCTTCCATTTCATAGAGCTTAATTCCTCTAGAGATAAGTCGATCATATATGTCACGGACACTGATTAACCCGCGAGAAACATACGGCGAGAGTTGACTAACATGTCCATTAAGATAGTTTCTAGTTTTTGAATAGGCAATCGGGTCGAACCGATCAATTTGATCATAAATTTCTGATAAACTCAAAAGGGGCATCATACCCTTAAGCTTGAAATACCCCCATCCACATGTATGATTTGACCACTTATCCATGAGGATTCATCTGCGAGCAAAAATTTGGCCATATTGGAAATATCGGATGGTTCACCAAAACGTTTCAATGGATGACGAGCCGCATTGGCTTCTCGCTTTGCATCGGTATTTAGTAAATTTTCGGCTAGTGGCGTATTTGTTAAAGAGGGCGCTATAGCATTAACCCTGATTTTTGGTGCAAATTCTGCCGCTAGCGCCTTGGTTAGACCTTCAATTGCTCCTTTTGACGCAGAAACTAATGAATGAAAAGGGAGCCCCTGCTGAACTGCTACTGTAGAAAATAATACAATTGAAGATTGTTCACATTTTTTTAAGGCCGGAAGCGCTGCTTGAATCGACTCAATGGCGCCAATTACCTGTAACTGATAGTCTGAATGAAAATCTTCACTACTAAATCTATTGAAAGGTTTTAGAGAAATATTTCCTGGGCAATAGGCTAAACCATTGAGAGAATCGGGCAATTCAAGAGGGTTGCCAGATAAAACATCATGTTGTTTCCAGATTACGTTAGGATGGTTAAACCCTGGTGCTGTTTTTGAGTAAGTAGCAAAAACACGAAAATTTTTCTCAGCTAGCTTTTTGGTGAGTGCCAATCCAATTCCTTTGGATGCCCCAATGACGGCAAATATTTTTGATTCCATGAAGTAATAACAATTAATTTGGGTCTTGGTTTATTCAATGATCGTCAAAATTGAGAAACATTGAAAAACATTGCTTTTCAGCATTTATTCTCAGGAAAAATTTTAGCCTCTAAGCACCAAAATGAAATTATTGGAATGTAGTCTTTTCTAGAGCCAACCATTCCAATGTGGCATTACAAAAAATATCTTCTTTGATTTCAATGCTCAAGTCACTTTCTTCAATAAATTTTCCGATTTCTAAATCGCCAAGAGGGAAGGGATAGTCACTTCCAAGACAGACCTTGCGCGATCCTTGCATATTAATTATATATTTCAAAGCTTCGATATCATGGGTAATGCAGTCTACCCAAAATTTTCCGACATAGTTTCTTGGATTGTTTTGATTATCGATAGCTACGAGGTCGGGTCTCTTGTTGAAGCCATGCTCAATGCGTCCAAGAGTCGGAAGAAAGGAGCCCCCAGCATGTGAGAAACAAACCCTTAGATTCGGCAATCGCTCTAAAACACCCCCAAAAATTAATGAGCACGCGGCTCTTGATGTTTCAGCAGGCATTCCCACCAACCAAGGCAACCAATATTTTTTCATCGACTCAAAACCCATCATTTGCCATGGATGAATCATGATAGCCATATCGAGTTTTGCACAAGCTTCAAAAAACGGATAGAATTTATCTTCGCTCAGATTTTCATCATTGATATTTGATCCAATTTGAATGCCGACATGGCCGATTGCTTTTGCTCTTTCTAGTTCTAAAATTGCGGCTTCAGTGTCTTGCATAGGTACGGTAGCTAGGCCAATATAATTTTTAGGAAATCGACTTACTAGCTCGGCAATGTGGTCGTTTAAAAATCTTGAAAGCTCTACTGCGTCTTTTGTTTGGGCCCAATAGGAAAACATGACAGGTATGGTACAAACCACCTGTACTTGTGTCTCAAATTGCTGATATTCTTGAATTCGAATTTTTTCATCCCAACAATTTTCTGCGATTCGTCTAAAGAATTGCCCACCTTGCATCATGTTGGCACTTCCATCTTGATTTGCCTCAAGATGAATGAAATTTCCATAGCCAAATTTTTTGGTCCAATTGGGCATCGTTTTTGGCAAAATATGGCTGTGCATGTCAATTTTAAGCATGGGAAATTTTTAGTTTCACGAAGATACAAAAAAGCCTTAAAGGGGCAGTGACATGATATAGTCGTCCATTACAAATCCTTCTCCAATATCAAACACAGCGGCTTCTTTGATTGTAAATCCTAAATTCTTATAAAACCCAACTGCTTTATTGGCCTTGTTAACCTGTAAAAAGATTTCATTTACATTGCTCTGAAGACCAAGTTGCATTGCTTTTTTAACAAGCGATTTTCCAGCTCCAGCTCCTTGATAGGCATCCAAAACGTAGAGCTTGTTGATTTTCAATTGGCGCAAATTATCTTCCAAATACCATTCCAAGCCTATAAATCCTATGTCAATTTCTTTGTGAGAGATTATATAAAACTCGTGTCCTGAATCAAGTTGTTTCAAAAGCGTAGGGGTGCTGTACATCCAGTTTAGCATATAATCGATTTGCGCCGCACTGATGATCGTCGCATAAGTTTTTGGCCAAACGGCTCTGGCTAATTTTTCTATTATAGGTAGATCTATTGTAGAAGCCAGTCTAATTTTCATACTATATCTTGATAAAGGAAGATTGTTGAATTTTTCCGTTCACAACTAAGCGTACGACGTACAAGCCAGGTTTTAAATTACCAACTTCCATGGCGCCGTCGATAATTTCGAGCCATTCGCATTTACCCTCAGGGTTTATGATCTGACCATATTTAGGAAGATCTAATTTTGAGAAATTTAATTTTTGTTGCGCAGGATTAGGAAAAATAGACCAATCCTTAGGGCAATCAATTTGTTGAAGCCCTATTGTTTGAATGGCCATTTGAACGGCAGCATAAGCATTTATCTTACCAGCTCCCCAAAGTGGGCTACCTATTGAGGGTATTATTCCAGTGTAATCATCTTGGCGAGCGGTTTGCTTAATGATTTGTTTAACTTGGTTTGAAGATAAGTATGGATTCGCCTCCAAGATTAGTGCTGCCACTCCAGCAACCATAGGCGAGGCCATTGAAGTGCCTGAAAATTTCGCAAAACGATAAGTTGAATCATGGAATTGGGTGCTTGCTACTGTTGTGTAGTTGCCATCTGTTAGGGATGATATTGCAGAAATTATAGCCACGCCAGGAGCGGCAATGTCGGGTTTCATGGCGCCATTATAACGGGGGCCTTTACTCGAAAAAGTAGCCAAAGCCCCTCCCACTAAAGATCCTGAAGACGTTGCATATTGTGTCGCATAGGCTGCAACACTAATTACATCATCGGCACAAGAAGGTTCAGATATGCCGTTTTGATTATCGCCGGGTGTGGTGCCGTTTCCAGCGCTTAAAAATGCCATTCCCCAATTCCCGACATTGTTACTTAATTCCGTTACATTCCAATAATTAACTTCCCCACTAAGGGCGTGAGATTTTAATTGAACGCGAAGGTTAGGATTGGTATTTTTAACGCGTAAGCGCATTTGCGGCCTTCCATTTAATGGATGCGCTGCATCTGCGGTTATATTGTAATGTATTGTATCTTGATTTACAACCAAAAAGGTATCGATATAGTTTGGAGTAGATGCCGTATTATAGTAAGGTGATTCTATTAAGGTTACATTGGCGCTATTGGTTACAATTATGCCATTTTCAAAATTTTGATTTACTTCTCCCCAAGCATGGATGCTTTGTCCCCACATATTCGGATTTGCAGCATAGTCATAGAATTCGATTCTAGATTTTAGTTGATCATCATTAAAGGTTTTTTTTAAGTGAAAATTTACATTCCCATTATTCCCACCAGAATTCACAAAAACGACACCAAGGTTACTAAATGCACTAATGGCCTGGCTTAAAAGAGAGGTGCCATCTAAAGTGCCAAAGTGATATAATCCCCAACTCATGTTTATAACCAGACGTTTATTTGCAACTAGTGCCTTTTGGTACATCCATTGCCAGGCATCTAAAACGGCCCCTTCATCAATGAGAAAAGTAACAAATAAAAATTCGGCATCGTAAGCCACGCCCCTGTATGGCGTATCAGCACCAGCTCCACCTGCAATCCCTGCTACATGAGTGCCATGCGTGCCATAACTATAAATATTTGCAGTATCGCCTTTTGCCGCGAGCAATTCTTCTGTCGAATTGTAAGCAGTACCATAGCCAAAGCCATTTGGTGCAGGGCCACTTATCTTAAATTGATCCCAGGCAGCAACGATTCTATATTGTGCCAATAGCGTATCATAAAACACAGGGTGGGTATAATCAAAACCCCAATCAGTTACACCAATTAAAACATTTTTTCCACTATAGGATTGGGGCAAACCTATTGCATGGTGAACAGAATCGGCGTGTAAATCAATTATTGCCTTATCGAGATAAGGATTTATTTTTCCCGCTATTTGAATGTAAGTAAGGCAATCAAACCCTTGTATATCTTTTATTTTTGTAATCGGCACCTTCAATGAAAGCAAGCCGCCAATTGGCGCTTTAAACAATACACCGTTTTGCTCTAATTCCATTAAATTTTGGTCAGGAGCACAACGTGCCAAAATAGAAAGGTACCACCCCTTTGGAAATTTATAAATTGGAAAAATCCCTTGTAAATCTTCGCTAACTATGTTATTATTCTCTAAAAGTTGTTTCTCTAATTTATCGAGCCGAATTTTATCCCACTGACTTATATTTGGGGCTGCATGATAATTTCCGCAGAAAACCCATAAACAACAAGCCAAATAAATGAGTAGAATGCGCATTTTCAAATATAAAAATTTACATTTTATCTTTTACTGAATAATGATTTTTTATCTCGACGAACCTTTTCTAGTTTTTGGTAATTATCATCCGTTGCACGTTGGCCAATAGTGCATATAAGCACACTGTGCAAACCTAAGCTGTCTAATGATAAGAGCTCGTTTAATGCTTTGGGGTCAAAACCTTCCATTGGTGTTGCGTCAAGGTGCATCAATGCACACGCTGTGAGGAGTTGTCCCAAAACGATATAAGCTTGTTTATCATTCCACGCTAGTATTTCATCATCTGATTTTGTGCCGATGCTCGCTAAGAGATGGCTACGAAAATTAGCAACTTGATATTCCTGCAGGCCTCTTTTATCGCGCAAATTGTCAATGTGCGAATTTAAATATGCTGTATCGAGTTGATTGTAAGCACATAAAATCAAGACTTCCGCTGCCTCGATAATTTGTTGCTGATTCATTGCAATACTTTTTACTTTTTCGCGAAGTTTTGTATCTTCAATCCAAATGAAATGCAATGGTTGCAAGCCATAGCTACTTGGACTTAGTTGAATGATGTCTTCGAGTTGTTGCTTATCATTGGTGCCTAATTGAAAAGCTGGATTATATTTTTTTGTCGCATATCGCCAATTAAGGGCCTCGAGAACTTGTTTTTTCATTGAATTAATATTGATTTTTAATCGTTTTGCCAATTGGTTTAATGCATTGGGACTTCAATGATCAATATTTTTGCTTTCTCTAAAATTGACATTGTAATGGTTTCCATTTGAGAAATACCAATGGCATCGCGTTGATTTAATATTTGATCTGCGATTTGAATCTGACCTTCAACAAGCATCAAGTATATGCCATTGCCTTTTAATTGAGTAGAATATGATGCTTGTGTATTTTCGTTGTAGCTTCCCATATAAAGCCAAGCATCTTGATAAATCCATGTGTCTATACCGCTATGCTCTGGTCCAACGAGTTGTGTGAATTGGCCTTCTTGTAGTTGATATTTTCTTTGCGCATAACGAGGAGTAACTTCTTTAAGCTTTGGGAAAATCCAGATTTGAAATAAATTGACCTCTTTATCTTTATTGGGATTAAATTCACTGTGATATATGCCGGTGCCTGCAGACATCACCTGCACTTCACCTTCTTCAATAACCTCACTAAAACCCATACTATCCTCATGCTTAAGCGCACCTTTCAATACAATGGTGATGATTTCCATATTGTCGTGTGGGTGTTTGCCAAATCCCATTGCTGGTGCAACGATGTCATCATTTAATACGCGTAACATGCCAAAATGTATACGCTCTGGATTGTACCAAGAGGCAAAGCTAAATGAATGTTTAGCGTTAAGCCAGCCGTGATTGGCGTGGCCTCTGGAGTCAGCTGGGTGATATACTATGTTCATCGTATTTTTCTTTATTAAAATTACCCCATGTCTATTTATTTAAATAACACTTGTTAATAGTTTTTGTTGATGATTTGTGCTTGTGTAAAAAAAATGTGCAAATTCGTTACATGGTTCTGAGTCGTTTTTGGTTGGTGATTTTCATCAGTTCTATTCTATTTATTTTATTTGCCGTTTTTTCGGGCAGATTCTACAGTGTAGATTACGTGCTAAATGGTAAAAAGGATGACCCCATTCTTATTAGTGAATCATTTAAATGGAATTTACCTAAGGAAGTACGCGAAGAAATTAAAAATTCAAATAGCAATGAAATAACCATTAATATTAACCCTCGCGATGCCGATACAACCTATGTTTTAAAAGAAAAAACAGTTCTGGTTTATTCAGGTATTCAACAGTCCGATGGTCTTTTAATGACGGCAAAGAATAGTCTTTTTGATCTGATTTTGCCATTAATGGCCTATTTGGCATTTTTTGCCGGCATTATGCAGTTACTCATTGATTCTGGTGCCACAGAAAGGTTAGCCAATCGGTTAAGTCCATTTTTTGCGAAAGTTTTTCCGCAAGTTCCTAAAGGGCACCCCTCTATAACTTTTATGACCATGAATTTTTCTGCCAATTTCTTAGGTTTAGATTCGGCGGCAACTCCTTTTGGTTTAAAGGCGATGGAGAGCTTACAAGAACTCAATAAAGACAAAGAAAAAGCTTCGGATCCTCAAATCATGTTCCTATGTTTACATGCGGCAGGCCTCACGCTGATTCCAACCTCTATTATTGGCTACCGTGCTGCGGCCAATGCTTCTAATCCAGCTGACGTAATGTTGCCCTGTATCATTACTTCATTCATCGGAACACTTGCCGCATTTTTTATTGTAGGCCTGAAGCAAAGGATTTCGTTTCGCAGTGGTCTGCTCTTGGGTGTAATTATGGGAGTGATAGGTGCAATTTTTGGATTGTTATTTTATATCGGTTCGCTTGATTTGGTGCAGAAGAATTTCTTTACTGGTAATTTTTCAGGCATTTTACTTTTCACAATAATATTATTGACCCTCGTTTTTGCATTTAAAAATGAATCTCAATTCAACTTAAAAAATACAACCGTCTTTGATTCTTTTGTTGTAGGCGCTAGAGACGGTCTCAATACAGGTGTACAAATTTTCCCTTATGTAATGGGTATGTTAGTTGCAATCTCAGTATTTCGAAATTCAGGACTGTTTGAAGTTATAGCATCTTGGATATCTGATGGTTTTCGATTTATTGGTGTAAATAAGGAAATTACAGATTCCTTGCCTGTTGCCTTACTCAGACCTTTGAGCAGTTCGGGTTCTAGAGGGTTTATGCTCGATGCAATGAATCAATTTGGCCCAGATAGTTTGGCCGGACGCTTATCTTCAATTTTTCAATGTTCAGCAGAAACCACTTTTTATGTGATTGCCGTTTATTTCGGCGCAATAAATGTTAGAAACACACGATACACACTAGGAATTATGCTTTTGGTTGATTTGATTTGTGTTATTACAGCGATAGGAGTAGCGCTTTGGTTCTTTTAAATTATGAAAGTCAATAATCTTTCTTATCCATCATTGGTAATTTTGGCGTGGTCAAAAGCTATAGAAGGAAATAAGGAACTTCAGAATTGGTTGCAAGAAAATGGCTACTTGGAACTATGGATGTCCGCTCAAGCAATACGATTACATGACCCAGCTCGAAAATGGTTAATGGATAACGGCTATCCAGAGCTTATGGCATTAATTAGTGCAGCTGAAGGAAACCAAAAGGCCCAAAAATGGTTACAGCAATTCGGATATGATATTTTATATCATATAGCCATGTCTGTAGAACACGAAAATGATAGTTGGTTGTGGCTACGTAAGCATACAAACCCCGAATTAATCATATTGGCCAAGACCATCCAAATCGTAAAAGACAGAATTGAAGACAACCACAATGACATTCACGCAATTCACAAAGATTTATAAACCACTTGGTTTATAAAAGCATTGCTGCGGGTTGCTCCATATAAGTTTTAAAGGTCTGTAAAAACGCAGCGCCTAACGCTCCATCAACGACACGGTGGTCACACGAAAGAGTAACCTTCATGATGTTTCCTATAGCGATTTGACCGTTTTTAACAACAGGCACTTCTTTAATACCACCGATTGCCATGATACATGAATCAGGTGGATTTACTATAGCTGTAAAGGATTCAATACCAAACATGCCGAGGTTTGAAACAGTAAAAGTATTGCCTTCCCAATCGCTAGGTTGCAATTTCTTTTCTTTGGCTTTTTGCGCATAATCGCGAACTTCTGCGGCAATTTGCGTTAAGCCTTTGGTGTCTGCAAATCGTACTACTGGAACGAGTAAGCCTTCATCTACAGCTACAGCTACACCAATATTAACATGGTCATTTCGACGAATGAAATCTCCCATCCACGCACTGTTTACTGCAGGGTGCATGCGCAGCGCTGATGCAACTGCTTTGATAACCAGATCATTGAATGAAACTTTAACACCTTCTATGCTGTTGAGTCCTTTACGTATTTCAATTGCTGCATCCATATTGATATCCAGGGTAAGATAGAAATGTGGAGCAGTAAATTTACTTTCGGCCAATCTTCGTGCAATAGTTTTTCGCATTTGAGATACAGGCTCATCAGTAAACGATTCGGTTCCCGCTGGAGCCGCATTGAAGGAAAAATTTGAAGCCGCAGGTGTGTAAGGAACATAATGATCGATATCTCTTTTTACAATTCGTCCGTTTTCTCCTGTTCCTGCAACCGATTCTATTGAAATACCACGTTCCGCGGCTAATTTTTTTGCTAAAGGAGAGGCCAATATCCTATCGCTATTCGATATAACTGGAGCACTTACAGGTGTGGCCGCCGAAACATCAAGATTTTTAGGTGCAGATGGTTCTTTTGGAGCAGCGGCAATTTCTTCTGTACCAGAAGTTTGAGTCTCTGATGTAACAGCTCCACTTCCCGGTGCGTTTTGCGCTGCGTTGGCAAGGGCATCAGAAATGTCCTCTCCGGCTTGGCCAATAATAGCTAAAACGCTATTTACTGGTGCAGTTTGGCCTGTTTGTACGCCAATGTGCAATAAAACACCGTCATAAAAAGACTCAAATTCCATTGTGGCCTTATCTGTTTCAATTTCAGCAAGCACTTCGCCTGATTTGACGGATTCTCCAACATTTTTATTCCAACTTGCTACAACACCCTCTGTCATAGTGTCGCTTAATTTGGGCATGTAAACTACTTCAGCCATGTCTTTTTTATTTAATATTCTTTTATATATGGATAATCTGCTTGCACATAAACATCCTCATAGAGTTCATGTGCCTCGGGATAAGGAGAATTTTCTGCAAAAACAACAGATTCATCAACCTCTTTTTTAACCCATATATCAATTTCCTCCAGTTCTTTCTCGGTGAGCCACTTTTGGGATTTGATAATTCTTAAACAATGTTCGATTGGATCTTGTTCCATCCATTGGGCAACCTCATCTTTGGTTCGGTATTTTTGAGGATCAGACATTGAATGACCTTTATATCTATAGGTTCTTATATCCAAAAGCGTGGGGCCATCACCTCTGCGTGCGCGATCAGCAGCCTCTTCAATAGCCTCGTGAACGCTTTCAGGGCGCATACCATTGACAACCTTAGAAGGCATACCATATGACAACCCAATTTGAGATAAGTCTGTTACGTTTGTTGTACGCTCTACAGAAGTACCCATGGCGTAATTGTTGTTTTCAATGATAAAAATGACTGGTATTTTCCAATTCATTGCCATATTGAAGGTTTCATGAAGCATTCCTTGTCGAACAGCTCCATCTCCCATTGAGACTACTGCAATGTTTTTCGTGCCTTTATACATTTCTGCAAAGGCAACACCAGCCCCCATGCCAATTTGGGCACCTACAATTCCGTGACCACCCATGAAATTTACTTTTTTGTCAAAAAAGTGCATTGATCCGCCTTTACCTTTTGAACAGCCCGTGGAACGCCCATAAAGCTCTGCCATCAAAACGCGTGGATCTGTGCCAAGGGCCAATGGGTGCGCATGATCTCGATAGGCTGTCATGTGCTTATCATCAGGCTTACAGGCGCTTGCGGTACCTACAACAATGGCTTCTTGACCAATATAAAGGTGGCAAAAACCCCCAAATTTTTGTTGAATGTATAGCTGACCCGTTTTATCCTCAAATTTTCGGATTAAAAGCATGTCTTTGTACCACTTTACGTAAGTATCTTTTGAAAACTTTGGTTTCTCTGAATTTTTAACCGCTTTGGCGCACATAACTTAAGAATTTATCGGTCACAAATATACAAATGATTCACTAAAACTGTTCAATTTGTCATTATAACACTAAGCGTGTATTTGATAACTTTTTTAATTTTTAAACAAGGGTACTAACTTAATTCTTTAGGTTGGTGTAGCACTGCTCTTCTTTGCCTTATATATCAAATAAACTCCCAATAGTACAAGTGGAATACTCAAGAGCTGACCTGTATTAAGTGGTAGTGTGAAATCTCTAGCAGTCTGACCCAATTTGAAAAACTCGCAAATAATACGTGCGCCAAAAATAAGAATCAAAAAGCTACCAAAAACATAACCAGGTTGTTGCCATTTTTTAAGTTTGAAGTACAAATACATTAAAATCCAAAAGGAAATAAAATAACAAATCGCTTCATAGAGTTGTGCCGGATGGCGCGGCGATGGATCGAACATTCCAAATTCATTTTTATAATATTGGAATTCGAAAGCCCATGGCACATCGCTAACATAGCCCACCAATTCATGATTTACTAAATTTCCTAATCGTATGAAAGTGCCAGCTATGGCAATAGGCGCTGCAATTCGGTCTAAAATCCAAATATAGGGCTTCTTGGAGACGCTTTTAGAAAATATAAATAATGCCAGTAAAATGGTAATTGCGGCACCATGGCTAGCCAAGCCTCCTTCCCAAATTTTTAAAATATCTGCCGGATGCGAGAAATAACCAGTCTCCACCACATGGCCATTTTCTATTTTATCCCAATATGGTCCGTAGAACAACACATGTCCAAGTCTTGCACCTACTATTGTAGAGATAACCATATAGGTAACCAATGTGTCGAGCACTTTGTCTTCAATTTTTTCAGCCCGAAACATTTTGCGGATAACGAAATAGCCTAAAATAATCCCACTAACAAAAAGCAATCCATACATATTTGGGGTTTGCCATCCGTCAATTAATTGGGAATCGACTGCCCAATGAATAAATAAAGTCATGAATTAGAGTTTTTAAGTGCTTGATTTACAAGTGCAAGTGGTTTTTCTTTTTTATCTTGAAAGGGGAGGGCTTCAGATCGGCCTTTTTTATAAATTAGATTGCTAAGGTTTTTGCCTTTGCGCAATTTTTTTTGCTCTTCAATTGGTAAATGGATCACATTTATGCAAGCATCGCTGCAACAATTTTCCATTTTTGTTTTGCAGCTATCACATTGGATGAACAATAAATGACAAGCTTCATTGGCGCAATTAGTATGATTATCTGCTGGTGTCCCGCATTGATGACAAATTGCAATTATATCGGAGGTGATGCGTTCTGCTCGACGTTCATCAAAGACGAAGTTTTTACCAATAAATTTATTTTTCAGTCCTTTTTCTTTACAGTCATTTGCATATTTAATAATTCCACCCTCAAGTTGATGTACGTTTTTAAATCCGCGGTGCTTAAACCATGCCGATGCTTTCTCACAACGAACACCACCGGTACAATACATGACTATATTTTTATCCTCGTTGCCTTTTAAAACAGTATTCTCTATAAATGGAAGTGATTCTCTAAATGTATCAACATCGGGCAGAATTGCTCCTTCAAAGTGGCCAACTTCCCATTCATAATGATTTCTAAAATCAATTAAGAGCGTGTTGGGGTCGTTGGTTAAATCATTAAATGCTTGAGCATCTAAATGAACTCCTTTTTTGGTTACATCAAAAGTAGCATCGTTGAGCCCGTCTGCTAAAATTTTAGATCGCACTTTGATTTTCAATTTTAAAAATGAAAATTCGTCTTGTTTTTCTTCTACTGCAAAATTTAAGCGCACTCCATTTAAACATTCAATTTGATAAAGGAGCTCACGAAATCGACTCAAATTAACTTTAGGTACAGCTATTTGCGCATTGATACCTTCTGTTGCAACATAAGTTCTACCAACGATGTCCAAGGCCATCCAAGTTTTGTACAAATGGTCACGGAAGGCTTTGGGGTCACTTATATGAGCATATTGATAAAATGAGATCGTAATATACTTATGCCCAATTTCAGCGAGGTGTTTTTCTAATGTTTCTTTATCAAAAGTATTCCAAAGATGCATGTGTATTCAATTTAAACCGCTACATTATGTTCTCTAAGTGCTTCATTAAGTGAAGTTTTTAAATCGGTTGAAGCTTTTCGTTTTCCAATAATAAGTGCACAAGGAACTTGATAGTCACCGGCTTCAAAATGTTTTGTATAGGACCCCGGAATAACAACTGCCCTTTCGGGAATAATTCCCGTCATTTCAATTGGTTTAGGACCAGTTACATCGATAATTTTTGTAGATTTTGTCAAAACTACATTTGCACCTAAAACCGCCTGCTTTGATACCCGTACGCCTTCTACTACTATACATCTTGATCCAATAAAAGCGCCGTCTTCAATTATAACGGGTGCCGCCTGCAATGGTTCTAGAACGCCACCAATGCCAACGCCGCCACTTAAATGAACATCTTTTCCAATTTGCGCACAGCTTCCTACGGTAGCCCAAGTATCTACCATTGTTCCACCATCGACATAAGCACCAATATTTATATAAGAAGGCATCATGATAACGCCAGGTGCAATAAAAGCCCCGTAGCGCGCAACAGCATGTGGGACAACCCTTACACCTAATTCTTTGTAATTTGTTTTTAAGGCCATTTTGTCGTGAAATTCAAACGGACCAACCTCTATAGTTTGCATGTGTCTGATAGGAAAATAAAGTACAACTGCTTTTTTAACCCATTCATTTACTTGCCATGATCCGTCTTCAAGTGGTTGTGCAACGCGCAAAAGACCCTTGTCAAGTTGCTCAATAACTTGTTCAATGGCTGAGATGTATTGTTGCTCTGAAAGTAAATTTCGGTTATCCCAAACGGTTTCTATTATCTTTTGTAAGGTCATAGTACTGCAAAATTAATTCAAAAACTACCTCAATCCCATATATCTCAAAGAAATATAGGACAAGTTTCAATAAATTAAGAGGAGTATGTGGTATTTGGTTAAGTTTGTATTTATGAATGAAGATGCCATGGCCTTTAAAAAAGGAACGACGATGCTCGGTGCAAATCGCGTACTAATTGTCCTAACCGTTGTTAACTTATTCAACTTTTTAGATCGCTATGTCTTATCGGCTGTTTTAGAACCTATTAAAGCAGAATTGCACATTAAAAATGATGGCGATATGGGAAGAATGGCCACAGCATTCATGTTGGGATATTTTCTAACCTCACCTATTTTTGGATTTTTGGGTGATCGCCTTTCGCGCAAAAAGTTGATGGCCATTGGCGTCATTGGATGGAGTTTAGGTACTTGTCTTACTGGTTTTGCGCAAGGTTTTTCTTTTATGATTTTTTGTAGGGTCTTGGTAGGCTTGGGTGAGGCGAGTTTTGGAGCAATTGGTCCTGCGGTAATTTCTGATGCATTTGAGGCCAAAAAACGAAACAAAGCAATCACTATTTATTCTCTCGCCGTACCGCTTGGGGCCGCTTTAGGTTTTGCTCTTGGCGGTATAATCGCTGCAAAATTAGGATGGCGAAGTGCATTTTTCATTACTGGAATTCCCGGTTTTTTCTTAGCATTATTATTGTTTTTTATCCCAGAGCCCAAGCGCGGACAGAGTGAAGAAGGGGGCGAGGTTAAGGAAAAAATATCCTTTAAACATCTTTGGACTTTATTTTCAAATCGCGAATATTTATTTGTAAATCTTGGTTATATATTTTACACATTTGCAATGGGTGCATTTTCGTTTTGGGGCCCTGCATTTTTAAGTCGTGTACACGGCATGGATATCGCTGATGCTTCTTTGTTTTTAGGTCCGACCTTGGTGATTGGAGGAATTTTGGGAACAATTGTCGGGGGTTATTTTGCAAATAAGTGGAGAAAGACAAGCGCTTCTGGTTATTCAAAATTGCTATTGATTTCAGTTTTGATTGCAGTACCATTTTCGTTTGTTTCTTTTTTAACTGAAAATACTTTGTTGAGTATGGTATGCATTGCCATTTCATTGATATTTTTATTTCAATCAACAGGCCCAATAAATACTGTAATTGTTGAAAGTGTTGCGCCCAACATGCGCGCTTCAGCAATGGCCATATGTATTTTTATGATACATGCTTTTGGCGATTTGTGGTCTCCGGAATTGGTTGGTCGTGTTTCGGATTATTTTGATGAAAATTTAAGAATTGGAATGCTCATTTTACCCGGAGCTTTTCTCCTTGCCGGCTTGTTTTGGTATTTCTTGATGAAAGAACAAGATAAAAAAGCAAGCCCCACAATATAGGCTTGATTAATTCTTATTTAAAGGCATAATTGCTTAGGTATTCATAGGGTGAATTGAGTTTACCGTCCTTAGTAGTAATGGTTGCGCCGTAAATCATATTTTCTGTATCTGGTCCTAATAAGTTGTCAATAACATGTTTTATTAATTCTGCGCCAAAATCGCTCGATGCATCCTTAGGTAATTCACAAGGCAAATTATCTACGGCCATAACTGCAATAGCATTGTCTTGCATGAAATCAACTTCACCATCTGTCATCGGGTTATAGCCATAAATTGAGGCTCCAATTTTACTTGAACGAATTGTACAAGCAATAGGGCCTTTGACGTCACAGGAAATATCGGCCACCACTTTAAGTTTGCATTTAGGCGATTTTAACATGGCTTGAGTTAAAATTTTTGGTGATTTAGCAGACCAATAATGACATGGGATGTATAGTTCGCTATTGTGTGCAAATTGACCAAATTTACTCTTGTATAAATCAGGCTTTGCGTAGAATTCAGATTTATCAAAACCGCCGTCTTTTGATCGTTCAAAATATTGGTGTGTATCTAGGTGAGTAAAAACAGGTTCTTCGAAGGTTTGATTTATATAAGCTTCATCGCTTACTTCCTTAATAGGTAGAAGGGCTAAAATTTCACGTGCGCCGTTACCCACGCGTCCAAAGCCAGTTAAGGTAGCCCTGAAGTTTTTTGGAAGAATGACTTTTTTTAGTTCCTTTTCTACCTCTGTGCGGTCGGAACAAAGATGTGCTGCTTTAAGTGCATAAAGACCTGTTTTAAGGCCATAGGCTAAAAAAGCATTGTAGGTGCCAACAATGCCTGCATAACGTCCAAAACCGATTACGCGTTTGTTATGGGTATTTTTCAATACTTCATAATCTATCAAACGAATTTTTTTTCTAACTATTTCTTGAAGTAAAGCCTGATTGTAGCTTTGTTTTTTGATTGTGTGTGAAAAGAAAAGATAAGTTTTGTTGGCAATTAGGGCCTCTTTGGGCACTTCCTTAACCCCAAGTATGATATCGCAATGGCTTAAATCTTCTTGGACGCAAATTCCTAGCTCAGCATATTGATGGTCTGCAAAACAACGTATAGGACTTCTTTGTACTGTGATGCGGACATTAGCAAATTGCTGTTGAAGTTTAATGCATTGTGCGGGATTTAGAGGCACTCTAAAATCAGGTGGTATTTTACCCTCGCGAATGATTCCTATGTTGATGATGGACATTGGAATTTAGATTCTTAATTTAAATAATTGTCGATAAATTCCCGTACGCAAGCATCTCCACCTTTTTTATTAAGCACTATGTCACAGACGCTTTTTACTTGGCTTACAGCCGAAGACGGGCAGACTGAAAGGCCAACAGCTTGCATTATTGAAAGATCATTGAGATCATCACCAATCATGGCAACTTCGCTTAGTGTAAAACCTAGGTTAGCACACCAATCTTTTAGAATATCTAATTTAGCGGCTCGTCCAACATAGACGTGCTCAATCCCTAACATTTTGGCGCGTTCTTGCACCATGTTGGTTGTAAAACCAGAAGAAATTATACCGAGAGAAATTTTTTTCGATTTACTTAATTCCAAAAGCGCTAGACCATCGTGTGTATGATAGCGCTTCATTTGATCTCCATTTTCTGAAAAATACATACCTCCATCTGTAAGTACGCCATCGACATCCAAAACGAGCATCTTAAGATCTTTGATTTTCTTGTCTAACTTGCTTTGAGAAAACAAGGGTTTAAAAAGAAGTGCTTGCATATCGAGGTCGTATTCTTCGCATATAGCCTCAAGGTCATAAAGCGTAAGTTCATGCACATTTTCAACATCGAGATCTGCCAAAAAGTCGTCAAATTCTAAACCATTTGTCTTACAAATTCCTTTAATATTTAATTCAAGTATCATGATTAAACTATTTGATATCCAACACTTTGAGCTACTTTTTTTATGTCCTCAAATAATTCTTTGAACGCCGGGTAATCCAATTGCTGTGAAGCATCTGATTTGGCCAGTATTGGATTAGGATGTGTTTCAATAAGTAATCCATCTATGCCCATCGCAACGCAAGCGCGTGCTAGTGGATTCACGCCATAAGCGTAGCCCATTGCGTGTGAAGGGTCTAAAATGATCGGTAAGTTGGTATGCTCCTGCAGCCAAGCAACACCACATAAATCTAAGGTAAATCTGGTACCTGTTTCAAACGTTCGGATACCGCGTTCGCACAAGATTACATTTGGATTTCCACCCGATAAAACAAATTCCGCAGCTTGCACAAATTCTTGCAAAGTGGTCCCAAAACCTCTTTTAATTAAAACAGGTTTTTTGGTTTTGGCACAAGCTCTTAAAATTCCCTGATCGTACATCGCTTTGGCACCAACTTGAATAATATCTGTGTGTGCTATAATTTCATCTATATGCGTAGCATCTCGGGCTTCAGTTATAACGTTAAGTCCATATTCTTCACGCATTTTAGCCAACAGATGCAAGCCCTCCAGGCCCATTCCCTGAAAAGAGTAGGGGCTGGTTCGCGGTTTGTAAGCGCCACCCCGTAGCGTGCTTAGCCCCATTGAAACTAGTAATTGGGCAGCGCCACGAATTTGTTCTTCTGATTCTACCGAACAAGGACCACCAATCAGCAACGTTTGTTTAGTGTTTCCTCCAATTCTTATTTTTCCAAAGGAAACTTCTCTTTTTTGTTCTTGGAATTTTTTTGAGGCCAATTGAATATCATTGGCAAAAACCCAATAATTCGAACAATGTGCTTGAAGCTCAGTGGGTACTTCCTTTAGACCACTTGCAGTAATTAAGTAATCTTTGTTTTGATAGCTGATATGAAATGCCTTTGCACTTTTAGCAAGTTCGCTCGCTTTAGCATGAGCAATTTCTTTAAGTTCGATAATCATAATTCTGCTTTAATGAGGTTTGAGAACTGAACAATTCCTTTAAGCCGTTTATTGTTGTCAATTACAGGTAAATATAAGACTGCAAAAGGGCTATTTTTTATCAATTTCAACAATTCAACGACTGTCGAATTTTCTTCAATACAAATTGGATTGAAATTGATCATAGTTTCCACACTGAGTTTGTCTAATTGATTGATATTTTTTAGCAGTGCTTTTCTAATGTCTGCACTTGAACACAATCCAACTAATTTTTTTTGCTCATCAATGGCCATTGCAACACCCATTTGTCCGGATTCTACGCACTGAAGTACCTCGAGCATAGTAGCTCCTTGAAGCTTAAATAGTGGCGTTTCATTAATTGGAACCATGAAATCTTTTACCCGAAATTCTGAACCAATGGAGCGCTTGGTGAGATTCATAAGCGCATTTCCAACACTGGCTTGCTTAAATAAATATGACCCAGAAACAGCTGTACTGACCCCCATTTGTCTTAAAATAAACGAAACCTCTGCATTGACCCCACCATCTACATGAATTGATTTATTTGGGTACTGCTTTCTGAAATTTCTTATTTTATTAAAATTTTCATTGTCAAATTTGCCGCCAGATTGTCCTGGAATGGTGGCCATAATTAATATAAAGTCAAAATCTTTGTATGCATCAAAAATTTCTAATGCTGTTGGCGTAATTATTGAGATTCCTTTTTTAGAATCTATTTGTGTAGGGATTTTTAGAATATCCTTTAAAGGTTCAGCTTGAAAAGTGAGATATTCGACTGGGTTTTCAATTAAAAAGGGATAAAATTTTTCAGGTTCTTCTGTTATAATGTGTAAATCCAAGGGTAAATCACATTGTGCCCTAATTTGTTTAATATCTTCAAAAACACTCAAATCATCATTGCAATCAATGTGTAACATATCAACTTGGTGCGCCACCAAATCACTAATCACCCTATTTAGTGGGCGTGAGGCATCAGAATAAATTGAAGCTGAAATTTTCATTTTGCCAAAAAAAAAAGATGGGGTAAGCTACTTTTATCGCACCGCTACAACCTCATACCTTTGCTACATTCCTGTCCTGGAGGATTCAGAGGGAGCTGGTCGTAAAAGACTTACCCCATGCAAAAATAACTAATTCTTCTTATTTTAAGCAACAATTGCTCTGTTCAGCAAGCAAATCATAGCTAAGGTTACGATAAATAGTTGGGTGGCAGTTTCTTCCGAAAGTGAGGATCCGTCTTCATCTTCTTCAGAAACTTCCATTGCCATAAACTGAGCTAAATTGGGTTGGTCGCAAAATGATTCAATTATTTCCTCGTCTTCACTTTCGAAATATTGGTCGAGCATATCAAAAAATGGTTCTTCCATTTCGTCAATATCTTTTTCTGAAATCGTGTTTAAGTCAATACCATCTTGCTTAAAGGCTTCTAATATCAGGCAAAAATAGTAGATCAATAGGCCCTCAAGTTCTTCATTTTTATATTCTTCTGGTGCGGTCATTACGTAGCCAAGGAGGGCCGATTGTGCATCGGCATAGCGCTCAGTAATGTGTTCTAATTGATCATCTGAAAGATTATCTACAACCTCAATCGCTTTTTCAATAGCCGCTAAAGTAACATGTTTCATAAGAAAATTTTTTACAAAGGTAATTTAATTCTAATGCTTTATTGAATGTAACATGGGCTACAAATCATTTTATTGAAAGTTATGAATTTTGTAGTCGAAATGAAAAAGATACTTCAAACTGAGCGTTACTTTACAGCAATCGGCTATGTAGTTGGTGGTTTTCTAGGATACATCTATTTTTTAATGTTCCCATGTACTACAGGTTGCGCATTGCGCAGTACACCATATGCAACAATTTTGTTTGGTTTGCTTTTAGGAGGTAGTGTCTTTCAATTTATTTTCGAACGTGTAATAAAAAATAAAAAAAATGTCAAAAACAATCATTGATGTGCGCACACGTGCAGAGTTTGCAGGTGGCCACGTAGCGGGTTCAGTCAATATACCGCTCCAAGAAATCACAAGCCGAATTGAAGAAATTAAAGCTATGGCACAACCCATTATTTTTTGTTGTGCATCCGGTAACCGCTCAGGACAGGCAACACATTATTTTCAATCTATTGGCGTTGATTGCCAAAACGGAGGTTCGTGGATGGAAGTGAATTATTTAGTTGCTCAAAATTAAGACATGTCAATACTCAAAAAACTTTTTGGCGCTACTAGCGTTAATTTCGCAGAGTTAGTCAATGAAGGGGCCGTAATCATTGACGTACGAACCCCTGCAGAATACAAAGGTGGGCATATCAAAGGGGCTTTAAATATACCCTTGCAATCTTTGCAATCTAATTTGGCAAAAATCCCAAAGAATAAAACGATAATCACTTGTTGTGCATCAGGGATGCGCAGTGGAAGTGCTAAAAGCCTATTGAAAGCAACTGGTTATAACGTGCATAACGGAGGTGCTTGGACAACCCTTAGAAGTAAGATTTAGCGATTTCAAAGAAAGAGAAAAGGCGGCTATAAGGCCGCCTTTTTTATTGGGGTTACTTTTACTTATTATTCTCAATGATATACATCAATACCTTTTCCATGAGATGTGCACGGTCCTTTCCGCCAACATTGTGTGGATGCATCGGATAAATAAAATAATCGGCCTGCACACCGTTATCTATAAACGATTTGATTAGGGCTTCGTTATGTTGCATTAACACCACATCGTCTATAGTACCATGAATGAGTAATAATTTACCTTTCAAATTTTGTGTATGGTTTAAAAGTGAATTGGCACTGTAGCCCTCAGGGTTTTGTTCGGGGCGGTCCATGTAGCGCTCTCCGTACATGACCTCATAAAATTTCCAGTCCGTAACAGGCCCACCTGCAACCCCCGCGTTGAAAATTCCAGCTTGGCGTAACATCAATGACGTGGTCATGAATCCACCAAATGACCAACCATGAACCGCAAATCTATTGCCATCAATATAAGGTAGGGTCTTTAAATATTCTACCCCTGAGAGTTGATCTTCCATTTCTACGGTACCTAATTGACGGTGAATTTGACTTTCAAAGTCAAAACCGCGTTCTGCTGAACCTCTATTATCGAGCGTAAATACGATGTAACCTTGATTTGCCAACCAATGCATCCATAGATTAGCGCCTGCTAAATAACTATTTGTTACCATCTGAGCATGTGGTCCTCCATAAACGTATACGAGAACAGGATACTTTTTAGATGCATCAAAATCTGAAGGCTTGATCATTCGGTAATAAAGCGCCGAGCCGTCTTTCGCTTTGATATTGCCAATTTCTGTACTTCCGATGTTGTAATCGGCTAATTTATCTACCGAAACCATAAGCATCTTGGCCATTTTACCGTTTAAGGTCCAGATATATTCTGAATTTGGTGTTTCAAGGCTGCTATATCCGTCATAATAATACGTACCCATATCACAAAGCTCAAAACGGTGGTTGCCTTCAGCTTGGGTCAGTAGGCGATTGTTGCCGTTTAAATCGCATTCATAGATGAGCGTATTACATGGGTTAGGTCCTGTAGCGCTGTAATAGATTTTAGAGCCATCAGCGCTTGCTTTTAAGATTTCTTTGAGTACGAATTTATTTGCAGTAACTGGCTTGATATATTCACCATTGATGTCAACTAAATAGAGATTGTTAAAACCATTCTTTTCTGAAATCCAAAGAAAATTATCTGAATTAGAATTTGGGAAAAAAGCTGGGTGTTCTGGTTCTACCCATTTGTCGTTTTGCTCTTCCCAAAGGGTGCGCACCAGTTTGCCTTTCAAGTCATATAAATAAAGCCACATGTGGTTTTGGTCTCTATTGACTTCTGCAACCAAAAGATACTTTTCACTAGGGGTGAAAGCAACATTAGTTAAATACGAATCTTCACCAGAAATTGGCTTGATAAAAACCGTTTTTTTTGTTTTTAAGTTGTAAATGCCCAAACGTGGTTTTTCAGATGCTTGCCCTGCCATAGGATATTTGATAAACCTCACTGCACCTGGAGTTTGGTTGATATCGAGTAGGGGATAGTCATGCACTGCACTTTCATCTTTCTGGTAAAATGCTAGAAAAGCACCTGAATATGACCAAAAAATCCCTTCTGATATACCAAACTCATTGCGCGCAAAGCTTTGTCCTGAAACAATATTTTTGTCTTTATTTTTCGTTACGGCACGGCCATCCACAAATAAATTATTATCAATTGTGTAGGCAGCTCTTTTTGAGGCACTATGAAAATGCGTGTTTTCTGCAGCAGAATTTATTTGGAAAACTAAACCACTTTTATTCACCACATTGTATTGTGCAAATACACTGCCACCGTCTGAAATTTCTAGCGTTTCCTTGTCAATCCACTTGGTAAAACCCAAATGTGCAAATGATGTGTTGAGTTTTTCATTTATTTCATTTACGCTAGTGAGCTCCAATGATTTTTCTGAAGACACACTACTAGACTGCAATGACTGCCAATCTGCACTACAAAACGAATAGGCATCGCTTTGAGGTATCCATTGAAAATTATTGATGCGTGTAGGCCAAAGTGCGCGTTGTTTTAGAACAGATTCTTTGAGGTCAAATGATTTTTTTTGTCCGTAGCTGACAATTGCTAAAGTGAAAATTACAAGTGATAAAAAAAGTTTCATGTGCGTTGAATAAACTGATTGAAAAATAATTCGAGTGGTCTACCGACCTCATAACACTTCAAAAGTAATTGATCTAACTCAGGATCTAAAATACTTTCTGCTTCAAAAGTGCTATAAAAATAAAACTGCTTATTGAAAAGCAAGGGTTCTTTGGTAGCCGCATCTTGAAAATATTTATCAATTTTCTTATTCTTTTCGCCATGGATGGCACCAAATAATTCTTTGAAATCCTTGTTGTTTATTAACTTTTGAAAGGTGTCGAGTTCAGTGGCAATACCTTCTCGCAGGGCATACAAATCATCTTTATCAATTTCATACACGCCGCCATAAGCCCGAACGTGCTCCGGAGTTAGTTCAAAATAAATGCCGTGAATAGAGCTACTTTTCTTGCCATTAGGTGATATCACTGCAGAACACATCGTTTTATAAGGCGTTTTGTCTTTTGAAAAACGGATATCCCGATTGATGCGAAAAATGCATTCACTGGCTTTCAGGTCCTTGAAAACTGGTTCCTTCTTTGCCAATGCATCGATTAAATGCTGGGTAAAGGCCTTAAAAGGTTCCTTAACATTTGTTTCATAGCGCTTTCGGTTGGCATCAAACCATTCTTTATGGTTATTGGCCGCTAGTTCTTTGAAAAAATCGAGGTAGTCTTGTGTGAAGTAGGGCATTGAGTAAAGGTAAGTAAAATGTAAAAATATATTGTATTTATAGACTTTCTTCGTATCTTTGCACCCCAAAAGTTTAATAAATTAAAGTTTAACCTTATGAATTCTTACGAAACTGTTTTCATTTTAACTCCCGTTTTGTCTGATGAACAGGCAAAGGAAGCAGTACAGAAATTCGAAGGCGAGATCACTTCTAAAGGAGGTAAAATCAAGCATTCGGAGAGCTGGGGTTTGCGCAAATTGGCATACCCAATCCAGAAAAAATCAACAGGATTTTATTTTCTTGCTGAATTTGAAGCTGAAGGCAACGTGGTTGCAGATTATGAATTGATGATGAAGCGCGATGAGCGTGTGCTTCGATTCTTAACTGTTAAAATGGATGTCGATCACCTTGCATACGCTGACAAACGCCGTGCAAAAGCTGGAGCAACTGCCTAATTATTGTATAACCCATTAAAAAATTAACGAGAAATGTCAAACGATATCCGTTACCTTACTCCGATTAACATCGATATTAAAAAGGAGAAATATTGCCGCTTTAAGAAGAGCGGAATAAAATTCATCGACTATAAAGACGCTAATTTCTTATTGAAATTAGTTAACGAACAAGGTAAGATTTTACCGCGTCGCATTACTGGTACCTCTGCAAAGTATCAAAAACGTGTCAACAAAGCGATTAAACGTGCGCGTCACCTTGCTATAATGCCATATGTTGGCGACATGTTGAAATAAGTCATTGTTGAACGAATTAATTGAGAAATCATGGAAGTCATTCTAAAGAAAAATGTAGATAAACTTGGTTACGCCAATGAGGTGGTAACTGTAAAGCCTGGATATGGACGTAATTTCCTTATTCCTCAAGGCTATGCAATTTTGGCGACAACTAGTGCTAAAAAAGCGCATGAAGAAGTGATGCGACAAAAATCACACAAAGAATCAAAAATGTTGGCAGAGGCTCAAGAAGTTGCAGCAAAACTTGCTGATGTTTCTATCAGCATAGCCACAAAAGCTGGTGAAAATGGTAAAATCTTCGGATCAATTAATACTGTCCAACTTGCTGAAGCACTTCGCGGTGCTGGTTTTGAAGTAGACCGCAAATCATTGAAAATCAAAGATGAGCCGATCCGTGAACTTGGTTCATTCGAAGCCGAAGCCAACCTTTACAAAGGTGTGAAGCAGAGCTTTAAATTTGAAGTGGTTAGCGAATAATTACAACAAAGAACATTTTAAAAAAGCCCTGCAATTGCGGGGCTTTTTTTATCTAAATATATTTTTGATCGTAAAGTCAAATTACAATTCTTTGCCAAGGTGTGTTTTAACGTAATCGCTAACGCCTTCCTCTAATGAATGAAAGCCTTCATTATAGCCAATTTTAAGTAACTTACTCATGTCTGCTTCAGTGAAGTATTGGTATTTATCTCGTATATCGAGTGGAGTGTCAATGAAAGTAATTTGGGGCGCTAAATCCAAAGCTTCAAAAGTGAGGCGAGCCAAATCATAGAAGGTGCGTGCTGTGCCAGATCCTAAATTATAGAGCCCACTTTTTGGAAGATTGCGCATTAAAAACTGACAAACTTTGGCCACGTCTTTCACGTAAACAAAGTCTCTGAGCTGCTCGCCGTCTTTATAGTTCGGATTATGGGATCTAAAAAGTTGCATGGATCCCTTTTCTTTGATTTGATTAAAAGTGTGGAACACTACACTTGCCATGCGCCCTTTGTGGTATTCGTTGGGGCCGTAGACGTTAAAGAATTTTAGCCCATACCATTGAGGCGGCGCGCTCTTTTGAGCCAAAGCCCAAATATCAAAATCGTTCTTAGATTTTCCGTATAAATTAAGTGGTTGCAAATTACTACTGAGGCTATGTTCGTCTTTGTAGCCAAATTCACCAAGGCCATAAGTTGCCGCACTACTCGCATAAATCAAGGGGATTTTTGCTTGACTGCAAATTTGCCAAATGGTTTGGCTATAATGCAAATTTAAATGATCGAGTATTTCTTGGCTTTTCTCAGTTGTGTCTGTGCGTGCGCCCAAATGAAAGACACAGTTAATTGATTGACTGTTTTCGACGAACCAAGGCAAAAATGCTTCGCGATCAATACAATGTTCAAATTGAAGCTTAGTCCAATTTCGTTTTTTACTTTCAATTGAAAAGTCATCCACTAATATAAGTTTGGTGTGACCTGCTTCATTGAGTGCCTTTGCTAAATAACTGGCTATAAAGCCGGCAGCTCCAGTAATGACTGTCATTTTAGAATAATCCGTTGATTTCGGCATCTATGGCATTGATGATTTTACCTAAATCTTCTTGGTTATCAGGAAAGCGGTTGTTATCTACGTCAATGATGAGCAACTTACCTTTGTCATAGGTAGAAATCCATGCTTCATAGCGTTCATTAAGTCTTTTTAAGTAATCAAGTCTAATGCTCTCTTCATAATCACGACCACGCTGCTGTATTTGCGAAACTAATGTAGGCACGCTAGCGCGCAAGTAAATGAGTAAATCAGGAGCAGATACAAAAGAATCCATAAGGTTGAACAACGAAAAATAATTTTCAAAATCACGCGTAGTCATAAGCCCCATCGAATGGAGGTTCGGCGCAAAAATGAAAGCATCTTCATAAATTGTTCTATCTTGAATTACCGTTTGTGTTGATTCTTGAATTTCTTGAATTTGAGTAAATCGGCTATTGAGATAATAGATTTGCAAGTTGAACGACCAACGCTGCATATCGTGATAGAAATCGTTTAAATAAGGATTTTGGTCCACGTCTTCAAAATGGGTTTCCCAGTTGTAATGCTTTGAAAGCAAATTGGTTAAAGTAGTTTTTCCCGAGCCAATATTTCCGGCAATTGCGACGTGCATAGACATTTATTTTAAAAGACTAAAGTACGATAAATCAACTGAAATTTCAAATCAAATGCCTTACATTTTCAAACTAAAAACATCTATTTTTGAACCATGCTGCAGATATAGATGCTCTTGTAAAATTTGTATGTCATCAAAAGATGGAGTAGGCAGTACAATTGGAGGATATTTCCACTGGGAATTTAATGGATATAAGGTGTCAGAATCAAGCAGCCATAATTCATTTTGGAATCCAAAAATTTGCTTTTCTGATGCAATGGAATCTTTCGATATTAAAGTTAAATTTTGATCAAATTTGAATACCCTCCCGTCACTTAAAAGGCAAATTAGGTTTTGTCCGTATTCAAAAAAATTAATGATTTGGTTTTCAGCTAAGCCCTCAAAACAATTGTCTACAATTTGAGTTATCTCAAGGGTATTGATATTAAATAATATAAGGCGCTCTCTATACGCATCAAATAACCAAATAAAATCTGGTCTTGCACTTTTGGCAATTCGCGTTATGTTTGAGAGATTGAAATCATAGAAAGCTAGAAAACCGTCCTTGACTTCCAGCGTATTGTCTAAAATGCCTAACAGCTGTTGGTTCTCGGCAAAAATAAATGAACGCAATCCATTAATAGGTTGTAAGGAACTAATTTGGCCAAGTGATTTGAATGTTTGCTGAAAATAGGTGGAATTTAAATCCTGTAAAAACCAAACGGAATTGTCTTTCCATTGATAGAGTTGGCCCCATTCATCGCTCGTCCATGAATGACTGCTGTCTTTTAATGTGAGCACTTTTTCCTTGACCCAAGATTGACTCCAAAACCCACTATAAACGAATGAAATCAGAAAAATAATGATGTATTTCATCGGCAAGCCATAATTTCTTTTAATATTTTATCGTCATTGAGTAAGCGCGGTATTTTATGTTGTCCGCCAAGTTTGCCTTTTTTCTTCAACCATCTGTGAAAAGTTCCCTGCTCAACTACAGTTAATAACGGAAAAGCAATATTTAAATTGCCCTTACGCTTTGCTTCATAGTCTGCATTGACAAGTTTTAATTGTTCATCTAAGGTTTTTAAAAATTCATTTAAGTTTTTCGGATTTTTTTCAAATTCAATGAGCCAATGATGTGCCCCAATGAATTTGTTGTTATAGAATTGAGGCGCTACCGTATATTCTCTAATTTGTGCATGATGAACCTGGCATGTTTTACTAATGGCAATATCTGCATGTTCGATAATAAGTTTTTCTCCAAAGGCATTGATATAATGAGAAGTTCTTCCACTTACAACAAACCTGTACGGATTGGTTTGTGTAAATTTAATTGTGTCTCCAATAATATAGCGCCATAAGCCAGCAGAGGTTGTGATAACCATGGCATAATCTGTGTAAAGTTCTACTTTTTCTAATGAGACAACCTCTTTAGAATTTAGGCCCTCATAGGCATGCATAGGAATGAATTCAAAGAAAACTTCAGAATTTGAAAGTAGCAATAAATCTTTGGCATCTTTTTGGTCTTGGAGCCCAAAATAACCCTCTGATGCATTGTAATTTTCTACGTAATGCATTTGAGGATTTCCAATTATTGTTTCAAATGCCTTTTTATATGGATCCAATGACATGCCACCATGTATGTATAATTCTAGATTTGGCCAAACTTCTGCAATGCGCTGCTTTTTACTTTTTTGTATTACTTTCTCTAAAAGTAAAAGCGTCCAACTTGGCATACCCGCTATAATACATATGTTTTGATCTAGAATTGACTCGGCCATACGATCGAGCTTTTCTTCCCAATTTTCAAGCAGGGCAATTTCTTTTTTTGGCGTACGTCGCAATTCTGTCCATATGGGCAAATTATTGATGATTATCGCCGATAGATCACCTATAAAAACACCATGGCTATGCTGTTCAATTTTTCCACTACCACCTACAATTAAGTGTTTTGCATTGTAGAGTTTTCTATCCGCATAGTTGTGATAGTATTGGGCCAGTAAATCTTTGCCACCGGCATAGTGATTTTCCAAAAGAGAACTCTCTGTAACAGGAAGAATCTTAATGCGATCAGCGGTAGTGCCAGAGGATTTTGCAAACCATTTTGTTGCGCCAGGCCAAAGTAGGTCTGTTTCACCTTCAATAGCCCTGTCTATGTAAGGTTTTAAAGTCCCATAATCATTTAACGGTACTTGCTTTTTGAACTCCTTATAATTGCTTATATTGCCCAATGCATGTTTTTTTCCAAAAACAGTTTGTGCTCCTTCTAACAACAGGAAGGAAAGGGTGCGTTCTTGATTTTCTAAGGCGTTCTCGCGATAGTCATTAATGCGATCCATACGCCGACCAATCCACCATGAAAATAAGGTGTTAAACGGCATATTAGTTTAGCTTTGAAATTAACCCCAAATAAGAATTGAAACGATAATACTCAAAAGAGCAATTGTAATTATCGTACCAACGGCAGCTGTAGATCCTTCAAAAAAATTGTCTGACATAATGTGATTTTGAGCTCCAAAAATAACAATTCTTTTAATTCCTATTGCCCAATAGGCGCAATAAAGACAAGAATAAATTAACAAAAGTTAAATACAACTGAAATCCTGCAAATAATGCCAATTTTTGACGCAGTGTTCCATCCATTTGGGCTTGATGCGCCATGTTTTTGATCATTTGCATTTCATAAGCAACAAGACCCGTAAAAATGAAAACTGCAACAAGTGAAATAACATAATCAAAGCCTTCACTCCCTACAAACATATTGATTAAACTGGCAATAATTACACCAAAAAGCAGCATGTAAAGTAAGCTTCCAAATTTGGTGAGGTCTGTTTTGGTTGTATATCCGAGTAGGGCCATAAATCCAAATGATCCAGCTGTCAGTAAAAATGTTGTACCTAGCGTGCCTATTTCGTAACCAATGAAAAGCACTGAAAGACTGAGCCCCATGAGTGCAGAATAAACAATAAATAGTATCAATAATGTTTGATAAGAGAAGCGATTGAGGCCACCAGCCATAACAAATGACAGGATTAACGGTGCAAAAAGAATGATATAAAAGGTCCAATTAAAATCGCCACTAGCACCGATAAATAGATCATTGAATAAAACCTTGTCGGTTCCAACCATATAGGCAAGTACACCTGAGATGGTTAATGCCGTAAACATATAAGTGTAAACGCTTTTAATGAAGTCACGGGCGTAATCTTGGCTCAGTGCTTCGTTATTTGAGTAATTGATATTTTCCATTATTAATGAATTTTGTTTTGAACTAAATTAATGAATTCTTTTCTTGTTGCATCGTTGGTCATAAATATTCCCGTAAATGCACTAGTAGTGGTTACTGAATGTTGTTTCTGAACACCACGCATTTGCATGCACATGTGCGCACATTCCATTACTACTGCTACGCCTTTAGGAGATAAAGTTTTTTGAATTGCATCTCGTATTTCCAAGGTGAGCCTTTCTTGTACTTGTAGTCTCCTTGCAAAGGCATCCACTACTCTTGGTATTTTACTTAATCCTACGATTTTTCCATCCGGAATATATGCCACATGCGCCTTGCCAAAAAATGGGAGCATATGATGTTCGCACATTGAAAAAACTTCGATTTCCTTTACTATCACCATTTCGGAGTAATCTTCATGAAAGAGTGCACTTTCAAGAATTTCATCTGGATTTTGATCATAACCATTGGTAAGAAATTGCATGGCTTTTGCTACGCGTTCTGGCGTTTTTATAAGTCCTTCCCTGTTTGGGTCTTCTCCAAGTTCCCCCAATACTTTTTTGTATAAATGTTCAAGATTTTTATTTTCCAACATATTTAATTTAAGTTGGTGTCGCCACCATTTTTAGAATGGATCTTTTCCACCATAATATTCAACAAAGTTATTCTCTGTTTCAACAAGTTTAATTTTTGCCAATTCTCCTCCATTCTCTTTGACATGAGGAGTTAAAATATCCCAAATTTCTTTGGCAAGAATTTCCGTTGAAGCCATCTTTCCCGAGAGAAAAGAAACGTCCAGATTTAAATTTTTATGGTCTAAGACTTCAATGACATGCATTTTAATTAAATGACTCAAAAGTTTTAGATTGATTACAAAACCAGTGTCTTTATTAGGGGTTCCCTTAACTGTAACCCATAATTCAAAGTTGTGGCCATGCCAATTGTGATTGGCACATTTGCCAAAAACCTCCCAATTTTTCTCTTCAGACCAATCTGATCGCCAAAGTTTATGGGCGGCATTGAAGGATTCGCGACGCGTAATATAGGTGGTGCTCATTTGCGTAAAACTATTCGGCTATGCAAAGTTAGTAAGAATGTTGCATTTCATGAGGCCATCTCTATCAATTTCTGTAAGTTGAATACTACACAATTGATTGACCAAATGGCTGGAAAACGGTGTTTTGACTTTGACATAATTTTCTGTAAAACCATGCAGCCATCCATCGTTGTTGTCTTGTTCAAAAAGAACGGTTTTGGTCATGCCAATTTGAGAATTGTAAAAGTTACTTTTTTTCTTGTCCGATAGTAGATGTAGAATTTTACTTCGTTCTCGGCGCACTTCCATAGGTACTTTTGCCCCGAGTTTTGGCGCCCCAGTATTGGCTCTTTCAGAATAAGTAAATACATGTAAATAAGAGATATCCAATGATTTTAGAAAATCTACTGTTGCCAAGAAATCTTCATTTGTTTCTCCAGGAAAACCAACAATAACATCAACTCCGATACACGTATTGGGATTAAACTTTTTTATCTGTGCAATTCTGTCTGCAAAAAGTGCTGTTTTGTATTTTCTGCGCATTTTTTCCAAAATGACATCTGATCCGCTTTGCAGCGGTATATGAAAATGGGGTACAAATCGCTTGGCCTCGTTTAAACAAAACTCTATTATTTCATTGGATAATAAATTTGGTTCAATCGATGAAATTCTGTATCGCTCTATTCCATCCACTTTGTCAAGTGCTTGTATTAGACCAAAGAAATTTTCATCTCCACCTTGACCGAAATCACCAATGTTAACTCCAGTAAGGACAACTTCTTTTACCTCTGTTTTAGCAATGCGCTCTGCTTCAAATACGGTTTTGTCAATACCTGCATTACGACTTTTTCCTCTAGCTAGTGGTATGGTGCAAAAGGTGCAAAAGTAGTCGCATCCATCTTGAATTTTTAAAAATGATCGCGTTCTGTCGCCCAATGAAAAAGAAGGTATAAATTCGTGGGTGTGCTTGATATTTTGATGCACAATCTTTACTTGGCTTTGCTTTTTTAAGTGGGCAAGAACATTAAATTTTTCATTTGCCCCCAAGACCAAATCTACACCCGGAATTTTGCTTATTTCATCGGGTTTGAGTTGAGCATAACAACCCAAAATAACCACCATGGATTCGGGTGAAATTATTTTTGCTCTCTTGACAAGTTGTTTGCATTTTTTATCGGCATTTTCTGTAACCGAACAAGTATTAATGACGAAAATATCCGGATTCTCATCAAATTCAACCTTTGCAAATCCCCCTTCTTCAAAGAGTCTAGCTATAGTTGAAGTCTCTGAAAAATTTAATTTACAACCTAGGGTATAAAATGCAACGCGTTCGAATTGATTCATCGTTGCAAAATTACAAAAACCTTAACTTTGCATCAAACTTAAAATATGAAGTACGATATTGCGGTCATAGGCGGAGGAATTATAGGTGCGGCTACTTTTTACAAGTTGCAAAAAAAATTCCCAAATTTAAGTATTGCTCTATTTGAAAAAGAACAATTGTTAGCTGATCACCAGACGGGAAATAATTCAGGTGTACTTCATTCCGGCCTATATTATAAGCCAGGATCGCTTAAGGCGAGAAATTGTATCGATGGTAGAAAAGAATTGGTTGCTTTTGCTAAGGAATACCACATTGCACACGATGTTTGTGGTAAAGTAGTGGTAGCAACCGATCAAAGTGAGCTACCCCACATGGATAAAATCTTCAATACAGGAATTGAAAACGGAATTGAAGGCATTGAAAAAATAACTGCCCAGCAAGTCAATGAAATTGAACCCCATGTTCAAAGTATCGGAGGTATTTGGGTTCCTGTTACGGGTATCATTGATTTTAGAGCTGCCACCCAAAAAATGGTCGATTTAGCTTTGGCGGCCAACCATAATAGTGCTTTATATACTGGTTGTGAGGTGCTTGGAATAGAAAAGGGCGAGGCGTTTAGTGTCGTTCGTACCAATAAAGGAAATTATCAAGCCAGTTATTTGGTTTTTTGTGCCGGTCTTCAAGCAGATCGATTGGCGCGCAAAGATGGCGTTAAATTAAAAGAGAAGGTAGTAGGTTTTAGGGGAGACTACTATGAACTTACTCCAGAGGCACGACACAAGGTAAAGAATTTAATTTATCCGGTCCCAAACCCAGATTTCCCATTTTTAGGCGTGCATTTCACCCGCATGACTGACGGTGAAATTGAATGCGGTCCAAATGCAGTATTCACATTCAAACGAGAAGGTTACGGAAAAACAGACTTCTCTATACGCGATACCTATGATGCACTTTCTTACAAAGGCACATGGAAATTATTTTTTAACAATATGTCTTTTGGTATTAATGAATACAGGAGGGCATTTTCGAAAAAGCTTTTTTTAAAAACCCTCCAACGCATGATTCCTTCGCTCACCATGGAGGACATACATCCTGGCCGATCAGGAGTTCGCGCCTTACTTTTAGCCGAAGATGGAGACACAAGAGATGATTTTAGAATTGAATATCATGGCAATTCTATTCACGTTTTAAATGCCCCATCTCCGGCAGCAACAGCTTCATTGGCTATTGGCGAATACATCGCTATTGAGGCCAAAAAACATTTTAATCTCTAAAAAAAAATTATTGCCGATTCAAGTTGCCCGCTTTCCATTCTTGAACCAGTTTGGACCAAGCATATGGATTTAGCAAATTATTTTGTGGCAATTGTCCTGTAGTGTAAAGTTTGGTGTTTTGTTGCTTATTAAGCGCACCATAAGCCAATGAAGCATCGGCATCAAGGCGCGCTGCAACAAAGGCCAAAGATTCACCGCTTAGTTCTCTTTGTGCTCTTCTGATATCATCCTGGTAAGGACTCATATTGACAAAATGCTGGGCAAATGCTTCTTTATTAGGCCATGGGTAAACCCGTATATCGGGAATTGTCAGTGTATCCCTGCTCAGCATATGAATAATGCTGTAACGATTATCTACTAGCGTATCAGGCACCCTAAAAAAGCTTGATTTATAGCCTTTTCTTGAGAACATTAAGGTGTCCGATGGCTGACATACAATTGAAAAAAAACCATAACCATCAGAGATCACACCTTTTTTTAGCGATACATTGTATACATTGGTATAGGGCAATTCGTATGCGTCTTCATTGACAACAACTCCAGATAGTTGAATAATCTTATCATTTGTGATTTGGGCATTGAGTTGTAAACAGTAAAAAATACCTATTAAGAAGAAGACTAATTGTTTCACGCTATAAATTTACAAATTACATGACGATTCAGTATTGTTTTGGTAACTGAATGGCAAATATTATTGTTAAATTTGCAGGAATTTATATTTAAATAAGTTCATGTCACTAAATAATCTCGCTCAGATTACCGAAGGTTTAACTTACGATGATGTCTTATTGGCACCAGCATATTCAGAGGTCTTGCCTCGAGAGGTTAGTCTAAAAAGTAAGTTTACTAAACTTATTGACATCAATACACCGATTGTCTCGGCTGCAATGGATACCGTTACTGAATCTGCCATGGCAATTGCCATTGCTCAGCAAGGTGGAATAGGGGTCATTCATAAAAATATGAGTATCCAAGCTCAGGCGCTTGAGGTCAGAAAAGTAAAGCGTTCTGAAAGCGGCATGATTATCGACCCAATAACATTGTCAGAAGATGCGCTTGTACAAGATGCGCTAACTTTGATGAGAGAAAATAGCATTGGAGGAATTCCAATTGTGGGTCCTGATAATAAACTTAAAGGGATACTCACCAATCGAGACTTGCGTTTTGAGAAAAACCTACAGCGGCCTGTTCGTGAAATCATGACCTCTCAAAACATAATCACCACAGACGATGCAACTGACTTAAATACCGCAGAAGTTATTTTACAGCAAAATCGCATTGAAAAATTGCCAGTAGTAGATGCCAATCAATGTTTATTGGGCCTAATAACATACCGCGATATTATAAAAGTAAAGGAACATCCCACATCCTGTAAAGATCATTTAGGACGCTTGCGCGTTGCTGCGGCTGTTGGCGTAACCAACGATACCTTGCAACGTGTTGAAGCATTGGTCGAGGCAGGTGTCGATGCTATAGTCATCGATACAGCGCATGGTCACTCTAAAGGTGTTGTAGATATGCTTAAAAAGGTAAAAGAAACCTTTAAGAACTTACAAGTAGTTGTCGGAAATATTGCTACAGCAGAAGCAGCTTTATATCTTGCACAAGCGGGTGCAGATGCAGTAAAGGTTGGAATTGGTCCAGGTTCAATTTGCACAACTCGGGTCATCGCCGGAGTTGGTGTACCACAATTGACAGCAATCAATGATGTTGCCAAGGCACTTGAGGGCTCTGGTATTCCAGTAATTGCAGACGGCGGTATTCGTTTTACCGGTGACATTGTAAAAGCAATTGCTGCAGGTGCCGATGTTGTGATGCTCGGATCTATGTTTGCAGGTGTTGAAGAATCGCCTGGAGAAACAATCATTTTCGAAGGGAGGAAATTCAAGTCATATCGTGGCATGGGTTCAATTGAAGCTATGCAGCATGGAAGCAAAGACCGATATTTTCAAGACGCCGAAGATGACATTAAAAAATTAGTGCCTGAAGGCATCTCTGGACGTGTCCCTTATAGAGGGAAACTCATTGAAGTAATGTTTCAACTCATAGGAGGCCTTAGGGCAGGAATGGGTTATTGCGGTGCTTCAAACATACTAAAATTAAAGGGTGCGCGTTTTATTAGGATTACATCTGCAGGCGTTAGAGAATCTCATCCTCACGATGTAACAATTACAAGAGAGGCTCCAAATTACAGTATAAAGTAGACAATCAATTAAATTATATTTTTTATCAATGAAAAACAATCTTTTTTTCGTCATAGTCATCTTGGTTGCACAAACGGTTTACTCCCAAAAAGAACCGGTTGTCATGACCATCAATAACAAACCAGTTACGCAATCGGAATTTCTTCAAATTTATACTAAGAACAATCCTAATCCTAGTTATGATAAGGATACATTGGATGCTTATATGAAATTGTTTGAAATTTTTAAGTTAAAAGTAGCGGAAGCTGAGGCCTTGGGTTATGATACTTTACCAAGATTGAAAAAAGAATTAGAAGGTTACAAAAAACAATTGGCACTACCATATTTAATTGATGAAGTGCAAAACGCAGAAATGGTTTTGGAGGCATATAACCGAACTGCAAATGAGGTGCGTTGTTCGCACATACTGATAAAATTAGACCCAAACGCAAGTCCAAAAGACACTTTGGCTGCTTACGAGCGTATTCTCGGGCTTAAAGCAAGAATTGAAAAAGGAGAAGATTTTGCTTCAGTTGCTAGATCCAAAATGGGATCAGAAGACCCTTCGGTTGTCAATAATGGAGGTGACTTGGGATACTTCACTGCTTTTCAAATGGTATTTCCCTTTGAAGATAAAGCCTACAAAACTCCAGTTGGTAGTATTTCAGATCCATTTAGGACGCGTTTTGGTTATCATATTTTAAAAGTAGTGGACAAGCGACCGGCAAGAGGAACTATAAAGGTAGCACATCTTATGATAGCCACGGGACGCGAAGCCAGTAATGAAACAAGGCAAATTGCAGAGAAAAAAATAAATGAAATCTACGATAGCCTTATGATTGGGGCATCTTGGGAGGCGATGGTTACAGCCTATTCTGAAGACCCAAATAGTATTAAAAGGGGAGGGGAATTACCTGCCTTTGGTTCAGGAACAAGTCAACGCATGGTATTAGAATTCGAAGATGCAGCATTTAATTTGAAAAGACCTGGGGAAATTTCTAAACCTGTAAAAACGCAATATGGTTATCATATCATTAAATTAATCGAATGGTCACCAGTGAAGTCATTTGAATCTTTAAAAAGAGAACTTCAGGCAAAAGTTAATAAGGATGAACGCGCCAAAATAACACAGGATTCATTTGTCCAAAAATTGAAAGTCCAATATCATTATGTTTACAAAGGAGATAAAAATCTTCAAGTATTTGAAAATCAATTGGATTCTACTTTTTTTATGGGTAAATGGAAAGCCGACCAAATTAAGTCAAATAAAACGCTCTTTTCTTTGGGCGCAACCAAATTCAAACAAAAAGAATTTGCCGCATACATGGAAAAGAATTTTAGAACAGTTCGTAAGGACAATCCGAACCTAGTCGTATCGCAATTATATAAGCAGTGGGAAAAAAGCGAAATATTGTCCTATGAGGAAGCGCTTTTACCTGCCAAATATCCCGAATATAAGGCCTTGTTACAAGAATACCACGATGGTATAATATTATATGAAATTATGCAAGATCAGGTATGGAATAAAGCAGTTAAAGATACAGCTGGTTTAAGGTCATTTTTTGATCTAAATAAGAAGAATTATGTGTGGTCTAAAAGATTAGATGCAACTGTTTATGAGTGCAAAGACGAGCATGTTGCCGTGCAAGTATATGGAATGCTCGTACAATCTGATTCAGTTGATTCACAAGATGTTTTAGCGATTATAAATGAAGATTCTGAACTCAATTTGAAAGTGCGCGAAAATAAATTTGAAATTGCCTCAACGCCATATTTAAATAATTTGGAATTTACACTTGGATTAAATCCAGTCTACTCCTTTGAAGGTAAATGGTACGTGGTGCAGGTTGACTCTATTCTCGAACCATCTGAAAAACAATTTGTCGATGCCAAAGGCATGGCTACTTCAGATTTTCAAATGTATTTAGAGAAAAAGTGGCTAGAGGCGTTACGTTTAAAGCATAAGATCGTCATAAATAGTGAGGTTTTATATCAAATTGGCGAGTAATGCTAAAAAACAGGGCTTTTTATCTTTTAGTAATTTTCTTAAATTTTGGTTCTTTTCAAGCTCAAAGGCTTGTTAATCAGATTGTTGCCCAAGTCGGAGACAACATAATACTATGGTCTGACATTGAAACACAGCGCTTACAACTACCCGAAAAGGAACGCGGTCAAGACGGGAAATCATGTCAAATTTTAGAACAACTTCTTCTTGAAGAATTGCTCGTTAATCAAGCCTTGATTGATAGTTTAGAAGTGTCCGATGAACAAGTGGATGCGGAAATGGAAAATCGTTTGCGCATTATGGAAGGCAAGATGGGGGGGAGAGAAAATCTAGAAAGCTTTTATGGTAAATCAACCATAGCCATTAAAGAAGAATTTCGGGTAATTATCAAAAATAAAATGCTCGCTCAAGAGATGCAACGCAAAATAACTGGAGATGTATCAGTTACGCCAAAGGAAGTAGCAGCGTTTTTTGACAAATTACCAAAAGATTCCATTCCATTTATTAATATGAAGCTCAGTTTTCAGCAGATTGTCCAATTTCCAGAGCTCACAGCGGCAGATAAAAAACTCGCCTTCGATCAATTGGTAGATATTAGAAAACAAATTGTAAGTGGTTCTAGAACTTTTGAGTCTATGGCAAGATTAAAATCTATGGATCCAGGATCTGCTAGTCAGGGCGGCAAAATTGTTGCTAGTAAAGGAATGATGGTACCTCAATTTGAAGCAGTGGTTTTTGATTTAAAACCTGGCGAAGTTTCTGAAATTGTTGAAACAATGTATGGATATCATATCATTAAACTTGTTTCCCGTAAAGGAGATGAATACACTTGCTTGCATATATTAATCATGCCAGAATACAATTCTGAGAATATTTCCAAAGCCTCTGCCCGAATTGATAGTTGCTATCAAAGCTTAAGTAGAAATGAGATTACTTGGGACGAGGCTGTTTTGCGTTATTCCAATGATGATGCTACTAGACAAAATAAAGGTGTGATTACCAATCCCTATACCCTGGACATTTATTGGGATATGGAACAGCTAAATGAAATTGATCAGCAAATTTATTTATTAACTGATGCCTTGGAAAATGGAGGCGTTTCCATTCCTTCTTTATATACTGATATCTACGAACGCAAACAAGGTATTCGGATAGTCCGGCTCCAAAACCGTGTTGAGGCACATAAGGCAAATTTAGAACAAGACTATGCTTTAATTAAACTTGCAGCCGAAAATGACAAAAAGCAACGAATTCTCGATCAGTGGACCCAATCGAAAATTCCAAATGCCTATATTCGAATAGATACACAATTCGAGGATTGTAATTTTCGTGTCAATTGGATTCAAACACCATGATTTATTATGAATGATAAAGAACAATTAGATCAACTTGTTTTAGATTATAAAGCACTAAAAAATGAAATCCATAAGGTAATTGTGGGTCAAGAGGAGGTTATTGACCAAGTGCTTATAGGCATATTTTCAAGATCACATTGTCTGCTAGTCGGGGTTCCAGGATTGGCAAAGACATTGCTTGTTAATACGATTGCCCAAAGTCTTGGTCTATCATTTAATCGTATTCAGTTTACTCCAGATCTAATGCCCTCCGATATAATTGGTTCTGAGATTTTAGATGAATCAAAACAATTTAGGTTTCTCAAGGGGCCCGTTTTTGCCAATATGATATTAGCAGATGAAATCAATCGTACGCCGCCAAAAACTCAAGCTGCACTATTGGAAGCCATGCAAGAGAGAGCAGTAACTGCGGCCGGAAAGACTTACAGCCTCGATGCGCCATTTTTTGTTCTTGCCACACAAAATCCCATAGAACAAGAAGGTACCTATCCATTACCTGAAGCCCAATTGGATCGCTTTATGTTCAATATTTGGGTAGATTATCCTACTTATCAAGAAGAGATTGCGATAGTAAAATCAAGCACAAGTGATCAAGAGATTACCGTACAAACAATATTAAGTGCCCAACAAATTATTGCTTATCAATCATTAATTAGACGCATTCCAGTTGCAGAAAATGTCCTTGAATATGCAGTAAGTTTAGTAGCTAAAACTCGATTTAAAGACCCCCTGGCTCCTCAAATTACAAAAGACTTTATTACATGGGGTGCTGGCCCGCGAGCTTCTCAGAATCTAATAGTTGCCGCTAAATGTCATGCTGCATTGCGCGGTAAATATAGTCCCGATATTGAAGATGTAAAAGCCGTTGCCAAAGCTATATTACGCCACCGTTTGGTGCGCAATTACCGTGCTGAGGCTGAGGGCTATTCGATGGATAAGATCGTAGAGGCTTTGCTTTAAAATTTTTATTTTTGTGATGTGAAGGCACTAAGCATTTTTTTGTTGGTATCTATTACAATGGTTCTTACGCCCAAAAGTTGGTGGCACCATTGTGCCCATACCGAGCATAAAAAAACTCTACATACCGATTCAGATACCTGCGACGAAGATTGCCCCATTTGTGATCTCACGCTAAGTGTTTTTAACACTCCAAATCTTCCTGTTTTTAACTTTCAAAAGCACAGTCCAGTTGTTCGAGAATGTATAATCTTTAAGGAACATCCCCCTATATTAAGCACACTTTTTCATCTTAGAGCACCGCCAATAACGACAGTATAATTCAAATTTCTGTTGTTAATTTAAACTGCTTTTTTCCATGAAAAATTTCATTTTATGGGCGTCTTTATTTTTTAATAGCTCATTTCTTGCTCAGCAAGGTATATCAGGTATTGTGGTCGATGCGCAAAGCCGAAAGGCCGTCTCAGAGGTCTTGATTTCCGTTCCATCGTTTCAAATTCAAGTGCGCACCGATGCAAGAGGCATGTTTGCCTTTCCTTTTACCTGGACAGACCAACAAGTCGTTCAAGTCAAACACCCTGAATACGAATCCATAGATACCATGATCATTGGAAATACTTCAAATTTGATTTTTGAGCTCAATCTTGGGCACATGACAACTGAAGAGGTTACTGTGAGCGCGCAACAAATTACATCTCGCTCCAAAAACACAGTACCGATGGAAGTCCGTTCTTTAAATGACCTACAACTTTCAGGTGCAATACAAGTTTCCTCGTTACTAACTAAAATTCCTGGCGTCTATGCAAGCTCCTTGGGTAATGGCATTGCAAAACCTGTCATTCGTGGAATGCAAGGGATGCGCGTGTTAACATTAGTAAATGGTTTGCGTCTCGAGGGGCAGCAGTGGGGTGGCGATCATGGATTGGGCATCGGTGAGTTGGCCTTGGGATCAGTAGAGGTAATTAAAGGGCCTGCCTCTGTTCTTTATGGTGCCGATGCACTTGGTGGGGTGGTATATTTGGTGGACGAGCCCTACGCGCGTATCGGTCAGCAGACACTTGATTTACAGCAGAAATTAAATCAAAGTACCAAGGGTACAAGTACAAGTATTACTTTTAAAAAGAGCGAGGGGAATAAACGTTTTTTACTTGCCGGTAGCCATGCCAATCATGCAGACTTTCTTTTGCCAAACGGACGCTTTGCTAAAAATTCACGCTTCCATGAATGGGTAGGTAAGGCTTCTTATTCTTGGTTTAAGCCCAATCAAATCCACCAGATCAGGTATGCTTACAACAACACGGTAGCGGGCATTCCAGGTCATACCCATGATTCCTTAGCTACGCCCATGAGTTTTCAAGTGCCCACCCAAGCAAGGCGCTATTCGCTTCCTGCTCAATTTTTTACCAATCAGCTCTTAAGTTATGAATATAAACGATTTTGGACAGGTCAAGAATTCAACATGCTTTTGGGGCAAACGCATAATCGTTTGGTAGAATATGATGAAAAGGTAACCAAACCAACTATGGAAATGGATTTATTAAATTCTTTAATTCAAGTGAAATGGACCAAAAAATGGCTGACCCAGCAATTGATCATTGGTGCAGCAGGCATGCTACAATTGAATCTCAATGCAATAAATGCTGAGAGTCAACTTTTGCCAAATGCGCTTACTCTTGATCAGGGCCTTTTTGCCTTATATAAATATGAGCTTTCCAGTAAACACTTAATTCAGATGGGGCTAAGGCAAGATTTACGCTGGATTCAAACACAATCTTTAACACAATCTATTCATAAGCGTTATGCAAACCCAAACGCATCTGCAGGTTGGTCCTGGCAAGCAACCAAACGACAGCGTCATCGCATCAATTTTTCAAGTGGTTTTCGAGCGCCACACCTTAGTGAACTACTCGCCAATGGTTTTCATCATGGTGCTTTGAGATTTGAAATTGGCAATAGTAGTTTGGTGCCGGAGCGCAGTTTTCAACTCGATTGGTCGAGTGACTGGAGTGGCGAACACGGCAGTATTACCCTCAATCCTTATCACGCATGGGTGCGCAATTATATTTATATCCAACCCAATGGAGCAAGTATTGATGGTATCCCGGTTTTTACTTATGAACAATTTGAACTCGGACGGCTTTATGGCCTTGACTTAAGTGCACATTATCACCCTCATTGGTTGCATAACTTACATTGGGATGGCAATTTTTCATACATCCATTTTCAAAGTCCTCAGGATAGTACCATTTCTTTTTTACCACCAACACGTCTTCAAAATGAACTTCAATATCATTGGCAATTTAAAAGGAGTATTCAAAAAGTTGAGCTCAGTTGCAGTCATACATGGCTTTTTGCTCAAAGCCGTGTGGCGTATCAAGAAACGCCAAGTGAAAGTTACTATTTGTTGCATCTAAATGCCCGAGCTTATTATGAAAAAAAAGGTACCTGGATATTGCAAGCGGGTGTGCAAAACCTTACCAATAACATATTCATCGATCATCTTTCTCGCTTAAAAAATATAGGAATGCCTGGTCCGGGTAGGCATTTCTATGTGAATATTAAATACCGGTTTCAAAAATCGAGTTAAAATACATGAGATGAAAAAACTAATTTTTATCATTACTATATTTTCTTTAATAATCACTTCTTGCCGAAAAAATAAATGTTCAGAGTGCCACCATGATGGGCCAAATGGTGAAGTCGAAATCGGGACTTTCTGTGGAGAAGAACTCCAAGATTTAGAAAACATAGGAACCATTACAGATAGCCTTGGGAACTCCTATGTTGTTCATTGCGGCGAACATTAGTATAAATAGAACTTTTCAACATTTAGACGATTTGTTGATAAGTGCCATTTACATATGTTGTCTAGAATAAGCAAAGGGTTTACTTTTATAAGTAGAAATGCCGCCTATGTTTGATGACGACGAAGAAGATTACACCGACAGCAGCTTAAGTGAAGATATTGAGCACTTTGAAGCGCATTTAAAGGGCAAAGAACTTAATTTTATCGATAGCGATAGGTTAGAGAGCCTTATCGATCATTATCTAATTCAGGGTCAATTCAATAAGGCAAAAATCGCGGCTGAATTTGGGATTTATCAGTTTGTCTATAACCCTTTGTTTCGATTGCGAAAAGCCCAAGCTTTGGGTGGTTTGGGTTTGCTTCAGGAGGCCCTAGATTGTGTCATTCAGCTAGAAAAACAAGATCTAAACAGTGCAGAATTATTCCTTACCAAAGCTTCAATTTATGCACAACAACGAGAACACAAGCAAGCGATTCGCTATTTTAAATTGGCTTTAGAAAATTCAGATCCCGCTGAACGCGATTATATTTATCTAGATATCGCCATTGAGTATGAAAGGTTACATCAATACCAAGAAGCAATTGAAGTGCTACAGAAAGCCCTAATAGCAAACAAACATAATGAGGCCGCACTTTATGAAATGGGCCGCTGCTATGATGCATTAGGGGCTACCGAAGCCTCAATTAATACCTATTTAAAATTTATCGATGAGCAACCTTATTCAAGTACGGCATGGTATAATTTAGGCAATGCCTACAGTAAGATTGAAAATTATAACAAAGCTGTATGGGCCTATGAATATGCCATATTAATAAACGAAGAATTTGGTCCGGCACACTTTAATTTAGGGAATGCTTTTCTTTCTCTTGAAAAATATCATAAAGCCATTGAGCATTTTGAACTTTGTATGAAACACGACGGTGATGATGCTATGGCACTATGTTACATAGGTGAGGCCTACGAACAGCTCAATGAATTGGCACTTGCCAAACATTATTATAAACTTAGTATAGATTTAGAACCTATGCTTTCAGAAGCCTGGTTGGGTTTAGGAATTGTAGAAGACTTATTAGGTTCTACCAAAGAAGGCATTCTTCTTATTTTAAAAGCATTAGAATACGACAATAAAAATTCGGCAATTCATCATGTACTGGCTGGAGCATATCAAAAAATGGATCAGCGCAATGAAGCTGATTTTCATTATCTCAAATGCTTAGAATTGGCATTCGATGACCATGAAGCGCTCAGCGATTACATCGATTTTTTATGTGAGTCCTCATTGTCTCAAGCACAAAAATTTCTTTTATCATTTTTAGACAGACACCCAGAATTGTTAGAAATAAAATTGCACCTAGTTAATGTAAAATGGCAAATGGGTCAATTTTCTGAAGCCAAGCATTTATTTCAACAATGTATGCAAAATGATGCCCAGCGATCCAAACAAATTTTTGAGATTAATCCGAAGCTTCTCGATGATACCGATTTTTTATTTTTAGCAGATTGATATGAATTTTAAACTTTCATTTATTCCAAAACGCAGTGCAAAACCTCGAAATAAAGGCGTTACAATGATGATGGATAAAGGCCTTGGCCTAAGAGAAACCGCTCATTTCATTGAGGGTTCAGGTCATTTAACCGATTTGGTCAAATTTGGGTTCGGTACAGCATATGTGACTAAGGATTTGGAAGAAAAAATAAAAATGTACAAGGAAGCTGGAATCCGGCCTTACTTTGGTGGCACCTTGTTCGAAGCTTTTTATGCTCGGGGTATGTTTAACGATTTTGTAAAGCTACTCGATAAATATAAATTGGATCTTGCAGAGATTTCAGACGGGTCGATTGTTATTCCACAAGATGAGAAATGCAAGTTAATTCACGAACTCTCTCAAAGTCGAACTGTGCTATCTGAGGTAGGCTCCAAGGATAGTGGAATTCTCATTTCTCCAGCAAAATGGGTAAGATTAATGAAGGCAGAATTAGAAGCGGGGAGTTGGAAGGTTATTGCTGAGGGTCGAGAGGCAGGAAATGTTGGTGTTTTTAGACCGAATGGCACGGCCCATACATTGCTAATAAATCGGATTATTGCCAATGTTAAACCTGAGGACATACTTTGGGAAGCACCGCAAAAAAATCAGCAAGTTTGGTTTATTAAACTTTTTGGAGCAGAGGTAAATTTAGGCAATATTGCTCCCAATGATCTTATTCCTTTAGAATGTTTACGCTTGGGCCTTCGCGGTGATACTTTTTTTGATTTCTTGCCAAAATCTTACGCAGATCGGCTCAAACAAGTCAATGATGAGTTTGACGACGACTTTGAAAATGAACAAGAATAAAGAGCATTTATTTTTTGAAAATTTCATCCAAAATGCGACACATCAGGGCCCAATTTATGCCCTCGATCAGGACAAGCATTTTTATTATTCAGCATCGGCAGATAAATATGTTGCCCGTTGGAATAAAGCAGACTTAAGCCAAGACCCATTCGTTGTTAGATGTAGCCATGCACCTTTTAGTTTATTGGTTTTGGCCAACCTCAATTTGCTGGTTATTGGTCTTCAAGATGGCCAAATACATATTATAAATACTCGTGACAAACGCGAATTAAAGCACATTAAAGTGCACCGAGCGGCAGTATTTGTTATTGTTCATAACGAACATAAGAATCATTTTTATACTGCCGATAGTGAAGGTTTGGTTTGTATTTGGGATGAAAATTGGAAGTTGTTGCTCCAACAACCGCTGTCATGTGGCAAAATTCGACAAATTCTGATCAGTAAAGATGGCGCATCGATATGGCTAGCTTGTGCAGATGGCACCGCAAGACAACTCGACACAATTTATTTTAATGAAATTCAGCAAATTAAGGCCCATTCTGATGCCTGCACTTCGCTTACTTTATTAACAGATGGTGGGTTTATAAGTGCAGGAAAGGATGCTTTTATCCGACGTTGGTCGGCAGAGGGTAAGAAACTCAATGCATTCGCTGCCCATTTAGGGACTATTTATAAACTTATTCAAATAAATGTAAACTTGTATGCTTCGGCCTCGAGAGATAAAACCATAAAAATTTGGCAGCTTTCAGACGACAGAATAGTTCAAAAGTTAGACTTTAAACACGCCGGCCATAGCAATTCGATCAATGCTTTAATTCCAACATCTAAAGGATTTTTAAGTGCTGGGGATGATAAAAGAATTATTGAATGGAGGCAAACTAAGCCAAAAGACGTTAATTTTGAGTCATGAAGTGGGTGCTCATATTCTTTCTTGGATTTAGCTCTTTAATTTGGTCTCAATTTCAGTTTAATTATTCAAATTTCATTGGTGTCCTGCATGATGGCGAGCTCATGGAAAAGCCGTGGGATGGGGGTTTAAATACACCTCAGTTTTCATCTATAGACTACGATTTTGATGGCGATGAGGATTTACTTATTTTCGATCGTAGCGCAAATCAAATTCGTGTTTACAAAAACATTCAAGTTGGTGCTACTAACAAATATGAGCTCGATTGTGGTGCCTTACAATTTTTCCCACCAAATTTGACCAACCGCATCACTACCTTTGATTACGATCAAGACGGTCGAAAAGATTTATTCTGTTATGCCGTTGGAGGAATCAAAGCTTTTAGAAATATAGGCAGTGCCACTCAAGGATTACAATGGCAAGAATATTCACCTTATTTGGTTTCTAATTATGAAGGGCCAACGCTAAATTTATACATAAGTGGTGCAGATATACCTGCTTTGGTCGATGTAGAAGGGGATGGCGATATGGATATTTTGACCTATCACATCAGTGGCGAATACCTTCAATACCACCAAAATCAGAGTCAAGAATTATACGGACATTCTGATTCTTTGGTATTTATTCTTAAAAATCGCTGCTGGGGTAAATATCGAGAAGACGTGACGAGCAATACATTATTTTTAAATGATACTAGTTCTTATTGCAACGATGGGAATGTATCCAATCCTGAGCTTAGGCCCAATGACCAGGCTAAGGCTCATGCCGGCTCAACAGTTTTAGCGCTTGATATAGATCAATCGGGAGTGCTTGATTTAATTCTTGGCGATGTTGCTTATGGAAACCTTGTAAAATTAATTAACGGTGGAGTTAGTCCAAATACCAATTCACCAATGATTAATGCTGATTATAATTTTCCAAATAATACAATTCCGGCGAATGTTCAGTTGTTTCCAGCTGCTTATTATATCGATGTTGATTTTGATTCAAAGAAAGATCTCATTGTTGCTCCGAACGCCAATAATGTTTCTGAAAATGAAAACAGTGTTTGGTTCTATAAAAACCTAAGTACAAACGAAGCGCCAATTTTTGTGTTTCAAGAAAACGACTGGTTACAGTCACAGATGATAGATCATGGATTAGGTTCCGTTCCTTTTATTTTTGATGTTAATTCGGATGGTTTACAAGATTTATTGGTGGCAAACTTTTTTGCTTACAAGCCTCTATTGGATAAAGAGTCGAGAATTGCTTATTATCAAAATATAGGAACTCTTACAAACCCACAATTCGTCCTTATCGATCAAGATTTTTTAAACCTTTCGAGTGCCAACCATGGCCTAAGACTTTTGCCGGCTATGGGTGATCTCAATGACGATGGAAAACCAGATTTACTTTTAGGAAACGATTTAGGACAAATTATTTATTATCAAAACAATTCAACTGGCGCGGCTCCTTCTTTTGCGCTTCAAACAGAAGCACTTTTGGATAATAATAACCAGATTATCCAAGTCCCACTTTTTTCTGCACCTCAATTAATAGATTTAAATGATGATCAATTACTCGATTTAGTAATAGGGCATAAGGGAGGAAAAATTCTCTACTATCAGAACACTGGAACAATGAGCAATCCACAGTTTACTTTAGTGAGCAATGTTTTGGGTGGTGTAAATGTTCAAAGTAATGGCCCTGATGGCTTTTCAGTACCACATTTTTTTAAGCATCTAGATACACTTTATCTTTTAGTTGGATCGCTAGATGGCAGCATTCATTTTTATGATAGCATTCAAATTGGTAACAATCAAAATTTTCACGAGCGAAGCGCCGATTTTCTTAGTTTGGGCAACTCTTTGGGTGCTTATTCTGCTCCGTATATTGCAAATCTGGATAATGATTCGCACTTAGAATTATTTATTGGTCAGGATCTTGGCGGCCTTACCTTATTGGAAGATGACCCATCTTCAGACTTAAGTACAATGAATTATAGTTTAGCACCTTTGATAATCTACCCCAATCCAGCTACGGATCATGTTTATGTAAAAGGAATTTTAAATAGTCAAACTGCAACCCTATACAATTTAACGGGGCAGGTCATTGAGTCTGCTATTAATTTATCGCAGGGCGCGAGCATTGATATTTCAGGGTTGAGTTCCGGAACCTATTTGCTTGTTTTGGACAATGGACAAACAGCCCTCTTGCTTAAAAAATAATTACTTTACATTCAATTCAAGAAGAACTTGACCATTCAAGGCTGCACTCAAAGTATCGCCAATTTGTATAGGACCCACACCAGCAGGTGTTCCCGTAAAAATTAGATCACCAGTTTTGAGCGTCAAAAATTCAGATACATAGGCAATTATTGTATCGATGCTAAAAATAAAATCTTTGGGGAGTCCAGTTTGTCGAAGAATTCCGTTCTGAAAAAGTTTAAATTCAGATTTTTCCAAATCAAGTGAATTTTTATTAATCCAAATTGAGGAAATAGGAGCGCTTTGGTCAAAGCCTTTTGCCTTTTCCCACGGCAAGCCATTTTCTTTACATTGTTGTTGAATGTCACGGGCTGTGAAATCTATACCGAGCGTAAAATGACTATAATATTTATGGGCGAATGCTGCCTTGATGTGCTTGCCAACCTTATCAATTCGTACCACAAGTTCGCACTCAAAATGAATATCATTGGAAAAATTCGGATAATAAAAGTCTTTATCTTTTAACAAGGCTGTATCTGGTTTGAGAAAAAAGAGCGGTTCTGTTGGAAGGGGTGAATTCATTTCCAGGGCATGATCTGCATAATTTCTACCAATACAGATAATCTTCATGACTTTTTAAATTTATTTTTCAATGCTTCGAGTTTATCATCAATAGATTGGTTGCTGGCTATGTTTTTTATCCTTTCCATCTCTTGACGCAAGATTTGTTTTGTCTGACGCGGAAAATCGGCCTCCAACATCCAACCATAATACCCTTGTTCAATTTTAAGCACTTCTTGAACTGTTTTTCCTTTGTGTTTGCCAAAATTATAACAGATTTCTTGTTGCTCATTGAAGGCAAGACGGCCCGCGAAATCAGCATTTTGCTGATTTGTCAAGGAAGAAAATTTTGAAAGTCCCGCAATGTTTTTTTCTAACTGGGGATATCTTTCAGTTTGTGCTTGCAGAATTTCTAAAGTAGCTAAGGTATCGTATAAGGCATTATGCGCATTCTCAATTTTTTTGCCACAATAAAATTGATAGGCAGCGGAAAGGGTTCGTTGTTCCATCTTGTGAAAAATGTTCTGAACATCAACAAAATGACGCGCACCTAGATCAAAATCTATATTGCATCGCAATAACTCTTCTGACAAAACAGGAATATCAAATTTGTTCGAATTGTATCCTGCAAGGTCAGAATCACCAATAAAGGCAATCAATTTTGGTGCAATTTGTTCGAAAGTTGGTGCCTGGGCCACCATCTCATTAGTTATACCATGGATAGCCGCTATTTCATCTGAAATTGATTGTTGTGGATTTACAAGTTCATTAAGAGTTTGGGTTTGCCCATCCTCAAATAATTTGATGATTGCAATCTGAACAATGCGGTCTTTTGTAATTTGAAGCCCAGTGGTTTCTAAATCGAATACACAAATTGGTCGTGTTAATTGGAGGGCCATTTAGAGTTTGGTTTCTGGATCAAACTGCTCTAAATAATCAGCAACCCTGCGCACAAATTGCCCGCCTAATGCGCCATCAACAACACGGTGATCATATGAATGAGACAAATACATTTTATGGCGTATGCCAATAAAATCGCCTTGTGCTGTTTCTATAACAGCGGGTACTTTTCGTATTGCCCCTAAGGCTAAAATGGCCACTTGTGGCTGATTGATAATTGGCGTACCCATCACATTGCCAAAAGTTCCAACATTGGTAACGGTATAAGTCCCACCTTGGATGTCTTCAGGTTTAAGTTTATTATTTCTGGCATTATTGGCTAGTTCATTAACAGCTTTAGCAATACCAACTAAACTCATTCGGTCTGTATTCTTAATTACGGGAACAATCAAATTGCCACTTGGAAGGGCAGTCGCCATTCCTATATTAATGTCTTTTCTTTTAATGATATTGGTGCCAGATACAGAAACATTCACCATAGGAAAATCCTTAATTGCTTTTGCAACGGCTTCTATGAAAATCGGAGTAAAGGTTAGGTTTTCGCCTTCTCGTTTCTTGAATTCGTTTTTCATGCGCTCACGCCACTTAACGATAGTAGTCACATCAGCTTCTACATAGGAGGTAACATGAGGTGATACATGCACAGACATGACCATATGATCTGCAATGAGTTTGCGCATCCTATCCATCTCAATTATTTCATCTCCACTATTTGGAAGTATAACAGGCTCTTTTACTTGCACTGTTGTCTTTTCTTGAGATACTTGCTGTGTAGCGTGGCTATGCACACTTTTTTGCGTCTCGTTAGGTCTATTTTCAATATAGGCCAGAATGTCTTTTTTTGTAACGCGTCCATCTAGGCCTGTTCCTTTTATTTGGGCTAATGCTTCAGCACTAACATTTTCTTTTTGAGCAATTGTTCGTACCAAAGGCGAATAAAACCGACCTTCTGTATTTTTTATCGTCAAATTAGAAGAAGATATTGTTTGATCAGTTCCCGCATCAGTTTCGATCGTTCGCTCTTCTGTACGACTTTGGTCTGAAGAAGCTTGTGCTAGATTAGCATTGGTAGAGGAAAGTTCAATATTTTCTTGTTCAGATTGGCCTGATTCTGTAATTTGCTGCGCGCCGCTAGCTTCGGTGGATAAAATTGCAATCACATCGCCAACTTGTGCTACTTGGTCTTTTTCAAATAAAATTTTAATGAGTGTGCCCGCCGCTTCAGATGGAAGTTCATTATCTACTTTATCGGTAGCAACCTCTACAAGAGGTTCGTCCATGGCAACAGAATCGCCTACATTTTTGAGCCAATTGGTAATAGTTGCCTCGGTAACACTTTCACCCATTTTGGGCAGACGAATTTCTATTTGAGCCATGTTGAGATAATTGTTGTCGTTATCTTGCAAGCAAAATTAAGTAAAATAAGGTAATAATCACTCTGCCTCCTTATCTAGATCAAGCAGCTGATACCAAACTGAGAATAAGTCCATTTGTATACGATAAGACTTCATGTACATAAATGCTTGTATATCAAAAGCTTCATCTTTATTGAATTTTGGATGTAACAGAAATCTCTTCGTTTTTTTAGATACATTTGATTTTGAACCTACTCCTACAAAGGAAAGACGTCCAAAAAATATTTGGAATAAATTGGTTAAAAAGTGTTTTGGTTGCCGAAATTTCCAAATAATAAAAGGGCTTAGCACTAATAAGATAAAAGATAACAACAAATCAAAAAGTCGTTTTAGGCGCTTATTAGAAGGCAGCTGAAGCGCATCAAAATGTAAATTATAGTATGCGCCTGCTTGATCAATAGATGAACTACCTATAAGATAACTTGCATTGGGTTGTGCTATTTTATATTCTAGATTAAGCCCCGAAGTTTCGGCCATCAATTGAATAATGTTGGCAGCACCGAAATCTTGTATAGAAAATATGAGTTCATTGAGTTGATGAACCCTTGTAAAATCAGAAATTTGCTTAACAATTTGACGATCGTTTTCGGGACTAATTTGTACAATGTGGTCTATTTGGGGATAAGTTTGTTCTATTAAACTTTTTATTCTATCAAATTCCGAATTATTTGCCAAGATACCAAAGCGCTTTTTGGGAAGTTTACCAAAATTAATACGCCCTTTAAATACAATGTCAATAAAGGCCCGACTCGAATAGAAAATTGTTAGATACGAAAGCGCACCAATAAGAATAAATAACCTAGAGAATTGCCACTCTTTTGGAAAAAGAGCGTAGGCCACAAGAATTGTTATCGTTGCAATGAAGGTACTTTTCCAGATACGATGTATTGTTGTCCCTTTGTCATAAAGTCCGAAAAGCCAAGTGCAAAATACCCAAGTAAAAATATAAACAGGACTCAGATAATTATATGCCAATTCTGGAAATTGAATCTGATTTTTTTCCCATTGATGACCCAAAACAACTAAAATTGAATAGGTGCTAAAAAAATCGAACAAGGGCCAACTCAAATTTTGAACAATGCGTTTAAAAATGGAAATGCTCGCTCGTAAATAGATTGCAATGTTAATGGCCAAAGAGAAAACTTTTGCATAACGTTCTGAAAAGTGTTTCTTGGCAAAAATCACCATGGCATTATAAAATACAAATACATAATTCAATGAGCCCTTTTTAGTGCTCTCTCCTTTGTAATGAATGATTTTTGCTTCTGGAAAATAAACGTTTTGGTAGCCTTCTTTAGTTATGCGATAAGATAAATCGATGTCTTCACCATACATAAAAAATGCCTCATCTAACAAACCCACTTTTAGAAGCGTTTCTGCTCTAAGTAGCATAAAAGCCCCGCTCAGCACATCTACTTGATGGGTTTTGAACTCGTCGAGAAAGCCCAAGTGGTACCTTCCGAAGCGTTTGTTTTTAGGAAACAATGCAGCCAACCCAAAAATTTTATAAAAGGAAACTGCCGGCGTTGGAAGTCCACGTTTTGATTCGGGAAGAAATTTACCTTTACCATCAATCATTCGCACACCCAAGCCACCAGTATTTGGATGTTCATCCATAAAGGCAATGCACTTATCAAAAGTATCTTGTTCGACAACAGTATCTGGATTTAACAGTAGAATATATCTTCCTTTACATTGTAAAATAGCTTGGTTGTTTGCTTTGGAAAAACCGAGATTTTCTGAATTGACAATAAGATTGACATTGGGGAATTTCTGACTAACAAGCCCAACAGATTCATCTACACTATTGTTATCTACAACCAAGACTTCAACTTGAAGATTTTGGCTCGCGGCAAAGACGCTATTGAGACATTGTTCTAAAAAGTTGACAACATTATAGTTGACAATTACAATACTAAGATCAATTGGTCGACTCGTTGTCATTTTTGGGCAATGCAAGATATTTCAATAGGTACATCAAGTGGCAATCTAGAGACTTGAACCGTTTGTCGTGCTGGGGCTATTCCCTGAAAGAAATCAGCATAGACCTTATTCATTTCATCAAATGAGTTCATATCTTTTAAAAAAATACTCACCATCATTACATCTTGGATGTCAAATCCAGCGGCATCAATAAGGCTAGCAATATTTTCTAAAACTATTTTTGTACTCAAAGTGATATCAGTGAGTTCCAAGTGACCATTTTTTGGATTGAGCGGGATTTGCCCACTAATGTAGAGTGTTTGATCTTTAAGAATGGCTTGGCTGTAAGGCCCAATGGGAGCCGGTGCATTTGGGATTTGAATAGGTTTTTTGGCTTCGCTCATGCTTAATGCTTGAATTTACTACTTTTGCAAAGTAACAAAAAACAAGCTATTTGAGGGTTCTTTTAATTGATTTTTATGACTCTTTTACCTTTAACCTAGCACATTATTTAGAGGGATTAGATGTACAATTAGATGTATTGCGTTATGATCAAATTGCAATTGATCAATTAAGCAATTACCAAGCAGTAGTTTTATCCCCAGGTCCGGGGCTGCCATCGCAAAAGCATGGCTTGAGTGAAATTCTTACCCATCTAATAGGTCAAAAACCAATTTTAGGGGTGTGTTTGGGTATGCAGGCATTAGCAGAACATTTAGGTGCATCACTCATTAACCAAGCACATGTTAAACATGGTGTTCAGGAAAAAATTTCAATTCGAACAAAAACAGGGTTATTCAAATTGTTAGCCGATGAAATTAATGTTGGCTTGTATCATTCTTGGAGCGTCGATTGTCCAGATGAGTGGGTGAGTGCTTACAGTTCGAGCGGTGTACCCATGGCCATAGAGTTGCCATTAAAAAAGGTTTATGGCGTTCAGTTTCATCCAGAATCTATAATGACACCTTTTGGAAAAGAAATTTTGCAGAACTTTATTAAAATTGTTCAAAATGATTAAATGGTTTTTATTTTCATTGGTGCTCAGTATAAGTTTTTGGGCTAAAGCACAATCTTGTGTTGGGTATTGGATTACAATAGATGATGTTACGGGTTATAAAAAATCAATAGTTCAGCTCTACAAAAAGGAAAACTTACTTTACGGTAAGGTGGTTTATATCTATAAGCGTGGCAAGGATGGCCCTAACTCGAAATGTACAGCGTGTTCGGGGAAGCGACACAATCAGCCTATTTTAGGAATGGTTATCTTGTGGCAAATGCATTGGGATGGTTCTCAATGGGAAAACGGGACAATTTTAGATCCCGACAATGGTAAAACCTATGATTGTGCGCTGTGGTTAAATTCATCTGATAAAAATAAACTCAATGTTAGGGGTTACATTGGGCCTTTTTTCAGAACACAAGAATGGATCAGAACCGACAATATTCCAAGTGATTAAACTTTTTTATGTCTTTATTGTTTTGACTTGAAAGGCTTTTACGCTATGAAATCAAAATTCATTTATTCTCCCATAATTTTATTTTTTCTTGTCACTTTTTATCCGAATTCCTGTGATGGACAAACAGGGGTGTTGTCTGGTAAAATTATTAATATGGACAACGGTTCAGCCCTTTCACCTGCGAAAGTCAATATAATAGAGCTTGGATTATTCAAGGCAGTTGATCTTGACGGATTTTATGTTTTTGAATTTTTGGCTCCTGGCATCTATACTGTAAAAATAACAGCCCCTGGATATCAAGACAAAATACAATCTGAGGTACTCATTACCAATGCACGTCCTACGGAGCTCAATTTAGAGTTAGAGCCTAGGGTGCAAAACGCTAAGGCTATTAGAGTAAGTGCAGCGCCGTTTCAACGCAGGTTGGAATCTCCTAATTCTTTAAAAACCTTAAGTGCAACCGAGGTAGAGCGTTTACCTGGTGCCAATCGGGATGTGAGCAAAGTAATTGCCGCCTTACCAGGGGTAGCGGCACGTGCCACCTTTAGAAATGACATAATCATTAGAGGTGGCTCTCCAGGTGAAAACAAATTTTATTTGGACGGTATTGAAGTTCCAAATATTAATCACTTTGCTACTCAAGGTAGTAGCGGTGGCCCGGTGGGCTTGTTAAATGTTAATTTTATTCGAGAAGTTGAATTCTATTCGGGTTCTTTTCCTGCAAACCGGGCCAATGGACTTTCATCCGTTCTTTCTTTTAAACAAAAAGATGGAAATAAAGACGCTCTCATTACAAATTTTGCATTGGGTTCATCTGATGCTGCCCTCACCTTTGATGGGCCAATAGGTGACAAGGGAGATTTTATTTTTTCGCTCAGACGTTCATACTTACAGTTTCTTTTTGCTGCACTTAAATTACCTATATTGCCTACATACAATGATTATCAATTTAAAATTAATTATCAACTCAATCCCAAAAATAAATTATCTATTATTGGGCTAGGAGCTTTAGATCAATTTGGCTTGAATCAAAAAGTAAATGATGGTTTAACCGATACAAGCCAAATCCAATACAATAATTTTATCTTGGGAAATTTGCCCATGCAAGGTCAATGGAATTACACAATGGGTGCGGTTTGGCAACATTCCTCAAAGTCATCCATCCAAACTGTAGTGCTCAGCCGAAATATGCTCAATAACGAGGCCTACCGTTATAAAAATTTAATTGAGGAGCCGCAGTACCTCTTGCAGAATTACAGCTCATTTGAAGCAGAGAACAAACTTAGAATGGAGCATACTTATCGCAAAAATGGTTGGCGTTTCAATATAGGCGCTGGCTATGAGTTTGCCAAATATTATAACAGTACCTATCAATTGCTCACCATATTTGGGCAACCAGATACAATTGACTTTCAGTCGAATTTAAATCTTCATAAGTTTTCGGCATTTTCACAATTAAGTCGCACCGTATTTAATGAGCGCTTGCGTCTTTCTCTTGGATTGCGAATAGATGGCACTTCATACAGTGCGCAAATGCGCAATCCACTCAATCAATTTTCTCCTATGTTTTCTGCATCATATCGCCTAACTGAAAATTGGTCGATTAATTCAAACGTAGCGCGCTACCATCAGTTACCTTCGTACACAATTTTAGGTTATCGAAATCTTGCTGGTGAATTGGTGAACAAACAAAATGACCTTAAATATATTACTGCCAATCATTTTGTTATGGGTACTGAGTACTTACTTAAATGGAATGCGCGCATCACTTTTGAAGGATTTTTAAAACAATACGACAATTATCCTTTCTCCATCAAAGATTCCATTTGCCTTGCAAATATTGGGTCAGACTTCGGTGTTGTTGGTAATGAAGCCGTAAGTTCGAGTTCTTCGGGCCATAGTTATGGAACTGAATTCTTATACCAGCAAAAGTTATTCAAAGGATTTTATGCCGTTTTGGCCTACACTTGGGTGCGTTCAGAATTTCTAGACAAAAACAATAATTACGTTCCCACTTCTTGGGATAGTAGAAATATTGTTTCATTAACTGGCGGAAAGCGCTTTGAAAATGGTTGGGAAATTGGCTTACGTTGGTTATACTCTGGTGGCGCTCCCTACACACCTTATGATATAGCCACATCGAGTTTAATAAACAATTGGAATATCAACGGATTAGGCTTGTTAGATTATACTCAATTAAATACCCAACGTGAAAGTAGTTTTCATCAGCTAAATATCCGAGTAGATAAAAAACTTTATTTGAATCAATTCAATATGAATTTTTATCTCGACATTCAAAATCTATATGCTTACAAGGCAAAACTAGCACCGATACTATTGGTTGAGACAGATGAAAACAACCAGCCAATAGTCAATGCGAATGATCCTACGCGTTATCAAACGAAACTCATTGAAAATGCCTCGGGTATTGTGCAGCCGACACTTGGAATTATCATTGAATTTGCAACAAAGAAAGCAAAGTAGTTACTTTTCCAATTTCTTGAAAAATTGGTATCTTTGCGCCCAAATTTAACTTCAAATGGCAACAAATAGAACTTTTACAATGTTAAAACCCGATGCAATAGAAAACGGGCATATGGGCAAAATTATCGATATGATTATTGAGGCAGGTTTTCATATTAAAGCAATGAAATACACCCAATTAACAGAAGGGCAAGCTAAAGAATTTTATGCAGTTCACGCTGAGCGTCCGTTTTACTCGGAGTTAGTGGCCTACATGACAAGTGGCCCAATTGTTGCCGCAATTTTAGAAAAAGAAAATGCAGTAGCCGATTTTCGTTCGCTGATCGGTTCTACAGATCCGGCTGAAGCAGCTGAGGGCACAATTAGAAAGGCTTTCGCTGAAAGTAAAGGTCGAAATGCAGTGCATGGTTCAGATTCAGATGAAAATGCACAATTAGAAGGTGCTTTTCATTTTAGCGAAGCAGAAATTTTTTAATTTTCACTTTAAAGAATTTAAAAGACCGCTTGTGCGGTCTTTTTTTATGTAGCCTTAAATGAAATTCTCAGAAGCCATAGAATCTCGTCGAACTTTCGGCATTATTTCACATCCAGATGCAGGTAAAACTACGCTGACCGAAAAGCTATTGCTATTTGGTGGCGCAATTCAGACTGCAGGTGCAGTTAAAAATAACAAGATCAAGAAATCTGCAACCTCCGACTTTATGGAGATCGAGAAGCAGCGCGGGATTTCAGTGGCAACCTCTGTAATGGCATTTGGCTACCAAGGCAAACAGATAAATATTTTAGATACCCCAGGTCATAAGGATTTTGCCGAAGACACCTTTCGCACACTAACAGCAGTTGACAGCGTTATTTTGGTAATTGATTGTGCCAATGGAGTGGAAGAACAAACAGAGCGCCTTATGGAGGTATGTCGAATGCGCAATACGCCTGTAATCATTTTTGTCAATAAAATGGATCGCGATGGTAAAGAAGCTTTTGACTTACTCGATGAGCTCGAATCCAAGTTAAACATTAAAGTGCGCCCGCTCACTTGGCCAATTGGCATGGGAGATCGCTTTCAAGGAGTTTATAACATATATCAAAAAAGTCTTAATTTATTTTCAGCCAATAAGACCAAAATTGCACAAGATGTTGTAAGTATAGGGGATTTGGCCGATCAACATTTAAATCAAGTCATTGGTGATGATCCAGCGATTGAATTGCGTGAAGAAATTGATATGATTGAGGGGGTGTATGATGCCTTTGATCGCGAACATTACTTAGCAGGTCAAGTGGCCCCTGTCTTTTTTGGTTCGGCCGTAAATAATTTTGGCGTAAAAGAATTACTCGATACCTTTTGTCTCATATCGCCTTCTCCACGCCCAAGAGAATCCGATACGCGCAAGGTGGATCCCTCAGATGAACGATTCAGTGGTTTTGTATTTAAAATTCACGCCAATCTTGACCCTAAGCATCGAGATCGGATTGCTTTTCTGAGAATAGTTTCAGGTCGTTTCGAGCGCAATAAGTTTTATCACCATGTACGATTGAATAAGGACATGAAATTTGCGAATCCCACCTCTTTTATGGCCCAAGATAAAAGCGTAATTGATGATGCATATCCAGGAGACGTCATAGGTCTTTATGATACTGGAAGTTTCAAAATTGGCGATACACTGACAACTGGTGAAAAAATGCAGTTTAAAGGAATTCCATCATTTTCTCCTGAGATTTTCCAAGAATTAGAAAATCTAGATCCACTCAAATCCAAGCAATTGGAAAAAGGCATCCGTCAATTGATTGATGAAGGGGTCGCGCAATTGTTCATTCAGCAACCTGGCAATAGAAAAATCGTAGGAACGGTAGGTCAGCTTCAATTTGAAGTAATTAATCATCGTCTCATTCATGAATATGGAGCGAACTGTCGATTCGTTCCAAGATCTTACTACAAGGCCTGTTGGATAACATCAAAAAATGATCAACAACTTTCAATGTTCCAAAAAGCTAAAAGCAATTTCTTGGCCTTAGATAAAGATGAAAACCTAGTCTTCTTAGCACAAACACCATTTTTATTACAAATGGCCGAGCAAGATTATCCGGACTTAACGTTCCATCATACCTCTGCATTTAAGTTAGAGTTTTGATAGTACAGATTTATTGTTGCGCCATCAACACATCAACATTTACAATAATTCAATTATTTTAGTAAAAAAAATGGTTAAACCTCTGGAGCGTCGTTCATTTTTATCCCGCATGGGTTTGGGCCTTGGGGCTGTGCTTGTGCAGCCTTTTTCACTCTTTTCTAAAAATTCTCAAGCCTCTATGCAAGCTCAACTCATATTAAAAATACGACCACTGGGTTTCCAGTGGGAAACCCTTGACCCTTTTCTCTTTTGTGTGCACCATGAAGATTTTTTTCCAAAGGGAAATAAGGCTTTGGGCCCTGATCCAAGTAATTTTGTTGGTCGCCATATGGGACAAGATTTCATTGTGAAAGATGGATTTAGGATGTATCATGGTTCAACTGTTCCCGGCTTTCCGGGTCATCCGCACCGTGGTTTCGAGACCATAACTATAGTGCGCACTGGTTTGGTTGATCATGCTGATAGCATGGGTGCCGCCGGTCGATATGGTCACGGAGACGTACAATGGATGACTGCGGGCAAAGGTGTGCAACATGCAGAAATGTTCCCATTGATTAATCAAGATAAAGACAATCCATTGGAACTCTTTCAAATTTGGCTCAATTTGCCGAAAAAGCGCAAAATGGTGGCGCCGCATTTTAAGATGCTTTGGGCAGAATCGGTTCCAAAATTCAGTGCTGAGACCCATGATGCAAAGACACATGTGGAAGTTTTGGTTGGAAAATTCGATCAATATCAGTCTATCAATACACCACCAAACTCATGGGCTGCCGACCCAAATAACCAAGTAGCTATATACAATATTCAATTGGAAGCTGGAGCTTCATTTGAATTACCGGCAGCTGGGCCTGGCATCAATAGAAGTATTTATTACTATGAAGGAAACCAATTAAAGATTGGCGGGCAAGATATTGCGCATTACCACGCAGCAGATGTCGATGCGACACAAAAGTGTTTACTGCAAAATGGCGGGGAAGTTTCCAAAGTGCTCGTCTTACAAGGCCGCCCGATCAACGAACCTGTGGTGCAACATGGCCCCTTTGTAATGAATTCAAAGGAAGAGATTTATCAGGCCTTTCAAGATTATCAATCTACACAATTTGGAGGCTGGCCTTGGCCGCGCTATGACCAAGTGCACGATGCCAAACTCGGACGTTTTGCAAAACATGCGGATGGCCGTATGGAGGAGCCTCAATAATTTTTCAAACTATTTAACAAAAAAAGCACCTCATTCGAGGTGCTTTTTTTAGAGTGATTCCGCTGGGGCTCGAACCCAGGGCCCATACATTAAAAGTGTATTGCTCTACCAGCTGAGCTACGGAATCAGCAGTTTTGAGGGTGCAAATATACATTTTTTCAATAGATACAGCAAAGAAAATGTTGCTAATTTTGATTTTAAAATTTGCCTTAAATAGTTCAATTATAACTAAATGTTAATGAATAAGATTTTTTTAATTGGAATGATGGGTTGTGGTAAAACAACCGTTGGCAAAGAACTTGCCCAAGTTTTGGGTTATACTTTCATAGATTCAGATAGTGAAATTGAAAAGAAATCCAAAATGAAGATTTCTCAAATTTTTCTAAAATATGGTGAGCCATATTTTAGAAAATTGGAAACTGATTTTCTAGATTCTTTGCCTGAAAAAAAAATAGTTGTTGCTTGTGGAGGGGGCTTACCTTGTTTTAATGACAATATCAATCGCATAAAGCGTCTTGGCTTTGTTATTTATTTGGAGGCTGCTCCTGCATTGCTTTTTCTTAGGGTAGCAAAATTAAAAGATAGGCCTTTGATTAGTGATTTAAAACAATTTAAAGTCCTATTCAATCAGCGCAGTGGTGACTACCAAGCGGCTGATGTAGTTATAGATGCTTCTCTTACAACAAAAGAAATTTTAGTACAAATCCTTCTTAAAACCGATAGTAAAATTGAAAAATAAAGGTGAGAGGTATTCGGTAGAAAGCGCTGTATTGTTATCTCCATTGGCCAAAAGAAGGTAATTTAGGGTCACATCCGTATATAGTGTTCCAGTTGCAGGGATCGTGTACTTAAGCCCTCCTTGCAAATAGCCCCCAAGAGCAAATACTTTACCTTCAGCTATTTCCGTAGGATCTATTTGGTAGTCTGTTTGCCAAATGTATACTCCACTAACATCCGTTGGAAAATATTCTTTTCTTACCTTTCCTAAGGCCAAAATGATTCCAGATCCTCCATAGCCAGAAAATCCATTGTCATAATCATTACCAATATAGTATCTATTACCACCTTCAATAGTAAAGTAACTGGTTTTAAATTGATTATTTACAGCTAAAATGTATGGGTTAGTTGTTGGATTAATTGCTGTTACATAACTCGTTAAGGTATCGTAGTTTGGTTGAGCAAATAAATACGAACATCTTCCATATAGCGTTACATCACCACTACGAGGTATTTCAACATGTGCGTGTACACCAGGCATTAGTAGTTTTTTATTTTGAATACTTTGGGTATTAAAAAACTGTGTTGTACTCAATCCACCACCAAAACTAAATTGTGCATAGTTGGTAATTGCTAATAATGTTGAGAAGAGAAAAAAGCTTAAATATTTCATATTCACTTTGCTAACAAAAATTGTTCCAACAAAAATAGGGCCTTTTTCTCTGAAATTATTTGTAAATATGTTTGTTTTTCATATAAATTTGCTTTGAAATGAAGCCAACTCATTACATGTTCTCGTTTGTGCTTGCAACTTTATCTTTCATTGCTGCAAGGTCAATTCAATTGGGCGGTGTGCAAGATTACTTTGATCAAGTTGCCAATCGGTATTTAGAACAGGAAGGTTACATTGATTTTGAAAATCAAGGAAATGCTACGTTTATGCCGATTGGAATTCAACCCCCAAGTGCCTTGGTTTTTATCGATTCTTTAAATTCAGCGTTCTTAAGCCAAGATTCCACGCAATTGTTTGAATTTGATACTGACATGCAAAAATTTTCTTTGATTCAAAATTGGTCAGAAGATACTAAAATACAGCAAATAGCTTACCTTGATTCTAGTTTCATTCTTTTAGATCAAAACGAAATATTACATTTCGTAAATGATTTTTCAGATTCAAACTCAGATGATTTAGTTGCTCTTCCAAATGACGATAACTTGAAACACCTCATCTGTTATCATCCGAATTTAAAGCGTTTGGCTGTTTTAAATAGTTCACTTTTAGAAAATGGGAAAAGACGATTCGAATGCCAACTTGTTAATGCTAAGAAACGCAAATTGAGTCAAATTCCATTGTTCTCAATTGAGTCTGAGGAACTGCTTTTTGAGCCTATTTCAGTCGCTATTCATCCGCTTTCCAATACCTTTTATTTACTTTCTAATCAAGGAGAAGTGGTTATATTAAACCAAGATGGAACCCTCAAATCACGTCAATTTTTACCTAAAAGTATTACAAAACCTAAAGTCATTGCCATATCGCCAAATGGAGATTTGTTCGCAACCGATGCCAATATTCTACATCCTGTCGTAATTCGATTACCTTGGCAAAAAATGATTGCGAATTAAAGGGCCTTCATTCATTAGTCCATCAATCACGGATAAATTATTAACAAATTCATTTTCTTCACCAAAAGTTTGGGTGTAAGTTAAGGTTGGATTCGAAGAAGAATTTAACCAGTGTTTTTTATCCAATGCAATTTGGTCAGTATAATTTGATGCCCTTTGAAAGTTGGATTTCAAATCTAATGCACGATCTAACCAGAGTAGAATTGATTCATTGAGTTGGGTGAGATATTTTGGGCTCAATTCCAGTAGCTTAGCAATGTCATAGAAATAGTATTCAAAGTATGGCGCTTTTGCATAGGCACTTGAAATGGCCCTAAGGTGTTCTGTTTGCCAATTTTTACTGTAATCTATAGCGACCTTAGAAGTGGCTTGTTTGCCATTATGTATGATCGGTACATTGAGTTTTAAAACTCCGTTGGCACTCAATATATGGCAGCGTGATCTTATGCTTTGTTTGATAAAATTTTCGTGATAATCCAATACAATTCTCTGTGCAGTCAATAATACCCTGGTATATTCAAGTGAGGGGAAATATGCACTTGGCAATACTTCCATCTTACACTACGAATCGGAAAATACGATCAAAACGAATGCCTAAGAAACTATCCACAAATGGTGATTTAGAAAACCAAACAAAGGAAGCCCTTCCAACTATGTGATCTTCAGGTACAAAGCCCCAAACTCGGGAATCTGCAGAATGAAAGCGATTATCACCCATCATCCAATAATAATTCATTGCAAATTGATACGAAGTTGTTTTTTTTCCGTCAATGTATATATCATCTCCTTTTATGGATAGCTTATGACCTTCATAGGCTGAAATAATTCTTTTATACCATGCAATGTTTTTACTATTGATTGCAATGCGTTGACCTTTTTTCGGTATTTGAAATTTTTGAAAATCTGTCATCGTATTAGACACATTAAAATCCTTTGGAAACTGTTCTAAATTAGCTATTTTACTTAAAGCTGGTGTGCGATAATAAGTATTAAATAGTTGTAATTGTAGTGTAATTGTTTGCCAAATATTTGACTCCATTTTATCAATTTCAAGTTTTACGTTAAAATCTTTTTCAATTTTTTGTTTTTCTTTTTTGGTTAGATTTAACTTGTAATTTTCAGGATCCGAAAAAGCATCGAAGTCTATACGAGCTCTATCGTCTGAATTTTCAAGTCCATAGCGTCTTAACATTTCCTGAACTGAGGGAAAGTTCACTTTGGATTTAGAAATACTGTACATTAGTGCCTGTCCCGGTGAAATAAATGCTTTATTACCATTCACATAAAGCGTGGAATTCTTAATCTCAATGAAATCTCCTGGTATGCCTACGCATCGTTTAATATAATTCTCTCGTTTATCTACAGGTCTGTAAATAAGGCCACCATGGGTAAGCCCTTCTCTGTATTCCATAGATAATATTGGGAAATAACCAGCAGCGAAGTGTTTCCTTGCCTTTTCTTTCCAAAAACTATAGCCATTTATATACTCTTCAAAAAGTTTATTTTGCCCAATTGAATCTAGCGTTTTGAATTCTACACCGTTGTTTGACTTACTTATTAAAAATTGACTAAATGCTTCGTTATTCAAAAGTCCATGAAAATCATGGCCCATTAGTCCGTTGGGAGTGCGCGGATCTAAAATAGCGGTATCGCCTGAAGGGAAATTGAAAACAACCACATCATTGCGTTCAATTTTGCTCCATCCTGGAATGCGCGTGTAAGTTCCTGTTTCCCAATTCAAATATGACTTAACATTGAGAAAGGGCACGATATTATGGACCAAAGGATAGGAGAGGGGGGTAATAGGAACTTTTGGTCCGTATGCCAATTTATTGACGAATAAAAAGTCGCCTACTACCATTGTTTTCTCCATAGATCCGGTTGGAATCTGAAAGGGTTCAAATGAATAGGTTCGAATTACTGCCGCTGCAACTAAGGCCCAAACAAAAGAATCGCCATATTCTTTTACTCGCGGTTTGCTTCCAGGTTTGTCCCTTGTAACCTTATCTAAAATTATTGCCAGGGCATGACCAATAACTGGAAGAGCCATAAAAAGAATGATATGATCACCCCATTTTCTTTGTTCTATTTCTTTGGAATTTGCCCAATTGGTAGGTTGTCCATAATGAAGATCTTGTTCTTTGGCAGTTTTAAAAAATAAGAAGTACGGGAAAAACAAGCCTTGTAGCGTTTGTTGGAAACTGAAAAAACCGAAACGACGCAATAAGCTCACATTTATGGTCATCCACATTACCAAATGCACACCCGGAAATATCAAAAGTAATGACCACCATGGCTTATTTAAGACACTTTTAAATAAAATAAAATAATTGTAGCCCGGTAATAGTGCCTCCCATTGCTTTCTTCCCAATTTAGGAAAAATTTTATGCCATTGTGCAATATAGGGATGGACCAATAAAAATAAATAATAATATAAGAAACTCATGGTGTTATTTTTAATACATCAGACATGGTAAAAATACCTTTGCGCTCAAAGATAAATTCTGCAGCTAATACTGCGCCTAAAGCGAATCCTTTGCGGTTGTGCGCTATATGCTGAATTTGAATGCTGTCAATGTCTGAATCATAGTTAATTTTGTGTGTTCCAGGAATATTTGGCAAGCGGTGGGCCTGTACTTCAATTTCTTGCTGATTATTTGGCCTTAACGACCAACCCTTGTAGTTTAAATTGATTTTTAAAATATCCTCAAGCAAAGAAATTGCTGTTCCGCTTGGGGCATCAAGTTTTTGGATATGGTGCGTTTCTTCAACGCTTAAAGTGTAGGATTTTTGACCTTCCATTAATAATGCCAGATGACGATTAAGTTCAAAAAATAAATTTACCCCCACACTGAAATTACTCGCGTATAATAAGGCGCTGTCATTTTTTATTATGGTTTTTCTAACCCGGGCTAGTTCATCATACCAAGCTGTTGTTCCTACTACTATTGGAATTTGTTTTTTGGCACAAAATTCAATGTGATTTGCAGCAAGCTCTGGCCTTGTAAATTCTATGCAAACATCTGTATTTGACCAATCGGCCAAATCAACTGTCAACGTTGAATTTATTTTGGCGTTAATGTTGTGACCGCGTTCAATGGCAATTTCTTCAATTGCCTTGCCCATTTTGCCATAACCGATTAATGCAATATTCATTGGATAAAGATAGGTTTTCTCAGCGAAAGGACAGTTGAATTTTAACGCCTAATAATCGAGTTGTTGTAATCATTGGATCAACAGTAAAACTAAGATCCGACCCTGTGTCAAAATTTACAAAATGGGCTTCAGCTCCGGCTTCTGCAATTTGAAAAAGATAAATAGCGGTCATCCCTAAAATGGATAAATCTCTCCAATCTAAATACTGTCTATAAAGTTGCAAGATGGCTGGATCATCGTAAGAAGACCACTGGGGGTCAAGCAAGCCACCTTCTTTTCTATTTGTATATTCAGTTTTAAGACTCAATTGCGTTTGTTGATTTTGAACTAATAAGTATCCTGTTGCACCAAGACCTGCGTAAATGATTGGTACTTTCCAAATTGCATTGTTGTGCAAATCTGAGGCAATACTATTTCTAACTTGCCCTGCGCCCGGAATTATTGCTGAATAAAGCATGCTTTTTTGATGGAATTCTAGCGCTAAACTGTCATGCATGTTGTGCACCTCTTGAGCATTTAATTGCGCAGAAAACAATAGAATGAAAAGCCTCAGCTTCATTTTGACTTCTTTAACAATTCAATAAGACGCTCCAAATCAGCCTCATTAGAAAAATGCACGATAAGCTTTCCGTTGCCTTTCTCAGATTTATCGATACTAACTTTTGTTTGTAATTGCTGTGTCAAAAAGGACAAATAAAGTTTATCGTTAGTAGAAAGGTTTGGCTTACTTTTAGAGCTTTTGGCTTTGCTTTTGGCAGTATTTTCTGGTTTAGAAATTGCTTCTACGTCTCTAACGGAGAGCTGCTCGTTTAGGATGCGTTGAAAAGCTAAATTTTGATCTTTTTGAGAATCTAATGCCAAAAGTGCTCTTGCATGCCCCATGGTTATTTGCTTATCTCTGACTGCTGCCTGTATGGCATCTGGAAGTTTTAAAAGTCTTAAATGATTTGCAATATGTGAACGAGATTTGGCAATTTTTTCAGCGAGTTTGTCTTGAGTAAGTTGACATTCTTCTATTAATCGTTGATAGGAAAGTGCAACTTCAATGGCATTGAGGTCTTCGCGTTGTATATTTTCTACCAATGCTAATTCAAGCATGTTTTGATCATTTGCAATACGCACATAGGCTGGCACTTCTTTTAAACCTGCAATTTGGGCCGCTCTAAAACGTCGTTCACCTGAAATAAGCTGATAGCGATCACGACCCATTTTTCTCACTGTTAGGGGCTGAATTATACCATGTGCTATAATCGATAGTCTAAGTTCCTCTAAAGCCTTAATTTCAAAATGTGTTCTCGGGTTAAATGGGTTGGCCTCAATGGCATCTATAGAAATTGAAGAGACAGAACCGACAGGAGCAGCTTGAGCACCTGTAATATCTGTTTGCGCATTTTCGAGAAGCGCACTTAAACCGCGCCCCAATGCTGGTTGTTTTTTTGCGTTAGAGCTCATGATTGATATCGATGATTTTGTCGTTATTGCCAATTTTTGTTAGGTCATTTTTTTGCAATAATTCTCTTGCGAAATTCAAATAATTGATGGCTCCTTTGGAGGAGGCATCGTACATTATTACAGTTTGTCCATGGCTTGAGGCTTCGCTCAAGGTTGTATTTCTATGAATAACTGTATCAAAAACCAATTCTTGAAAGTGGGTTTTAACTTCGTCGACCACTTGATTTGCCAACCGTAAACGCGTATCATACATAGTTAAAATCATTCCTTCAATTTCTAAGGTAGGATTGAGCCTTCCTTGCACAATTTTAATAGTATTCAGCAATTTACTCAGTCCCTCAAGGGCAAAATATTCACATTGAACAGGAATCATTACGGCATTTGACCCAACCAATGCATTTACAGTAATTAGACCTAGGGAAGGGGAGCAGTCAATGAGGATAAAATCATAATTATCTTTAATTTCATCAATCGAATCGCGTAAGAGGTATTCTCGATTAGGCAAATTAATCATTTCCAGCTCTGCACCAACGAGGTCTACATGGGATGGTAGTAAATGAAGATTTGGGTTGCTAGTCTGAAGTATCGCCTCTGAGGCCGGGAGTTTATTTACCAAACAGTCATAAATATTCTTAACCGATTTAGGATCAAATCCTAAACCTGAAGTAGAATTGGCTTGGGGGTCTGCGTCAATTATTAAGACTTTGTATTCCAATACGCCAAGGCAACCCCCTAAATTTATGGCAGTTGTTGTTTTCCCTACGCCTCCTTTTTGATTTGCTATGGCAATTGTTTTACCCATATTCGTTCTCATTCTTTGAGAACATAAAGTTACAAGTGTTAAGCATACTTTTGAACTAGTCCATTGGGAATTTATCAACGATTTAAGATCTATTGTGTCAATATCCTAATACATGGCCATTTGATCCTATTTAATAGGGGAAAATTTTATTTAACTTTGATATATGGAATCCAAAATTTATTGGAGTATTGGATCGGACGCAAAGAATGATTCACAAATCATTGCGCCGGGAGTGGCACCTTTTCATATTTTACTCTTAAAGGATGAAATGGGTAGGGTATTTGTATGTCCAAGAATGTCAAACGCCAAATTTAGATCTAATGGCATAGACTATAATTTGGTCAAAGAACTTTCACCTAGTTGTAACTTAGAAATAGCACATCAAAGCATTGATTGGAGAAAAATTTTTAAGCTCCCACCAATTGAATTTATGGCCCAAATTCCAAATGCAGCCGAATCACAAAGCCCAAATGATGCACAAGGTCAAGAGCAAATACCAAATTCAGAGCAAAATTCACTTAGTGAAGAAAAATCAAATAAAGTGAAAGGTATCAATCTTCAACTCGTTCTGATTTATACATTAATTGCACTTATGTTGTTTTTACTTGCCTTTTACATTTAAGCGTAAAAAAATATTGATAGACTGTTCATTGAATAAGAAATAATTTGTAATATTGCACCCCCGTTCTATTGAAAGGGTTAAACTATCAGAGATGAATGTCATTAAACAAATCGAGCAAGAGCTAGTCGCTAAAAATGAATTGCCAGCTTTTAATGCCGGTGATACCATTATTGTATCCTATCGAATTGTGGAAGGAAGTAAAGAACGAATTCAGCAATTCCAAGGGGTAGTATTACAGCGTCGTGGTGCGGGTGCAACTGAATCTTTCACTATTCGCAAAATGTCAGGAAACATTGGTGTAGAACGTATCTTTCCTGTGAATTCTCCTTTTATAGAGAGTATCACTATTGTTAAAAAAGGTGCTGTTCGCAGAGCACGTATTTTCTATTTCCGTGAAAGAACTGGTAAATCAGCTCGAATTCGTGAGAAAAAGAATTTCAGCAAGTAATTGTTAAAGATTAAATATTGAAAAGGAGCTAAGAGCTCCTTTTTTTTTTTTTTAAGCAAATTTTAGTCGAATGAAATGATTTGAAATTCTGTTCGTCTATTTAATGCTCGGTTGCTATCGGAATCATTGGGAACACGTGGCATTTCTTTGCCAAAACCTTTATATGCTATCCGCTGTTCGAAAACCCCCATTAGTATTAGGTAGTCTGCGACGGCTTTGGCCCTTTTTTGCGATAAAATCAAATTATGTTGTGCATCCCCAACATCGTCAGTATGACCATTAATTTGAATATTTAAATTACTATTACTGCGCAAATATGCTGCAAATCCACGAAGCAATAATTGAGCACTTTTACTTAATGTTGCCGCATCGGTATCAAAAATAATGGCTTCAATGGCATAGGCTGATCCTTCTTTTATGCTGTCTATTTTTAAAATGGAGGTTTCTAGTTTTTGATTGGCACTTTTTAATTGTATTGTATCTAGAATTTGCGCTTGAAAACTGTAGCCAGTTTTGCTTGCTTCAAGACTTATTTTTTGGTCCACTCTTACAGCAATTGCATAAGAGCCATCTTCATTACTTTCAATGTGCCGTTCTGGTATTTTTTCATCTTCGTACCGAACATGAATGTCAGCCTTGGAAATGCTATTCCCATTAGAATCTTGAAGTTTTCCAGTGAGTATTTTTGTTTCTTTTGGCCTGGCTTCACTGTATAAATCAAAACTATATATATCCCAATTTTGATTTTGTGAACTCGAAAAATATGCGCGTTTCCCATCTGTTGAGACAAACAAACCTAATTCATCACCTTCGGTATTAATTGGATAACCTAGATTAACAATAGGCCCCCAGCCATCTGCTTCCTTGCGCATCATAAAGATATCTAATCCACCCATCCCCGGTCTTTGACGACTCGTTTGAGATACAAAATAAAAGGTTTCGCCATCTTGATGAAAAAAGGGGCTTTTGTCTTTTCCAGGTGTATTTATAAGGTCAAAAGGTTGTGCTTGCCCCCAGGTGCCATCGCTTTGTTTTTCGCTGAAATAGATATCATTATCTTGACTGCCTTTTCTCAGACTAGTAAAATATAATATTTTGCCATCCGAAGAAAGGGAGGGTTGTGCTTCCCAACCATCTTTTGTATTGATATTAGGCCCCAAATTGATTAAAGGCCCCCAATTATATTGATCCCCTTTTTGAAGACTGGCTTCATATCGGCTACTGTATAAATCGCAATTGAGGTAATCTTGATTGTATACCCGTTCTACCTTACAGGCGCAAATAATCAATTCGCGGTTATCTGCAGAAAGACTTGCCGATCCGTAATTGTAAAAGCGACCGTCATTAAAAGGTGTATCTAATGGTCTTCCCTTATCAAAATCTAAATCATTCTCGCTGTTTGATAGCGTAAATTCTTCTTGAACATAGCCCGCAATATCGCCTAAATTAGTTTTATCTGCTTTGCGGGTATAGAATAACATAGAATTATCCGGACTCAGCATGGGAAAGTATTCGTCTTCTTCACTGCTAGCACCAGCAACTTTGATAACGTTAAAGGGGACCGGATGTTTTTTTGCTTCCGGTGCAAAACGCAATTCTTTGTAAACAGGTTGGAAATCATTTTTCAATTTGAAATAATTCTCCGAGTGGTCACCTGGAAATATAGAATCAAAATGCATGAAATCTTCTAAATAACTCAATGCAGCGGCATTTTCATTTAAATAATATAAGATTTTTGCGCAGTCCAAATAGGCTTCAGCTTCATAGCTAGGGCATTTTTGTATACTTCCTTTATAAAAAACAAGGGCCTTCTGTAAGATTAATTTCCCTTGTTGCATCGTTTGCTCTTGTTTGCTCAAACGCATACCTTCGAAGTAATGCAATTTTGCTAAGAGGTAATAAGCTTGGACGTTATTGGGATATTTTTTAACAACCATCGCCAAGGCTTGGACCTGTTGGTCAAAATTTTTAATGGCAAGCGCCTCGTTAATAACTTTGGAGATTTTTTTATCCGTTGTATTGCAATTTGAACTTTGTGCTTTGCAATTGAATCCCAAAACAAAAAAAGCCATCAAGGTATAAAGCGTAACGAATTTCATACAAATCGTTTAACGAAAATCCTTTAAAAAGTTACATATTTTCAATGGAATGAACGCAGTAAGAGATTTGTTCTATGGAGATGTCTAGATGGGTTACAGCACGGATCATGCCAGGGCCAAACGGCATGCATAAAATGCCTTTGGATTTTAATGCTTCAATGAATGGATCTCTTTGGTCTTCCTCATTTAATGAAGCAACCACAATGTTTGTTTGAACGGTCATTACTTCCTTTACCTTGCTACATTTTTTTAAAGCGCTTTCCAAAAGTTTGGCATGTTGGTGGTCTTCAATTAGACGTGTTACATTGTTTTTTAGTGCGAAAAGGCCTCCTGCTGCAATTATGCCACCTTGTCGCATCCCTCCTCCAAAAACTTTTCTGACACGCCTTGCCTTTTCGATAAACGAAGCGCTACCCAAGAGCAATGAACCCACTGGAGCACCAAGGCCTTTAGATAAGCATATAGACATGCTATCGAAGAAAGTGCCATAGTCTTTGGGATTCATTTTATTAACAGCAAGCGCATTGAATACGCGTGCTCCATCCAAATGTAGGGGCAAACCGATTGTTTTACAGAGTGTGCTAATTTTAGATAGTTCATTAATATCATATACTGCCCCTCCGCCTCTATTGGCAGTGTCTTCCAAGGATACGAGCTGTGTTATTGGGAAATGGACATCGTGAACTGGGTTAATCCACGATGCAATTTGATTTGCCGTTATTCTACCCCTGTCGCCGGGTAGCAGGCGCACTGATGCACCAGAATTTTTAGCTATACCACCTCCTTCATATTTGTATATATGGCTTTCTTCATGGCAAATAACTTCACCACCTGGTGTAACATGCACATTTATAGCAATTTGATTGGTTTGGGTACCTGAACTGCAAAACAATGCAGCCTCTTTTCCAAATAATGTTGCACCATATTTTTCAAGCGCAATTATCGTTGGGTCTTCTTTGAATACGTCGTCGCCTACATGTGCATTGGCCATCGCCTCTCGCATGGCTTGGCATGGTTGGGTCACTGTATCACTTCGAAGGTCTATCATTTTTGTACTTTTAACAAAAATACAAGAACCTTTGGATATCTACATGTTCTTCATAGCCCTTGTTGCTCCATTTATTGGTGCCCTTGCGACATTTTACACCGGATTTGGATTAAATACCATCCTTGTTCCCATATTTATGATCTATTGGGATGCTCCGTTGGCTGTTATGATGGCTGGATTAGTACATTTGGCAAATAATCTTGTAAAAGTTTCTTTAACGGCAAAATCCATAGATTGGCATTTATTTAGGTATTTCGGAATTCCAGCAATACTATTTGCATTTATTGGTGCATTTTTACTTAAATCATTAAATGATGCAGCACAACTGCTAATGGCTCCTATATTTGGTGCAATTCTAATTTTATTTGCTGTATTGGAGTTTTTCAAATGGAGACTTCCCTTAAAAGCCAATTGGTCCTTGGGTTTAGGAGGAGTATTGAGTGGTTTTTTTGGTGGTTTTTCTGGTCACCAAGGTGCATTAAGGTCCATGTTTTTGTCCAAACTTGAGCTCAACCCACTGGTATTTGTTGCTAGCACTGCAATCATATCTTTGCTCATTGATATTACGCGGATAGGTGTTTATTTTTCGGGGTCTTGGTTGAATGGGAATTACTCTACTTTTTTTGTATTGGTGGGGGTGCCTGCTGCAATTACTGGAACTTTAATCGGACGAAAATATATTGAAAAAGTAAACCACAAAAATCTTTCTAAAATAGTTGGTTTTGCATTATTTTGCATGGGTGTATCGATGGTTTTTGGTTGGGTTAAATAATTAATTTTTCTCAGGAAAAAGTTGTTTTTTAACACCATATTCATCTATAAAGTATTCCTCAACCTTCGCGCCTTTATTGCTATATCTACAACTGTATTTTAATTTTCCATCATTATAAAAAGTCTGATGCAGATCTATTGGCATATCCATATTAAAACTTTCAGTTTGCATTATTTGGCCAAGTTCATTGTAAGTAATAAAGGCTCCATTTTTTTTGCCATCTTTATAATTTTCTCTTCGGGCTAATTTTCCACTTTCAAAATAATAAGACCATGCGCCATGCTTTTTTCCTTTTTTAAATTCTAATAAACATTCCATTTGCCCATTGTGTCCAAAAGTAGTTTCAGCACCTTCAAGCAAGCCATTTTGATAAAAACACGTTTTTCTTAATTTTCCATCGGGAAAATAGAATCGTTGCGGACCATCAAAAATTCCGTTTTTGTAATGTTTGAACATTAAGGTATCGCCATTGGTGCTGAATCTTATTGATGCCCCATGATACTTTCCTTCTTGATAACCAATTTCAAAGTGGATGATGTTCAAAGAATCATAGTAAATGCGCGTAGGGCCTTGTTCTAGGCCTAAGGAGTAGGTTTGTATGGATTGAATACAGCCAGTTTTGTAATAGGATGTATCAGTTCCATCGCGTTTGCCATCTTTGAAGTTTAGTTTTTCCTCTATAATAAAACTTGGATAGCAACTCACACAAGAACCCGTGTAGGGTGTTGAATAATCCTTTCTCAATAAATATAGGTTTGTTAATTCGTCATAAGCTAAAAATTCATGACAATATTTTACATTTTGGTTCGGGCAAATCTTTCTTGATTGATCGCAAGGCGAGCTGTCTTGTGCGAACAAAATTTTTAAATGCTGGCAAATTATAAGCAGAAATAAAAATCTAATTTTCATAGATTATTTTTTTTGTTTTGGTAGGGTTAACAGGGCAAGTCGCATTAATTCGGGTATTTCGATACTTTTTTGAATTTTAGAATTGAATCCAACTAGGGTGCTCTTTCCTGTTGTTTTTAATTGCTCTGAAACATAAATTTCATAACTCAGTGTAAAGCTTTTATTGCCCAGGTGCTCTAAGTACATGTAAATAAGTGGCACATCATATAAATAAATAGGATGAAAGTAGTTTACTTCATTTTGAACTAAGACAACTCCATTTTCTATCCAATCCCAATCTTTATTGATTATTTGGTTAAAATAATGAATACGTGTCATTTCAAAATAACTTAAATAAATGGCATTATTTACATGGCCAAGAATGTCGATATCTGTGAGTCTAACTTGAATATTAGCGGGTTTCATTTAATCTAGTTTTTGGAACATTGAGTTATTGGAAATGTACTCAGGTACAATTTGTTTCATGAGTTTCACGCTTTGCTCATTTTGTTGATTTTCTGCTAAGCACAGCAATTCAGTGATAAGTTTAATATGATTCTTATTTTCTGGTCTTGTCTTAGCTATAAGAATTTGAGGGTGATAAGTTGGCATGCAATTTTCGGCATTGGCTAAAACTTCTTCATATAGTTTTTCACCAGGTCTAAGTCCTGTAATTTGAATATCGATATCCTTGTATGGTTGGAGTCCTGAAAGTTGTATCATTTTTTCGGCCAAATCAATAATTTTAACAGGATCACCCATTTCAAAAACAAAAATCTCTCCGCCACTTCCCATTGTTGCTGCCTCTAATACCAATTGACAAGCTTCGGCAATTGTCATAAAAAATCGAGTTATTCGCTCATCTGTAACCGTAACAGGGCCGCCACTGGCTATTTGCTTTTCAAATAATGGAATAACTGAACCGTTAGAGCCCAAAACATTGCCAAATCTCGTGGTTATGAAAGCCGTTTTTGACTCCTTGTCTAAAAGGCTAACTAGCATCTCAGCTATGCGTTTAGAGGCCCCCATTACATTGGTAGGATTAACGGCTTTATCTGTTGAAATCATAATAAATTGCTCAACCAAATAGTCCGATGATAATTCGGCAATTGTTTGGGTCCCTGCTACATTATTTCGAATTGCTTCCGATGGATTGGCCTCCATGAGTGGTACGTGCTTATATGCAGCAGCATGAAATACTATTTGGGGGTGGAAAGTTTCAAAAAGATTGGACATTCTCGGTTTATCGCAGATATCTCCAATAACATATGAAATTTGAGCTTCTGGATATTTATTTTTTAGATGTTGTTCTAGTTCGTATAATGCTGATTCGGCTTGATCTAATAAAATGAGGTGTTTAAATTTTTGGTGCATCAAAGCATTGGCAAGACCACTACCAATACTTCCTGCTGCACCTGTTATGAGCACAGTTCGCTCATGAAAATGAGCTGATAATTTGGGATTTTGAAGCTCAATGACTGGTCGCCCTAGTAAACTATTGATATCAATGCTCTTAAGTTCTGTAACTTCAAAACTACCGTTTACCCAAGTTCGTGCTTCAGGAACGCGTTTAATTTGCAAACCAAGATCTAGGGAGATTTCTGCTAAATGTTGCAGTTTAGACCTCTGAATTTGCTGCACAGCAATAACCAAAGTGCGCACCTGTTTTTTTTCAATAATTGATTTAAATGAATCCAATGAATAGACAGCCAATCCTTCAATTCTCATGCCATGTAAGGCCGGATTGTCATCAATGAAACCAACCACATGTTGCAAGCTGGCACTGTCTTGGTCTAATAATCGTTTGGTAAGTTGCCCTGCAACGCCTGCTCCAAAAATTAGAATGGGCTCTTCACGTCCTTTATCGCGGGTAGTTTCCAAATATAAAAGTTTGATAATAAATCGTCCCGAAATAACAAGTGCTGTACTTAAGACAAACTCCATTACAAGAACGGAGTTAGGGAAAAGATAAAAGCCATCAAGATTGTGGTAGCGTATTAAACTTCCTAAAATAAAAGTCAAACTACAAACCAATTCAGCAATAAAAATTCTTCTAAAATCTGCAGATGAACTGAAACGGACTATTCCGTTATGGATTTTAAAAAAAGCAAAAACAAGAAGTTTTACGAGAATAAAAAACCAGATTGAACCTACAAGAATGTCCCATTCTGTTTTTATTAAAGAAAAATCCGCTTTGAGATCAAAGCGGATTAAATATGCAAATAAAAGTGCGAACAAATGAATGACGAGGTCTAATACGACTATCACCCATCTCGGTGTATTTTTCTTCAGTATGAGCACAGACAAAGATAGCAAAAAAGCTACTCTCTAACCAGGTGTATCAAACCTTGTTTTTCTATTTTATCACCCGCATTGGTTATCGTGCGTGCAACATAAAAGTACACGCCTTCATCCATTGGATGACCTTTCTCATCGGTACCATCCCATTGGAATGCAGGATTTTCAAAAACTCGAATGGTATTTCCCCATCGATTGACGATGATACACTCAAAGGTGCTCAGTCCGCCATAAAACAACATCTGAAAGTAATCGTTATCGCCATCGCCATTCGGCGTAAAAACGTTAGGCAATTCAATATCACAGAAGTAAAAATCTACACTAGCCGTATCAATCGATACGCCGCACATATTTGAAGCTTCAATAAGATAATCGCCAGGTTCAGTAACGTTTATTGTTGGCGTTGTTGCTCCGGTACTCCAAAGATAGCTCACATTTTGCGGCTGCTGAATTGCTGCTAAGTTTGCAACTTCTCCAATACAGAGTGTTGTATCAATTATAGAAGTGTATGGATCGGCCACAAAAGTGAGGCTAAAGGTTTGATTAAAATTACATACTGTATCTTGTAGATTAATCAAATAAATCCCAGCTGTATCCGCAGTTATAAGTGGATTTTGAACATTTGGGTCACTAAAAAGTATATTGGCGGTATTGGCAGTCCAATTTGTCCCGGTATATGAAACAACTCCAAATACTTGTAGGTCCAGATTACAAAGAACTGTATCTGTCATGGGTGAAACTGGTGCAGGAATGCTATCTACAGTTACCAAAAGGCTGTCAGCACATCCAATTTGGTCTATTACCGTAACCCAATATGCACCAGACTGTAGGTTGTTGAACTGTCCAATAGGATCTGTGCCAACGAGCGTTGCTCCTTGATGTAGCACAAAAACATAAGGGTCTACACCAAGTGTTGCACTCGTGGAGATAGTGCCATCCTCAAGGCTACAGAATTCCAATGTTGTTGTAGTTTGCCCCAGTACTGGATTTGTAGAAGGATAAATGATGGCTTCCGTAGTATCATAACAACCGTTGTTATCTTGAACATATACTTGATATGTACCTGGAATTAAATTATTAATTACCGCATTTGCAGAGAATGTGGATCCTCCATTTACGCTGTATTGATAGGGCAGAGTACCGCCAGTTACGCTTAAATCTATAATGCCATTGTCCAGGCCACATGTTGTAGTTGTCACCGTCATGTTGGCAATATCCACAGAATCTACACCTGTTAAGACAGCCTGCATGGTATCGGAGCAATTATTTTGATCTACTAGAATTATCGTATAATTATTAATGCCTAAATCGAGGAAAGTGCCGCTATTTTGAAAATTCTGACCATTGTCAATACTATAGGTATATCCTCCGGCACCACCTATTGAGCTGGCTACCAAACTCCCATTGTTACTACCGCACGTTGGGTTGTTCTCTAAAATATTATCAATTTGCGGATAAGAAATAGTAAGTGTAATGGTGTCATAGCAAATATTGGTGCTATCTGTCATCATTACCACATAGCTTGTAGTTCCTGTGGGGTAAACGGGTGTAGGGTTGTCCCCAATGTATACACCTGTTGGATAGGAATAATTATCGTGAAGCCAAGTGATAGTATAATTTGGAATAGCAGCATCAACAGTAATGTTGTCTAGACCCCAATGGTCAAATCCTGCACCTGAAACGGCAAGCTGTGTCCATCTAAATTTTGTCGTTGCTGTCTGAGCAGCAAGTGGAATAGTTTCACAATAATTGTTCCAGGAGGTCATGTATGAATCATAACCGCCATTTGGGCTCCAATAATTTATCGTTACCCATGTTGCACCATTATCTATTGAATATTGAAGATAAACCCCTTCGCTCGCCAAATCTGGCCCTTCACATGGGGAGGCTTGTGCTTGGATTGCATAGCGCATTTCAAAACAAATACTTCCTCCAGAAGCAACGTCTAGTGGCATCGTTGCCATTTCACGAGGCGCCACCGATTGGTCTCCCATCCACATGAAATCTGACCCATCCAAAGAGGGTACACCACAAGTATTATTGGCAATGGTTACAACCTGAGAGAAATCCCACCCGATGGGTACCCCGTTATTGAAATCTTCACCAAAAGCCAAAATACTTGTTCCGGTTCCATTAACACTTAAAATGGTGGAGCCATTACATGGAACAACAGTATCTTGGGCGATTGCTTGAACGGTACATTGCGCGAAGGAAACTTGATTTCTAAAACCAAGCATGATCAAAAAGATCAATAAAAAGGCATGTTTTTTCATAACCTGTGTAGTAGATTGAACAACTATTACTCTACAATAACGTTGCGAATTTGATAATCAGTAAGTTGGGTTGTAGCAAGATGGGCTGGCATGTGATCAAAGATGGTTAGGCCCAAATAATTGCGATCAAGACAAATACCTTGAAGTGTTTCTTGTGGCTGAAGCAATTGAGTGTATCTGTACTCATCGTGGCCACAAGTTGCGCAATTGCCGTCGTAATGTAATTCAAAACTATAGCTAATGGTCTTCACCTCGTTTGTTGTATTTGTAATTGTAAGTGCAATGAGGTCGGCCACATATCCTTGAGCCGGCACGTCGCAATGCAATGGGGCGGTCGAGATTTTTACGCCTGCTTGGTCAATAGATTTTTGAGCAAAAATAGACTGGCTCACAAGGAGCACCCCAAAAAATGTAGTTAGTAGTTTCATATAGAAAGATTAGTTTTGTAAAGACGCAATTTAATTTTAAAGGGTTGCATCTAATTGTAAAAATAAGTCAAAATACCGAAAATTGAAAGAAATTGAACGCAAGTTTTTAGTAGAATCTAATGAGTGGAGGCTGCTTAAATGTACTGGTCATTCTCATATAAAACAAGCATATATTCAGAAGTCTGAGGCACAATCTATTCGTGTTCGAATTATCGATAGCTTGGCAATACTCACGATAAAAATTGGTAAAGGCCTTATAAGAGACGAATATGAATATGAAATCCCTCAATTGGAAGCTCTTGAAATTATAGAGAAAGCTGGTTTAACCGTATTACAGAAAACCAGGTACTATGTTGAAAATGGTTCAGATTGTTGGGAAATTGATGTTTTTGAAGGTAAACTCGCAGGTTTGTGTATTGCGGAAATCGAACTCAATGACGAAAATCAAAAATTTGAATTACCGAGTTGGCTAGCAAAAGAAGTAACTTCTGAAGCAGCTTATCTTAATGCAAATTTAATTGATCGATTGCTTTAGTTGATTGCCTCTTTTGTTATTGGTAAATCGATTAAGTCTATACAAGTGCAACCCAACTGACAGTCAAACCACTCCGCAATTGAGTTTAGGTTGAATTCTTTAGGCCAATTAGAGGGCAGAACTCCAAGAGAATTAAATTCATTGAAGGCAATATAATTCGCATACTTTTTAATGAGTATTTCATCGTCCCAAAAGTCCTCTTCTATCAAATAAATTGTGGCCTCAGCATTTTGAGAAAAAATTAGATTTTTATCGTATTGATGTGCCCACTGGATAAATAAATTTGAGGGTTTAACGCTTATAAATCCTCTATTAATTAAGTTCATAAACTCTTGATTTTCCCGTTGTTATAGTTAAGCCAATTGGTTTTTTGCCTTGGTTTCATTGCTAAAATGTAATCCAAGCGACTAATGTTTTGATTGCCGCAATACCATTTAATCCATTTTAAATTTTCAATTGCTTGGGGTGCCATGATATATATTATCTGCTTGTTTGAAATTAAAAATAATCCGTGGCTTTCGTGTGAAACATCGCCAGTATTTAGGGCAATACTCGATCTGTTCTTTCCGGCTTGATCGAGCCAATTATAAAAAGCTTCATAACAAGATGCAGAATCTTTAAAGTCCCAACGCTGATAATGAAATTCGTTTTGGTTGGTATCTTTTAAGAAATAACGGTTATTCTTAAGACTAAAGCGATCTAAAAATTGATTTTTTGTCAGCGTATCTGCCTCAATTTTTGTAATCTTTAAATTAGATGAATCATTTGCGTAAAATTTGTATAAATAGTTTAGCGTGTCTGAATGATTTATGGGGGCTATTTCCTTAAACTTGTTTTGTGCTTTTGGTCTGATGTCATCTAGATCAATTTTAGTTCCAGTCTCCTTTTCTTGGCAGCCGAAAAGAAAAAGTACATGAATTATGGTAATATAGCCGAGTACTTTTAACAGTGAACGCATCTTTTTTGATTATTTTTGAACAAATTTAAAAAACATGAAAAAATTCGCAATTTTTCTTTTGCTCGCGACAGTATTTGCATCATGTGGTACAAAAATACCTTATACAACAGCTATTCGCGATGAGTTTATACTTGATTCAGAAGAAAAACTTCGTCAAGTACAATTTTATACCTCTCACACTATAATACTCAATCAGGTCAGTAAGCAGTCTAGTGAGCTTACCACGCAAAATGGGGCCTTGGTTTCCAGTTCCAATTCTCAGTCAGAGTCTGTAGTTATACCTGCTGGTACGCGTTGTATTTTTGAGAGTTTTGGAGATGCAGGCGAAATTAACGTGCGTTTTGAAACTGGTGATATGCGCTTTATACCTTTTATTACAAAGTCAGATAATGCCAGCGTGAGGCGTTTTTATCTCGATGCAGATTGGTCTGCGGCGGGGGGTGCGCGTTTGAATTATGGCGGCAATGAATACAAAGTTGATCTTACACGTGGCGCACCTCGTGCTGCACACTTGTTAATTGTTAGAAAAAAATTAGAGCGCACCAAACGAAAAGAGCGTGTTGTAAGAGGTCTTAAAGTCTAATTTTTATGACGGATCGTTCAAATGTTGAGTTTAAAAAGTATTCTTTTTCCTCAAGTGAGCATCTTGACATTTACCGAAAGTTAATTCTGCCAAGACTTATTGAAGAGAAAATGCTTGTTTTGTTGCGCCAGGGCAAAATTAGTAAGTGGTTTTCTTCTTGGGGGCAAGAGGCTGTTTCAGTGGGTTGTGCCATTGGAATGGATGTAGAAGAATATATTCTTCCAATGCACAGAAATTTAGGCGTTTTTACCACTCGTGGAATTCCACTTCAAAGACTTTTTGCTCAATTTCAAGGTAAAGCTTTAGGATTTACCCAAGGTAGAGACCGAAGTTTTCATTTTGGGAGCCAAGAGCATAAGCTTGTTGGAATGATTTCTCATTTGGGCCCACAACTTGGCATTGCAGACGGAATCGCCTTAAGTGCAAAGATTAAAAAAAATAAGCAAACTACCCTTGTTTTTACAGGAGATGGTGGTGCTTCAGAAGGGGATTTTCACGAAGCACTAAATGTAGCGGCCGTTTGGCAGTTACCTGTGATTTTTGCTATCGAAAATAATATGTGGGGTTTGAGTACGCCTTCCTCTGAACAATTTAGATGTAAGCAGTTTATCGATAAAGGTGTAGGCTATGGAATGGAGGCCATTCAAGTTAATGGAAATAATATTCTCGAGGTTATCGATGCTGTAAGGCATATTAAATCTGAAATTCAAAAAAGAGAAAGGCCCTTTATATTAGAGTTAATGACCTTTAGAATGCGCGGGCATGAAGAAGCTTCGGGTACAAAATATTATCCAAAAGGAATGCAAGCCCAATGGGAACTCAAGGACCCAATTTCTACTTACGAAAATTTTTTACTAGAAGAAAAAGTATTAGATAAAGACCAGATTGAGGCGCTAAAAAAAGAACTAAAACAAGAAATTCAAAGTGCATTTGAAGAGGCAAATGCTTTGCCGGCAATAGTTCCAGATGTCGATAAAGAATTACAGGATGTGTATGCCCCTCATGAATTTAAAGCAGTTGAACCTGGCGGTGCGTTAAAAGAAATGAGGTTTATCGATGCTATTTCAGATGGCTTACGCCTTGCAATGCAAACCTATCCAGAGTTAGTATTAATGGGGCAAGATATTGCAGAATATGGGGGTGCTTTTAAAGTAACGGAAGGATTTGTAGATGAATTCTCAAAGCAACGTGTTCGCAATACACCGCTATGTGAATCGGCAATTATTGGTGCTGGCCTTGGATTGAGTATTGTTGGGATGAAGGCAATGGTTGAAATGCAATTTGCAGATTTTGTAAGTGTTGGATTTAATCAAATTGTGAATAATTTGGCCAAGATTCATTGGCGATGGGGTCAGAATGCCGATGTGGTTGTGCGCATGCCAACAGGTGCCGGAACAGCAGCAGGGCCCTTTCATTCTCAAAGCAATGAGGCATGGTTCGTGCACACACCAGGCTTAAAAGTTGTTTATCCCTCCAATCCTGTAGACGCCAAAGGTTTGTTATTGGCTGCATTTGAAGATCCTAATCCCGTACTTTTCTTTGAACACAAGTATCTTTATAGGAGTCTTAAAAGTGAAGTGCCAACCGCTTACTATAACATTCCTATAGGAAAAGCTGCGCTAGTAAATGAGGGTGAAGATTTAACCATAATTACCTATGGCCTAGGAGTTCATTGGGCGCTTGACGCAATTGGGCATAGAAAAAATCACACTTTTGAAATTTTAGATTTACGCACTTTATTGCCACTAGATTTAGATGCAATTATTAATTCTGCTTCCAAAACTGGTAAAGTTTTGGTTTTACATGAGGATTCGCTAACAGGCGGAATTGGGGGTGAAATCGTTGCATTGATTAACGAACATTGCTTTTCGGCGCTAGATGCTCCAGTTTTAAGGGTAGCCTCCTTAGATACACCTGTGCCATTTGCTGCAGAATTAGAAAAAAGGTTTTTAGCGCTCGATAGATTGCTTACAACCATTGATCAACTTTTAGCTTACTAGTGAATTACAAATCATTGCTTCGATATTTTCTTGTGCTACTTCTTACAATGAGTGTACTCAGGGTAGCATTTTTAATTGAGAACGCAAGTTTTTTTAAGAATATTTCCTACTCCAATTTCTTTTATGGGGCATATTTTGATCTAGTTACTATTGCTTTGTTGAGTTTGCCTTTATTGATATTTGTGCATCCTTTTGTTGCTAGGTTAAATCAGACAATCAAAAGAATAATCTCTATAATCATTAAGGGTTACTTGGCCTTGATTTCATTTTTCATTTTGTTTTTAAATATTTGGGATATAGCCTATTTTTCATATACTCAAAAGCGTTCGAGTTTTAGTTACTTTTGGCATATCTTGACCGGTACTGAAACGCGTTCCTTGGTAGGAGAGTTTTTAGCCGAATTTTGGTGGCTTCCGGTAGTTTTTCTTGTGCTAAGTTGGGCCCTCTTTAAAGTCATTAAAGCAGTACATCCTTTTGAAGAAAATCAAGGTGGTAAATGGCCTTGGGGTGCTTATTTATTGAGTGTTTTTTTGGTTATAATTTTGGCGCGAGGAGGTGTTCAGTTGCGTCCGGTGGGTATCGTAGATGCTACGGCTATGAGTAGTCTTGAGCAGGCGCCAATCGTGTTAAATACCGCTTTTACAGTTCTTAAATCAATTAATGACAAAGAATTACATGAATTAAAATATTTCAAGGAGAATGAACTGGCTTCCTTACTGCATCACCCAAATACTACCTTGCAGGGAGGTTTGCCACCTAAAACGAATGTTGTAATTATTATTTTAGAAAGTTTCGGAACGAATTATGTTGGACCACAAAGCCCTCATTCTTATGCACCATTTTTAGATTCCCTTCTTAAAGAAAGTCTTTATTTTGAGTATGCCATTGCTAACGGACGGACATCCATGGATGCAGTGCCTGCAATTTTGGGGGGAATGCCATCTTGGTTAGCGGAATCATATATTTTATCAAATTATTGTAGTAATAAATTAAGTAGCTTACCTCAAATACTTAAAAGTCAAGGTTATAGCACTTCATTTTATCATGGAGCCAAAGAAGGTTCTATGGGCTTTAAAAGCTTTACAAAGGCCATTGGTATTGATGATTATTATGGATTAGAATCCTATCCAAACCCTGCTCATTTTGATGGAAATTGGGGTATTTGGGACCATCATATGCTCAATTTTTTTGGTAAGAGTTTGGCAAAACAAAAACAACCCTTTTTCAGTACAGTATTTACCTTAACCTCTCACCATCCTTATAAGACTCCCAAGGTAGGGTTTAAAAATTTACAATCTGGATTAGAACCCCTTTGTAAAACCATTTCTTACACAGATCAAAGTCTTAGATCCTTTTTCAAACGCTATTGCAAATCCTCTTGGTTTGAAAATACTTTATTTGTGATAACTGCAGATCATGTTGGCCCAACAAGACAAAACAATTTTCAAACTTTAGATTGGCGCTATCGCATTCCAATAGCCTTTTATCATCCCAAAATAAAAATCCCTTATCCCAACAAGGGCGTTGTATTTCAGCAAATTGATATTTTGCCAACCCTACTGGACTTATTGGGTATAGAGCGGCCAAAATTTCAGTTAGGTTCTTCTTGTTACGATGACAATCAAAGTATGAAAATGGTCTATGATAATGGAAACTTGATATCATTTAATTTCGACGGAACTAATTTAATTCCAATTGCTTGGACACCGGGAATAAAACGCCAATATACTGAGCAACAAAAGCCGGTGAGTCAAAAAATGGTGGCGCTTTATCAATTTTATTTAAATAGTCTAATTAATAATCGCAGTCAATAAAAGCAATTTCAATCTAAGTGTACAATAGAATTCATTAAATTTGCACCTTAGAATATAAGCATCTATGGCCGATAAAAAAACATCCCGAAAAGAAGATTATGCGACTTGGTACAATGATCTGGTTTACAAGGCTGATTTGGCAGAACATTCCGATGTGCGTGGGTGTATGGTTATAAAACCCTATGGCTATGCAATTTGGGAGAACATGCGCGATATATTAGATGCAAAATTTAAAGAAACGGGGCATTCCAATGCATATTTTCCACTTTTCATTCCAAAAAGTTATCTAAGCAAAGAGGCAGATCATGTTGAAGGATTTGCAAAAGAATGTGCTGTTGTAACCCATTACAGACTTAAAAATGCCGAGGATGGAAGCGGTGTAGTAGTCGATCCTGAAGCCAAATTACAAGAAGAACTTATTGTTCGGCCGACTTCGGAAACCATCATATGGAACTCTTACAAAAACTGGATACAATCTTACAGAGATTTACCTATTCTCATTAATCAATGGGCAAATGTGGTTCGTTGGGAGATGCGTACGCGATTGTTTTTAAGGACCTCCGAATTTTTGTGGCAAGAAGGCCATACGGCTCATGCTTCCAAGGCTGAGGCTATTGCAGAAGCAGAGCAAATGCTTGAGGTATATGCAGATTTTGCAGAAAATTATATGGCAATGCCTGTTTTAAAAGGGCGCAAGACAGCAAGCGAACGCTTTGCTGGAGCAGAAGACACACTTTGTATTGAAGCGCTCATGCAAGATGGTAAGGCCTTGCAAGCCGGAACAAGTCATTTTCTTGGTCAAAATTTTGCCAAGGCCTTTGATGTAAAATTTGCAGATAAAGAAGGAAAGTTGGACTTCGTATGGGCGACATCATGGGGTGTTTCTACTCGTCTAATGGGCGCATTGATCATGACCCATTCTGATGATGAAGGTCTTGTTTTGCCACCCGCACTGGCGCCAATTCAAGTAGTGGCCGTACCAATTTATAGAACTGAGGAGGAGCGACAAAAAATTGGTCAAAAATTAGACCAATTGGCTATTGAATTAAAAACAAAAGGTATTAGATTTAAAATTGACGACGACGACAATCGTCGTCCTGGTTGGAAATTTGCAGAATATGAAAGCAAGGGTGTTCCAATTCGACTCGCTATGGGGCCTCGTGATTTAGAATCAAATAAAATAGAAGTAGCGCGCAGAGATACCAAAACCAAAGAAACATTTGATTTTAATGATTTGGCAAATCAATTAGTCCATCTTCTTGATAGCATTCAAGAAAATTTATTGCAGCGTGCAAAGAATTTTAGAAAAGAAAATACCCACATTATAGATTCTTATGAGTCTTTTAAAATAAATATTGACAAGGGAGGATTTTTCTTGGCCCATTGGGACGGTACCCCAGAAACAGAGGAGCGAATAAAATTAGAAACTAAAGCAACGATACGGTGCATTTTATTTGAAGACAAACCAGAGCCCGGAAGTTGTATGGTTACAGGTAAACCATCTGCTGGGAGAGTTGTTTTTGCAAAGGCCTACTAATGGCCCATTTTCAATTTCGAGATTTTGTTGTCCATCACGAAAATAGCCCTCTGAAGGTCAATACGGATGCAATTTTACTCGGAGCTGCTGTTCAAATTTCTAAACAAAATGCAAAAGTGCTTGAAGTAGGCACCGGAAATGGGGCGATATCTTTGATGTTGGCTAGTCGTTTTACTAGTGCTCAAATTACGGCTATTGAACCTCATTTAGGAGCCTTTGGTGATGCTAAATTAAATTTCGAACTTTCTAATTTTGCTTCTAGACTTTCTGTTCTAAACCAAAAGCTTTCTGAGCACGACCATAAAAATTGTTATGATATAATTGTTTCTAACCCACCTTATTTTTTGGATTCAATTCAAAGTGAGGATAAACAGATCAATGAGGCCAAACATCTTTCGAAATCGAAATTTATCGATTTACTTGGGCAAATGACCTTGCGTTTAAATAAATTTGGGCAGCTTTGGCTGATTTTAAATCCGCAGAGTGCACAAATTGCCCAAAGCATTCTAAATAGCAAAGGCATGTACTGCACTGTAAAATGGATTATTCATTCCAATCCATACAAATTAAATAAACGTTGGCTCCTATGCTTTGAATGGCAACTACAAAATTTCACTGAAAAGGAATTTTTTATTAGGTCAAAGGATGGATTGTTCTCAGAAGATTACCGAACATTAGCCGGTGCTTTTCATTATAATATGATTTAAATTTTTTTCTTTAATCTATTAAAATCAGTGCTTAGTCCAAGGCTCTGAACACTTCCAGCTTTTGAATAAAACTGTATCGCATAGTCTAAATCGAATCGCTTGGCGTGCAAGCGGGTACCAAAGCTAAATCCTGCAAGTCCAGGGAAATCCTCTAATTTGAGTTGCTGTCTACGGTTGTAATCAAATCCTAATCGCATTTGTACAGCACCTTTTGATACAAGTTCTAATTGAAAATGAAGATGATTGGCAATTTTTTGACCCAATGTGGGTAAGTAAATCGGGATTGTGTCTCCAGTGAGCGGGTCATAAGTTTCTTTTGCATTTGGGTCGAGCCAAATGTTTTGAGGAGTATTAAGTGAATGACCCACCACTGCAAATCGAAATGGCGCATGTGCCAATTTATAACTGACTGCAGCGTATATGTCCAAAGGCAAAGATGATTGGCCTTGCTCTGTGTAATCTTTTATCACCAATCCACCATTTCTTAGACCGACACTAGAAACAAATAGTTTATTTGGATGAATGATCATTGCAGAAAGTTGGAAAGAAAGTGCAAAGGCACTATAACGTTCTAGATTGGATCCTAGCAGATTAATTTGCGCTCCCATTCTAAAATAAGGATTTGGTGCGTAAGCATAAGAACTACCAATGTTGTAATCTAATGCAGAGAAACTTCCTGTACTTTGTCCGTTGATGTCAGTTTGATTAAAATTGCCGTAATTCATGTAGCGCACATAAGGAGCAAACACGCCATATTTTGATTCAAAGGCAGTCAACAATAATCCATAGCGAACCCCAGTTGGTAGCAATCCAAAACTTGAGTGCAATTGTTTTACGTTTGCAGCACTTAATACAGCAGGCTGATCTAAGCTCAGACAAAGATCTTGATCATAAATTGCAAAAGCCCTGCCTCCTAGAGCTGCACAACGCGCATTATTTACGGCATTCAAATAACTAAAGGCATGAAGGCCTTGATTGTATTGTGCTTTTATATTAAAAGCCGATAGTAAAACAAATACAATAGAAGGGTATTTCATGCTAAGGTGTACTATATTTCAATCACTATGTGAAATTACAATAAAATTGCTTTATGATTTTTGGAACAATAATTGCTTATGAAAATTTGAACAAGTAAAATGAGCCGTGATGCAAACATTTGAATTATATCTTCAATCAGAAAAACGATTTATTGAACAAATTATTGCGCGTTATTTTCGCGGTGAATTAAGGCACGACGTGCTCCAAGAATTAAGTATCCATCTTTTTTTTATTTACAATCAAAACTTCGAGTCAAAAGCGCACTTATTTGATTCTCGTGCCTGGCTGCGCACTGTGGTTGTCAATTTTTGTATTTCCCAATTAAGAAAAGAACAAGCGCAAAAAAATAGTGTTTGGTCTCAAAGCACAACGTCAATAAATTTAAAGGCAGATGAACACGCTTCAATTAATGAGGAGCAAATGCAACTTCTATATAATGCCGCACTGGGTTGTGTAAGTAAAAAAGAAGCGCTGATATTAAAAATGAAATACGAATATAAATGCACTTCAAAAGAAATTGAAAGGCGCTTAAAAATTCAATATGTAGACGTTTTAATTGCCCGTATTAAGGCTAGAATAAGAAAAAAAATGGGAAGAATTGATTTAGAATATTAAAAATCTAAATGTCGTTCTTTCTTTTCTAAATAAATATCGTCAATAGTCACTAAAATGGCTGTTTCTTCTACACTACCGAAATCTTCATTGACTGCCGTATCAAAGGCGCGCATGGTTGGGGAAAGGTTCATGTAAATACTCATTAATGGAGGAATGAAGGTGCCCCGATCGCGAACGAACTGATTGAGAATCTTATATCCCTCCTTAAAATCAAGACCTTGAATCAAAGCTAGATATTCTCCCATTGCTGTTTGATAGGTGAGCGGATGATAGGCGCGCAAGAGTTGGTCTGGGTCTTTGAAATAATATTGCATGAAATTCAATAAAAAATCACGGCTCGGTCTATCATAGTCTGGATACATGGTGACTTTGCCAAAAAAATAAGTCACTTGAGGATAAAATCTGATCAGTGCTCCAAGACCGTCCCAAATATTATCTAAGGCAAATAGACCTTTTTTAGGATTGATATTGGGTTGGTAATTAGGTTGTACCCAACTGCGTCCTAGTTCTATAGTTTTAGGTAGAAATGAAGTTTTGAAAAGTTCTGAGAATTCAAAATAATGCAGGGTTGACAAATGAAATTCACCGAATTGATCTTTAGCTTCAGCGCAAACCTTGTAGCGGTATCCACCAATAATTTCTTGATCCTCTTCTGACCATACGATAAGTTGTTCATAACAGAAAGGGCCAATGTCATGTTCGTCGAGATCCAAAGCCATGCCAGTTCCGCCTCCTGCCTCTCGAAATGTGAGCTCTCTAAGCCTACCGATTTCTTTTAGAACATTAGGCGCATTGTTGGCATTGACACGAAAAATTTGGTTCGCTCCTTTGCGCGTCTTACGCAAAAATTTATCTGGGCTTAATTCTTCTATAATTAAAGCTCTTTCAATGGGATCAATTATTTTCTGCATAAGTTTTTTTTAGACTATAAACATGATTCTTTACCCAATTAGCTGCTTGAAGGTCATCTAATTCATTTGGGAGATCTGAGGGGTCAAGTGCCTTTCCTATGATAAAGGATATTTTACCATTTTGTTGCTTAAACATTTCGTCAGCCAATAAAAACATTTCTAAATTGGCCTTTATTCCCAATCGCGTACGCCATCTATTTAATCGATAAAAAGCTTTTGAGAGCGCACCTTCAATGTAAATTGGAACAATTGGTCTATTTAGTAGGCGTGCGTAACTCACGAAAGTTTTTTTCCATTCGGCTTCTATGATTTGACCATTATGAATTCTTGTAACCATACCTGCAGGAAAAATAATAAGTGCATGATCTTTTTCAAATGCACTCTTTATTGATTGCCTAACTGATCCATGATTTCTACCAAATTTATTTACACCAACAAATAAATTTGATAGTTGCTCAATATTCAATAACAAGTCATTGACTATCAGCGCAACATCAGCTCGTCTGTTTTGTAAGGCATCGATGAGCGCAACGCCATCCATTCCACCCAATGGATGATTAAGTGCTAAGATTGCACCTCCTTTTAATGGGACATTTTCAATGCCTTTGACTTCGATATGAATATTAAAATAATTGATAATGGCACGGCAAAATGAATGATCTTTTAAATGGCCATGTTCGGCTAAAAAATTATTTATTTCTTCTTGATGAAGCTTTTTCTTTAAATAATTGATTACAAATTTCGGAAGCCATTTGAGTAAACGCGGATTTTTACTAGCAATTAAAGCTTCAATATCTATTTTGGTCAACTCTGGCATGGCTTAAAATTAACACGAATATTCAAATGAGAGTTCCAAGCCATCAAAAGCAACAAAAACGTTTTTAGGCAGTTTTGTTCCAATTTCTTGATGTTTGCCAAAAAGGTGAGAAATATGTGTAAGGTAGGCCTTTCGAGGCTGTAATTCTTCAATGAGCTCAAGGGCTTCTTGTCGATTCATATGAGAAGAATGCTTATATTCATGAAGGGCATTGATTACAAGTGTGTCTAAGCCTTTTAATTTTAATTTTTGGTCTTTGTCAATGGTTTTGGCATCAGTGATATAAGCTAAATCTCCAATTCTAAAACCCATTACCGGCATCCGATGATGCCAAACTTCTATAGCTTCAATAGGGTTTTCATCGACATGAAAGATGCCTTTATCAATGTGCTGAATATTAAATCTAGGGACACCCGAAATAGGTTTTGGTTCAAAAGCGTAATAAAATTCGCGTTTCAAGGCGGTTTCTACCGCTAAAGTGCAATAGATTGGAAAATCTTTATTTCGTTGGTAGTTGAAGGCACGCACGTCGTCGAGTCCAGCAATGTGATCTTTGTGCTGATGAGTGAGCAATATGGCATCTAATTGCTTTACCTTGGCACGCAGCATTTGTTGTCTGAAATCTGGCCCAGCATCAATGGCAAAATTTGTGTTTTGCAATTGAATCAACACACTAGATCGGAGGCGTTGGTCTTTAAAGTCAGATGAACTGCAAACACCACATTCACATGTGATTACCGGAACGCCTTGAGAGGTTCCCGTGCCAAGGAAAGTCAGTTTACCGGTATGTTTTTTGCTCATTGATAAGCTGTATTTAAATCAATACGCCTTTGGCTTGTGGGCTTGCGCATGAATTGATGAATGATTGTTTTATTGTCCTTATTTTCCTTTTCAATTTGGATATATCGGCTCCAATGTAGAGGGTCCTTGCCATGAAAGTGATAGGGCGCATATCCATAGCCTCTATAAATTCCGTTTTCTATCCAAACCAAACTTTTTTCTCCTTTATTTCTTCCCTTGTCTACCAAGAAAAAGGTATCACCATTGAATTGAAGTTGGTCAATATATGCCTGAACGCGAAGATTGTAGGCTGATTGATCTTCTTGTTGAATACATGCACCCTTGCATTGGTGAATTGTATACTGAAAACAAGCACTTTGGGTAGGGTAGAGGTAACAAAGCTTTTGACAGAGTTCATTTTTTTCTGCAATAATGCTTAAGTATTGTTGTGCATCTTTTTTTGAGCTGAATTGCATGAGGGGTTCTTCTGTTTTTTTTGCTGTGCTTTCAATTTTAAGTCTTATGTATCCGTCGATGTCTAGCTGGTCGTATAAACCAAAAGGGAACAAGCTTTTTCTCAGTTTTCGATTGTAGATGGGTTTGTGCTCTTTTATGAGGGCTGATTCCAATAACATTGCAATGAGTTCAGAGCCTGTCAATTCGTATTCCACCCTGCAAATTTCTTGAATCATTTGTTGGCCCTTGGCAGTTTTTGTATTTCTCAAATGTTGTTCAATGCGCTTCTTTATATGTATGCTCTTACCGATGTAAATGATTTGATTGAACTCATTGTAAAGTTTATATATCCCAGTTTTATTTGGAAGTTCCTCTATGCTTTCCAAACTAAGGTTGGGATGAACACTCTTTGGATTAAGTACATCTTGTATAAATGTTTTGAGTTGGTTTTTATCTTTTTGGTATAGTATGCTAAACAAGAATGCAGTTGCTTTGGCATCTCCATCTGCTCTATGTCTGGCCTCAATATGTATATTTAGGTCTTTGCAAATTTTGCCTAAACTATATGAAGCATGACCGGGAAGTACGATACGTGATGCCCTAACGGTGCATATTTGTGGCATGCGAAATTCATAGCCGAGTCGTTTAAATTCACTTTTAAACATCCCATAATCAAAGGCCACATTGTGCGCAACAAAAATACATCCTTCACAAAATTCAATAATTTCTTTTGCAATTTGATAAAATTTAGGCGCCTCTGCAACCATTTGATCTGTTATTCCGGTCAAACGAACAATGAATTCTGGGATTTGCTGTTCTGGGTTTATTAAACTATGAAAATGGTCTATAATGTTTATGCCGTCATGTTTATAAATTGCCAACTCCGTAATTTTTGACTCCTTGGTATGCCCCCCAGTGGTTTCTACATCTACAATTACAAAGTTCATGTCAACGAAGTTAGAAAAAAGCTTGAGTCTGTGATTTTGTGTACTGTTGAATTTTTATTTTCTTTGATAAAATTTTGATATGAAAATTCTTTTTTCCCTTTGCTTTTTTTCCCTATGCTCAATTTCATGGACACAAAGTAACCTAAGTGTTTTTAATAATAATGGGCAACAATTTTATGTCATTTTAAATGGAATTCGTCAGAATTCTATAGCGCAAACAAATGTTCAAATTTCTCAGATAAAGAATGGGAATTACGCTATTAAAATCATTTTTGCAGATGGTAAAACTCCAGATATAGATAAGAATTTGATGATTGATGCTCCTTATGACATTACCTCAAGAGTTATTTTCAAAAAAGGGAAAGGAAAGTTGCAATTTATGGGTGCTGTGCCAACACAAGGTCAGCTACAAGAGGCAGTGCTTTATCGCCCTAATGATGCGGCTATATACTCTGATGCCATAAATCAAAATATAAATTCTGGCAACAATCAATTGGATATCCATATTGAGGATAATTCTGCCAGTGTAGTTAATTCCACAAATACGAATGTACAGACAACGATTTCTTCGTCATCAACCACCACAAACCAGACTATCCCAGACGAAAATCTAAATCTCAATATGAACGTCTCTTTGGGTGGTGTCAATTTGAATATTAATACCAATGCAAGTGCTACAGGTATGGAATCCAATACTACATTCAATCAAACGACCATATCTAATTCCACAATAAATACCTCAACCAATACTGCTTCCAATACAATAAATAGCAACACAAATATCAATAATTTAACTGTCTCACATCAGAGAATCAATTGCGTTCAAACCTTTTATAGACGAGATGCTTTCATTAAGGAGCTCGAAGATTTGTCATTTGAAGATGACCGTATTGAAGCGCTTAAACTTGAAATGAAAAGTACTTGCCTTCAGAGTAAAGAAGCCGAAGACTTACTGGACATGTTCTCATTTGATGAAAATAAGCTCGAAATAGCAAAGTATTTGTCTGATAGGCTTTTAGACTATCAAAATGCTGGTTCGCTCGCCAAAAAGTTGACATTTGACTCCAATAAAATGGAATACCGCCGCTACATCAGTGAGTAACGGCAGTAATCTTGATGATGGAAAACCTAATTGTTAAATCTGAACGACTTTATCTTTAGGATGTCGAACTTTAAATTCATAGTCAAAAGTTTGATTTTCCTTAGACTTGAGTTTGAATTCCCATTCAATTAAGCCCGTTTTCTCATCGATTCTGCCTTTACCCAAGGAGGTTTTCTCAATGCTGATATCGGGATTGGTTGTAATTGGAATTTGATCTTGAATTGTAAGCAATACCTCTGAAGATTTTAAGTTTTTAACCTCAATGTTATAGACAAAGGTACGCTCATGTTTGTCTTGAATGGTTCGCTCCTTGCATTGGTTTTTAAGTAAAGTACGCTTAACAATAATATTTGGATCTCTACCTAAAGATAAATTCAATGTATCATTCAGCGAGGTTGGATCGATATAAGTTTCACCGATGTAGGTGCCATCGAAGAAAATATTTGCTTTAGCAGGCACAAGTTGTAATTCATCGAGTTTGGTCATTTGGGCAACCAAGTATACGCCAGGATCTAGCTTTGGTACAGCATAATATCTAAAGCTTGTATTCAAATCTACTTGCTTGATCAATACCATTCTATTTTGGTTGTCTGAGGCAATGCTGTAATCTAAGTCTATTTGAAATTCGGCAGCAATAAGTTGTTGAACTATAGTAGTAAATGCACCTGCATCTAAAGCAATTTCATCATCTTTTATGGTTGCGTTCCCATAGGCAAATCCACTATTGAACATATAGGTATTGACTTGGGGAGCGGCATTTAAATAGGTTCCTTCGCGAAGTTTAGCTTTCTCTTCTAAATCTTTTCTATAGGCCTGATAATCAATGTACCAAGGGCTTAATTCTGGTTTGGTTTTATTCGCATAAGGATTATTTGTAGAAATACTCATCTTGACCGCTTTCCAATCAAGTCCTGTTTGCTGGTGAACTTGGGCCTTATAGGTCAAACTTATTTTTCCACTACTTGCTTCACTACGTATGTCATAAATGGGAGTCCAACCTGCATTTGATGCAAAATAACTCAATTCTAGTTTACCACTTGCTGCATCATTTGCCATTAATGTAACTACTAGTCTAGGTACATATTTGTTGTTTTTTGTTTGATTTTGATTGGCATAATTTTTTAATTCGTTTAGCCTAATTTCCATTGCTTGAATGAGATCACCTTTTTTGAGTTTTTGTCTCTCTAGACCCGAAATCTTTTTGTTTAATTCTGCAACCTTAGTGGTGTAATAGTCAACGGCTTGTATTAAAAGTTGAATACTATCATTGACTTTTCCTTGGCCTTTAATTGCTCCGTTGGCCATTATTATTCTGCGTGCTGCTTGAAGTACATCTATTGCGTCATTGATATCGCGCAATTCGAAACTAACAACTAGCAAGGAATCTTCAATTCTTTTGATTTCGGCTTTTATCTTTGGTGGGAATTCATTTATTGTAATGGAGGTTAAATTGGGCTGAGGTAGATAATTTTCATATTTGGAATCTAAAATGACAATATTTCCTGTGGCTTTAACTTGTACGGTATTGGCTGAAATATAAGGAGATATTCCCTCGATTATTAGTTCTGTAACACCCGATTTAATACTGTAGTTGCATTTATGCTTTAGCTGAGCGCCTTGGGTATAAACTGTAACACCGTACAAAGTGCTTTTTACAGTTAGACTGTCGTTGGCCAAAAGCGTTGAGCCTGCAAATAAAATAGAAAGGAGAAATTTCATTTTCATCATTGTAAGTTTTAATTCATATTTAGTTTAACTGTGCTGCCTAAAATCGTAGCTATTAACGCTGCAGAGTTGGCATTATTATGTTGTATCTTTGTTTTATGAAGTTCGAAGACTATCCTATTGATCAAAAGATAAAAGACCAATTGAAGGTTCTCGGTTTCAATCGGCCTACCGACATCCAATATCGTGCCATAAAACACATACTCGACGGTGAGGATGTGATGGCAGTTGCCCAAACAGGTACCGGAAAAACTGCTGCCTTTGTTATTCCCACTTTAGATAACCTGCTAAAAGCGCAAAAAAGAAATAGACTTTTTCGAGAAATTCAATGTATAGTATTAGTGCCCACTAGAGAATTGGCATTGCAAATCAAGGAAGTGTTTGACCAAATTGGCAAAAACTTAGAACTTAAAACAATCGTGCTTTTTGGCGGTGTGGAACAAAATCCGCAAATAAATGCGCTTAAAAAGGGCGCGGAAATTCTCGTTTCAACCCCAGGCAGGATGTTTGATTTAATAGCTCAAGGCCATCTCGATGTCGGCAATGTTAAGACGCTCATTTTAGATGAAGCCGATTTGATGCTAGATCTTGGTTTCAATCAGGATATTAAGGATATTATTAAAAAAATTCCCAAAAGAAAACAAACTTTATTTTTTACGGCAACGATAAATAAAAAGATCAAATCACTTGCATACGATGTTGTTCGCGCGGCTATAAGGATTCAACTTTCGCCTCAAAATCCAGTTTCTAAAAATGTACATCATGCTATAGCTCATATCGAGATGGATGACAAACGATTTTTTTTAGAAAATATGATAAAAGAATATCCCTCTGCTCGATTTTTAGTATTTGCAAGAACTAAAGTGCGTGTTGAACGAATAGTAAAGGCAATGCAACGCGTAGGAATACATGCCGAAGCGCTTCATGGAGGTATCGCTCAAGGAGATCGTTTTGCGCTATTGGAGCGATTTCGAAAAAATGAAAACAAAGTTTTAATCACAACTGATGTAGCATCACGAGGTATTGACATTCCCAATATGGAATATGTAATTAATTACGATTTACCAGACCATCCTGAAAATTATATACACAGGTGCGGTAGGACCGGAAGAGGTAATGTTGTTGGCCAAGCGTTGTCATTTTGCAGCCAAAATGAATTATCACTACTCGATTCAATAGAGGCTTATATTGGTGAAGAAGTTGCACAATATGAACTCACAGCAGCAGAATATAAAGCCATCCTATTTGATGCGGAAGACCCTCATTTCAATTGGCAAAAACTCATTGAGGAAAATGAAGATCCAGACTATTGGACAGAATAAATTTTTAAGATTTGATTTTAAGTAACGCGAGTTACATAAAGTTGATTTTAAAATGTGGACTTTTACAATAAAAATTAATAATCATGAAATGGATACCAATCATTGCACTGCTTTTAATTAATATAGTTTCGTGCCAAACCTCAGCCCAAATCGGCTATAAAAATGCACCGATTGCTCAACTTTCAAAAATTCAAAAAGAAAATAAAGCAATTGTCATCGATGTGCGCACCCCTGAAGAATGGAAAGAGGGAGTTATTGATGGAGCCACCCTTTTTATAGATTACAAAGGCAATGCTTTTGAGCAAAAAATAGCCAATCTTGACAAATCTAAAACCTATATTGTTTATTGTAGGAGTGGTGGCCGAAGTGCTGGAGCTAGCGATTTGATGGCCAAAAATGGATTCAATAAGGTGATTAATATGGAAGGTGGCATCATGGATTGGAAAGGTAAAATTGTAACAAAACCTTAAGCTTTTCTTTTCTTGTCAATTAAAGTAGCATTCCACTTTAATGGCCCTCTTCATTCCTTCTAGCTTTTTTATAGTTGCATTAGTATTGTAACACGAGTTACATTCAATGATGAATCATTGAATATATTTGAAAACGTGAAATTATTTTTCTTTAACCATTATGAACAGATCATTCAATTCTTTTTTTAAAAAATATTTTAGACCTAAAACTAACAAAATGAAAGTAGAGCAAATTTATACAGGTTGTTTGGCCCAAGGCGCCTACTATGTAGTAAGCCGAAATGAGGCATTAATAATTGATCCTTTGCGTGAAATTCAGCCCTATCTCGATAGATTGGCAACGGATGGAGTGCAATTAAAATATATATTCGAAACCCATTTTCATGCCGATTTTGTTTCAGGACATTTAGATCTCAGTAAACAAACTGGTGCACCTATTGTATACGGTCCAACAGCCAACCCGGAATTTGAATGCATTATAGCAAAAGATGGTCAAGAATTTGAAATTGGTGCCATTAAAATTAAAGTTTTGCATACCCCAGGCCATACTATGGAGAGTTCAACTTTTTTATTAATTAATGAGGATGGTAAAGAAGAGGCTATATTTTCAGGAGATACACTCTTTTTAGGAGATGTAGGACGCCCAGATTTAGCTCAAAAAGCAGCAGACATGACCCAAGAGCAACTTGCCGGTATGTTGTATGAGTCATTGATGAATAAAATTATGCCATTATCTGATGAACTAACTGTTTATCCAGCCCATGGTGCAGGTTCGGCATGTGGGAAAAATATGATGAAAGAAACCATAGACACCTTGGGGAACCAAAAGAAAATGAACTATGCGCTCAATCAGCCGAACAAAGAAGCATTTATTGCTGCTGTAACAGATGGATTGTTGCCGCCACCAGCATATTTTGGCCACAACGTAGCGATGAATAAAAAAGGCTATGAAAATTTTGAACAAGTAAAAGCCAAAGCGCTCACCCCACTTAGCCCTGCTGCCTTAGAAACTTTAGTTGAAGCAACTGGCGCCTTGATTTTAGATACTAGACCTGCATCCGAATTTTATTTAGGATTTGTTCCCCAATCTGTCAATATCGGCATCCGAGGCGATTTTGCGCCTTGGGTCGGTGCATTGGTTGGCGATGTGAAACAAGAATTAGTCATTATTACCGAACCAGGTATGGAAGAAGAAGTTGTGACTCGTTTAAGTAGAGTAGGATTTGATAATGTTTTGGGTTATTTGCAAGGTGGTTTTGCTGCTTGGAAAGACGCTGGTAAGGAAATAGATCAAATTAAAAGAATTAATGCAGATACCTTCGCAATAGATTTTAAAGCTGGTGAATCGATGGTAATAGACGTGCGTAAAGAAAGCGAATATGAAGCTGAACATGTTGAAGATGCCTATAGCAAGCCATTGGCTTATATCAATCAATGGACCAAAGACCTAGATCCAAACCAACATTTCTTCCTTCACTGTGCAGGAGGATATCGCAGTATGATTGCCGCCTCAATTCTTCAGGCAAGAGGGTATAGAAATTTTACCGAAATCGAAGGAGGTTTTGGCGCTATATCAAAAACATCAATTCCTAAAACAGATTTTGTTTGTCAAAGCAAAGTTCTAAAACAATAATATCGAAACGCTAATTTTTAACTAAATCTATTACAATGCTAGAATTTTTAATGAAACCATGGCCGTGGTGGTTTTCTGGGATTATCATCGCCAGCGTCATGTTCCTATTAATTTTTTTCGGAAAGAGCTTCGGATTTTCTTCGAATTTGAGAACCATTTGTACGCTTGCTGGAGCAGGAAAACGCGTCAAATTTTTTGATTTTGACTGGAAGACGCAATCTTGGAATTTAGTCTTTTTGGTGGGAGCCGTTATTGGTGGATACTTAGCCAACAATTATTTAAATGATGGGTCAGAATTTCAACTTGCAGCTTCAACAGCAAAAGATATGGCAGCACTTGGATTGGGTCAGCCTAAGGATATCCAACCTCTAGAATTATTTAGTTGGGATGCCTTGTTTACTTTAAAAGGATTTGCCTTTATTTCAATCGGAGGATTACTTGTGGGTTTCGGATCGCGCTATGCTGGAGGGTGTACTTCTGGGCATGCTATTTCCGGGATTTCAAATTTACAAATCCCGTCTTTTGTTGCCGTTATCGGGTTTTTTATCGGTGGGCTGTTAATGACACATTTTATTTTCCCATTAATATTTTAAGCCATGAAATTTATAAAATTTTTAATAGTCGGTATATTGTTCGGTGTTGTAATGGCCAAGTCACAGGCACTTAGTTGGTATAGAATTCAAGAAATGTTTCGTTTTCAAAGTTTTCATATGTATGGAATTATTGGCACTGCTGTTGTACTTGGGGTCATAGGTACGGCACTAATAAAGTATTTTAAATTAAAGGATGTCCAAGGCAATGAAATTAAGTTTGCACCCAAAGAGAAATCATTTTGGCGTTATATTCTGGGCGGAAGTATTTTTGGTCTTGGATGGGCGTTAAGTGGTGCATGCCCCGGGCCAATGGTTGTAAATATCGGATACGGATTTGTTAGCTTTATTGTAGTAGTGTTTTTTGCCTTAGTTGGAACCTATTTATATGGTTTGTTACAAAATAAATTACCACATTAAATAAAAGAAAATGAAACGCTTTTTTGCTATTTCTTTATTAGTTTTCGGGTCTTTCGCCTGCGAGAATAATAAAGTAATAGAACCTTTTTTTAGCGATACAGAATCCTTTCAAGCAACTTCAAAAAGCGAATTCTGGCAGGCGCCTGATGTCTGGTCTGCAAATGGTACAAAATCTAAACAAGATTTAATTCAATATGGCAGAGACTTAATTGTTTATACTGCTTACTATCTTGGACCAAGAGGTAGAATTGCCCAGCAGTCCAATGGCCTAAATTGTCAGAATTGTCATTTGGATGCCGGAACTAAAGTATTTGGGAACAATTATGGTTCAGTTGCTTCCACATATCCAAAAATTAGGGCCCGAAGTGGTCAGTTAGAAGGTATAGAAAAACGCATCAATGATTGTTTTGAAAGGAGTTTGAATGGTAATCCTTTAAAGGAAGACAGTAAGGAAATGCGTGCAATGGTGGCCTACATGAAATTTTTAGGACAAAATGTTACAAAAGGAGAAAAAGCAAAAGGTTCGGGTTTTAAGGATCTTCCTTTTTTAAATCGTGCGGCAAACCCAGAGAAAGGAAAAGCAGTATATGAACTTCGTTGTGCCAGTTGTCATCAGTCTGACGGACACGGTATTGTTGATGGGATTGGTCAGTCTTATGTTTATCCTCCACTATGGGGTCCAAATAGTTTTAATGATGCCGCAGGTCTTAGTAGGATTTCTAATATGGCCAAATACGTAAAATACAATATGCCTTTTGGCGTGAATTACGATGCACCTGAATTGAGCGATGAGGACGCCTGGGATGTAGCCGCTTATGTGGTTAGCCAAACAAGGCCCCATAAAGCCGTACCTCAAGATTGGCCAGATATTAGTAAAAAACCTATCGATCATCCTAAAGGTCCGTATGCAGATAATTTTTCTGAATTCCAACATAAATATGGCCCTTTTACTGCGATGAAAAAATCAAAAAAGTAAGGAGACGATGATAAACAACCCTAAGGCCATAGTCTATTTTTTTCTTTTTTCTTTTTTAATCCTTACTAAATTGGTAAGCGCCCAACATCTAGAACTCGACGAACAGCCAATCATGTGGAAAGGAAAGCCAGTTGAAGTTTTAGATTCTAATTCTTTGCTCTATGCTTTTAAAACAGGATCAACAGCAGGGCATTTTCGTTATTTTTTTAGCCAAACTACCAATCAAGGATCTTTGAGTGATTATTTTGCCAATGCAATTGGTGGGGGCTTGCGTTTTGAAACCAATTCATTTCATCATTTTCAGTTTGCCGTTAGTGGCTTTTATTTTTTCAATATTGGTTCGTCAATAATGCATGAGCCTGACCCTTTAACGGGTGGGCTCAGTAGGTATGAAATGGGTTTATTTGACATTGAGAACCCCGATAATCATCGCGATATGGATAGATTAGAGGAACTCTATTTAAAATACAATACAAAGAATGGACATCTCATCGTTGGTAGACAGCTCATCAATACTCCATTGATCAATATACAAGATGGAAGAATGCGTGGTACAGGAGTAGAGGGCTTATGGTTAGATCAATCTATTAGAAAAAAAATCAAGATTCAAGGAGGATTGCTTACGGCGTTTTCACCAAGAAGTACGACAAAATGGTACAAAGGTGCAGAGTCCATAGGGATTTATAGTCAAGGCGTAAATACAGATGGAACACCTTCTAATTTCCAAGGAAATATTTCTTTACCTTATGTTGGCGTCGCATCTATCAATTGGAAGCCAAATTCCATAATTGAATATCAAGGCTGGGATTACCACATGCCAAGTATTTTAAATAGTACATTTCATCAACTCCTCATTACTAAACCTATCAAAAAAATAAATTGGATCAACGGTTTTCAGTTAATAAGGCAATGGGCATTAGCAGATGGGGGAAATGTTGATCAATCTAAAACTTATATTGAAAAAGGAGCTAAATCCATGACTTTTGGATTAAGATCAGAGCTGGCATTTTCAAAGTGGCATTATTCTCTCAATTTTAACCGAATAACCGCTGAAGGTAGGTATTTATTTCCAAGAGAATGGGGGAGAGACCCTTTCTTTACCTTTATGCCTCGAGAGCGCAATGAAGGAGCAAGTGATGTAAATGCATTTGTAATAAAATTGGAAAATCAAGCAATGGATTCGTGGATGAGAAAATCAAGTTTTTCATTTGGTTATGTTCAATTTCCAGATGTTTTGAATTTTTCTCACAATAAATATGGCATGCCTAGTTATTTACAAACAAATTTAGATTTACGCTTCAAACTTGATCAATGGATGCAAGGCTTAGAAGGGCAAGTTTTGTTTGTATACAAATACCCGATAGGCGAAACCTATAACAACCCTAAATATAAATTTAATAAGGTGGACATGTTCTTGACCAATTTGGTTTTAAATTATCACTTTTAAAAAATTGACTTATGACAGTTTGTTTAACTTTTGACCTTCTTTCAATTATTGGCTTGTTTGCCAGCGTTTTAATCGGAATTTCCTTAGGTCTTATTGGTGGCGGTGGTTCTATTTTAACTGTTCCGGTATTGGTATACTTGTTTAAAGTAGACATCGTTTTAGCCACTGCATATTCTCTTTTTATTGTAGGGTTTAGCAGTCTTATTGGTGCAATTCCAAAACATAAGCAAGGTTTGGTAGATTTAAAAACGGCCTTGGTATTTGGGGTCCCTTCCATAATTGCTGTTTTTATTACGCGAAAAGTCTTGGTACCATCTATACCTGATACCTTATTTGAATTATTTGGTATAACAGTTACAAAGGCCTTGGCTATGATGGTGCTTTTTGCAATTCTCATGGTGGCGGCCTCTATTTCGATGATTAGAGATAAAAAAGAAGAAGCCACAGAATCTCAACAACCTCGTGTATTCAACTATCCTATGATCTTATTAGAAGGCACTGTCGTAGGAATATTGACTGGTTTGGTAGGCGCCGGCGGGGGTTTTTTGATCATCCCAGCCCTAGTAATGCTCAGCAAATTGCCAATGAAGCAAGCCGTTGGAACTAGTTTATTAATTATTGCTGCAAAATCATTAATTGGTTTTAGCGGTGATGTTATGGAAAATTCAAGTCAAATGGATTGGACTTTACTCTCACTGGTAACGATTTTAGCTGTTGTGGGAATTTTTATAGGTAATCTCTTATCAAAAAAGGTAGACGGTTCTTCCTTAAAAAAAGGATTTGGATGGTTTGTTTTGGCTATGGGTATATATATTATAACAAAGGAACTCATGTTTCCTGGGGCGAGTTCACATTAATTAAAAAATCAGTAAATTAACCTTTAAGCTATGAAACAACAACGAAGAAAATTTTTAAAGACTTTAGGCGCAGCCAGTATCGGAAGTTTAATTGCCCCATCTATTTTTGCTCAGAATGATTCAAATAATGGTGAGGGCAAAAAAGGGGCTAATAATTTCGCTACCAATATGCTCAGTGGTAAACTAACCTTACAATTACTGCAAACAACCGATGTACATTGTCAAATTCATCCTCACGATGAACTTTTTTGGGAAAATGATAAGGCGGTTTTTAGAAAGACAGGAGGGTATGCTCAATTAAAAACTTTCATAAAGCAACTTAAAAAGAAAAATCCAAATTCCTTTTTGATTGATACTGGTGATATGTTTCAGGGCTCGCAACTAAGCGTTGAAACTACTGGGCAAGCATTCGTGCCAATTTTAAATGGGATGGATTATCAATTGTATTTGCCAGGTAATTGGGAAGTCATTTATGGCAAGCAAAAAATGCAACAATTAATGGGGTCTTTGAATGC